>NZ_JBITFD010000014.1:0-212936 GCF_044455765.1 Micromonospora sp. NPDC051141
CACCCGCTTCGACAAGCTGGCCGTCCGCTATGAGGCCACCATCCACCTCGCCGCCATCAACGAGTGGCTGTGACCGACTTCGACACAGGCCCTAGCGGTGTCGGTGCGGACCAGCCAGTTGCGGGTGTTGTAGTAGTGCTTGGTCATGCCGCGGCCGTCGGTGAGGCCGGTGAGGTTTCCGGAGAGGTCGTGCTCATAGACGAACGTGGCGGTGCCGGGGTTGGTGCGTCGGTGCAGCCGGTTGAGGTTGTCCTACTCGTAGGTGGTGGTGCCGGTGGCGTCGGTGCGGGTGATCAGGTTCCCGGCGCGCCCGTATTCGTAGGTGACAGGGGTGGGATTGGTGCCGCAGCCAGAGTAGCTGGTCGTCTCCAGCCGGTCGTCCTTCGTCCAGTCATAGGTCGTTACGCAGCCACCCTGAGTTACGGTGCGGACCCGGCCGAGGAGTGGCCACCGGGCCGACCGTGCCCTGCGATTAGCACACACTCTTGACCCATCTCTAGATGGAGACGTACCGATGCCTTACCTGAACGACTGATGCTGCTTTGAATCGACCGTTGTGACGATGTGCCCCAGACAACGGGAGACAAATTGAAGAGACATTCGCGGGCCCGGACCCGTGTCGCTGGCGCACTCTTCGGTGCGGTGACCCTCGGCCTGCTGGTCGGCGTGCCCCCCGGGCCTGCCGCCGCCGCCCTGCCCGAGGGCGGGATGACGGCCGCTTTACTCAACACCGAATTCAACTCGTACGGCGACACCGGCGGCAAGTGGACGAGTGGAGACAGCACTGTCTCGATCCCGCTGCCGGACGGCCGTAACGCCTGGCTGTTCTCGGACAGCCTGATCGGCACCGTCAACGCGGACCACACTCTGCCGAAGAACACCCCGATGGTGAACAATTCCATCGTGGTGCAGGACGGATCTACCCTGGTCCAGACACTGCACGGCGGCTCGGTCGCCGCACCCGCCTCGCTCGTCCGTCCATCCGATGGCAGCGCCGACAAGTACTGGGTCGGCGACGGCACGGTCGAGAGCGGCGTGCTGCGGGTGGTCTACCAGCGGATGAAGACGACGGGCACCGGACCGCTGGACTTCGCCCAACTGGACAGCACCGTGGTTACCTTCGATCTGCCGGCGTTGACCGTGCGAAGCATCGTGGACCGGGGCTACGGCAACAGGATCGCCTGGGGCTCGGCGGTGCTTGAGGATGGCGCGTTCACCTACATCTACGGGGCCGAATCCGTCGGCCAGATGCGCTTCGCCCACGTCGCCCGGGTGCCGGCCGGCGGACTCTCCGGTGCCTGGCAGTTCTGGACCGGCAGCGGCTGGTCCACGGCCCAGGGCGATTCCGCTCGGGTGCTCTCCGGCGTTGGCGCCGGTTTCGGCGTGCAGAAGGTGGGCGGCGCCTACGTTCTGGTCACCCAGGAAAACAACCTCACCTTCTCGGCCGACTTCGTGGCCTACACCGCCACCTCGCCCACCGGGCCCTTCGCCGGCCCGGTGCCGTTGTTCACCGCCCCGGAACCGGCCACCATCCCGGGCAGCATCGTGTACGACTCCCGGGTGCACCCGGAGTTGGCACGTACCGGAAAGCTGTTGGTGTCGTACAACGTCAACAGTCTCGTCGCGGACGCCGTCTACGGCGACGTGAGCACCTACCGGCCCCGGTTCGTCGAGGTCGACTGGCCCCGGCCCACTCCCGATCCGACCGCGGTGCCCGCCGCGCCCACCGCCCTGACGGCGCAGGCTGACAGTAGCGGCGCCGTCAGCCTACGCTGGCAGGCGCCCGCCGGTACCGCTTTGACCTACGAGGTCCACCAGCGGGACGTGACGGCGGGGCAGACCCACTTCGCGCGGGTCTCGACCGGAATCACCGGAACCTCCACCGCGCTGAGCGTGTTTTACGAGACCGGCCACGCCTACGAGTTCAGGGTCGCGGCCCGCAACACCGCCGGGGCCGGACCGCTCTCCGCCCCCGCCGCGGTGACCGTCACCATCGGAGTGCCGACGGCGCCGACCGGTCTGGTGGCGGCCGCCGCCGACGGCGGTGCCATCACGCTCAACTGGAACACCGTTCCGAACGTCTGGCGGTACGAGGTTTACCGGCGTGACATCACCGCCGGTGAGACCGAGGCCAGCCGGCAGTGGGACTCCTCCCCGCAGGACACCACTCTCACGCTGAGCGGCCTGGAGAACGGCCATCAGTACGCGTTCCAGGTGGTGGCCGTACACGGCGGCGGCGAGTCGCCACGGTCGGTGGAGGTGACCGCGACAGCGTTCTACAGCAGACCGTCGGCCCCCACCGGGCTGACCGCCGCTACCCAGACCACCGGCGACATCAAACTTCAATGGACGCACACCAACAGCACTGACTGGTTCTACGTCTACCAACGCGACGTGACCGCCGGCGAGACGGATTTCACCAGGCTGGAGTGGCCGGTCGACACCTGCTGCACGATGACCGCCGGCGGCCTGGCCAACGGGCACACCTACGAATACACGGTCACCGCCCTCGGCAAGGGCGGTGAGTCGGTGCAGTCCGGCGTGGCCACGGCGACCGCGCAGCGTCCCCTTCCGGCCACCCCTACCGCCCTGGCCGCAGCTGCGCAGGCGGACGGCAGCATCAAGCTCACCTGGCAGCAGTCGCAGCCCGAGGTCTGGTTCCAGGTGTACCAGCGCGACGTCACGGCCGGTGAGGCGGACTTCACCAGGCTGGAGTGGCCGGTCGACACCTGCTGCACGATGACCGCCGGCGGTCTGGTCGACGGGCACACCTACGAGTACAAGGTCAGCGCGTTCGGTGCCGCCGGTGAGTCACCGACGTCCGCCGTCGCCTCCGCGACCGCTGACATCGCGGCGCCCGCCGCCCCGACCAACCTGCGGGCCACGGCCGGGAACGGCCAGGCGGTGCTGACTTGGGACGGTGTCGCCGACAACTGGCACCTGGTGTACGTGCGGGACGTGACCGCTGGCGAGACGGTGTTCAACCAGCTGGAGTTCCCGGTCACCACCTGCTGCACGATGACGGCCGGTTATCTCACCAACGGCCATCGCTACGAGTTCAGAGTGACCGCCAGCGGGTCGGGCGGGGAGAGCACGGCGAGCAACGTCGTCGCGGTGACGCCGACGGCCCCGCTGCCCGCGGCCCCCAGCGCACTGACCGCGACGGCCCAGGCCGACGGCACCATCAAGCTGGTCTGGACGGCTCCCGGCCCGGATCTCTGGTACCAGGTCTATCAGCGGGACGTCACCGCCGGAGACGCCGCTTTCACCAAGCTCGCCACCCCGGTCACCAGCTGCTGCACGATGATGGCCGGTTATCTTACCAACGGCCACTCGTACGAGTTCAAGATCGCCGCGATCAACTCCGGTGGTGAGGGCCCCACCGGAAACGTGGTGTCCGCGACGAGTAGCCAGCCCCGTCCGGCCGCACCGACCAATCTGCGCGGTCAACCGGCCGGGTCCGGCACCATCGAACTGAACTGGGACGCGCCGGCGTCCGGCCTCTTCTACTGGGTCTACCAGCGCGATGTCACCGCGGGGCAGGCGACGTTCACCAAGTCCTCGCTGCCCAGCAGCACGACCTCGGCGACCCGGGGCTATCTGGCCGACGGTCATGTCTACGAGTTCAAGGTGACCGGTGAGAGTCAGGGCGGGGAGGGTGTCGCGTCGGCGACCGTCCGGGTCACCGCCGTGGGCGGGGTGCCTCAGGCACCGGGTGGGCTGACGGCTACCGCCGGCGACGGCAAGGTGATCCTCAACTGGACGGCCAGCCCGACCGGCGGTTCCTGGTACCAGGTCTATCTGCGCAACATGAGCGCCGGCCAGTCGTGGCAGAAGGTGGGCACTCCGGTCACCGCCTGCTGCACCATGACCGCCGGTTACCTCACCAACGGCGATGTCTATGAGTTCAAGGTCACCACCATCAACGGCGCCGGGGAGTCCACGCCGACGTCGGTCGCCAGCGCCAAGCCCTTACCACCGCTACCGGCCGCACCGTCCGGCCTGACCGCGACGTCGGGGGACGGGAAGGTCGTCCTGAACTGGACGGCGAGCCCGACCGGCGGCGTCTACTACGACGTCTACCTCCGCGACTCGACCGCGGGACAGTCCTGGCAGAAGGTCGCGTTGCCGGCGACCTGCTGCTCGATGACGGCGGGCTACCTTACCAGCGGTCACCGCTACGAGTTTCGGGTGGCAGCCAGCAACATGGCCGGTCAGTCGGCGACCAGCAACGTCGCGGCGGCGAACCCTCTTCCGCCATTTCCCCAGGCTCCGTCCGGTCTGACCGCCAGTGCGGGCGACGGCAAGGTGACGCTGCGATGGACGGCCAGCTCCACGGCGAAGGTGTACTACCTGGTGGAGTACCGGGCCTCCGGCGCGGCGAACTGGACCCGGCTCAAGTTGCCGGTCACCCAGTGCTGCACCTTCGTGGCCGGGTACCTCAGCAACGGCACGACCTACGACTTCCGAGTACGGGCCACCAACCAGGCGGGGGACAGTTCTCCGAGCAACACCGCGTCGGCCCGGCCAATGCCACCCTTCCCGCAGGCGCCGTCCGGGCTGAGTGCGGCGGCCGGGAACGGCAAAGTGACGTTGACGTGGACCAAGAGTCCGACGCCGAACGTCTACTACCTGGTCGAATACAAGACGAGCACCTCGTCGACCTGGACCAGGGTCAAGGTGCCGATCACGTCGTGCTGCACCTTCGTGGCCGGCTACCTGGGCAACGGCACCACGTACAACTTCCGGGTGCGGGCGACGAACATGTCCGGTGACAGCACGCCGAGCAACGTCGCCTCGGCCAAACCCATGCCGCCCGTGCCCACGCGCGTGTCGTCGCTCTCCGCCAGCTCCAACGGGGTCAGCCAGGTGAACCTGAGCTGGACCAGGAGCAGCACCGCCGGGGTGTACTACTGGATGGAATACCGGACTGCCGGGGACTGGCACTGGATCCGGCTGCCACTGCCTGCCACGGGCACCTCTGCCGCCCTGAAGTACGGATTCTCGGACGGCGAGTTGCACGAGTTCCGGGTGGTCGCCTTCAACATGTCCGGCGAGAGCGCCGACTCCCCGATCGCCGAGGCAGTCGTCCAACGCTCCGAATATGCGAGGACCCGCGGCGGAAACGACATCAACGGCAGTAACCTCGTCGCCACCCGGGTATTGGGGGGCGGAAGCTGGTGTGACCCGGGCTTCGGCTCGCGGGTGTGCTACGGCACCTCCCCGGCAGGAGATCAACCAGCAACCGTCGGAGACTACTTCTTCTACGGCGGCAGCGAGAGTTCGTACCGGTCCCGCCTGCGGTGTGAGGCGTACAAGCGGGCGAACATCCGCTTCGGCTACGGACGGACCTCCGCCGACATCAGGGGTCCGGATCTCCCACGGCACGAGGTCATCCACTCCGACGCGTACTCGCGCTACCTGTCTGCGGCAAACTTCCTGGCGGACTACGGAACCCAGTCGGCCTACTCGAGGCTAACGACCGGGAACGCCTACGAGGGGAACAGGTTCGAGAAAGAGGCCAACCTCTACTGGGGTGGATACTTCGTCTTCGATACGGGGCGTCGCTACGGCGGTACCTCCGAGTGCAACTGGTTGTACTGATCCCGAACCGACCCGGCAGCCGGCCCCGGACGAGAACCGGGTCCGGCTGCCGGCATCGCGACCATCTCTCTCCGGGTCTGCGCGTCGCGTAGAGCGGTGACGTCCTGTCCGAGGCCAACGGATCAGAAGGTTAGGGGTTCGAGTCCCTTCGGGCGCACAAGATCAAGGAGGGGCCTGACCTGCCGGAACGGCGGTCAGGCCCCTCCTTGTGTCGGTCCCTTGGGGTCGGCCGGGTGCTCGGTGGGTGCTCGTGCGACGAGGGTCCCTCGCGTCCGGTCGCGTCCGGTGGGCGGCAGTGGCGTCCTCGGGAGCCCGCTCGACTACCACCTCGCCATCGACATTTATCAACCCGTCGATAGGGTCTGCGGTGGGAAAGTTTCGCCGTACGGGAGGTGGGCATGCCCCGACGAGAGCGCGCGGTTGCCGCCGCGTTGGCCATCGGAGCGGCAACGGTCGCCCTGGGCGCCACGCCGGCCCAGGCCGACCCGGTGGTGCCACGGCACGCCATCGTGATCTGCCAGAGCGCCAGCTTCTACGCCAACTACGACTCCGCGGGCGGTCCGACCGGCCTGAAGCGCACCCTGGCCTACGGCAACAAGATCGGCCATACGCCGGGGGCGCACCCGGTCTACAACGGGTGGGCGGCTTCCTTCGATTTCGGCCCCAACGACTGGGGCTACCTGCGCGCCGAGTGCATCGGTGGGTACGACTCGTGGTGAGCCGATGTAGCACCCGGGTGACCGCCGGTCTGCTGGTCGCGGTCGTCGCCGCGACACTCGCCATGCCGACCCCGGCGCAGGCCGCCAACGGCACGATCGGGGAGCGGGAAACGGTGTGCGCGAGTGACCTGTTCGTCCGCACTCAGCCCGTCGGCGCCTGGATGGGCACCCTCTATCGGGGTCAGACGTTCCTGGTCGAGGGTCCTCGCAGCGGCGGCTACGTCTACGGGTTTGCCTACGGTCACGTCAATCGGCGCGGCTGGGTGCAGGACGGCTGGTTCTGCTGACCGTGCCTGCTGACGGGACAGAGTTTCCTGATCGGGCCGTGAGCGATCACCGTCCCTGGCGATGCCTTTCGGATCGCACTAGCCCTCATCGCGGGAGCACGCGCCGCCGCGATCATGCTCGGCCATGAACACGAAACCGATGGCCCCTGGGCCCTGCCAGCCGAAGCCCTCAGGGCGCTGAATCTGCTCCCCTAACGACCTCGTGCACGGTTTGTCGGGAGGGCCGGCCGCCTCATCGGCGGTGAGGTGCGGCTGGTAGCGCTTTGAGTGGCTTGGTGGCGTTCTTGGTGCGGTCGGTGTGTTGGTGGCCGACAGCAGGCCGGCGATCGCGCACGCGTGCACCCACGGCTACCTCGCCGGGACCGACACGGCAGCGCCGAATCCGACGATGACTCATCACCCTCGGCGAGGTCCGACGGCGCTTCTTCCCGGCGGCGCCGGCGGTCGCGGGTCGGGTTGAGCGTGCCGTCGACGATGCTGATCTGGTCAACCCTGCACCGGCGCCAGAGCCAGCAGCGGGCCGAGAGTGTCGCTCACCCTGCGAGCGGCGGAGTGCGGCACCCCGAACAGCGGTCCGATCTGCCGCATGGTCAGGTTAGTGCGCCAGTACGCGACAACCAGCAGTACCCGGTCGGCGAGGTCGAGCAACCCTGCCGACCCGGCCGACCATCAGCGATCACGTCTCCGCCATGCTCGGCGGCCAGCCGGAGCAGCCTGCGGAACTGACCGGGCTGAGGCCTGGTGAACGGGAAGATCCACTCCTGGCGGCCCGCCGAGATCACCTGCACCCCGACGTGATCCATCATGGACCACTCACTGAGTTACGAGACGTCCTTCAGGTGAGTCCGCAGACGTTGATCGGCGAGGGCGAGGTCTCGATGATCAGCCGACGTGTCAACGAGATAGGCTTCCTGTACCACGACCGTCGGGTGGACCACGGCATCGACGGGGAGATCGAGCTCGTCGCCGACGGCAACGCGCTTAACCAGGTCATCATGGTGCAGAGCAAGGCCAACAACCGGCCCCACACGGATCAAAAGGGTCTGTTTTCGTCGGACACGGCCGGCGAGAGAGGCGGGGGTGGGACGCCGTCCGGCGGCGGTTCAGGGAACCTGGTTTGCCACGAGAGCGACCACGCCCATGCGTGATCCCGGGGTGAACAGCAGCTCCAGCGGCGTCGTCGAGGCCTGCACCAGTAGGTGCCCCAGGACGACGATGAGCAGCCGGCCGGCGTACGCCTGCTCGCGCCAATCCCGGGTCGACGGTTCGGTGTAGCGGCCGGTGGCCACCGCCGTGACCGAGCAGGCGTCCACCACGGCCGCGTGACGTTGCGCCCCGGACGCCGCCGTTTCCACGGCGAGCAGCTGCATGCCCGCCGGGTCGGCGATGTCGGCGGCCAGGCCGGCGACGATGGGCAGATCGGCATTCTCATCATGGTTAAGGACGTCGACGAAGTGCTGCTCGAGGGGCCACCTCGGGGGCAGGTGACCGGTCGGGACGTAGACCGCTGGCAGCGGCATTCCCAGCCCTTCGTGGTCCAGCCGCAGCCAGTACTTCTCCGCCATGCGTGGCTCCTACCCGATCGAAGGCGTTGAGAGGCCGGGCACCACGGGGGAGGCACCCGGCCCTGGTGTTCATGCCTACACGTTCCGTTGCCGCCACGCCACAGTCCGCCCGTCCGCTACCGGAGAAAGTCGGAGAAAAAGTGAGACTTCTTCGCCCAGGGTGTGAGGCCGTGTGGGACGCTGAGTAATGGCGGCCCGCCGTCGGGCATCCGGCGTCCGTCGACCCGCTCTGAGGGACGGGCCGCCGCACTGTCGTGGGCACGTGACCGCTACCAGTGGCGGCGCTGGTGCCGATGAGCGAGGTCGCCGGAGCCCGCTCCGACAACTCCACCAGCTTTGTCACCTCGCCATGATCGACGACCTCGCCAATTGCTCGCCGCCGAAACCCCCCAGCCTGGTGAGAGCCCTTAGAACCGCATCACACACAAAAAACGTGAATCAGATGTCCTCTAGTCGCTGGCGAGCCGGCGTTGGTGCATGAGCTAGCCGATCGCGCTTGACAGCCATCCGACACAACGCCTGTGTGGTGACCGCTACTGTGCATTGATGCGGACAGGTCCGCTCGGCGTGGAGGAGTTGCTGGGCTGACTGCCCATGCCGGCGCCTCCCGCGGCTCTCGATGCGGCCACTCGGCGCACTGAGTCGTTGACTGTTCGATGGTGGTCCGAGAGTTTGTCACCGCTGCTCAACGAGCTGATCGAGACGTGGGAAGCACTACTGGGCGATTCAGCATCCGGGCTCGGCTCGACGCCGCGACCGCGACGGTGCTCTGGGGTGCCCTGATCACGGTTTGGACCATCTGGAGCTGGTGGGCGCTGCCGGTTGCGCTCATCGTCGCATCGAGCGGCTACGTGGCGGCGGTGCGCGTAGCAGCGGTATTCGGCGACCTAGTGGAGGCCGCATGGGATTTATACCGAATCGAGCTCTACCGCGCCCTCCGATGGCCGATACCGCAAAACCCAGCCGCTGAGTACACAGCCGGTCGGCAACTGACCCGCTACCTGCGCCGAGGTGGCCGGGACACCTCCCCGACGTTCACCTGACTCAGCCACGAGTTGGACCCCTCAATCAAGGACGACGTGACCGGGGTGCCGTATACCTTCGGCCGCCTCAATCACTTGGCTCAACTGCCCACTGCTGAGCAGCCGGGCATGCCAGGCCAGCGCGGCGATCTCCGCGCTCGCTGGTTGTACCGTGCGTCCTCGACGACCGGCCCGATCCCGGTCAGCGCGACCAAATCCCAGGGCGGATATCCGGGCAGGTGCGCGAACACCGTCACGTACGGCGGGGTGATGGTCACCTTGCCTGGGTGCCCAGCATCGCGACCCTGGAGTCGGAGACGTACGGACGGGAACCCGCGGACACGGATCTCGGGGCCTCCTCGCCCGGGTCGAGGCCGAGGTGAAATGAGCTGCGCGGTGCGGGTGGAGATGAGAGGGTGCCGGGCGTGGCAGAGGCGCAGGGGTTCGCGTACACCGAACGGGCGGACGGGGCGGTGGTCATCACGCATCACGGGCGGGTCGCCGGGACGTTGCGGGGTGGACGGGCGGCGGAGTTCCTCGCCGAGGTTGACGCCGATCCGCAACTGGTGATGGCCCGGTGGACCGGCAACTACCGCCGGGGCAACGAACGTCACGCGCGCCGGCACCCCCGTAACCGGACCTGAGCCGCCACCGCGCCCGGGAGCAGCCCGCGTCGCGGCGTCGACCGCCGCCGTCGCGCCCGGTGGTCGGGCGGGCGCGTGAGCGGCCGGCGGCGCCGGATCAGGCGCGGGTGAACACGAGCGTCACGTTGTGGCCGCCGAACCCGAACGCGTTGTTCAGCGCGGAGAGTCTCCACGTGCCGCGCCACAGACCGCTGCGGTCACGACCAGGGTCAACCGGTGCCGGGCACCGCGGCGGGCGCGACCAAAGCCGGCGCTCCGCCACCGGCGAGGATTGAACAACATCCCGGGCCAAGGCTCGTCGTCAACGTCGCGGCCGGTCCGGCGCGGTGACCCCGACGGGCCGGGTGGTCAGGCACCAGAGCAGCGAGATCGCTGAGATCCGGCGGTGGTTTCGGGCTTCATGCCGCGGCTCGCCGCAATACACCGTCGCATCGAGGGCGAGACCATCGGGCGATGTGGTCCGGCGGAGGTTGTGCGGGCCTGTGGGTGCTCGGACGTCGGGGTACTGGCACGGATTCATGAGAACCTGTGTGGATTTAGACACCATCCGTGACATCGGTAAGTGTCGCTGGAACTCCGCACCTGCGGGTGCCTGTTCAGACTGGGTGGGACCCGGTTGGACGGGACTGGACGATTTGTCGACTCATCGATGAATCGGACTACGGATCAGAAGGTTAGGGGTTCGAGTCCCTTCGGGCGCACAAGATCATGAGGGGTCTGACCTGCCGAAACGGCGGTCAGGCCCCTTCTTATATCTGTCCCTTGTGGTCGGTTGGGTGCTCGGTGGGTGCTCGTGCGACGAGCGTCCCTCACGTCCGGTCCTGTCCGGTGGGCGGCAGTGGCGTCCGCCGGGGCGTGATCAAGACCGGCTGGGCCCGGAGACGAGGAACTGGCCTGGCGGGCTCTCAACGGCTATGTCTCGATCGAGGAACTGCCCCGACGTCGAACTCAACCTCCGACGCCAGCAAGTTGTATGACACCGAGTGGCTGCCCCAGACGCCCGGCGTTCCCGGGTTCGAGGTGGTTGCCACCAGCACCGACGGCAAGACCGAAGTACGTCGAGGCCACCACACACGGCAAGGGCCTCTTCCGCCTCCCCCACCTGCCGGCCGGTGACGTCCTGTTGACCTTCACCGGTCCGGCGGGCTGGAAGGTCCTGACCAGCGACAGCGGCGCGGGTGACCACACGACGGCGCAGGTCAGCGCCGACGACAGCGACGAGCCGCGTGTCTTCGTGCCAGCAAAGAAGGTCGCCGTGAGTTCGCCGAGCGTCTCGCCGTCGGCGTCGCCGTCGCCTTCGAGTGCCGGCCCGGGCCTGCCGGCCACCGGTGACAACAGCGCCGACCCGGGCCTGCCGGTTACCGGCGCCGACACCATGCTGCTCGTCGGCGCAGCTGCGGTCGCTGTCGCGGTCGGTGTCGGGTTGGTCCTCGTCGCACGGCGTCGCCGCGTACGCCTGATCTACCGGACTCGCCTCAGCGGCCAGAGACCTACACGCGGGAGCGCTCTGCGCTCAGGCGAGCAAGCAAAGCGCCGAGGCTTCAGCATTCCGCTGGAGTCTCGGCGCCCCGCAGGCTGGGACAACGCCTCCAACATGCGCTCTGGCCGGGCCGAGCCACCGGCTTGGGCCGCCAGCTACCCTGCCGGAACGCGACGGGATCGGGCAGACGATAACCCCAGTATCAACCAGCCCGGCCATCAAAAACTCCTGGCAATGTAGCGCGCTGTAAGTAGCGGGGGCGAAGAGCGCTCCTGAGGATTAAAAGTACGCAGGTAGGGCCTTACACTCCCAGCCGCACTCTTCTTTGATGTCGCGCTGACCTGCTGAAACGCAACTAGGAGGCATGGCAATGATCGATAGTTGCGGATGCGGGGTGTTCCTAGGGTGATCGTCTGCCCGGGGTGGCGCCAGTCCAGGTCTCGTCGCCGCCTTGTAACTTCCAAAAGCTACGGTCCAGGTGGCTGAATCAAGTGTGAGTGGGTTAACCAAAACTCCGGTGTATTGCATTTATGGGCCTAACGATCTCGTGCACGGTAGCGAGTCCTTGAGCATCGATGATCGTTGTTCGCGTCATGGTCGGCGCTGCGATCATGACCAACCGGCGTTTGACGGGCCTGTCCCGCTCGGTGATTGAGGACCTGGTCAGCGAGTTGAGGCCGCGGCGGCGGACACGGCACCGTGACCGGCTCGCCTCGCGGATACGCCGTCGCCGGATCGGAGCAGGTGCCAGGCGCCGGTTCGGGTTCGTGGATCGGCTGCTGGCCACGCTGGTCTCCATCTCCGTCACGGGCTCACCCACGACGTGATCGCGGCCTGGTTCGGGGTGCACCGCTCGACGATCAGCCGCAGCATCGCCGAGATCAGCTCCCTGCTGGTCGATCGCGGCTGCCGGGTGCGCGACGGTGCCCGGCTCCGGACCCTCTCCGACGTGGTAGTGGCTGCTCAACTGGACGGTCGCGGCCGGCATTGAGGGCGTGTTGTAGTGACGGCGGTTGACCGTTCGACCGCAGCCTTGCCGCTGGGCGCTGCGGTTTGCATTGGACATGTCGGCACAGGATTTGCCTGGCTGACCGCTGAGTGAGCAACTGCACCAGCTGGTCGCGTTCGACGGGGGTCAGCGGGGCGAGCAGCTCGTCATGGAGGTGCTGCGCCGCCAGGTCACCGAGGTGCAGCCAGCCCAGTTCCGCAGGTTGGTCCGGCTGGTCGCCGAGCGTGGCGGTGACGCAATCACCGACGGCCGTCCTGGCCGGCAGTGGTCTCTCGACCTCGCCGACCGGGTGTTGTTGGTCGCGGCGTACTGGCGCACGAACCTCACGATGCGGCAGATCGGCCCGCTGTTCGGGGTGTCGCACTCCGCCGCCCATCGGGTCATCGACACCGTCGGCCCCCTGCTCGCTCTGGCACCGGGACGCCGGCGTCGGGTCGACCAAATCACCATCGTCGACGGCACCCTCATCCCGACCCGGGACCACCGCCTGGCCGCCCCGAGCTAGATGTACTGCCCAGGGACGTTGGTAACAGAGCTGAATCTTGAAATGGGCGAGGACCGGCGAGTGAGGTGGAGCTTTCCCAGCGGCGGCACGGCCGGCGTGTCGGCCGCGTCTGAGTGAGCGGGCCGCCGTCGTGGCCGACGCCTTCTGGCTGGCCTCGCGGCTCAGGTGCGCGGGAGCACCGCTGTCAGGAACGGGCGGCTGCGTACGCACGCTCGAGTCGAGAAGAGAGATGTTTGACCGGTGGGCCGCCCGGACAGTTGTTTCTCGTGTTTCATGACTTCACGGACGAGCGGATTGACGTGGGAGAGGTGGAGCTTCGTGTCCGGCATGCCGGACGAGGTCACCCGATTCTTCTCATCCATGGACATCCCCGTACCGGCTCGACCTGGCATCGAGTCGCGCCGCAGTTGGTAGCTCATGGGTTTACCGTCGTCTGTCCGGACATGCGCGGTTACGGGCAGTCGGGGAAGGCTCCCATCCTCGCCGATCACTCGCAACAGTCCAAGCGAGTTGTCGCAGCGGACCTGGTCCGGCTGATGAATGCCCTGGGCCATTCGACGTTCGCCACCGTCGGGCACGACCGCGGCGCCTACGTCGCACTGCGCCTGACACTGGATCATCCTCACTCGGTTAGCCACCTAGTGGTCATCGACGGTGTTCCAATCAGCGAGGCGCTCGCCCGCTGTGACGCCACGTTTGCCCGCGCCTGGTATCACTGGTTCTTCTTCGCTCAGCCAGAGACGCCGGAGCGGGTGATCACCGCCGATCCGGACGCCTGGTACGCGAGCAAAGCGCGGCCCGAGAGCATGGGGGCCGAGAACTACCACGAGTTCCGACAAGCGATCCACAATCCCGCCACCGTCCGGGCAATGCTGGAGGACTACCGCGCCGGTCTCGGAGTCGACCGGGAGCACGAGGAATCCGACCAGCGCGCCGGTCGCACCGTAGCCTGCCCAACGCTGTTTCTCTGGTCTACCAAGGACGATATGGAGAAGCTGTACGGTGATCCGCTCTCCGTTTGGAGAGCGTGGGCCAAGGATCTTCGTGGGTGCCCTATCGAGTCCGGGCACCATGTCGCGGAGGAGAACCCCGACGATCTGTCCGCGGCTGTGCATAACTTTCTCGCCTGTGACGGTGCCGGTCCCGCCCTTGGTCGGCACTCTCGTATCGCTGGCTGAGCGTGCGATGCCCACGTCGCGATCCCGCGAAGGCACGATCTCTCGGTCAAGTTACGTCAGACCCAGGAGAGGATGTCGCCGAGGTTGTGCTGATCACTGAAGGGCCGGCCGGCCGGGCTTGAAGCATTGTCGAGGCTCGTGGTGTGCCTGCCAGTGGAGTCCTTGATCCCTACCCGTTTCCTGTTGTCGGGAGCAGGTAGTGACATCGGTCGGGAAGCCTGACTCGCCGGTGTCGAATCCGATGCGGCCGAACCCACTCCCCGGCACGCGCGCCCGGTGGAGCATGGTGGGTGATGGATGCGAGCCAGAGCGGGCGCGGTCGGGACCTGTTGCCGCGCCGCCAAGACGTGCGGCAGGCGAACTTCCTGGAACTGTTCGTTGATCTGGTGCTGGTCTTCGCCCTGTCCGGGGTCGTCAGCCGAGTTGTTCGCGACCTGGCCGGCGCCAACGCGGTGCTGCGTTGGCAGTCGTTGGCCTACCTCCTGGTACTGGCGATGCCCCTGATTTGGCTGTGGATCACCACGGCGCACATCACCAGCTGGTTCGACGCGCGCCGCCGCAAGATCCAGTGGATAGTCCTGGTCAGCGCCTTCGGCCTGCTGATCATGTCGACGTCGCTGCCGGCCGCTTTCTCCGGGCGCGGCTTGGCGTTCGTCCTGCCTTACCTGATTTTGCACATCGCCCGGCCGCTGATGTTCATGCCCGCTCTGCGCGGTCACGACCTGCGGTCGGTCTACCTGCGGTCGGCGCTGTGGGCCGCGGCCACGGCGCCGATCTGGATCGCCGGCGCGCTGCTGGCCGGAGGCGGCCGAGCTGCCCTATGGGGCATTGCGGTGAGCGTGGACATCGTCGTGGCGCAACTGCGTTGGCCAGTGCCGGGCATGCGGCGTCAGGCGGTCAGCGCCTGGGCTATGGACAGCGGCCACCACCTGCCCGAGCGCTATCAGCAGCTGCTGATGATCGCGCTCGGCGAGAGCCTGCTGGCCGTCGGGGTTACCTTCACCAACCAAAGCGTCACGGCGGCGACGTCTACCGCACTGGTCGTGTCCTACCTGACGACCGTACTGCTGTGGCGGATCTACTTTTACCGCTCCGGTCAGGTGCTCGCCGAGACGATCGCCGTCGCGCCTGACCGGTTGTCCGCCGGCCGGGCGATGGGCGTTGCCCACGTCGTCATGGTGATCGGCATCATTGCGATCTCGGCCGGCGCCGAGGTGACCCTCGCGCATCCCGCAGCGCGGGCGCAGCCGGCGTGGCTGGCGGTGCTCCTCGGTGGTCCGGCACTGTTCCTGTACGGGCGCATCCGCCTGGAACGGGTCGTGTACGACCGACTGTCACGTCGCCGTGTCATCGCGATCGCCGTCCTCGCAGCCGCGTCAGTGCCGCTGGCGTCCGCCCCGACCCTGGCCGCACCCCTGGCCGCCGCCCTGACGCTGTTCGGCGTCGCCCTAGCCGACGCGCATCGCGCGGCGGGTCGCCCACTAGAGCGACCGGCGCAATCAGGGTGACAGCGGCGGTATCGCGCCCGAACCTGCCGAAGAGCGCTGCCGCGCCTGGTCGGGCCGCCGTGGGCCTGGGCGTGGGTGACTACAGGATGGGTTTGCCTCCGGTAACCGGAATAACGGCACCGGAGATGTAGCTGGCCTCGTCGGAGGCGAGAAGGACGTAGACGGGGGCGACCTCCTTGGGCTGACCCGGCCGGCCCAGCGGGGTGCTTTTGCCGAACTCCTCGACCTGCTCCGGTGGCATGGTAGAGGGGATCAGCGGTGTCCAGACCGGGCCCGGTGCGACGCTGTTGACTCTGATGCCACGCTCGCCGAGCATCTGCGCCAGGCCGGCGGTGAAGTTGGCGATCGCGCCCTTAGTGGTCGCGTATGGCAGCAATGTCGGGCGGGGCATGTCGGAGTTGATGGAGCTGGTGTTGATGATTGAGGCTCCTCGCCCGAGGTGCGGCAGCGCCGCCCGTACGAGGCGGAACATCGCGGTGATGTTGACGTCGAAGGTGTGTTGCCACTCGTCGTCGCTGATCTCTTCGACTGTTTCATGCGTCATCTGGTAGGCGGCGTTGTTGACGAGGATGTCGATGCCGCCGAGTTCGTTCACGGCCTGACGAACTACCTCTTCACAGTATGCCGCTTCGCTGAGGTCACCGGCGACGAGTACCGCGCGACGGCCAGCATCGCGCACCAGCGCCGCCGTGGCCTGCGCATCCTGTTCCTCATTGAGGTAGGAAATGAGCACGTCGGCGCCTTCGCGGGCAAAGGCGATGGCGACCGCACGGCCGATGCCGCTGTCGGCTCCGGTGATCAGTGCCCTCTTGCCGCCCAGCCGGCCTGAGCCGCGGTAGGAGTCTTCGCCATGGTTCCGGCTTGCGGCGCATACCGGCAAGGCTGCCAGGCGGACGCTGCTGCGGCTCAATCTGCTGGTCGTCGTTCATGGGCTGCTCCGTTCACCGGCTGACTTATTGGCTGACCGGCTGTGCATCTGCCCCGAACGAACGGCAGCAAACACCGGTGTTCCCCTATGAGGCCCAGCGCCGCTGTCGGGCGTACTGACAGTAAGGAGATCGGAGTCAGCGATTGTCGGGCATAGTGGCGGGTAGGGAGCACGACAGGCGGCATCGTCGTCATCAACCGCAACGACCAAGAGAATGTGATCGCGGGCGGCCAGCGAGACGGGTTCCTCGAAGAACGCGCTGCACTACGAGGACACGGGAGGCGAGGGCCGTCCTGTCATCCTCATCCATGGCTGGCCGCTGAGCGGCGCGGCCTGGGCCGACAACGTTCCCGCGCTGGAGAGGACGTCTGATTCACGTTTTTTGTGTTTGTTGTGGTTGTAGGGGTTCTCGCCAGTTTGGGGTATTTTCGGTGGTGAGGCGTTTAGCGAGGTTGTCAATCATGGCGAGGGTGATCATGCTGGCGGAGTTGTCGGGTGGGGTTTCGTAGTCGCGGACGAGTCGCCGGTGGTGCATGAGCCAGCCGATGGTGCGTTCGACAACCCATCGGCGTTTGACCACACTGAAGCCTTTGACCTGTGGGTCTTTGGTGACGATCTCGACGTCGACGCCGAGGTGGGCGCCGTGTTCGACGACGCGGTTCTTGAAGCCGGCGTCGGCCCAGGTCTTGGCCAGGGTGGGGGGGCTTGGTTGAGCAGGTTGATGCCGATGGTGTTGTCGCTGGCGCCCCGCCGCTGGCAGGGCAAGTCCGACCTGATCGATGCCGAAGCCGCTGCCCGAGCTGCCCTGGCCGCCCGAGCAACAGGCGTGCCGAAACAAAGCGACGGGCGCGTCGAGGCACTGCGGAGCCTGCGAGTGGCACGCCGATGCGCCGTCATCCACCGCGCCGACGTGCAACGACGCATGCACACCGTGATCATCACCGCCCCAGAGCCGCTACGACAGCAGCTACGCGACCTGAGCCCCGCCCGTCTGATCGAGGCCTGCGCCGCGAAACGCCCCCGCCTCGATCAGGCCGGCGAACCGGTTGTCGCCGCGACGATCACCCTGCGACACCTGGCCCGCCGTCACCAACAACTCACCACGACATCGCCGACCTCGACGCCCTCATCACACCCCTGGTCACCGCGATCAACCCCGCCCTGATCGCCACCCACGGCGTCGGCACCGAGACCGCCGGACAACTCATCGTCACCGCCGGCGACAACCCCGACCGACTCCGCTCCGAAGCCGCCTTCGCCATGCTCTGCGGCGTCGCCCCGCTACCAGCCTCCAGCGGCAAGACCCATCGCCGCCGCCTCAACCGCGGCGGCGACCGCCATGCCAACTGCGCACTCTGGCGCATCGTCATCACCCGCCTGGCCACCGATCCCCGCACCCGCGACTACCGCGACCGAATGGTCAAACAAAAACTCAGCAAACCCGAGATCATCCGATGCCTCAAACGCTACGTCGCCCGAGAGACCTACCAACTGCTCACCCAACCAACCCAACGCCTTGACGAACCATAGGAGCATCCTGCCCTGCTTACGACCGAGGACCTCACACCAACTTAGGGGTAGGTCCTGCGCGCTTGAGCAGCTGGCGATTCCGTTCGTGCCGACCGCCTCGATTGAACGTGCTCCTCGTGGGTAGGCGTGTGGATATGACATCCGTGTGGAAGACGGCGGCCGGGGTCGCCGCGACAGCGGTGGTGGGAGCGGTGGCCACGACCCCGGCGGCGTCTTGGTATCGGTCACTGCGCAAGCCGGTGTGGCAGCCACCGCCGGCGGCGTTTCCAGCAGTGTGGACTCCGCTGTATGCGCTGATCGCTGTCGCCGCCGCCCGCGTACTCGACCGTACCAGCGGCGATGACCGGACCCGGTTCCGCCGCTCGTTCACAGCCAATCTGCTGCTCAACGCGGGCTGGTCGGTGCTGTTCTTCCGTGCCCGTAACCCTAAGGCCGCGCTGGCCGAAATTGCCGCGTTGAACGTGTCGAACCTGATCCTCATGCGTGACGCGGCGCGGGTCGACCGGGTCGCAGCCGCGGCGCTGATGCCTTATGCGGCGTGGACGCTGTTCGCCGCCGCAGTGAATACTGCGATCGTGGCCGGCAACTCCGGGCAGCCCGGTAGTCGCGGGGAGGAAAAGCACCAAGGGGCTGATTGGCCGGGACGGAGTTGCACGGCGGGCCTCTGAACGGCCGGCGGTCAGCGCAGCCGGGTCCAGCCGTCATGCTGGTCTTGCCGGCGCCGTCTCAATGGACTGATGATCCGTACACCAACCTCGAGCGGAGGCCGCTGAGGGGCTGGATAGTGTACGTGCGGCGCGTGGACTCGACGGCGGGCCAGGGGTTTACTCAACCGGTCAGGCTGGTCTACAACTTCCGCGGCTACGTCTGACATCCGCTTACCGGCAAGATCGACGCGTAGCCGATGCGCCCGAAGCCTATAGGCTTCGGGCTACTCTCAACATTGTCCTGTGCAGTGGACCGCGCGGTCGTCAAGTCAGCGTCCGGACGCCGACGCGATGCCGAACCGAAAAGACACCGAGCCGCATCGCCCAGCAGCGTCGCGCTGTGTCGATCTGTCGACAGCATGTAGTAGCCGATGCAGGCCGTATGACCCAACATCTCCAGGTCACGACCGCTGGCACCCGTAGGCACATCGTCACTGAAGCCATCCGTGCTCGTTGTGTCCAGCGGCGTACGGTGCCCATCATCCGTTCGGTTGATCCTTGCGCACCTTATCGTCTAAAGTTTGGCCACGATTGGTGGTTGAGTCGGCGCCGGTCCAGCGAGGCAGGAGAGCAAGCATGTCCACGATGAGCATGGCAGCGTCCGTCACCGAGGTGCGCCGCGCGTCGCAGGCAGGTGAGGAGTTCCGCGCCAGCGAGTTGATCGTGGCGCTGGCCGCCCTGCCCGCCGGCCATCCGCAGCGGGCGAGCTTGCGCAGTCAAGTCATTGAGGCGTGGCTGCCGATGGCCAACCATCTGGCCGCCCGCTACAGCGGTCGCGGCGAGCCGGCCGGTGACCTCGCGCAGACGGCCGCGCTGGGCCTGATCAAGGCGGTGGACCGGTTCGACGCCTCCCGCGGCGTCGACTTCGCCGGCTTCGCCATCCCGACCATCCTCGGCGAGATCAAGCGGCACTTCCGCGACCGCACCTGGAACATCCGGGTGCCGCGTCGCCTCCAGGAGCTGCGGCTGCGCATCGCCGAGGCGAACAGCTCGCTGACCCAGACGCTCAACCGGGCGCCGACCGTCGCCGACATCGCCACGCACCTCGGCGTCACCGAGGAAGAGGTCCTGGAGGGCCTGGAGGGCGCCCGCGCCTACAACGCGGTCTCGCTCTCGACCCCGATCGGCGACGGCGACAGCGCCACCGAGCTGGGCGACACGCTCGGCATCGACGACAACGAGTACGAGCTGGCCGACCTGCGCGCCTCGCTCGGCCCGGCGCTGGCCACGCTCGACGAGCGGGAGCAGAAGATCCTCACGCTCCGCTTCTACGGCAACCTGACCCAGAGCGAGATCGCCGCCAAGGTCGGTGTCTCCCAGATGCACGTGTCGCGGCTACTCGCCCGCGCCCTGACCAAGCTGCGGGGCCAGCTCACCGAGGCTTGATCCACCTTCAGTAGGCCACTTCTTCCGCCATGACCGGCGCGCAGACGACCGCCCCGGCCATCCTCGGAGACGAACGAGCCGTACGCTGGTTCAGCCTGTGGCTCGTCCCACGCTTTAGAGGCGTGCAAGGCGGCGAAGGTGTCCATCGCGACGCCAGCGATGCGGGTTGCCAACCGGGGGTCGTTGGTTGCCGCGTCGAGGACCTCTTCGACTTCGGTGGTCACCTGGTCGGGGTCGATGATCGAGGTGCCGTCAGGCGAGGACCAAGGAGTCCAACGCCGAGTCGAGAGCGATATCGTCGCCACTCTGGGGCATCGTCGTCCTCTTTGTCTCGGCGGCCGGGGTCTTCGCCGACCGTAGTCCAAACCTGATGCCGGCCGCACGCTTCCGTCCGGCCCGAAAGCGTTCTCCATGGTGCACGATGAAGGTATCGAAGCCGTCCGTACGTCGGCCTAGTTGTACTGCCCAGACAGGTTGGTTGAGGTCGTGTGACGACACGGCGTAGATAGACGTGATGACGAAGGCCTCCGGTTGTGGAGTGGAGCTGTCTAGGAACCGCTCCGGCAACCAGGAGGCCTTCGTGTCCCACGCTAATGCCGCCCTGACTCCTCGTGCACGTCTTCGCCTCGCGCGTCTGATCGTGAAGCAGGGGTGGCCGGCCGCTCGCGCGGCGGAACGCTATGACGTGTCCTGGCCGACGGCGAAACGGTGGGCGGTGCGCTACGCCGAGCTCGGCGCCGACGCGATGGTCGACCGGTCATCCCGGCCGCACCGCAGCCCCACTCGCACGCCGCAACCGGTCGTTCGCAAGGTCGTGCACGAACGCGGTCCCGACTCGCGGTTCCCAGCGGTGGTTACAGGTGCCGGTGCGGCGGGCGGTGGCCTCCCGGTTGCGCTCGCCCTGGACCCGACCGACGTAGCGCCACCCGCCGCCGTCGGGAATCTGGCCGAGCTTCTTGACGTCGACGTGCAGCATTGCGCCCGGGTGGTCGTGTTCGTATCGGCGCACCGGTTCGCCGGTGCGCCGATCGATGTGTGACAGCCGGTTCACCCGGCAGCGGGTCAGCACCGCATGCACCGTTGAGGCGGGCATGCCGAGGCGGCCGGCGATCTGCACCGGCCCGAGGCGGTGTTTCCATCGCAGGTGCACCGTCGTCGATGACCACTCACGGGTGGCTTACGCCGAGATCTGCGACGACGAGAAAGCCGCCACCGCTGTCGCCGTGCTGCGCCGCGCCGTCGGCTGGTTCGCCGACCGAGGCGTCACCGTCGAGCGGGTGTTAACCGACAACGGCTTCGCCTACAAGTCCTACGCCTGGCGCGACGCCTGCACCGAACTCGGGGTCACCCCGAAGAAGACCCGCCCCTACCGGCCCCAGACCAACGGCAAGGTCGAACGCTTCCACCGGACCCTAACCGACGGCTGGGCCTTCGGCCGGTTCTACTCATCCGAAGCGGCCCGGCGAAAGGCCCTGCCCGCCTGGCTGCATCACTACAATCACCACCGGCCCCACACTGCTACCGGCGGCAATCCGCCCATCACCAGGTTGACCAACGTCCATGGGCAGAACAGCTAGGGCCTGTGTCGAAGTCGGTCACAGCCTAAGGCCAGGTCAGGTAGAGCAGGGCGGTGTCGTCGCTGTGCCGGCCCTCGTCGTGGCGACGGATCTCGTTGAGCAGGGCGGTGAGAAAATCGTCTGGGTCGGAGATGGTGCTCAACCTTCCCACGAGTTCGACGAAACGTTGCTCGCCGAGGCGGGTGCCGTCCGCTGCGAAACCTTCGTAGACGCCGTCGGTGTAGAGCAGCAGGCCGGCACCTGCCGCAAGTGTGACGACGGATTCCTGCCAGCGGCCACGGCCCGGGAACATGCCCAGCCCGAGGTGGTGACGGATCGGCGCGGGATGAGCGTCGCCCGGAGTGATCACCAGGGGTGGTGGATGTCCGGCGCTGACGACGACCGCGGTCGAGCGATCCGGGGCGACGCGGATGGTGCAAGCGGTGGCAAACATCGCCTCGCGTGGTCGCTCGGCCACCAGCACCTGTTCCAGCAACCGCATCCGGGAGGTCTTGTCGACCCCGGCCAGGGTCAGGGTTCGCCACCCGACGCGGAGGCCGACGCCGATCGCGGCCTCGTCCGGGCCGTTGCCGCAGACATCACCGATAACGGCGTGGATCGTGTGGTCCTCGTTCTGCACCAGGTCGAAGAAGTCGCCACCGAGCAGCGATCGTCCTCGCCCCGGCACGTACCTGCTGGCGACTGCCAAGGCGGGATCGGTGATCAACGGCGTCGGGAGCAGGCCCCGCTGCAACCGGAGGTTCTCGCTGGCCTGCATGTGGCTGTCCCGTAACTGCCGCTGCGTGACCACGACCCGGCGGCGCTGAACGGCGTATTCGATCGTGCGCCCGAGCAGTGTCCCGTCGATGTGTCCTTTGACCAGGTAGTCCTGTGCTCCGGCGGCGACCGCCGCCGTGCCCGTGGCGGCGTCGTTGAGTCCGGTCAGCACCACCACGGCTGCGTCCGGCCACCGGTGCAGCACCTGCCTGAGTGCCTCCAACCCGTGGCAGTCGGGTAGGTGCAGGTCGAGCAGTATGCAGTCCGGCGACGTGGAAGCGGCTGCGGCCCCTGTCAGGCTGCTGGCCTGGGTGAACCGGGCACCCATGCCGCTGTCAGCCAGCAACTCCCGGGTCAGTAGCGCGTCGCCGGGGTCGTCCTCGATCAGCAGAACCTCAGGTGCCGGGAGAGACGACGCCGATTCCACAACGCCCGCCGTGCCCATGGGCAGCGCCGTCGGCAGGCTGGCGTCACTGAGCACGCCGGATCCCTTCCTTTTGACCGCGACACGGGTGCCAGTGTCATGCCTGATCTGCCCGTCCGGCAGCCCTCAGCCATTATTACTCGCGCTCGCGCGGTCGGATACGCCGCCGGTCCGGATGCCGCCAATCCTGCCCGTCGGCGGCGTGACCCCCGTGGCGGCCGACCTGACGGGGTACCACGAGGCAACCCAAAACCGTGGGTGAGCTGAGGCTGCGAGTCCTGGATGGTTGGCGACGAGCCTCTCTGGGCATGTAAGAGGCAGATCCGATCGGGTTCGAGTGGCAGCGATCCCCGTGCTCGATCGCGAGGAAGAGGCCCCCTGCCGCGTCTTGCGGCAGGGGCTCTACTCGGTGATAAACGGGCGGTCGGATCTGCGGTGAAGACGCTCGAGCGCGCGGGCGAGACGGCCCCGTATCTGCTGGCTCGTCTCCTGGTCAGTAGGACCGCTGTTCCGACGCCACCGCCGGGTTCAGCGTTGATCGTGCTCGTCTTCAGACGGCGCACCGTACGTGCCGGTGTAGTAGTCGCCCACGCGCTGGCGGAACTGGGCAGTATCGAAGTCCGCCTCGTCGTACCTGGGGGAGTCCTTAATCTGCTGCCTGGTGCGGTCGACGAACAGCATGCGGGCGTCGTGGTCGGCGTGGGCGACGGTGCCGGCGGGCAGGAGCACCGTTCGGCCGAAAATCCAGGGGCCGGTGTCAACGACGAGTAGGGCATCGCCGACGTCGTAGCTTGCCCGGTCTACCGATCCGATCTGCCCGTCGGTGGCCTCCACCCGGTAACCAACCACATCCGCGCCGACGTACCGGCCGGCGGGATTCGATTCCTCAGAGCCCGGGCCACGGTCGGGGCCAGCGAAGATGTCACGCCACGCCCAAGGTCTGAACGGCTGCACCGCGCCCCTCCGGGTCCTCGTCTGGGTCACACCTGTGTAAGCGGAACTACCCAGATCTAGGCGTGTTGAATCTACGCGTAAGGGGCGTCCGGTGTTCGGGTCTCAGCGGTGGCTTCCGACGAATAGGTTCGCGTCCGTGTGAGAGGCCGTCCACTCCATGCGAGCCGGCGCCGGATGACGCCGAGCAGCTCCTAACCGAGGCCCCAAGCGAGCTGCCCGAGGCACCGATTGAGCCGCTGCCCGACGACGGCGAGCCCGGCCAGCTTGTCGAACTGGCGTGAAAGCGGCCACCGCGGTGCCAGCTCTCCTTTCCTACACTCGCGATGTCGACGACCTCCTCATCCCCATCTCGGCCGCTATCGCCTCGCTGACCTCGACGCCCGGCTCGTGCGTGGTGGTGGCTTCAGCCAGATCGCCGCGACTACGAACAGCAGGGGCCGCCCGCAGTCCGCTTCGGCGCTGCACCACCTGCGCAGCACTCTGCGCGCGCCGCTCAACCTTGCCGTGCGTGAGGGCTTGCTCGACGGCAGCCCCGCCCGACACCTCGATGTCTGCGGCTCTGAGAAACCCCATGCCAAGGTGTGGACCGACAACCGCGTCACGCAGTGGAAACTCACTGGCGACCGCCCGTCCGTGGCGGTCTAGACCGCCGAGCAGCTCGCCGCGTTCCTCGGCGTGGTCACCGACGACTTCCTGTTCCCCCTCTGGTGGCTCACCACGCTGCCATGGGCTGCGCCGCGGTCATCATGCGACGGGGTGATGAGGTTGCCGTGAGGATGTTCCAACAGCAGCAGGGCACGCGACGAACTCATATACCCGCTCTCCGGGCTCATGCTCCCGATCCACGGTGGTCACCGGGTTCGGTTCAGCCTCGACAGTTCAGGAAGGTGTACCGCGATGAATTTTCCAACCAGTCGACGTGCACATCGGGATCCGCTCGTCAGGCGGTGCTGCTGGGGGCGCTGGCGCTGTGTGCCTTCGTCTCGGTGACCGTGGGCGGACCGGGTTCCGCGGCTGTCGCAAGCGATGGGGCGCGAGTGGCCGCTACGTCCGACAGGAGAAGCGCCTCGGCTGCGGGCGCTCCGACCGCGACCACGCCGGACGCCACCCGGGGCGTGGCGATTGCGGTGGTGCAACGGCCGGTGCCGCAAGCCGTCGTCGACCGGTTCCGGCTCGACACGCGCTGGTACGCCAAGTACGTGGAGGGCCCGAAGGATCCGGTCACCGGATACTCCGTTCCCATCCTGGGCTCGGCGGCGATCGCGGACTCGACGTTGCTGAAGGCCGCCCGTCAGGCGAATACCATCGTGTCCACGAACCCGCAGGCCGTCGCTGAGATGTACCGACGCGACGTGCGGATCGTCATGATCGCGCACAGCGAGCGGATCAGCTCCATACCGGAGAGCTTCCGGGACCACGGCACCTCGTGGGATGAGCGGTACTGGGCCGGCATGGGCGGATCGTTGACCGTCGGCACCGAGGCAACCTGGTCGACAACCAGGGTGGTGAGAACGTCTACATCCACGAATTCGGGCACACGGTCGGCGGGTGGTCGCTGCGGTACGTCGACTCCCGGTGCGGGCCCGAACTCGACTCCGCCTACAACCGGGCCCGCGCCACCGGGCTCTGGACCAACACCTACGCCGGTAGCAACGTCGGTGAGTACTGGGCGGAGGGCGTACAGTCCTACTTCGACCTCAACCGCGAGGGTCCTCCCGGCGGCGACGGCGTCCACAACAACATCAACACCCGGGCGGAATTGTCCCGCTACGACACCACCCTGTTCGCCCTGCTCGACCGGATCTACCGCGGCACCGTCCTGGAGCCGGCCGATCCGACACCGCCCGTCGGACAGATGATCATCGGGGCGGGGTCCAACCGCTGCGTCGACGTGTCCGGTGGCCGACCCGACGACGGTGCGAAGATCCAGCTGTGGGACTGCCACGGCGGCCCCGAGGTGCGGTGGACGTGGCGCGGGCAGCAACTCGTGAACTCGCGTACAGGCAAGTGCCTGGACATCACCGGCAACAGCACCGTCGAGGGCACCAGGGTCCAGCAGTGGACCTGCAACACCGCCGGCGGCCAGCAGTGGCAGTTCGTCAACGGCAACCTGCGCAACCCGCAGTCGGGCAAGTGCGTCGACGCGGACGCCTGGGGCACCACCAACGGCACCCAACTGATCATCTGGCACTGCGGCGCCAACCAGTCCAACCAGACCTGGCGCTTCCAGAACTAGAGCCGGCGCCCGCTGCTGCCACGGCGCGGCGGTACGGAGGTGTTGCGGGAATCTTCCGGGTGTGGCTCTCGTACCGGGTGAAGCGGGTGACGGTGGCGACGAGACGTTTGTCGTCACCGCGTGGAAAACCGGGCTGCGCCCGGAGGGCGCACACAGCAGCCTCTCGGTCAGGTCAGTCGCGGGCGATCGCCCAAAGATCACACTGCCCGCACCTTCGACCGGGTAAGGCAAGCGGCGTGGAGTGGTAGTGCTGCTACGGCGTCGGAGGGCTAATTCTTAGCCCTGGCCACGGCACCTCGGTGACCTGCCGGCGGAAAACACGGCGAGCAAAGACTTCGATGATCCATGGGCCGCGTACCTCGTCGCGTTCGTAGCCGAGGAGCCGACCCCATGGGCCGCGGTTGACAAGGGCGGCGGTGATGATGAGCCGGCCGGTGTCGTCGGGTTGGGTGACGAGGTCGACGATGCGCCCGAGGTGGTTGCCGGCGAGGTCGGTGGCGTCGCGGCCGATGATGCTGCTGGCGGGGGTTGGTGTGTCAGGTGGCATCGTCGGCTCCGGGGATGCGTCCGGTCAGGTGCTCGTTGAGCCAAATTTCCAGGAGTGGTTCGGGCAGCAGGTCGCGGGACACGGACAGGTGCACGGCCGAGTCGAGGCGAGCGACGAGGTCGTAGGGGATGCGGCGTGGTCCTCGCTCGTGGTTGAGGCGGGCAGCGGTGGCGGTGAGCCAGCGGCCGAAGGCGCCGCCGAAGCGGTTGCCGAGGGCCTCTTGGCCGCTCAGCAGCGCCGCCACGTACAGGGCACCGTCGGCGGTGGCACGAAACTCGACGTCGTCGACCTTTCCGACGGGTAGGCCGTCGCGGTCGAGGATCTGACGGTCGAACAGGTCGAAGCCGATCAGCGTGGGCATGCTCAGCCTCCCATTCCGGTGAAGACCATGAGAGGTATGGCCGCCACGGCGGCGGCCACCACGATGACCAGGTAGATGACGCCGAGGGTGTTGGCGAAAGGCCCGTTGACGCGGTCGCCGAGGTAGCCGCGGTCGTTGGCGACGATGAGGATCGGCAGGTACGTCAGCGGCAGGACGACCGCGCTGAAGATCAGCATGTACTCGGTCAGCTGGATCGGGTCGATGGTGGTCAGCAGCGCGACGACGGCGAGCAGGATGCTGATCAGCACCACCGTGTGGAATCGTGCCGCCTGCCGGGCGCGCAGTAGCTTGCCCCAGGACCAGCCGAAGTACTGGGAGACGGCGTATCCGGCGGAGAGACTGGTCTCCATGGCGGCGCCGAAAGTCGCGGCGAAGACCCCGATGATGACCAGGGCCAGGCCGATCTTCCCGAAGGCGAGACCGGCCGGCAGGACAGCCTGCCCGAGGGTGTCCACGGCGACCTGTGCCGGCTCGAACACGATCGCCGAGGTGGCCAGGAAGCCGAAGGCCAGCAGGCCGCCCAGTGGGAACCCGAGGAACACGTTCACCCGGGAGATGGTCAGGTCCTTCGGGCTCCACTTCTCCTCCACGCCACCGGAGGAGAAGAAGAACACCTCGTACGGTGTCATCGCCGAGGCGAACAGCGCGACCGCGATGAACCAGTACGTCGGCCAGTTCTCGCCCGTCGGCGGCTGCCTGGACAGCGCCTGCTGACGCAGCGCCGCGGTGTCCGGGCTGAGCCAGAACACCCCGATCAGCAGCACGACGAGAGTGAGCCCGGCGAGACCGAAGACCCGTTCCAAGGTCTCGAACTTGACCCGCCACAACGCCAGCCACAACACCACCGCGACCGCGGGCACCCACAGCAGGTACGGGGTGCCGCTGAGCAGCTGCAGCGCCAGGGCCACGCCGCCGATCTCCGCGGCGAGGGTCAACAACGTGATCAGGTACGAGCCGAGCAGGTTGACCAGCGCCATCCGTGGTCCGAGTCGTTCCCGGATCAGGTCGAACACCGGACGCCCGGAGATCGCCGTGACCCGTCCGGCCATTTCCGCGTAGATACAGATGCCGATCACACCGACCAGCAGCACCCAGGTGTGGGCCAACCCGAATCGGCTGCCGGCCTCCGACGTCGACACGATGTCCCCGATGTCGACGAAACCGCCGATGGCCGTGAGGATGCCCAGCGTCACGGCGAGCAGTTTCTTCACCGGCGCACACCTGTCACTTGTGCTCCTGGATGAACTGCGACAGGCCGCCGGTCACCGGCTTCAGCGCGGCGACCGCCGCGCTGAGCTCCATTGCGTCGTCGTCGCGCGCCGCGGTCTGCACCCGTCCCAACCCAGCGTTGGCAGCGAGCAGCAGCGGCCCCAACTCCTCGCGCATCGTCTCGGTCCGCCCGTCGACGGGGACCTCGGTGGCGTACTGCTTCGCCGCTCCCACGAGGGCTTCACGGGCATCGTCGAGCACGCTGGCGGTGTACGGGCCCGCCACCCGATCCCGCAGCCGACTCTCGCCTACCAGCTCCGCGGTCTTGACCGCCTGATATGCCGACTGCGCCGACTGCACCGCCGCCTTGCGGTAGTCGTGGAAGTCCGCCGGCCGAATCGCCAGATAGCCGGCGCCCGCCCAAGCGACAGCCACCGAGGCCATCCCCATGGCGGCCCACGATCGTGTACGCACGCCGCCACCTTCCCATAATCGCTGGACCACACAAAGGGTCAGCCGGGCGCTGACCGCACGGCATCGAGTACCAGTCGGGCCTCGGACGGCGGTGCTGGTGCCGATCGTTGCAGGCTGTCCGCACCGCCCGGCGTCCTGATCCGGGGCGTCCGTCAGCGGGACAGCGCCTTCTCCAGCTCCGCCTTCGACATTGCTGAGCGGCCCTTGATGCCGCGCTGCCTGGCCTCGTTGTACAGATGCCGCACCACAGTTGGGAGAAGTGCGCGGCGATGAAGGCCACGATCAGGCGGGGCAGCAGGTCCTTGATCGTGTACCGGGAGCGTTCGTCGCCGCCTGCAGCCATGGTGAGCACACCGGCGGCGACGAACGCCAGGACGAACACGGTGTCCACGACCCATACCGAACGGCCGGTCAGGGCCTGCACCTGCGGCAGGCCGGTGACGTCCGGGGTGATCAGCAGCGCGCTGCTGATCACCCCGATCAGCGCGTCCAGGGTCGCCAGGACCGCGGTGGTGAGCCAGTCGAGGATCTGGCCGAGGACGTAGCTCATGGTCAGCCTCTGACGATTCCCTGGATGATCTCCAGCAGGACGGGGGCGAGTACGGCCACGCCGTACCCGATCAGCGCGTTGCGCAGAGCGCCCTTGGCCCGCTCGACCTGCGCCGGATCGCCGCCGGCGGTCGCCCAGTACACCCCGGCGAGGACGAGGAACAGCGTGGCAAGCGCGGCGAGGATGCCGACCAGCCAATACCGCAGGTTGGCGATGACGACCGGCAGGGAGTTCACCGCCGGCGCGGGCACGTCAGTGCCGGCGTACGCGACGGCGGGCATGGATAGGAACAGCAGCACCGGGCCGGTCAGCGCGGCGATGCGGCCGACCCGGCGAGCGGTCCGGGAGTGGGTGAAGGCACGCGCGCGTGCCGGGACGCGGAACATGAGACGGTCACCTCCGGCCCCGCGAGGTGTGCGGGGCGGTCATCGGATGGACGGGTGGACCGCCGCCGCAGGACAGGTGTGGACGACGCCCCGACGCACCGGTCGTCCCCGGGAGGAGCACGTCCTCCCTTGTCGGGTAACGGTGTAGTCGATGAGGTGTCAGCGCACCGATCTGCGCGGCACCCGGGAACGTCCGTGACGTCAGGCGCGACCGACCCGTGAGAGGGGCCCCGTCCTACGGCGGCGGCGGAACCTCCGCTGGAGCCAGGTGGCGTGCGGAAAGGTCTCGCACTTATAAAGCCAGGTTTGTGTGCTCCAGCGAACGCCTGCCCCGCTCACGGCGACTCACCCGCGCTCACGGCTATCGCCGGCCGTCCGCTCGTTGCCGCCGAAGACCTGCGGGTACTCCCTCACACGGGCGTAAGCGGTGGCTTTGCTGACGATGGAAGGTCTGAGCGGGCCGACGCAAATCGCCGCGGCGGCGCCCCCCTCGTCACCGCGGTGCTCCCGCGACTGTCCGCTGCACTCACGGCAACTCACAACGCCGACCCAGCCACAGGGTGCACACACCTGTTGAGCTGAGCATCTGCGCTCACAAGCACGGCTGGCGGCAGCCGGTGCTGGTGTCATCATGCCGCCGCCCGGCCGCCGACCTCGCCCTCCTCGGGACGATGGAAACACCCGTCGATAGAGGCCACCCTCGCCGTCGATCACGTCAGGCCAGACAAGCGAACTCGGCGCACGTCATGGCCGACGCCGGCGGATCCCCCTCGCCTTCACGCCGACCGGCGGGAAGGACACGACTCCGCCCCGACCACCACCTGCTCAACGCCATCCCCCGACCAGCGGGCGCCCGGGACCTCCAAGCCGGCGCCCCGACCGGCTATACGCCGATCGGGGCTACGACTACGACAGCCATCCATCAAAGTGGTGCCCGCGACGCCACACCCGTCACCGCTCGACACGACACGCCGACGGCTCCGGGCCTCGGCCTTAACGCTGGACCGTCGAGCGCACCATCGCCTGGCTGCACTGGGTCCACCGCATCCACCGGGAGATCCGCACTGCGGCAATCCGCTTTCCTCTACTGCCGAATGCGGTATCGGCAATGCCCGTCGGAGTTAGCCGGGCCGGCTCGTCACGCGTACGTGTACTGCGTTCCGGAGCAGTAGATGGTGGCGCCCTGCACCAGGCAAATCCGCAGTCCGACCCGGGTGCCCTCGGCGATGTTGCCGGTAATCCAAGGGGTGGCGTACGGAGAGGTGTGGCCACGGGTGGACGCGATCCGATCGGCCTGGAACGAGCTCCCAGGATCGATGTCCAGCCATGCCTCGACGCCCAGCCCATCGCCCGAGATGTCGTGCGCCCTGATGGCGTCACCCGGGGTGTCGCCCCAGGGGTCGGCGTTGAATTCGGCCCAACCGATGTAACGTCCGGCCCCGTCGACAATCTGCATGTCCAGGGAGTCTCCGTCCCTGGACGTCTCGACCCGGTATCCGTCCGGTAGCGCGGCCGACGCTGGCGTCGGGGCGGCCACGATCGTGAAGGCGACGGCCCCCGCGATGGCGGCGGCCATCCGGAGGGGCGTGAGTGCCCGTCGATTCATGTCAATCTCCTCTCCTTGGAGCAGAGGCGTTTTCGCCTGCTCCCCCGTGTTCTCCCGGCAAGGACACCGAAACTCATGACCATCTAGAGCCCCGCCTCGTCCCCAATCCACAGTCCAGCAAGCGAGCGGTATCGTCAATGCAATGACATTGATGACGGATGCCAGGATGTTGACGATGAGTGCCAGGCCGCCGAAGCGGGACGCCTTACAGGAACTCGCGTACTCGTCAGCGGGATGTCGGCCAGGAGATCCAGGTTCTCGTCAGTCATGGGGCTGGAGGTGTCCGGTGACAGCGGCGCCTTTGATCATCAACGATGGAGCCGCCACACTTCACGTTGATCGAACCGAAGGCCACCACATGTCGGTCTCGCGCCGGTCTCCCGCTGCGGTTGCTGTCGGGCTTGCTTTGCGCTCTGACGCAAGTCACGGACCCGCAGTCCGCGCGAGGATAGTTCAGCCGGCGTTGACATCCGCATCCCGGATACGCGGCGCCGTGTCACAACCATTCAAGCTTACTGATGCCAGGCGTTGCTCGTCGCCGTGTCCAGGTCGCGTCCGCGGCGGCGATCCTGACACCGCCGACCGATGCGACCGGACAGTCGTGACACGCCCGCGCCGACGGCGTGACCGACGCGCCGCGGTCGGGCTCCGCGCCCCCGTCGGCGGATACGCCGTGATGTCACGGGCATGAAGGCAATGGCGCGGCCAAAGATGTCAAAGCGCAGCTCAGCGCCATGGTCGAGAAGGACATCTCATCAATGTGAGCGGATGCGCTGCGGTCACGACGTGACGCGTCGCGCCGGTCGCCGAAGGCCGACGCGCGGTACGGCGACGCCACTGCGTGACCAACGGCAGTATCCAGCGTTGTACGTGTCCGTCATCGCCTGCGTCGCCGTGAGCGGGCCATGAGGTTGGTCCACCGACGGCTCGTCCTGGTCATCTTCGTCGGCCGGCCGCACACGACCGGCATCGACATCCTTCTCTGACATGGTCCATGGGTCGCGGACACTGCCCTTCGGCTGCCGGCGGGGTCTGCGGCGTGACAAGGCGGACGCGGCGCGGCGACTGCGGCAAGCCGAGCGCCATCGGCGGGAGGCAACGCGCTCACGCGGCTGTCTGGTCACGTGTTGATGGCGTCGCTTGACCGTCGGTCCGCTGGCCGATCGTCAACGCGCGCAGGACAGCGGACAGCGGCGCGCTCCGACGTGACGGACGGCAATGAGTACCGTCGGCGTAACCGGGTGTGAGCGATGCTGGCCGCTCGGCTACCGACGCCGCGAACCGCTCGGGGCGGTCTGGCTTACCTCACCGTCCTGGTCCAGGCGTAGCTGTCGGCATCCGACGGCGGCTGACCACACTTGGTTGGTGGTGAGCGCCGGGGCGCTCGACGCGGGCCGCTGCGCCGGGCGTGCCGTCCTGGACGTGAGTAGTTGTGAGCCGTTGTGAGTCGCTGTGAGTCGCGGTGGGTGGCGCGGCGAAGGGCGGCGGCTCACCGTCGGCGGCTCGCTCGCAGCGGACGAAAACGTAGACCTCGTCGCGCTCACATCCCTGCTCAGAGCCCTGCCGAGATTGCCGCGGGGCGAGGCTTGACGGCCGGTCGGCGGTAGCGAGCCGCGCCTTCTTGTCGAGGCCTACGCGGGGTGATTCGGGGTCTGAGCTGCGGTGTGAGCCGGTGTGAGCGGGCGGGGTGCTAATGGGTGCTCGCCGTCGCCGCAAGTGGCGGCGGTCACCGACTCGTGAGGAGTACCTCGTCATGACCGCGACCCCTACCGATTGGTCGGACTCGCCGTTGCACGCCGCGCAGGTGGCGTTCGAGGCGTTGACCGGCGACCCCGACCCGCTGACCATCGACTGCGACCTGGTCAATCCCGACGGCGACCTCAACGTGCCGGCGGGAGTGCTACCACTGACACAGGTGCGGGAATGGCTGCTGCAGCGCCCGCGCGACGTGCAGGCACGCGACGCCGTGTGGGCGGAGCTCATCCGGAAGGCCCGCCTGGACGGCCCGCGGTGGGTCATCGCCGCGGTCGGCATGGCGATGCCCGTGCTGCGCCGCTACACCCGCCAGCTCGCCGCCGGGTACGGCGGTGACCTCGACGACCTCGAGGCGGAGATCCTCGCGGGATTCCTCGCCGCGCTGCGCGACCGGGCGGACCTCGCCCAACCCGCCCCCTACGCGGCGTTGTGCCGGTTCGGGTGGCGGGCCGGGTTCACGCTGCGTCAGCAGGCCTCGGAGTACACCACGGTCGACGACGTCGAACACCTCACCGGCCCGCGGACACCGCGGATGCCCTACGGGCACCCGGACGTGCTGGTCAACCGGGCGGTGCGGCTCGGAGTCATCGACGCCGAGGACGAATTCCCGTGGATCGAGGTGCGCCTCGGCCGCAAATCGGTCGAGAACGTCGCCGCTGGATTGGGTATCACCGCCGCGGCGATGCGGATGCGGCTCGGCCGTATCGACACCCGCATCGCCGAGGCGCTCGCCAGCGGCGTGCTCACCGGCGTGGCATCCCCGCAAGCAGCCTTGAACCTCGCCGCGCAGGCCAGCCGGCGCGCGAACCTGCGCGCGGCCCGCCAGTCCCGCCGCACCCCGGCCCGCCCGCCGAGCGGGGCTGCGGCGCAGGGGACAGCCGCCGCCTGAGCGCGTCAGGGAGGCGCCCAACGGCGCCCGCACCGGCCCGTCCGGTGCGGGCGCCGCTGGCGCTCCGCCCTTTCGCCAGTGCCCGACCGACGGGTGGCGCGAGAGGTGGCCCTGCAGCCGCGACGCTCGCCGGGCATCAGCGAGCCGCGACACCTCGCAGCGACTGGAGCCTCCCGTCGTCGAGCGGACGCGGTGAGCGCGTACCCACAGGTCGGAAGCGGTGGCGATTGGACTGTCGGCGGGTGCCGTGAGTTGGCGTGAGTCGCGGTGAGTGGGTCAGGCGTTCGCTGGAGCACACAAACGCTGCTTTATAGGAGTCAGCGCACTGCATGCGCGGCGCGGAGCCGACACCTGATGAGCGAGCACACGCCGCAGCACCACAACGTTCCCGTCCACCCGCTCGGCCCTCTGGTGGCCGACCCGACCCTGATCGACGTGGTCGCCGGCGAGCCACCGGTACCGGTCACCGTGTGGCGCACCGCCGAGGACCCGACCGACGCCGGCCGCAGCGTCGGCGCACGACTGGCCTACCGGCTCGTGGCCGCCTACACCCGTCCCGGTGAGGCCGTCGTCGACCTCACCACTGACCACGCACTCACCGACGTCAGCGCGGCCGGAGGGCGCCGCCACCACTCGGCCTGGTTTACCGAAGTGTCCAGCCTGATCATCGGACCGGTCACCCCCACCGCCCCCCTCGACCCCGCCGCCGCTGCCGTCGACGGCGACGGGGTGCCCGACATCGCCGCGTGGTTCGGTGACGACCTCACCGACGCCCCGCCCACCGACCTCGTCGAGGCGGGGCACACGTCCGTGGCGGGGACGACGAGCCTGGTCGTGGCGGCCTGGCCGCTGGACCGCGACGACGCGGTCAACCGGATCCGCCTGGCATGGCTCCTGACCGTCTGCGCGCGGCTGCTGCGCCCGGGCGGCTGCCTCGTCCTCGTCGTCACCGGCCCCACCACGACGACGCCCACTCCGGAGGACTTCAGCCCCGTCGCCACCGCCGCTGCCCAGGCCGGGCTGGGCTACCTGCAGCACATCGTCGCCGTCACCGCCGACACCGACAGCGACCAGTTCGCCTACTACGCCACCGACGAGGAACTACTCACCCTCACCCACCCGAGGTGGGTGGCGCACCTGCGGGTCCACGCGGACCTGCTCGTGTTCTCCCCCGTGCCGGGCGCGCGGCAGCGCGCTGGGGGTAACCGCCATGACTGACAACCCCACCCGCGAGGCGAGTCAGCCTGACCCCGACGGCGTACCGCAGGATTGGCAGGGCCACCCGACGCCGCCGGAAGGGCTGTCGGTATGGGCGACCGCGCAGCGCACCGGACCGGTGCAGCGACGAGGCCGCTACGTGCCCGAGTCGGTCAAGCACCCTGCGCGGATGCTCCCGGCGATCGCCGCCCACGCGGTGCACGCCTATACCCAGCCCGGGGACCTCGTCCTCGATCCGATGTGCGGGATCGGCACCACCCTCGTCGAGGCCATCCACGCCGGCCGCGACGCCATCGGCGTGGAGTACGAGCCGCGCTGGTCCAACATCGCCGACGCCAACATCACCCACGCCCACCACCACGGCGCCACCGGCCGCGCGTCAGTAGTCCGCGGCGACGCCACCCGCCTGTCCGCTCTCCTGCCCGCCGCCCTCACCGGGCAGGTCGCGCTGGTGGTCACCTCACCGCCGTACGGGCCGACCGTGCACGGTCTGGTGCGCCCCGGCGAGGACGGGGTGGCGAAGTTCGACAACGCCTACAACGACGGCGCCGACCGCGGCAACCTCGCCTACCGCGACCTGACTGGCCTTGCCGATGGGTTCGAGCAGATCCTGCGCGGCTGCGCCTTGCTGCTGCGACCCGGCGGCACCGTGGTGGTCACCGCCCGGCCGTGGCGCAAACACGGACAGCTGGTCGACCTGCCCTCGGCCGTCATCGCCGCCGGCGTCCGCGCCGGCCTGACCCCGACCGAGCGGTGCGTCGCGCTGCTCGCGGCGGTCCGCGACGGACAGCTCATCGCCCGCCCGTCCTTCTTCCAGCTGCAGCAAATCCGCAAGGCCCGCTCGCGAGACACCCCGCTGCACCTGATCACGCACGAGGACGTGCTGATCTTCCGCCAGCCGCCAGCGGAGAACCACTCCGGTTCGGAAATCTCGAACCCGGGCGAAGGCGGGGTGCTCGCGTGAGCGCACCCACCCACCGATACCTCAGCCTCGGCGCCGGAGTGCAGAGTTCCACCCTGCTGCTGCTCGCGGCGCACGGCCGAGTCCCCACGTTCGAGGCGGCGATCTTCGCCGACACCGGCTGGGAACCCGCTGCGGTCTACACCCATCTGCGTCGATTGGAGCAGCTGGCCACCCGATCGGGGATCCCGGTCGTCCGGGTCGCGGCGGGTGACATCCGACGCGACGCGCTCGACCCGGACCACCGCTTCGCCTCAATGCCCCTGTTCACCCTGGGACCCAACGGCGAGCGGGGTATGGCACGCCGGCAGTGCACGGGCGAGTACAAGATCAAACCGATCAAGGTAGAGGTCCGGCGCCGCCTCGGCTATCCGCACCCTGCCCGGGTCCCCGCCGGTGTGGTCGCCGAGATGGCGATCGGGATCAGCCTCGACGAGATCGGCCGGGCCCGTGACGCCGACGTCGCCTACATGCGAAATGTCTTTCCACTGCTCGACCTCGGGTGGCGGCGCACGGACTGCCTCGCCTACCTGAGCGATCACGGGTGGGCGGACACCCCTCGAAGCGCGTGCGTAGGGTGTCCGTTTCGCACTGACACTGAATGGGCGCGGCTTCGCCGCGACGACCCCGCCGGCTGGCACGACGCGGTGGCGTTCGACGCGGCGATCCGCCACGGGTCAGCGCGGGCCAACGCCGCCGGGCAGCCCCTGCGAGGGCAGTTCTTCCTGCACCGACAGCGCATCCCCCTCGACCAGGTCATCCTCCGCCCCCGGCCGGAGGCGCAGAAGGATGCCCCCGGATGCGGGCCGTGGACCTGTCCCCACCCCGACACGGTCACCGAGCCGACGCCCGACTCGTCGGTCCCGCCGGGGCGGGAGGTGCGCCATTGAGCAGCACCCACCATCGCGCATCGGATCGCTGTGCACCGGCTACGGCGGCCTCGACATGGCCGTCGAGCTGGTGCTCGGCGGCCAGCTCGCCTGGTACGCCGAGACCGACCGGCACGCCGCCGCCGTCAGCGCCCACCACTGGCCCCATGTCCCGAACCTCGGCGACATCCGCGCCGTCGACTGGAGCGCCGTCGCACCCGTCGACATCCTCACCGCAGGCTTCCCCTGCCAGGACATCTCCAACGCCGGCAAACGCGCCGGCATCGGCGGCAAGCATTCCAGCCTGTGGAGCGCTGTCGCCGACGCCGTTCGCGCGCTTCGACCGCCGCTCGTGTTCGTGGAAAACGTCGCCGCGCTCCTGCGCCGCGGCTTCGACGTCGTCGAAGCCGACCTGGCCGCGATCGGGTACGACACGAGCTGGACGTGCCTACGCGCATCCGACATCGGCGCCGCGCACCGCCGCGACCGACTGTTCCTGCTCGCCGTACCCGCCGAACGGCTTCGAGGGGGTACGGACGCTGCCGACACCGTGCGCCCGTGACGGCAAGGGCCCCGGCCACCAGCACGGGCTACCCGACCTGATCGAACCGGCCGGCTCCACCCACGGCCTGCTGCCCACCCCCACCGCCGTGACATACGGATCCAACAAGTCCCCGTCCGCGGGAGCGGCTCGCCGGCCCAGCCTGGCCGGTATCGCCGGGCAACTTCTGCCCACCCCGACTGCCGGAGGCGGCACCGGCTACATGAGCGGCAGCAACCGCGACACCTGGCGACCGACACTAGAGTCCGCCGTTCGCGGCTACCAACCACACCCCGGCGGCAGGCCGACAAACCCTCATCCGCTCCTGCCCACCCCACGAGCCAGCGACACCGGCACCCCCGGACGCAAGGCGGGGGCCGGCTTCCGCCCGCCGCTGTCGCAAGTACTGCTGCCCACCCCAAAGGCCACCGACGGAGCGAAAGGCTGCCCGGGGCAGCGCGGCTCACACGGCGATCTCACCCTGCCGTCGGCGGCGGTGCGGGTACCCACCCGCACCCTGCCCACCCCCCGCGCGTCCGACGGGCGCGGCCCCGGACGCCACGGCGACGGCGGGGCGGATCTGCGCACCACCGTCGCCGGGCTCGGTGACCTCGACGAGCAACGGTGGGGCGGCTATGCCTCCGCCGTCGCCCGGTGGGAGCTGCTGCTCGGCCGAGGCGCACCGGAGCCCACCCAAGCCGGTCAGCACGGCAAGCCCGTGCTCGCTCCACCGTTCGTGGAATGGCTGATGGGCCTCAACGCAGGCCACGTCACCGACCCCACGCTCGCCCTGCCACGCACCCTCGCGCTGCGTGTCCTGGGCAACGGCGTCGTCCCGCAACAGGCAGCAGCCGCGCTGCGGCTGCTGCTGTGCCCGCACCGTTGGCAGGTGCCGTCATGACCGCAGATCACCACCCGGTGGATATGGCTGACTACCAGTACCACCAGGAAGGGCCGGTCACCCTCTATCTCGGTGACACCCGACGGGTGCTGACCGCGATGCCCGAGGCGTCCGTCGACTGCGTCGTCACCTCACCCCCGTTCTGGGGTCTGCGCGACTACGGCACCGGCCGCTGGAGCCGCGGAAACCCTGACTGCTTACACGACGCGCGCCGTCGGGTCGACGGCGCCATCTGCCGGCGATGCCCCGCACGATGGTCCGACCCGCAGTACGGGCTCGAACCCACCCTCGACGAATACGTCGACCGGCTGGTCGACGTATTCCGCCAAGCGCGCAGGGTGCTCACACCTACCGGCACGTGTTGGCTCAATCTCGGGGACAGCTACAGCAGCGCCTCCGGCGGCGCACCCCAAGCGGGCCGGCGACAACCCGGAGGCCGACGCCCGGCGCGCCCCCGCGCGCAGGACACCCTCGCGCCCAAGAACCTCCTCGGCGTGCCCTGGCGGATCGCGTTCGCGCTACAAGCTGACGGCTGGTGGCTGCGCAACGCGATCATCTGGTCCAAGACCAACCCGATGCCCGAATCCGTCCGCGACCGCCTCTCCACCACCTACGAACTGATCTTCCTGCTTACCCCGTCACCCACCTACCACTTCGACCTCGACCCCATCCGCATACCCCTGATCCACCCGACAGCCGCCGACGGCACCCGAGTCATCGGCGGCACCGCAAAGGCGCCACCGGCGGGATCGGGGCGACCGCCCGCCGCCGGGGCGCCACCGCCTACGGCCACAAGTACACCGCCGCCGACACCGCCGAGCCACGCGCCGCGGCAGGCAACCTGAAACCGCTCGGGCACGCCCACACTGCCGCGCACCACAGGGGCCGTAACCCGGGTGACGTGTGGCGCATCGCCACCCGCCCCTACCGCGGCTCCCACGTCGCCCCATTCCCTATCGACCTGCCACTACGAGCGATCGCCGCCGGCAGCCCGGCAGGCGGCGTGGTACTCGACCCCTTCTCCGGGGCCGCCACCACCGGCCTGGCCGCAATGCAACTCGGCCGCCGCTACCTCGGCATCGACATCGCCGCTCGATTCCATGACGAAGCCCTCACCCGACTACGCCCACACCTTCCACCGGCGCGGCCATGAGCCTGCGTCTCGTACCGGTCACCTTCGCCCAAGCCTGCCAGTTCATCACTGACTGGCACCGCCACCACCGCCCACCCCGAGGACACAAGTTCTCCCTCGGCATCGCCCAGGACGACGTTCTCGTCGGAGTGGCCGTGGTCGGGCGGCCCGTCGCCCGGCTACTCGACGACGGCCACACCCTCGAAGTCACCCGCGTCGCCATCGCCGGCGCCGTTCCGAACGGTTGCAGCATGCTCTACGGCGCCGCCTGGCGAGCCACGAAAGCCCTCGGCTACCGCCGGCTGGTCACCTACACCCAACACGGGGAAAGCGGAGTCAGTCTACGAGCGAGCGGGTGGCGAAACGTCGCCTCCCGACCACCGCAACCGGGCTGGTCGCGACCCAGCCGCCCCCGCGTCGACCACGGCACCGCTGACATCGCGCGCAGCCGCTGGGAACCGTCGAACTGACCACCGCACCAGCGGAACATCCATCCGAAGGGGCCCGCCACCACGGTGGCGGGCCCCTTCCTCTCTACCAAAGGACGAGACCTCATGGATGGCACTGCCAGCACTTCCGCAGGAGTGACCGCCTTGCCCGCCTCGGTGTGGACCATCGAGCGCATCCGCGCGCTCGGGGCGGTCACCGATGTCGCCACCGTCGGCGAGATCTTCGGCCTCTCTCGCAGCAGCGCCTACGAACTGGCACGCCGGAACCGGCTACCGGTGCCGGTGCTGCGAGTCGGATCCCGCTACCGAGTCTCCGTCGCCGCGATCCTCACCGCCCTCGGCGTCCCCACCGAACACCCCACCCCGCCGCTCACGACTTGATCACGCCGACAAAACGAGCGGTGATCACCATCCAACGGACACCCGACAATCCGATGCTCACCACCGGCGGCATCGGCGAGGAGAGAACTCGTCATGGCAGACGGATCCATCACCAAACGCTGCAGCTGCCGCAAAGACGGCAAGCGCCTCGGCGCCCAATGCCCCAAGCTGCGCCGCGGCAGCGGCTGGAACCCCCACCACGGCTCGTGGCGGTACCAAATCGAACTTCCAACCAATGCCGCCGGAGAGCGGCGGCAACTACGCCGCACCGGCTTCGACACCCGCGACGAGGCCGCACAGGAACGCGACCACACCCGCAAGCTGCTCGACCTCGCCGGCCGCGACGAGGTGCTACGTCGGCAAATCGCCGACCTGCTGCAGGCATGCAAGCCAAACCAGCCCCTCCCCGACACCGACCACGTCGCCCGCCGCATCCGCGCCGACGCGCCCATCGACAACCGCCTCACCCTCGGCGAGTACCTCGCCGAGTGGATCAAGGGTCGGACCAAGCTGGCGCCCGCGACCCGGCGCAGCTACCAGGACCACATCGACAAGTACTGGACGCCGCATCTCGGGCAGGTCGTGTTGCAGGAACTCGGCGTAGCGCACATCGAATCGGTGTTCGCGACGATCGACGCGCGCAACACCGAGATCCTTACCGCCAAGGCGAGTCCGGTCAGAGAGATCCGCGAAACGGTCAAGGGGATCCGCACGGTCGGCGCCGCAAGCCAACAGCGAATCCTCGCGACGCTACGTAAGGCACTCAACGACGCGCGCCGGCTCTACCGCCACAAACTGCTCGAGCACAACCCGGCCGAGTCGGTCGAGCTGAAATCCGGCAGGCCACCCAAGCCTCGCCTGTGGACCGATGTGGCGGTCAACCGGTGGCGCCGCACAGGGCAGCGACCCAGCCCGGTCATGGTCTGGACACCAACGCAGGTAGGCGAGTTCCTGGACTTCGCCGAAGCCCAGGACCCCGAGCTATATGCCCTGTTCGACCTGGCTGTCCACCGGGGGCCACGCCGGGGCGAACTGTGCGGCCTGCACGACTACGACGTGGACCTGGAGGCCGCCGCGATCACCATCACCACCCAGCGCACCAGCGTCGGTTACAAGATCGTCGAGAAGACGGTGAAGTCGGCAGCCGGGGACCGTGTCGTTGACCTCAGCGACGAGAGCGTAACGAGCCTCCGTCGGTACCTGTCGCGCCGGGCCGCATGGAAGGTCATCGCCGGTGACGCCTGGGTCGACGGCGACATCTTCTTCGTCAGGCAACGCGACGGCCAGCCCTGGCACCCGGAAACGGTCACCGGCCGGTTCGACCGGCTCGTTGAACGCAAAGGGCTGCCACCGGTACGGTTCCACGACCTACGGCACGTCGCCGCGACCCTGATGCTCGCCACCGGGGCAACCATCAAGGAGATCCAGGACACCCTCGGCCACTCCTCCTACAACCTGACCGCCGACACCTACACCTCCGTGCTGGCGGAGCTGAAGAAGACCACGGCCGAGGCGACGACCAAGCTGATCCCGCGCCGCAACCGCCCCAAGGCGGCGTAGCGTCGGATCTAGTGGATCGGCACCCGCGCTGGCTTGCTATATGCAATTTGCATGAAGCAGAAAGTCGCACAATGGGTCCGATTCGCTCGGAAAGAAACTCCAGGTTAGAGGCTATTGACCCTATTTGCGGCTGCGGTATCGCAGGTGTTGGAACGAGTGCCACATGTGACCTCGCGTCACCTTGGTCGTTGTGCAGGAGCGGGCAACCGCAGGCATGGGAAGGGGCGGCACCGATGGCTTCGCGGGCCCGGGGTGCCGCCCCCAACCTGCACTGACACCGTAGGTAGGAGCGCAGGTCTGATGAAACTAACGAAGCTCAGGCACAAGAGGCTTCGGCCGAGTAGTCGCAGAGGCAAGCGGAAGGGGCGGCCGTTGGCTGAATGGGCGGCCCTGTTGAGCGCTCTCGCGGCTTGCTTGGCTGCGATGACAGCCTTCGTCAGCGAGATTTGCCGGTGAGCCAGAACAACCGCGGCAACCCTGGCTGTCTGCATCAAGGTGGACGAGCCGAGCAGTCATCGCCTGGTCCGCAAGCTTTCTTGCGTGCCGTCTCGGTTCAATTAACGTGGCGGGCCGGCAGGCGGCCCGCCGCCCAGGTGAGCGGGTCGCCTACCGGTCGGGATGCGACCAAGTCGCCGCGTTGCGCTGACTGAAGAGCGGTGTGGAAATACCGACTTGGGCACACCGCTCGAGCCGTCGAGCAGGCAGAGGCCGCGCTGCTGCACGACCCGAAGCTCCCCGATGAGCGCGGTGCTGTTGCGGGTCGTCGTGCTCGCGCCAGCCAATCGATAATCCGTGCCGGTTTGGGGCGGTCGGTGTGGTGGTCCACCCATCCACCCTCCGAGCGTGCGCCGTCTGTCGACGTCTTTGTCGCCCAGCCGCGCGGCCGGCGCGGAGGTAATGCGGTAGCTGCAGCAACTCGCTGGGCGTTCCGTCTCGCTCCAGGCATCGTCATCGTGCAACGCCAACGTAATGGCACAGTCGCTGCGAGGCAGCGTCTAGGTCGCGGCGCGCAGGATTTCGGTGACGAGTCGGCTGGCGGCGTCTGGGCGGCCTTGTGCGGTAGCGGCCTGGGCCATGGCGATGCGGTGTTCGCGGTTAGTCAGGAGGTGGGTGAGGTTGTGGGTGAGGTTGTCGGCGGTGGCTCGGTGGTCGTCGAGTATCACGGCGGCGCCGGTGTCGGCAAGGTGTCGTGCGGTGATGCGTTGCTCGTCGCCTGCGGAGTGGGGGTAGGGGATGAGGATGCTGGGTTTGCCGAGGGCGGTGAGTTCGGCGACGGTGCCGGCTCCGCTGCGGGCGACGACGACGGTGGCGGCGGCGAGGAGGTCGGGCATGTCGTCGTGAATGAAGTCAACGACGCGGTAGCGGGTTGCGAGTGGTGGGGGTAGGTCGCGGGCGGCCTGCTGCATCTCGGCGTGGTTGAGACTGCCGCATTGGTGCACGATCTGGCAATGGTTGAGGAGGTGCGGTAGCGCCTGTGCGACCAGTCTGTTGATCTGTTGGGCGCCGGAAGCGCCGCCGGTGACGAGGACTAGGGGGATCTGGGGGTCCAGGTCGTAGGCGGCGAGGGCCTTCGCGGGGTCGCCGCGTAGGACGGCGGGCCGGATGGGGTTGCCGGTGACGACGGCGCGATTGCGGGCGCGGGGGGTCAGGTGTTGTAGGGATGCTTCGTGGCTGAGCAGGATGCGGGTGGCGACGCGGGCGAGGATGCGGTTGGCCAGGCCGAGGATGAGTGTTTGTTCGTGGAGTAGGTAGGGGACGCCGAAGAGCCTCGCGGCGAGGCCGATGGGGACGGAGACGTAGCCGCCGGTGCTGAGGACGACGGCGGGGCGGGTGCGGGCGACGGTGAGGGCGGCTTGCGCGATGCCGATGGGGATGCGGAAGGCGTCGACGATGTTGCGGCCGAGTTCGCGGGGGTTGGGTGAGCGTCGTAGTTTCCCGGTGGTGATCGCCTTGAACGGGATGTGGTGACGTTGGGCGATGGTGGCTTCGAGGCCGTCGGCGACGCCGACCCAGAGGAGTTCCGGGGTGGCGTCGGCTTCGGCGAGCCGTTCTTGGAGTGTGACGATGGCGGTCAGCGCCGGGTAGGTGTGTCCGCCGGTGCCGCCGCCGGTGACGAGCAGGCGCAGGCTGCGTAGGCGTTGGGCGCTGTAGAGGGCCATGCGGGTTACCACTCCGGGGGTTCGGTGCCGGACGCGATCGAGGCAGTTTAGCGGGTGGTATGCGCGTGTTGCGGGTGTCTCGTGGCTATCGGAGGTGGTGGTCCGCTGCCTGCTCGATCATGGCGGCGGAGGCGGTGAATGCGGCGGGGGATTTTCCCCAGGGGTCGGGTACGTCTGCGCCGGGGAGGTAGAGGGTCACCTTTGGCCGGTCCTCGGGGTCGGCCTGTTGGTGTAGCTGCCCGAGGATCGACCGGTCCATTGCCAGGATGGAGTCGGCCCAGTGGAGCATCTCCGCGGTGAGTTGTGTGCCGCGGTGGCTGCTGATGTCATGGCCGAGGGCTTCGGCGGCCTGCACCATCAGGGGGTGTGCGGGCTGGTGGAGGAGCCGGCCGGCGTGCAGGGCGGCCGAGCGGACGGTGACGGTGTCGTGGCCCCGGCTGGTGAGGATCGCTGCGGCAAGAGGGCTTCGGCAGTGGTTGCCAAGACAGACGACGAGGATTCGCTTTCGAGGTGATGCGCCTGGCATGCGGAGTCCTTCCCGAATGGGTGGTGCGTGGCTCGCCGCTAGGCCGTCTTGACCAGGGCCGACGTGCCGAAGGTGGTAGCGGCCTACGGATTCCGGCTGCTCAGAGCGTCGTGCAGGGCGGCCACGACGAGGTTGACGTCCTCGGGTCGCAGGGAGGGGTGGAAGGGAAGGCTGAGGATCCGGCGCCCGATGTCCTCGGTGACCGGCAGGTCGGTCGTCCAGCGCGCGAAGGCGGGCTGGAGATGGTTCGGCGGGTAGTGAACGCCGACGCCGACGCCCGCGGCGCGCATGCGGCGGAGAACCTGGTCCCGGTCGGGTACCTGGATGACGCAGTTGAACGGGACGGTGTGGTCGATGTCGACGTCGGTCATCTCGGCCCCGGGGACGCCGGCGAGGGCCTGCGTGTAGTGGCGCCAGAGTTGCTGGCGGATCGTGCGGGCGTGTGTGAAGTGGGCCAGCTGGGCGGAGCCGATCGCGGCGTTGAGGGATTGCAGGTGGGCGCGGATGCCGAAGCCGATCACGTCGTAGGTGGTGCTGTCGGCTCGTTGGGCGAGGGTCTGTGCGATACCGACCGTTCTCATGCGGCGCAGCGTCTGCGCCTGCTGGGGTGTGCGGGGGACGATCGCTCCTCCTTCGCCGCAGGTGAGGTTCTTCATCGGGCCGAAGGAGAAGCACGTCACGACGTGTGGGTTGGCGCCGACGAGGCGGCCGTTGAGGTCGGAGCCGAATGCCTGCGCCGCGTCTTCGATGGTGAGGATGCCACGCGCATCGAGGTGGTGCTGGATGCCGGTGAGGTCGACGGCTCGGCCGGAGTAGAGCACGGGCAGGACCGCCCTGGTGGCCGGCGTTATGGCGGCGAGGACGTCATCGGGGCGCACGCAGAGGTTGTTGTTGTCGACGTCGATGAAGACCGGGTCGGCGCCGGTGGCCACGATCGCTTGGATGGTGGAGCAGAAGGTCAGTGACGGGACGATCACCTCGTCGCCGGGGCCGATGCCCGCTTCGAGTAGCGCCAGGTGCATCGCGGCGGTGCCGGTGGCGACAGCCACGACGTCGGGGACGTCCAGGAAGCGTGCGAGGTCGCGTTCGAAGCGTTCGGTGAGCGGGCCGTGGCCGTAGTGGCCAGCGAGGAGGGCATCGGCGACCGCGGTGATCTCGGGCCCGTAGAGGATGGGGCCGGCGTTGCGGCTCGCGCCGCCGGGCATGGCGAAGGTCATCGGGCGCTCCCGGTCAGGTCTCGTGGTGGGACTGGGGAGGGGATCGGTCCGGTGGCGGTCAGCGGCGGTTGACCGGCGGCGATCGTTTCCACGTACTTGATGAGGTGGATGTCGGTGGCGGCCCGGAGCCGGTGGTGGTCGATGGGGCGGTCGAAGAGCCCGTTGAGGAATTGGCCGGTGAGGTCGGCGCCGGCGGCCTCGCTGATCGGGAAGGCCCCGGCGACTCGTGCGTTGACCTCGGTGATGAGGACTCGGCGCGGATGAGGGGTGCGGAATCCCTGGACGCAGCACAGGCCGGTCATGCCGACTGCGGCGAGGGTGGCCGTGACGGTCTCGGCGACCTGGTCGTCGTGGAAGGTGCGCGCGGCCACGGCCAGGCCGTTGCGGACCACGAGCCGGTCACGGGTGATGATGGAGACGGTGCCGTTGTGGTCGATGAGGCAGTCGGCGGTGAACTCCGTCCCGGAGACGAGTTCCTGCACGATCGGGTCGTCGGTCAATTCGCACAGCACGCGCGCCTGTGTCGGTGTGTGGCAGACGGTGACGCCTTTTGCGCCGTGGCCGCGTCGTGGTTTGACGATCAGGTCGGTGCCGGGCGGGATCTGGTCGAGGTTGTCCGGTAGCCACGTGCGCGGTGTCGGGACGCCATGATCGAGGGCGCGCCGGTGGAAGGCGGCTTTGTCGTGGCAGGCGGCCATGGCGGTGAGGCTGGGCAGCCAGGTTCGGACGCCGAGGGCGGCCAGCTCGTCGCGGATGGGGATGAGGCGGAGGATCTCGCTCTCGGCGGTGGGGATCAGCGCGGCGGGTTGCTGCGACCGGCAGATGTCGAGCAGGGCGCTGAGGTATCGGGGGTCGCTGCTGGGCGGGACTACGACGGGAGTGAGGCCCGGCAGGAAGAGCCCTGCGGCAAGTCTGTTCGCGTCGGCGCCGATGACGTGGTGGCCGCGGTGCTGCAAGGTCCGTGCCAGGTCGAAGCCCGGGGCGCCGCCGACGGCGGTGACCAGCAGCGTCTGCCCTGTGAGGTCAGCCGACATGGCCGGGTCCGTTCGGGGTGGTTGTGGTGGCGGCGAGCTGGGGGGATTCCCAGCGGTCGGGGTTGTCGCGGTACCACTGCACGGTCTGGGCCAACCCGGCCGCCAGGTCCCAGACAGGCTGGTAGCCGAGGTCGTCGCGGGCCTTGCGCGGATCGACGGAGTACCGGATGTCGTTGGCCAGGCGGTCGGGGCCGTATTCGACGCGATCCCAGTCCGCGCCGATCTCGGCGAGGAGCAGAGCGGTCATCTCCCTGTTCGTCAGGTAGGTGCCGCCGCCGATGTTGTAGGCCTCCCCGGGTAGTCCTCTGCGCATGACCAGGTCGATGCCCTGGCAGTTGTCCTCGACGTGCAACCAGTTGCGCACGTGCTGACCTCGTCCGTGCAGGGTCACCTTCTGACCGGACAGCAGCCTGGTGACGAACAGTGGCACCAGTTTCTCGTGGTGCTGCCCGGGGCCGTAGTTGTTGACTGAGCGGGTGATGCATACCGGCACGTCGTAGGTGTGGAAGTACGACATCGCGATCTGCTCCGCCGCCGCCTTCGACGCCGCGTACGGCACGGTCGGGCGCAGCGGGTCGCCCTCGCCGGCGGTGCCGGTGCGCAGCGGGCCGTACACCTCGTCGGTCGACACGTGCACGAACTTGTCGACCCCGTAGCTGCGGGCGGCATCGAGCAGGTGGAAGGTGCCCACCACGTTGGTCTGCACGAACGACCCGGCGTCTCCGAGCGACCGCGTGACGTGCGACTCCGCCGCGAAGTGCACAACGGCGTCGTGCTCGGCCACCAGCCGGTCGACCAACCGCCGATCGTCCAACGTCCCCTGCACGAATGTGACGAGCCCGTCGTCGAGCGCGGCACTCAAGTTGCCCAGATGCGCCGCGTAGGTCAGCGCGTCGACCACCGTCACCTCAACGCCCCCGGCGGCAAGCAACCGCTTGACGAAGTGTGAGCCGATGAACCCGGCGCCGCCAGTGACGAGGACTCGCTGGGTCTTCCTTCTGCGCGGCTCGGACTCCTGCATCGTCATGTGCACGACCTCTTCCTGTCTCTGGACTGAGGGGGACACCGGCGGTCGCGATGGCCGAGCCTGTCGCGGCGTCGACCACCGCGCCGATGCATCGACGCTATGGAATGACGGCGGTCGGGGGCAGTGTGCGTTCAGGACCGCCGACTCGACGAACTCACACAGGGTGTGAAGGGCTCACACCCCTTCGCTCACCGCGCCATCGTCTCTAGGCTGAAGACATGGCGGAGGCGAACATCCTGCTCGATGCTCTCCTCGACCGCGCCGCGCTGTCGCACTCCGCCCTGGCGCGGCACCTGAACGCCCTCGACACCGCCTTGCACTACGACCACGCATCCGTCGCCCGGTGGATCCGCGACCACGCCATCCCCCGACACCCGGTTCCCCTGCTGATCTGCCGCATCATCGAAGATCGCCTCGGCGCTCCCGTGACCCTCGCCGACATCGGAATGGCCCGGGACCAGGATCGGGAGCCGTCAGCCCTGCCTGCAGTCATCGACCGAGCCACCGCGCTGTGGCGGGGGGACCAGAGGGGCCACCATCCGCGCAAACCCGTGGCCGGCGCTCAAGCCGTCGCCCCGCTATGGGAATGGGAGCACCCGCCCGACGAGGGCAACCTCGCCTACAGCCGCGACCCCGGCAGCGGCCACCACCGCGTCGACCGCGTGGACGTGCAACGACTGCGCCTGGCCCGGGATCGCTACCAGGAGATGTACCGCCGCGTCGGCGGCGTACCCGTACACGCCCGCGTCCTGGCCACCCTCACCGACCAAGCTGCCCCTCTACTGCGCGCGGCTTACGACAACAACCGCGGACGTGACCTCTTCCAAGCCGTCGCCGGACTGGCGGCGCTCGCCGGCGTCTGCGCCTACGACGCCAACCGCCAAGCGCTAGCACAACGCCACCTACACACCGCCCTGCGGCTGGCCAAAGCATCCGGCGACCGCGCGCTCGGCGCCTACATCGTCGCCGTCATGGCCAACCAAGCGTTGCACCTGCACGAAGACCGGCTCGTCGTCCAATGCGCCCAAGCCGCTCTACGCTCCAGCGGCTCCGCCATCTCATCAGCCCTGGCCGCCGACCTGCACGCCCTCGCCGGCAAGGCGTACGCCCGCATGCGCGACGCGACCAGCAGCCACCCGCACCTCCGCCAAGCCGAAACCCTCGCCGCGCGCCTCGACCCGACGACCGGTCCCGTAGAAATCTCCTACGTCCAACCCGGCCTGATCGAAACCCAAGTCGCCGAAGCACTACGACGCCTCGGCGACCTCACCGCCGCCCGCACCTACGCCGAAGAATCCGTCCGCACCGCTCGCACCACCCACCCACGTGCGAAAGTCCATCGTCACGCCGGTCTAGCCCTCGTGCTCACCGCGCAAGGCGACCTCGACCGCGCCACCGAGGCCGGCCACCACATGCTCGACCAACTCACGGGCATGGAGTCCGGCCGACTCACCGACCGTATCCGGCAGGTCACCACCGCCTTGACATCACACGCAACCGAACCCACCGTCGCCGCGTTCCTGGAACGAGCACAACACCACACCGACGAACCGACAGGACCCTGATGCGCTGGAAGATCCACTCCGAACGGACCCTCTACCAAGACCCATGGGTCCACCTCGCCAGCGCCGACGTCGAACTACCCGACGGCCGCCACCTTGACCACCGCATCATCCGCACCGCGGCACCCGGCGCCGGCCTCGCCATCGTGATCAACGCCAGGGTACTCCTCATCTGGCGACACCGATTCATCACCGACACCTGGGCGTGGGAAATCCCTCAAGGCAGCATTCGTCCGCACGAAACCCCCGCCGCCGCGGCCGTCCGCGAGGCACAAGAGGAAACCGGATGGCGCGCCGAGGGACCCATCACTCCACTGGTCTATGTCCAACCCTCACCCGGACTACTCACCAGCGAGCACCACATTTACACCGCCGCGCGGGCACAACACCTCGGACCACCGGAAGACGCTCACGAAAGTCAGACAATCGCATGGATCCCTCTGACCGACATCCCCGCCCTCATCGCTAAACGCGACGTCGTAGCGGGCACGACTGTCGCAGCTCTCAGTCTTCTGCTCTGCGCACCACGTTAGGCGGGTCGATGCCTCTACACGTCCTTGTGGCCTCGCACCCGAATCCGGTGTCGCGGCTGCGGTCGGTGGTTCCTTCGGCGGCTCAATGGCTCGGGAAAGGGAGCTGCTGCGCCTGGGGGCTCCATGCGCCATCGCGGTGCTGACAGCACGTGGTAAACCCGGTGCTGGCCGCCCCGCCAAGCCCGACCGTCGCCAGTCTGTTGGAAATGGACCACAGCGGAGCCAGCGTCTTGAGTAGGCCGAGGACGATAGTCGCGAGCTGGTCAGTCAGGTCACTTATCCCGTGAGGGGCGCGACAGCCACAGTTGTCCACCTGTAGGCACGGTATTCTCGGCGCAGCGCAATCAGTGTGGCCTGTCGGATGGTTACCCGGGCAGGCTGCTGGTGACGGAGGTCGTTGAGGCAGTCGCGGATCGGTCCGGCCGGTGCTTGTGAGCCGCTGTAGGCGATCGTGACGTGGGGCCGGAAACCTTCCATGGCCTCCGGTACGGTCTGCCATACCGCGCCGATGGCCTCGCGGATGGTAGCGCGGAGTTGTTCGACGCGGTGCCAGGGACGCACAAGCAAGCCGACTCCTTCCGCATCGGGGTCAACCGGGCCAAGTGACAGCTCCAGAGGCTGCAGTTTGGTGCAGCGTTGCCGGGTTTCAGCGACGATCGCTTCGATGTCGCCGTTATTGACCTCGTCGGTGAAACCGAGTCCTTGCATGGTCAGGTGCAGTCCGTCGAGCGGCACCAGATCCAGTCCGGGCAGAGCGAGTGGGCGTTGCAGGTCGGTGACGAGGCGATGCAGTTCAGGCCGGCGTTCGAAGGTGAGGTGCCAGGTGTAGAACTGACGGCCGGCTCGCCAGCCCGGGCGCCAGTACCAGTGGTTGGTGAGTTCGGGCAGTTCCTGGTAGGCGGTCCAACGCTCGTGCAGGTTGGCCAGTTCCCGGCTGCTCATGACAACGATGGTAGAGCGGGCTGAGCGGTGGCACCGACCTGTGTGCGGTCGACGAGCACGTCGGCGACGTGCCGCAACGCCGCGTGACGGGCGAACGGCTGGGCGGTGGTGAGGAACTGGCGGGTACGTTGATGGACCGACTCGAAGCGCTGGTCTGCAGTGAGGACGAGTGCTTCCTCTGCCAGCATTGCGGCCTGCTCCGGATCGGGGTCGCTGGCGTGCAGGTGCGCAGTGGCCAGGTCTAGGCGGCTTAGTGCTCGGGGGCCGGCGAGCTCTGCGGTGTCGAATGCGGCGATGGCGGTGGCGAGGTGACTGGTGACGCCTGCGGTGCGGCCGAGCGCCAGGTAGGCGGTCGCCGCATTGGCCGCAGTCCTAGCCTCGCAGTACGGGCCGAGGGCAAGACTCGCGCTGACCTCCGAACTGGCCGGGCAGTCGGACAGCAGGGTGAATGCACGGTCCACGGCGCGGTCGACGCCGTACCGGTCACCGAGACGGGCGAGGGCTCGGGCCTGCCCGTTGATCGTGAGTCGAATGCGGTGTTCGCCGGTGCCGCTGCGGCGCAGACCGTCCTGAGCGTAGGCCAGCGCATCATGATAATCGCCGGTGTAGAAAGCGATGAGGCTCTGCGTGGCCCGCGTCCAGGCTTGCACTTCGGGCTGCTGGGCGGCCTCGGCGAGGTCGAACGCTTCGGCGGCGTAGGCGTGTGCCAAGCCGAACACGCCGAGGTCCAAGGCGAGCGCGCCGAGAAGTCCGGACAGATGGGCGGCGACGGCGTAGAGCCGAGCGCGTTGCGGTGGATGTTGCCTGCCTGCCATGAGCCGGTCAACGTAGCGGCGTAGCGGCCGCATGCGTGTCATTAGTGCTGCCGGGGTGAGGCGTTCGTTGTCGGCGATTGCCTGTCGAACCTCCAGTTCGACGTACGCTAGGCGGGCGTCGTCGTCCGTGGAGGACTTCAGCGCGAGTCGGCGAGCATCAACACTATCCTCGCATTCCCACAGAACATCGTGGTCATCCGCCCCTGGAACACCACGACTGAAACTGGCGACCGGGGCCATCGGCCCTGACACAGCCGTGCTCTGAATCGCCGACGCGCGGCGTAGGCGGCGGTCTAACTCGGTGATGCGATCGTACTCAGCGACGAGCACGCCCCCGCTTCGTAGCAACGTGTCGCAGCGCGACCAAAAAGTTCGGTCGGGGTGTTGGTGACCAGTCTCGGTGTTCGCCACGGAACTGCGCCCGTACTGCATGAGCCGCGCAAACTCGTGCTGGGTGTGACCGCTAGCTCTTCGGAGCTGAGCCAGACGGCGACCGAGTGCACGGCGGGCGGTCCTGATCTCGTCGCTGTCAATCAACGCTACCCACTCCCATCCCACGAGCATGGCGGTTACAGCTTGTGCCGAATCGGGCGGGCATAGCCATATAGTTCCTCGGTTGCCGAGCTACATCAAGCCCGTCAGAGAGCTGCACGCCACCCATAGCCGCCTACCGCATCGGTCAGACGCCCGTTGGCCAGATCGATGCCTGCCGGTGGTCGCATGGTAGGCGGTCACACGGGCATCGAACGCGGGCAGCGTCATCACCCACAAGAGCAGCCCTCGACTCCCGACATTTCGCTGACATTCCTTACTGCGAGAGGTCACTGTCACGGGAATGTCGGCGGATTGTCGGAACCCGCTGCCGAGCCTGGCCGACATCGGCCGATCTCGCCTTAAGTCGCTGTGTGCACCTCGGCGACGTACCGCTGAGGGGTTGTCGAGCGGCTTACGGAGGGGGAGACAGGATGCCATTGCTCCTGCCGATCACACCGGCCTCTTGGCGGTGACAGCAGCGCGCTACAAGCGTACGGACTTGGGTGGTCAATAGCATGGACGTCCAGCTAGGGATAGAAGTTTCGCAGTCTGTGTCCAACCGGCTAGTCGGACGTGCCGATGCTGCTCGTCAGGCACTCGCTCCACAGATGTCGGTTGCAACGGTGATCTGCGCTACCGAAGACGATATTCCCGAGCTCGCCGCGCTTCTGGCCTGCACTCTGTCAGCCGGCGCGTTAGGTGCATGGCTGGTACCTGACGCGGGCGTTCGTGATCGGGCACTACGAAGTTATGCCGAGTTCGTGCTCATGCAAGCAGTGCAGCACGGCCGGGTCGATACGACCGAGGATCGTGCGGCGGTCGCGGTGTGGTTTTCACGGCTGGAGTTCCCGGCGGCGGGTGGGGGGTGGACGTATGAGCTGCGCCGGGTGCTCGGCCCGATGGCGGCGCGGATCGCAGTACTGCACGCGGTGGCGCCGCACACGCCGCATCACTACCTGGCACAGATCGCAAACCGTCCCGGGCAGGGTGCAGCCGCGAAGGCCGTGCTGGAGCACTGTCACCAGGCCGTGGATGCCGAAGGGCTGCCAGCATACGCACAGGTGTGCAGCAGCGAACCTCGTGAGAGCTTGCTGGGCCAGCTCGGCTACGTGCCACGGTCACCGGTTCTGTTGGGCTCCGGTGGTCCGGTGCTGTGGCGAATGTGGCGACGACTACCCACGTCCGAGCAGGATCGTCTATTGCCGCGCCGTACCCGACTACATCGCGCTGCGCCTTGCAGTGGCGATCTGATCTCCGTCGATCGGAATTTTGCAAGTACTAGAGGTCAGAAATTACCTGCTACCGGTTGAGGCGGATCAACCGAGCGGAATCCCCTTCATTCACCCCTCAGCCAATTGGAGGCATCCCTCATGCTGTCCGCGATTCCCCGCTTCCGTGCAAGGGCGTCCTTACGGGGGCGTCGTGCACGGCCGTGGCTGAGAACTCGGCGTCGGTCTCGTGGGTTTGGTGCTGCTGTCACGGTCGCGGGAGACGTGACGTCGGCCGGGCTCGGTCTGGGCGTCGCAATTCGCCGACAGTGGCCCGACGGACGGCACGACCTGTTCGGCCACACCCACGACGTCGAGGCCGCCATGGGAGCGTTGGGGGTCCAGCGCCGCTACTGGCGGCGCGGCCCGGTCAGGCCGACGGCGCTGCATCTGGTGGCGGTGTCTGAGCAGGCGGTCAAGGATCACCCGACGTCGGGCTGCCGCGCCGCGTCGTGCCCCGGCTATCCGATGGAGGAGAGCCGGTGAGGTCGACGTATGTGCCGGTGGCGCTGCAACGCGGCACGGCGACTCCGTTCGGGTTGCGGGTGGTGGGCGCGGCGGCGTCGGCACCAATGGTGGTGCTCGTTGGCGGCATCGTGACCACGTTCGCGGCCACGGGTGTGGTGGCTTTGCCGCTGGTGTTCGTGGCGGTGACCGGGGTCGTCGGGTTGTTGGCGGTGGGGTATGCGGCGATGGCGGTGCGGGTGGGGCATCCGGCGGCGTACTACGGGATCCTGGCGGCGGGTTTGGGTCGGCGGTGGGGTGTGGCCGGCGGCCTGGTGGCCTTGGCGGCGTACAACGCGATTCAGATCAGCTTGTACGGCCTGCTCGGGTCGGTGGCTGCCGCCGCCGTGGGCGGGGCGTGGTGGGTGTGGGCGCTGGCCGCGCTGGTCGTGGTGGGGTGGCTCGGGGTCCACACGATCGTGACGTCGACCCGGGTGGTCGCGGTGGTGCTGCTGCTGTCGCTGCTGGTGGTGGCGTTGTTCGTGGTCGCGGGCCTTGGTGCGCCGGCGCCGGGCGGCGGGTCGCCGTGGACGGGGTTCTCGGCGGCTGAGCTGACGGTCGGTGGTGTCGGCGGGGCGTGCGCGTTGTGCGTGGCGGCGCTGATGGGTGTCGACGTTCCGGGGTCGCTGGGTGAGGAGGCCACCGATCGTGGCGCGATCTACCGGGCCACGGTCGGTGGGGTGCTCCTGCTCGGTGGGGTGTACGCGGTGGCGTCGTGGGCGATGGGCGTGGCGGTCGGCCCTCGGGCGGTCGCCGCGGTCGCGGCAGACCCCGACAGCGGTTTGCCGTTCTCGGTGCTCGCCCGGCTCGGTGGGTGGTGCGTGCTGCTGGCAGAGGTGCTGCTGGTCGCGGCGATCGTCACCTCGATGCTGGTGTTCCACCACACCGTGGCCCGGTACGGGTTCGCGATGGGCCGCGAGCAGGTGCTGCCCGGCTGGCTGGCGCAGTCCTCAACCGGCCAGCAGGTAGCGGCGCCGCGCGAGGCGTCGCTGGCCCAGTCGACCCTTGCCGCTGTGGTGGTCGGCGCGTTCGCCGTGGCGGGGCTGGATCCGGTGCGGGTGATGTTCTCGTGGTTGTCGGCGTTGGGCGCGATGGGCTTGTTGTGTCTGCTGCTGGCCGCGTCGGTGGCCGCGCTGCGGGCCCCGGCCGGGGTGCGTGGCGAGGGGTGGAGTTGGTGGCGGTGGCGGATCGCGCCGACGCTCGGCGTGCTCGGCGGCTTGGTGGTGCTGGCGGTCATGGTTGTCAACGCCGGCTCGCTGTTGGGTGCCGTCTCGGGGTCGTTGTATCCGCTGCTGCTGCCGGCGTCCTTGGCGGTCACCGCGATGGTGGGCGCGGCGTGGGGGGCCCGACTGGAGCGGTCGAGGCCGGAGGTTTCGGCTGGGATCGGCCAGGGCCAACCGCGCCGTAACGCGGTGCCGGACAACATCTCCGAGTCGATCTGAGGCCTCGGCGATGCGATCGAACCCCGGCACCGTGCACACCTCTCACCGTCAGGGCGGCCACTACGGCGAGCCCGTCCGAGACGACCCGTCGTACGGGCCGCCGCCGCAGCGGCAGCCACCGACACCCCGACACCCCGTCGCACCGTACGCGGCCCCGCAACCTCCGGCGCGCCGGCATCCCGCGCCGCCGGGTCCACCGCCGATGGCCACAGGCGGGCCGCCCGAGGCGGCATGGCCGGGGCCCAGTCAACCGCCTGTGGTCTATCCGACAGTGCCACCGCCCCCGGGGCCCGCCCCGGCGTTCGAGCCGCATGCCGCACCCGATCCGGCCATGGCGGACGAGCAGCAGCCCGCCGAGCCGCGCTTCGGTTACGAGTCAGTGGACGCGAGGACGTTGGCCTCACTGCGGTGGCAGGTCGGGTCCCGCCTCAAGCGGGCCAACACGGGCCACCTGTCGTCGGCGGGGCTGAGGTTCGGTACCCGGGAGGCGCTTGGTCCGCACGCGCTGCTGCTGTTCTTCGTCTCTGACGCACCCAACGAGCCCGGCGCACGGCTGATCCACACCGCCTCCCGGCTGTTTCGCGACAGCCGGGACGCCTACCACCTGCCGACTCTGCTCGACGACCTGACTGTCACCGCCCGGGGTCACATCGCCGCGGCCGGCGCGCAGTGGCACCCGCTGGACACGTCCCGATCCATGATCAACGGGAAGGACGTGTACCTGCCGGCCGGGGCGCGGTATCTGGGTGTGGGGGTCAGCACGCTCGACACCGACCAGGGCAGATGGTCCGACATCGCCCCGTCCCTGCACGAGACCCTGAACGCGGGAATCCTGGGAGCGTCGCAGCGGATCCCCGGCCGCTGCTTCGCCCAGCTGGTGGATGGCACCGCGATGCAGGTCGACCGCGATGCCTATCACGCGCTCGGGGACAATGGGATCCGGTGCACCCACCCGGTCGACATAGATCACTACGACTCCTACCGGCGGTATGCGGATCTGACCAGCCGTGGGGATCACGACCACCAGCAGATGTGGCAGCGGCTCACCGCCCTGCACGAACTGCTGACGGCTCACTTGAATCCCGGACGTGACGTGTGACGGCGGCCGGGGTGATGGATCTGGCCGCCGCCGCCGACCTCAGCCAGGATCGCATCGACGTCGCAGCGGTCCTCGACCAGCTCGTGGGCGGTGCGGATGCGTCGGCGGCGACCACGATCGGCTACCCGGGCGCTGTCGACGTGAACCACGACGCGGTGTTGCGGCGGCTCGGAAGCCGGCTCTGGAACAACATCGGGGACCCGAGTGATGCCGGCGGCATCGCCCATACCCGCGTTCTGGAGCGGGCCGTGGTCGCCTGGACCGCGGACCTCGTCGCCATGCCAGCCCTCGACCGGTGGGGGTATGTGACCACCGGCGGCACTGAGGACAACCTCGCCGCGCTCTACGCCGGCAGACGCCGCTACCCCACCGCCCGGGTCTTTTACTCCCGGGCCGCGCACTACTCCATCCCCAAACTCGTTGATGTCCTCGGCGCTCACGGCGTGCCGGTGCGGGCCGACGAGCGCGGAGAGATGGACTACAACGACCTGGCCGCGCAGCTCCGCCGCCGTAAGCGATACCCCGCGATCGTGGTCGGCACCGCTGGCACCACCCTGACAGAGGCCGTCGACGACACCGCCCGGATACGGGATCTCCTGGCGGAACACCCGGCCGGGGGGCACCTGCACGTCGACGCCGCCCTGTCCGGCATTCCGCTCGCGCTGGACGGGCGGTTGCGTCTCGATGATGCCGCCGGCATCGGCAGCATCGCCATCAGCGGCCATAAGTTCCTCGGCACGCCCGTGCCAAGCGGTGTGGTCCTGGTCCGCGACACCGTCCGCACCCTCGGTCAGCCGATCGCCTACACCGGCACCGTGGACACCACGATCAGCGGCTCCCGATGCGGGCTGGCGGCGGCGCTGCTGTGGCATGCCATCGCCGTGCAGGGCCGGGAGGGACATCGCTGGCGGGCGGTGCACGCCCGCGAGCTGGCCGCCTACGCCGTCGCGCAGATCACTGCGATCGGCTGGCGCGCCTGGCGCCATGAACACGCGATGACCGTGGTGCTCGACACCCCACCCGCTGAGGTGCGGACGCGGTGGGTGCTGGCCACCGAGGGCGCCGTGAGTCACCTGATCTGCATGCCCGGCATCACCCGCACCCAGATCGACGCGTTCGTCACCGATCTGGCCGCCGCCACACCTCGCCCGGCGGCACCGCGACCCCGCGCACCGGCCGACGACTCCGGCCTGATCACCACCAGCACCCATTGATGAAGGAGAGGCCACGATGGCGACCGGTTTCATGACCGACACGTTGTTCTTCTGGCACGACACCGGCACAGCCGCTCTCATGCTGCCGGCCGACCCGTTGCACGGCGTCGAGCCCGACGCGCACGTCGAGAGCGGCCGGACCAAGCGCAGGGGCTTCGAGCTACTCGACGTCACCGGCCTGCTGGACATGATGACGAGGGTTCGGGCGCGCCCCGCATGGATCGGCGAGCTGCTGCGCGTGCACACCGACGCGTACGTGCAGCGGGTGGCGCAGGCGAGCGCCCAACCGCGGGGAGGCGACGCTGGCGACGGCTTCACCCCGTTGGGTCGAGGCAGCGACGAGATCGCGCGCCTAGCCGCCGGCGGCGTTCTGGACCTCGTCACCGCCGTCGCGTCCGAGAACCTCACCAACGGTTTCGCGCTGGTGAGGCCTCCCGGGCATCACGCCGTCGCCGACGCCGGGATGGGCTTCTGCGTGTTCAACAATGCGGCGCTCGCCGCCCGGCACGCCCAGATCCAGCTCGGGTTGCGCCGGGTCGCGATCGTTGATCTGGACACGCACCACGGCAACGGCGGCCAGCAGCTGTTCTATGACGATCCGACCGTGATGCACATCAGCATCCACGAGGCCGGCTCCTTTCCGCCCGACTCCGGGTGGATCGAGGAGACCGGCGCCGGCACCGGCGAGGGATACACCATCAACGTTCCGCTGCCCCTGGGCAGCGGCCACGCCGCCTGGCTCTACGCCATGAACCAGGTCGTGCTCCCCGCACTGAAACGATTCCAACCCGACTTGATCATCGTTCCGGTGGGGTTCGACGGCGGCTGCTTCGAACCACTGGCCCGCCAGGCGCTGGTCGTGGACTCCTACCGGCAGATGGCCTCGCTGCTGACCAAAGCGGCCGACCGGCTGTGCGACGGCCGGGTCGTCGCGATCAGCGAGGGCGGCTACAACCCCGAGATGGCACCGTGGTGCATGGTCGGCTTCGTCGAGGGCCTGATCGGACGCAACGGCAACCTCAGCGATCCCCTCGCCGGTATCACCGCCGGATACGCCGCCGCGCCGATGCTGCCCCACCAACAGGACGTCATCGACCGAGCCGCCCGCCTGGTACCGCGCATCACCGCGACCGTCCCGGCCGGCTGACGCCCCGTCATGATCCCGAACCCCACCATCACCGCCGTGACCACGGCGACCCTCATCGCCGCGGTCGCCGCAGTGACCACCGCGCCGCCACCCGTCCCACCGGCAGCCGTCTACGGCAGCGCTGACAACGACTGCGCGGTGCCGTCGCCGACGTCGCACCGCCGCCTCTCACCGCCGACGGCGGGGGTGCGGCTGCGTCCCGGCGGCCCGGCGCGCCTGGTGCTACTGGACCTGGCCGGACGTATCACCGCCGAGGCGTGCGACACCACGCCCGGCAGGTACGCGGTGGTGCGGCATCACCTGTGGCGCTACGACTCCGGCGGCGTGGAAGAAAGCGATGTGGTGCGCTGGTACGCCGCCGACGAATCCGGCGCGGAGCTGGCGGTACGACACCCCCGCCAGCAGGTGGCACACGACTGGTGGGAACCGGCATTCGACCGGGCGGGGCACGTGGCGCACTCCTACATAAGCGGTGAGTTACTTATCAGCGCAGCCCAGTTCGACGGACAGTGGCAGGTCGAACCGCCGGCATTGGTGGACGAGCTGGCCCAACTGGCGATGTGGCACAGCCCCGACCGGTTGCAACGGCAACTCGCGGCGCGGGTTTTGGCCGACACCGCGGGCCTCACCGCGCACCCCGCGACGACGGACCGGGCCGGCCGCGTCGGGGTCGGCATCGCCGCGTTCAGCGAGCACGGCCGTACCCGGCACCTGCTGATCCTGGATGCCCACACCGGGCAGGTTCTCGCCTACGAAGCCGCGACGCTCACCGCGTCCGGCTGGCGTGCCCAGGTGTACCTGCTCCTGCTGAACCGCACCCACGCTCCGAGCCGCTGGTGGGAACCGCCGACCGCAGGCCAACCCGTCGCGGCCCCGCCGCCGTACCTGCGGCCCCGCCGCAAAACCCATTGGGTCACTCACCCACAAACGGTCTGCATCACCGACCGCACCTGACGCCTGGAGCGAAGACGATGACAAAGACACACGCCGCCGGGATGTCCGCACCGCTGCGGGAACTGCTCGACCCGCCCATCATTCAGCAGATCAACCAGCTCGACGTCTCCCCCGGGTCGCGGGTGTTGGAGATCGGCGCCGGGACGGGCCACGTGACCGCCTACCTCGCTCGCGCCGTCGGCCCGCTGGGTCGTGTCGTCGCGGTCGACGACGACACCACCCACCTGAACCCGAGCGCCGTGGTGGACGTCTACAGCCGCGACGTCGCCGTCAACCCCGACGCGGTGCCCGGCGACGCCGCTAGCTTTGACCTGGTCGTCGCGCGTTGGCCGTACCACCGGCTGGTCGACCCGGCCGCGCTGATCGACCGCATGCTCGCCCGCCTCCGGCCGGGCGGATGGCTTGTCCTCGCCGATGTCACGGACACTCGCCCGCATGTGCACCGCGCCGCCACCTCGGGCGACGAGGAGCTGATCAATCGCATCGTGCGCAGGCTCTACGACACGACCCTCGGCGCCGGCGGCACCGGTCGCTGGCCTGCCGACCTTGAGGAATTTCTGCACAGCCGGGGCATGCAAGGGGTGTGCCTGAGCGCCGCGTCGGAGACGTGGACCGGCGGCAGACCCGGCTGCAACGTCCTCGCCGGCATCGTCCACCATGCCCGGACCACCCTCCAGGCCCTCGGCATCCCCGCCGACGACATCGACTACTTCCAGACGGTCATGACCGATCATCACCTCGTACTGCGCTCGATCGAGCGCCGGGGCCTACACGCCCGCAAACCCGCCTAGCTGCCCGAGCCGTGCCGCTGGGGGATCGGCAACCTCCAGCGGCACGTCCGGCGACCACCCCCGAGGTGGTCACCGGATAGCGGTGCCGGGCCTCCACCGCCCAGGGTAGCGGCACCGCTAGGACGACCACGCCGGGATGAGGGCCCGACGGGTCGGCCAGGCCGGCGGCAGACACCCGGAATCTGCCGCCGGCGCAAGCGGACCCCTGCCCGCTCCGGCCACCCGCCGCAACTGGCACCCACGGACATCGCCACCAGCCCCGCGAGTTCCACCGCGACCTACGCCCGAAAGTCAACACGATCAGGAGCGCCATGGTGACGAGAACCCCAATCGGTCGTCAACGTCCACCGCGGCTGCTCGAACTCCTCGACCCGGCCATCCACCATGCCCTGGACCGCATCCCGATCCAGGCGGGCCAGCGCGTGCTGGACATCGGCGCCGGCACCGGCGAGCTGACCACCCGCCTCGCCCGCCTCGTCGGCCCAAGCGGCAACGTAAGGCCGTCGACCGCGACACCAGCTACCGCGCACCGACAGGCGTCATCGACGTCCACCAACGCGTCCCTCGACGCCGACGAGCTGCCCGGCGAACCCGGCAGCTTCGACGTCGCCGTCGCCCGCTGGATGCACGGTGCCCTGCCCGATCCGAACGCCGTGATCCGACAGATCATCGACCGGCTACGCCCCGGCGGCTGGCTGATCCTCGCCGACCTAACCGCATACACGTAAAGGGCAGTGGAAAACGTATCGCAGGCATCACTCATCTCCGCCGACCGGGCGTCACGGTGCGTGACCAGCGGTCGGTAGGTGAACACCTGCTTCGGCCGACGGTTTGTGCGCCGGAGGCGCCTACGGATCAGAAGGTTAGGGGTTCGAGTCCCTTCGGGCGCACAAGATCATGAAGGGCCTGACCCGGATCCTCCGTTCGCGTTGCTAGGCGCGCAGGCACGCCGGGTGCCAGCGGGCGTACCGGACGCAGCCGTCGTCGACGATCGGCACCGCTTGGGCCTGCCTCGTCACTCCTGTTCGAGGTCGAGATCGAGGGCGTTGGGATCGAACAGGTCGTCACGGTTGATGGTGACGATCGGTGCCTTTCCGGCTTTGCTCGCAGTTGTTGCGGGGGGAAGCGCGCGGATAATGACGAAGTAGACCCGCACTCCATTACTGTCGATGTAGGCCGGCCAGTCGCCTGGTTTCCCGTCGGTCGGCATCTGCAGGAGCCGGTTGGTCAGGTTGAAAATGACCAGGTAGGCGGTGCTTTTATTGTAGTCCTGGGCATACTTGAGAACCTGGTGATAGCCCTTGGCGAGGTAGGACTGCTTGCGGCCATGCCCGAATATCTTGCCGTCGCAGATGAGCGGATCCTCGGTGGCGAGGTCGCCGATGAGGTCCGGTTCGCCGGAGGCTCCCCGCGCCTTGGCGTGCGTGATGTAGTTGCCGTCTTGGAAGAGGAAGCTCTGCAGGTCGAGGTTGTAGACCTCTTCGCCGTTCGCCGTGTCGTTGGCGTACTTGGCGTGCAGTTCTTCGCGCCGGAACCACTCGACGGTGCGGACGTAGCGTTCGAGGACGTGCAGCACGCTGTTTCCAGCGGAAATGTGCTCGCCGGCATAGTCGAAGAATGGCTGCATGACCTGCTCGACCAGTTCCTGCCAGTGGTCGTTCAGGTTGCCGCTTGAGCCGTAGTTCATGACGTAGAGATTCAGGTCGTCATCGTTGGAGCCCCGGTTGCCGGCAAGGTCGACCATGACCTTCCAGCCGAACGTCGCCTGCTCGGCCTCGCTGTCGCTGATCCAGCGCACTCCTTGGTGCCGCATCGACTGCTTGAAGTCAACGAGGTCGATCTCAGGAGAGGCCCTCTCCGCCTCGGAGGTGATCGCCTGCAACGCTGGCTGCTGCTTGATCCAGCCGACGACGAGAGCGAGGGTCGCGGGGCCGTCGTGGTAGCCGGACGTGATCAGACGGCGGTAACGGTCGCGGAGCTGGACTTGGAGGTCTTGCTGGTATCTCATCCGAATGCGTTCCTGAGTGCCTGTTGGAGCTTGGATTCGAGGACACGACCGAGGTTCTGTAGATCGCCGTCCTGGTCGATGAAGAAGACGCGCGTGCGGCAGCACGGACAGATGACCGGGACTCTAGCGATGATCTCCGAGAAGCGCACCCAGATCGGGTAGGTGCAGGTCGGGCAGCCAATCTCTTGGTGAACGTGCAAAAACTGAGCGACCAGAGAGCCGGTCATCCTTGTTCCTCCCGCCTGGACTCACCTCAGCATCAACGAGTTCCGGACCACCTTCATCGAGCAGGGCTCCATAGGTCATTGACTTAGCATCGATCTGCCGACCACATTGCTCAAGTCGAGCGGTCCGGTTTCCGGTTCATCTGTATGAGCAACGCTCTGTTCGCGACGCGGGCCGCGTCGAGCTTTTCCTGGTCCTGCGTCAGGCGGGGCACGGATAGCGCGGCCTGCGGACCGGCGAGGGGTCGCGGCTCGGGCAAGCCGTAGTCCGACTCAATCCGGATCTTGCGGCTGGTCATCTGGGCGGCCCGGGAGCGCGGCGCGCACCGCGCGGTCGCCGAGCCACCCGGACGGCCGCCATGTCCAACGTCTTTCCGGTGATACTGCTGTTGGTGCTCACATGATCCTCCTAGGGGATTGGTAACGGGGTTGACGGTACGGAACGGGTGTGACGTTTTCGCGCCTCGATAAGATCATGCCCTGGCAAAGCGCGGATCTGACGTCCGGTCGGGACAGCCCAGGTGTTAGTCATGCGGTAGTAGGTCAACCGGCTGGACTACATGGCTGGTCGGCGACTGCTCTAGCGTCGTCCGGACCTAGCGAAGTGGAGCGAGCCTGTGGCAGCGTCGAGCCTGCGTGAGCAGTACGAACAGATTGCGGCGATGGCCAATCCCCGGCGGCGGGGTTTGGCCTTCGAGGATCTCGTCGGTGACTTGTTCGTAGCGAGCCACTTCGAGGTCAGGAAGAACGCCGGTGCGGCCCGACCCCGCCAGACCGATCTCTTGGCTGCCCGGGCCGGCGATACCTATCCCATCGAGTGCAAGTGGCGCTCGGACCGTGCGGACATCGACGACGTCGACAGCCTCCGGTCCCGGCTGAGGCGGACGAGCGGAGCCATCGGCCTACTCGTCAGCATCTCTGGCTTCTCTGGCACCGCCATCTCGGACGTAGCCGATCACCGCCACCAGCCGATCCTGCTGCTGTCGGGAGACGAGATTAGCGCCCTCGCACGCCGGCCGGATGATCTCGTACACCTGCTGTGGCGCAAGCAGCAGGCGCTGCAGGTCGAGGGTAGAGCACTCGTCGACGAACCCGCCCAGCTCAAGCGAGCACGGCCTCGTCGCCCACTACCCGCCTCCGGCTCGCGGTTTGTACTGCCCAGTCGTCCGGCTGCGCCGATACTGGCCTTCGAAGGCGGGTTCGATGGGTTCACCTTCGCGCATGACGTCGTCGACGTGGACTGGGTGGTAGCCCAGGGCAGCGGGGTCACCCTCGACGTCGAGGTGCCGGCGCGCCAGGAGCGCGACGTGCTCGACCTCATCGATAAGCTTGCGGACCTCGGCTGGGCGTCCCCCGACGCGAGGTGGAGCTTGCAGCAGGCCCGGACGAACTGGCACGGGTTCGGCGTCGCGGCGTTCGCCGCGGAGTTGGTTCGGTGGCGAGCACGAGCCGAATCGCCCGATGCGCACCACAGCGAGGAGTTCTGTTATGTGGACAACTGCGACGGGGGCTTGTACACCCTGACCTCGACGATCAGCGCGCACGAGTACCGCCGGGCGACTCAGACGCACCTGTCGTTCCAACTCCAAGGCGTCCCACTCGATACCGGCCCGCTGCTTCAACTATGCAGGTCGATCGGGGTCCACGGCGGAATCTACTTCCGATCGCTCACCGACAGGTCGCGCCGCCTGATCAATCTGCCGAACTGGATGACTGCCCCGGTCGAACCTGTGGCCCTCGTCGTGACGCCCGGGGCGGACATCTCCGCGGGGATGAACTTCGTCACGGGAATCGTGATTCCGAACCCGCTCCGGCAGCCACAGTGGCGGCAGAGCGAGGAGTGGGAGGCAGCGGGGCTCCGGCAGCTCGAACCGGCGGAGTACCTCGTGTGCGATCTCGGCGAACACCATCGCCACGACCAGGGAAGCTACTCCTACCGACTGAGGAGGATTGAGGTGGCGAAGACATCCAGCGGCACCGTCTTCGTCCCTTGCGCACGCTGGGACTGGAATCAGGATCGGATGGAGGACGTAGCCCCGGACGATGATCAGGAGACGAACGCATCAGAGCGGTGCCTCTTCCGCTTGGTGCCGCCGATCTGACTACCTCCGGCGTAACACGAACCTTCCCGAAGGACTTCCGTCACACTGAGATTCTCACCCGGCCCAAGCAGGAGGCATGTCTGTCGAGAGTGACCCTGCACCGTACCAAACCCCAGATCAGCGTCACTGTCGCTTGAAATTGGCCCTGGTACTCGAGTCAGCCCTGTCTGGCCCGGTAAGGTGCCGGCATCGTCATCAACGGATGCCACTGGAGGGGGCGGATCTACTTATCAGGACAGTGGCCCCCTGATCGGTGAACTTGGTGTTCTTCACCAGTCGACCATTGCGCCGATTCGTTGACCGAAGGTCGGGGCGTCCGGGACAGTCCTGGTCACCACAGTGGATGATTAGGATGTCGAGGGGTGGCATGCAGGGTGTGGATGTGATCGTGGCGGCACTGGCGGCCGGGGCAACGGCCGGGATGACGGACTCAGCTTCTGCGGCGGTGCGTGATGCCTACACCGGGCTGAAGGCCACGCTTCGGGACTGGCTGGGCGTCCGGCGTCCCGACAAGCCGGACGCTCTCGATGTAGACGAAACCGAGCCGGGGGTGTGGAAGTCGCGCCTCGAGCAGGAGCTGCTCGAGTCCGGTGCCGCCGAGGATCAAGAGGTGGTCCGGGCGGCGCAACGTCTGTTGGAGCTCGTCGCCGTCGACCAAGGGAACTCGGTCAACGTCACGGTGGAGAGTAGTTACGGCGCGATCGGCACCTTCTATGCACCGGTTACCTTCCACCAAGGGCCACCAGTCCCCCCGGCGCCGCCGGCGGCACCCTAGGGTCACCTGCCCCCGGCACCGACACCGACCCCTCCGTGATACGGCACTACGGCCCGACGGGCATCTTTCTCGCGCCAGTCACCATGCACGGGCACGCAGCCGCCGTCATGGCGGCCGGGCTGCTGCCAGAGCGTCTCGCCGGCTATTACCACCGGACGCTCGACCGGCCGGTGCTCGATCCCGAGGACATCCGAGGTCGGGCGGTCGCGCCGGCCCTGCGGGCGCTGTTCATGCCAGCTGCCTGCCGCGTGAGACAGACCCTGTCCTCTGAGAGTAACCTCGCCCTCGACGCCAACTGGGCCGGGGAACCGGTGGTTGACCTGCTCGGGTACGTCCGGAGTTACCTGCGGAGCGACGACGCGCGGGAGCGACCGCTCGTCGTGGTAGGCCACCCGGGGGCCGGGAAATCGACCTTTGCCCGCTTCTGCGTCGCGGAGCTCGCCAGCGAGGGCGCCTTGGCGATCCTGGTGGAGCTGCGCGCCGTCGTCGCCACCGCGCCCGTGCAGGAGCAGATCGAGCAGGCCCTGTACAAGCAGACCGGCATAAGAACGAGCTGGTCGGACGCGGCCGGCGCCCACGCGGACGCCCAGGTGGTGGTCGTGCTGGACGGACTGGACGAGCTGGTCAACGCGGCTGGCGTGGTTCAGGCGGAATACGTCCAGTCGGTCCGGGAGTTCCAGCGCCGCGAACGGGACAACGGCCGACCGACAGCAATGGTGATCACCAGCCGGATCAACGCGCTGGGCCGCACCGTGCTGCCGCCCCGGACCACGGTGGCCCGTCTAGAGCCACTCGACGACGAGCAGGTCGAACATTGGCTTGCGGTCTGGAACCACAGCAACGAAACCCACCTGCGGTCGCGCGGCCTGCGGACACTACCGGTCGTCACCGTACTGCGGTACCCCGACCTCGCCCGCTACCCACTGCTGTTGATGATGCTCGCCTGTACGACGCGGCCGACAACGCTCTGCAGCGGGAGGACACCGAGCTCGACCTGACCGAGCTGTACGAGAGGGTACTCACCGATTTCGTCACCCGTGAGGTCGCGAAGCGTTCCCCAGTGTTGCGGGGAGATGACCGCGCCGCCGTGATCCGGATGGAACTACGCAAGCTCGGCATCGTCGCGACCGGCATGTACGTCCGCGGTCGTCAGATCATTACCGAAGCCGAAATCGATAGCGACATGGCCGCGCTGATGCCGGTGGCACCGTCGAACGCGGGCGACCCGTCCGCCGGTCAGGAGGTCATCGGCCGGTTCTTCTTCGTCCACTCCTCTCGCGCGTTGCTCGCATCGGGCAAGGCCTCAGCCACATACGAGTTCCTACACGCCACCTTCGGAGAGTTCTTCGTCGCGTACATCGTGCGCACCGCGCTCATCGACCGGGAAAACGACCTCCTGCGGGTGGTGACGTCGTCCAGCCTGCTGCTCCGCAACGGCCCGATCACGGGCTTCCTCCGAGCGGCCCTCCGGCGTACCGATCCGGCCGTGCTCGGGGAACTCGGCCGGAACCTGGCCGCGCTACTCCGGGACGCGTTCACCACCCTGCCGGTGGATGCTCCCGACCCGGTGCGGCGGCTGGCCCATTATTCGGCGAACCTGGCGTTCCTGCTGGTCCTGACGGCAGCAAGCAACCCGGTCGACGTCGCGGCGGCGATCGGGCTGGAGACCTGGCAGCGCCTCGCCGGCCTCTGGCGCACTCAACTCCCGCGGGCGGACTGGTCGGCGCTGGTTGACACTATCCAAGTCACTCGGAAGCTGGAGTACGAGTACCTCGGCGGCGGGCATTACTCCGACCACGTGACGGAGACCTGGCTCGACGCGGCGGACGACGAGCCGGTCAGCTTGAACGCGGCACTCCCGTGGGAAAGCGAGTATGCGACCGACGACGGACCGGTACTCGACTTCCCGTTCTTCCGCCACCTCGTGTTCCCCGCTCGCAGCGAGGCAGGCAGGGCCCTACGGGAAGCCGCGCTGCTCCTCGAGTCAGACGATGCCCGGCGAAATCAGTTGTACACACTCTCCGCGATGTGGGCCAGCCTCGGCAGACTGGCGAAAATCGATGGCCAGCTGGCCATCGGAACCACCCTACCCAGCCTGCTGTGGCGAATCCTCTTCGACTCAGACGTGGAGTCTGGAGACGAGCGCATCTTTATGTACCAAGCGGCGTTCGAGGCGGCGAAGTATCATCCGGGCGGAGATCGAATCAGGGAGGTCCTCCTGCGCCGACTGGAACTCGAAGTCGTGGATCTCGGCCAAGAAGCTGTGAGGAGGATGATCAGGTCGACTCTGCCGGACGCCGCCGTGCGCTGGATCGCCGACTGAGCCCGTCTCTTGCCAGTTTCACCCGATTGGAGCGGTACCTAGCTCAAGGTAGGGATGCTGCCGGCGAGTGGCTATTCGCCTGGGGGGATCGGTTCGGGCCGTAGTTCCTCGGCTCCGACATGCTGGCCGACTGGGCGGTTGATCCATCGTTCGCCTTGGCCGGGCCGCCGGGATGTCGGCTTGTCGTCCTGGGACGTCCACAAGACGATGTCGATCAACTGAAGGTCTGATAAGTCCTGGATCTCGACAACGGTCGGTGTCACGGCGTTTCGCAGGGCCGCCATCTCGGCGCGGTGGATGCGAATCCAGATCGCTAATGCCCGGACGACTTTATCGATGCGCTCGAGACGGTCCAGACCGTGCTGGCGCGCCTTGTTGGAGAAGCCTTCACGGTTGAAGCCGAACACTTCTGCAATGTGTCCGTCGAGCACGGGAACCGCGTGGGGCCGATACAAGGCAGCCATTTTGGTGATCTTTGGTCCCTAGACGCCGTGGTACCCGAAATGGCACAGGTTGGCAACCGCGGCGACGTCGTCGTCGTCCATCGTGTGCAGGTCGGAGTCTTCCGGCACGGCAGCGACTCGGGCTGCGAAGTTGCGTCGCCGCTCACGGGAAAATCCGGCCACGTCTTCGATGTCCACTCGGCCGGCGAGCGCGTTGGCGTAGAGCAGTGACCAGGTGGTGACCTGATCGAACATGCCGGTGGTGCGGGTGCTGCAAGCGGCGAGATGGTAGGTGACCCATCCGCTGCGTGGCTCGGTGCAGAAGGCGAGCACTCGTCGGGCTGCATGGGTCACAGGCACCGGAGCCAGTACGTCACCGTCGAATCCTGCCGCTGCCGGGTCGATGGCCATCTCGGGAAGCTCAGTAGTCACAGTGACACCGTACGGGCTGGCCTCCTGAAGATCGATGCACGGCGCTGCCGTGGCAAGCCATCGAAGGTAGACATCCTGCCGGTTCGCGGAACGCTTGCGGGACAACGGGATTTGCGGTTCATGGGCTCGGCCGACGACGGCTACGACAACGCCCTGATGGGACTTCTGGCCGACGCTGAAGAGCGGACTGGTCTACCGCAACTCGTGACGCACTACGACGAGGCCGAGGACATGATCTTTCGCCTACATCGACGCCTGGTGCAACGCCCGCTGCATCCAGAAAAACCCTCAGCGGGTGATCCCCAGACGAGTACGAAGCCGCCTGGCACACCCACCAGGCGCAGCAGGACCAGGGCAGCTATCGCTCAGTCTGAGCCCACCGGCGCGAGGCAGCCCCGCAAATTGGGGGCAATCTCAGTCCTGTCTGCCGACATCGTCAGGCTGTGGCCGGGGGCTCCGATGCTGTAGCGCTCACCCGCGGACCGGAATATGTCGGTCACGCCTGGTAGGTGTACCTGGCTGTATCGGACTGACCAATCAGGAGTGACATGTCGACTTTGAGTGATCGCCTGTTGGAGGCGGTGGGCGAGGACCGTCGGGATGCGGGGATCGCGTTCCGGGCGGTGTATCAGCCGGTTGGGGGGCAGGGTGGGCGGATCGCGCCGCCGACGTTTTCGATCTCTGAGGTAGAGGAGCGTTCGGCGAGGAGGGAGGGGCGGCTTCCTCGGCCGTACATCTTCGAGCCTCGGTTGGTTGACGGCGAGCGGTGCGAGACGGTGGTGGTTGATCAGGTTCCGTCGCAGGCGAATCGCGTGGAGCAGGCTCTGCTGGCGGCGCGGGACGGCGGCCGTGTGGATCTTCCCTTGTTTGAGTTGGTGATGAGAAGGGAAGGCGTCCGGCTGACGTCGTTGGACTTCCCGCATCGCTACGCCGATGCGTACCTGCGGGACAGTGAGATCGGCGGGGTGCGCTTCGACCGCAGCGAGCTGGGACAGCAGCTACGGGCGGCATCAGCTGTGGATGTTCGTCCGCTGTTTCGGCGTGAGCCCTACTCACTGGTGTTCGGGGCGTGGGATTCGCACCGTAAGGGCCGGTGGCCGAGATTCCCCCGGGTGTACTCCTCGGAGATGTTCGGCGTGCACTGGCTGGAGGGCGCCCGCCAGGCCGGGAAGGTCGATCCGATGAACATCACCGGCGCCATCGATGACAAGACCAAGGCGGAGGGTGACTGGCGGTTCCTGCCGGAGGGCACGAAGGCCAAGGGCGGGAAGCCGAGCGAGATCGGCCATGGGCATATCGCCCCGAATCCGGCGCCGGGTGGGGTGACGGTGCGGGAGGTGCGCCGGCAGGGCTGGATCTCGTTGGCCGGGTTGGAGCGGCTGCGGTTCGGGGACGCCTCGGCGGAGGCGGCAACTTTGGCGCGGGCGACGTTGGCGGCGTTGGCGCTGGCCGGGGACCGGTTGACGTTCGGCCGTCCGTCGCTGTGGCTGCGTTCGGGGTGCGACCTGACGCGGGTGAGCGAGACGGTCGCTTTCGAGCAGGACGGCGGCGGCTGGGAGCCGTTGGAGATGTCCACGGCGCAGGTGTTGGCCGCGTTTGTGGAGCTGCGGGACCGCGCGGCGGCGGCGGGTGTGGTGATGGATGCGGATGTGGTGTCGGTGTCGCCGACGAAGCAGCTGGCGGAGGCGATCCGGTTCGCGGTGCGGTCGGCTGCCGCCGAGGGGGAGTAGCGGTGGCGGTGAGCATGACGGTGCGGCTGCGGGCGGGCCGCTACGACGCGGCCTACCCGAAGGACCGGATGGAGTGGCCCCCGCATCCGGCCCGCTTGTTCTGCGCCCTGGTCGCCTCCGCGGAACACGATCCGACGGCGCCGGGCTTCGAGGCCGACAGTGAGGCGTTGCGGTGGTTGGAGGCGGCGGGGGCTCCGTTGGTGCTGGCGGCTGCGGTCGAGCGGGTGACGGCGTCCGTGCGGGCGGGGTTCGTGGTGACGAACGCTACCGACAGCAAGGCGGGTAGCACGGTGTGGCCAGGTCGGACGAACCGGGAGTCCCGGCGCGTGGGCGCGCTTCCTCCCGATGATCGAGTCGTGTTCGTGTGGCCGCGGGCGTCGGCGCCGGACGGGGTGCTGTGGCGGCTGTCGCGGCTTGCCCGTCGGGTGCCTTATGTCGGCCGGTCGACGTCGTCGGCGCAGGTCGAGGTCCTTGATGAGGTGCTCGAGTGTGGGCCGTCGCAGGTGACCTACCGGCCGGTGAAGATCGGCACCGAGGGGTCGGTAGGGGTGCGGGTGCCCTACCCGGGTTACCTCGACGCGCTGCGCGACGCCTACGCGCAGGGGCACCGGGCGTGGGAGATGTCCGAGGAGATGTCCTACACCTGCCGCCCCGCCGACGAAAAGGCCGAACCGCTCGCGGAGGCGGGGCCGTACGTGGAGTTGCTGGTGTGGCCGGCGGCGCGTGGTCAGGTGCCGGTCGGGGGTGACGCGCTGTTGACGGTGGCGGAGCTGCTACGCCGCGCGGCGATCTCTCGGATCAAGGATCCGGTGCCGGCGCAGGCCAGCGGCCATGGCGCGGATGACCGCCCACACCTGGCGTTCCTGCCCCTGCTGGACGTCGGCCATCCGCACGCCGACGGACATCTGCTCGGCGTCGGGGTCGCCGTCCCCCGGGATCTGGAGCCGGACGACCGGCTGGCGATCCTGCGGGGTCTGCTCGGTGATGGTGGAGAAGATCCGATCCGGGAGCTGCGCGGCGGCGCCGCACCCCGGATCCGATTGGGTGATCCGGCGCTACCACCGCAGGTGTGGGGTCTGCGCCCGGACCGCTGGACGAGCCGCAACGGCGCACGGCGGTGGGTCACGACGACGCCGGTGATGCTGGACCGCTACCCGGGTCGACGCGACCCGGCCGAGTTGGTGGCCGAGTCTCTTGTTACGGCCCGGTTTCCCGAGCCGTCGTCGGTGACGGTGCTGGAGGGTCCGCTGCCGCGGGGGGCGGTGACGCGGCCGCGGCGGGGCACGATCCCCGCCGGGCGGGACCGGCGTCCGCTGCTGCACTGCCGCGTCGAGTTTCCCGTGCCGGTGCGAGGGCCGGTGATCGCCGGCGCGCTGCGTTACCTGGGTTGCGGCCTGTTCATCCCGGAGGCATCTCGTGCTGACCGCTGACGACTTCACCGCCTTCGTGGCGCAGGTCCACAGCCCTGGTCTGGGGGACCGGAGACCGTTTCCGTGGCAGCGGGCCCTGCTCGACCGGATCCTGGCCGAGGGGCGGTGGCCGGACGTTATCGACGTGCCGACCGGGCTAGGCAAGACCTCGGTGCTGGACGTCGCGGTGTTCGTGGCCGCGCTGCGCCCACAGTTGGCGCGACGCCGCATGTTCTTCGTGGTGGACCGGCGGCTGGTGGTCGACGAGGCATATGAGCACGCCACCCGCCTGGCGTCCGCGCTGCGCGACGCCGCTTCCGGCGTCTGCGCGCAGGTCGCGCAGGCGTTGAGGATGCCGGGTGATGACGGGGAGGTCCTCACCGTCGCGCGGATGCGCGGCGGGGTCACCTGGGACCGGATCTGGGTGGAGCGCCCCGACCGGTACGCGATCGTCACCGGCACCGTCGACCAGGTCGGTAGCCGACTGCTGTTCCGCGGCTACGGAGTCAGCGAACACGCCCGCAGCATCGACGCCGCCCTCGTCGGCACGGACAGCCTGATCGTGATCGACGAGGCGCACCTCGCCGACGCGTTCCAGACCACGATCACCGCCGCGTCGGCCCTGGACCCGTGGCCGCTCACCCCCGCCCCGGCCGTAGTGACCATGTCCGCCACGACCCCCACGACACAGGAGCAGACCGGTGGCGCGCGGGTGCACCGGATCAGCGCAGCCGATGAGGAACACCCGGTCGCCGGACGGCGGCTGCGGGCCCGCAAACGACTGCGCCTGCTCACCGTGACCACCAGCCGGGCGAAGGCCGCCACCGACGTTCCCCGGGCCATGGCCACCCTCGCCGCCCGCCTCGCCTGCGACGCGACGGTCGTCGGGGTAGTGGCGAACACGGTGGCGCGGGCGCGGGCCATGTTCGGCCACCTCGCAGGCGGGCCGGTCGAGGTGATCCTGCTGACCGGTCGCAGCCGCCCCATCGACCGCGACATCCTCCTCGCCCGATATTACGAACGAATCAAAGCCGGCCGTAACCGCACCGACCCTCGGCCTCTCATCATCGTGGCGACCCAGACCATCGAGGTCGGCGCGAACATCGACCTCGACGCGCTGATCACCGAGTCCGCGCCGCTGAGCGCCTTGATCCAGCGGCTCGGCCGGCTCAACCGGCTCGGCCTGCACGACGTCCCCGCCCCCGCCTACGTGGTGCACGACGCCAGCGTCACCGACGACGACCCGGTCTACGGGCCCGCCCGGCTCGCCACCTGGCAGTGGCTGACCACCCAGACCCCGACCGGCACCGTCGCCAAACCCGAGGCCGCCGGCAACGGACTTGAAGCCTCACCGACCGCGCTGAGGACCCTCGCCGCCAGCGCCCCCACCGAAACCGGCACTGGGACGATGGTCACCGTGCCCGTGCTGACCTCCGCCACCTTGGACGCCTGGAGCCGCACCTCACCCACCCCACACCCAGACCCGCCGATCCCACCATTCCTGCACGGCCTGACCGACCACGCCCCACCGGTCACCGTCATCTGGCGCACCGGGCTCCCCAACGACGAACCGCAGCGCTGGCCCGCGATCATCGACTTCCTGCCGCCGGTCACGGAGGAAGCCATCGACATCCCGTTGCGCGAGCTGCGACGCTGGCTCCTCCAGGACCCGGACACCGAACCAGTCGCCGACATCGAAATCCCCGAAGCCGACACGGACAAGCGGCGAGCCACCGGCAAACCCCCACCGCGCCCCAACGGTGGTGAGGAACGCCGAGTGCTGCGGTACCACCACCGCGGTGACACCGAAATCGCCACAGCAGGGCGCATCCAGCCCGGCGACACGATCGTCGTGCCCGTCGAGTACGGCGGATGTGACCAGTACGGCTGGAATCCCGCCAGCACCCACACCGCCATCGACGTCGCCGACCTCGCCTACCGGCGGGGAAAGCCCGTCCTACGGATCGGAGCGCACCTTCGTCACCTCGCCGCCTACGCCACCGGCACGGACCTCGCCCCCACGACGTCGCCCGATGCATCCCCCGAGGCGTCACCGTGGGCGGCGCCGCTCAACGAACTCCTTGCCCTCGCCGCCAGCAAGACAGGTCAAACGCAGCCCGACAAATATCGAGAAGCCCTCACCGCCCTGGCGGCGGTGATCGACCACAGGGAACCACTGCGCCGCACCCTGACCGGCTTGCAGGGCAAGATCACCGCCACGCCGACCCAACAAACTGAACCCGCAACCGGTACGAGTTGGACGCCAGCCTTCCCGGTCATCCTCGCCGCCACGAACACCAGCAGCGCCGACGACGACTCCGAAACCGGCAGCTCCACCACCGCATACCCGGGCCGCAGGATCGGCCTCGACGCCCACCAACGCGCCGTCGCCGCCCGCGCCGCGCAGTTCGCCACCAACCTCGGCCTCGCGCGTCGCCTCACGGCGAGCGTGGAAGCAGCCGGGCGATGGCACGACGAAGGCAAACGCGAACTCCGCTTCCAGACCATGCTCTTCGCCGGGCGTCGCGCCGCGGCTGAACTTGCTCCCGAACCCCTCGCCAAATCCGGACTCGACCCCACTAACCGAGCCGAAGCCATCCGAGCGCGCGAGGTCGCTGGATATCCCCCTGGCATGCGTCACGAAGCCCTCTCGGCCCGCATCGCCCGCCACCGACTCGCCCACACTCCGGACCTTGACGCCGACCTCGTCGTGCACCTCATCGCCAGCCACCACGGCCGCAACCGGCCCCTGCTCCCACCCGTCACCGACCCCGACCCGATAAAGATCAATATTCCAGGACTGCCCGTACTCAACACAGCGGACACCATCGACTGGGCCGCCCCCGCACGCTTCAGTCGCCTCAACTCCCAATACGGACGCTGGGGGCTGGCACTGCTTGAGGCCATCGTGCGGCTCGCCGACATCTGGTGCTCCGCCCGAGACGAGGAGATCCCATGAAACACCCGGTCGACCTCCCCGCTCTCGACGGCCGCGACCCACTCGGCTTCCTCGCCGCCCTCGGCCTCCTGCGCCTACTCACCGACGAAACAAGCTTCGACGTCAACCTCAGCTTCAACGACGACACCGCCCGGGCCGTCCTCCACAGCCCACTCGTCGACATCGCCGACGTCGTCGAGCAACTCACCGCCATCCTCGCTTCGATACCCGACGACGGCGTCATCCCCAGCGTCCCCGCCACCTTCCCCGAAGCCAAAGTCGGCACAGCGAAGGACCCGATGCGCTCACCCCGCGTCGACTACCGCGCCGCCCACACAGCCCTGACCGGCGACAACCACAACCTCACCCTTGATCGATGGCTATCCGCTCTGGTCACCGACCTCGCCACCGACAGCCAAGGCAGAGTCGGCATCACCCCCTACGCCGCCCCCGCCGGACAACAAAGCTTCCGGACGATGTTTAGCAAAACCCTCGAACAGATCCGCCCCGACCCATCCAACCGCTTCCACGAAGCCCTCACCCGCTGGCGACGCGCCGACGGCTACACCGGCGAATACCTCGACCACCGCGCCATCCGCACCGCAGCCGACCACCCCACCGGCACCTCCCTCCCCGCCGGAGTTCCCGCAGCCACCTGGCTTGCCCTCATGGCCCTACCCCTCCTACGCCTCACCGGCACCGGCACCAACCCCCGAGCCACCTGCTGGCACCGCCCCAACCACCAACAACCCGTCATGACCTGGCCCCTCTGGCGACAACCCCTCGACACCCACGCCGTCACCGCACTCCTCGAACACCCCGCCCACCGCAACCGCGACGCCTGGCCCGCACTCGGTATCTTCACCACCGCAAGCGCGACCCGCACCACCGGCAAGAACTCCGCCGGAACCCTCACCCCGGCAACGACATAACCAGCAACTGGATCACGAGTAAGGCTGCAAACGCTGCACCACCTGGCAATTGAAGTCGCCCACGATCATTGACAACTCAACAGAGCGAACAACTGCAGGACGCGGTTCGGAACCCCAAGCAGGAAATCCCAAGCGCGAGGTTCCTGCGTTAGATAAGACGCAATTAGGCGCAAAGCGGCAGGCAAGCAGCGTTTCGAAGCCTGCCTTGGTGAATACGTGCAGCTCATGCCTCCTGATGCCGGCCGCGGGCGGCCGGCCCTCATTGCGACGACCTGGTCGACGGCCCGAACCGGATCCGGGCGGTCGCTGACGCCGGCGCACGCGGCCGGCCCTCATTGCGATTAGTTCCCGCCCGCGCGTACGCCGAGCAGGCCGGCGACTGACGCCGGCCGCATGCGGCTGGCCCTCATTGCGACACCGTCTGCACGGACTGGCCGATGTAGCCGACCACCGGCCTGACGCCGGCCGCGTGCGGCCGGCCCTCATTGCGACGCGCACCTCGGCGGGCAGTTGGAGGTCCTGGTCGAGGCTGACGCCGACCGCATGCGGCCGGCCCTCATTGCGACGCACTCGACATGGCCGCCGGTGGCACCCGCGCGACCTACCTGACGCTGACCGCATGCGGCCGGCCCTCATTGCGACGACGTCACCGACTACGTCCTCGCCGGCTGACCCCCCTCTGACGTCGTCCGCATGCGGCCGGCCCTTATTGTGACGCCAGCGCGGCCTGCGCGATGACGTCCGGGGTGAGCAGTTGACGCCGTCCGCATGTGGCCGGCCCTCATTGCGACACCCGGAGCGCCTTGAGCAGGTGCCGCAGGATCAGGTCCCTACGCCGACCGCATGTGGCCGGCACTCATTGCGGCATCGTGGTGGAACCCGGCAACGACGCTATCGCGGGCACCCTACGCCGACCGCCCGCGGCCGGCCTGATTGCGACATGACAACACCGACCAGACCGGGCAGTTCCGTGAACTAACGCCGGCCGCATGGTCGGCCCTCATCGCGACCCGCGCCGGCCGACGCCGACCGTGCACGGTCGGCCCCTTGCCTGCATGACCGGCTCCGAACCGGCACGGGACGCGTGGATCAGGTTGAAGTCGCCCACGATCATTGACAACTCAACAGAGCGAAACAGCTGTAGGCCGCAGGTTCGGAACCCCAAGCAGCAACACCTCAAGCGCGAGGTTCTCATGCCACATAAGGTGCAATCAAATGCGAAAAGGTTGGCGATCAGCGGCTCGAAGCCTGCCCCAGTGGATACATGCAGCTCATGACCCCTGACGCCGACCGCATGCGGCCGGCCCTCATTGCGACACCGCGCAGTACCGGGTCGATGGTGGCTCGGGCGCCTGACGCCGACCGCATGCGGCCGGCCCTCATTGCGACGCTACCGGCGGTTGGGTGTCCGGGATGGGGGCGGGCCGACCTGACGCCGACCGCATGCGCGGCCCTCATTGCGACACGCTGCTCGTGGCCTCACTCATCCTGTGCGAGTTGTTCTAACGCCGACCGCATGCGGCCGGCCCTCATTGCGACTTGCCGGCGAGGAAGCGCGTCGCGCTTGTCGGATTCGACTGACGCCGACCGCATGCGGCCAGCCCTCATTGCGACCCGGCGCTGTCCTCGGGCCGCGTGCTCGGCGAGGCCTGACGCCGGCCGCATGCGGCCGGCCTTCATTGCGACAGCCCAGCCCGCCGAGTTCCGCGGCGATCAGCACACTGATCAGCAGGGCCAGGGGGTTGAGCTGCACCGTGTGGGACATGACGACCGGCTGCAGCAGGTGGTTTTTTGAGGTCGTCACATTGTGTCCGCAATGACGGCCTTCAGGTGACGGACTCGATCGGTCATTGGTCTCATGGTTTCCGTCGCCTTGCCGCCGGCTATGAGGTTGAGCGTTGGGCGGTCAGTGACGGCACCAAGTAGCTGCCGGACGCGTTCCACCGGCCAGCGTAGTTCCTGTGCCAGCGCGGTGATGGTCAGCCCATGATCGGTAGCTAGTTCGAAGGCTTTTCTGAGGAGGGTCGGCTGTTCGCCGGGGAAGCCGTCGATGGGTTCCAGGGCCGGTTTGGACTGGTTGAGGCGTTGGTAGGCCCGTGTCGCAGTGGTGTCGGTGTAGAGGCCCACTTCTCGGCAGCGGTAGATCAGGCTCTGGATCGACGTACCCCATGTGCGCTGGAGTTCCGCGAACGCCGCGAAGTTAACTCTCGCGGGTAGGAGGGGGATGATGCTGTCACGTGGGGTGAGGAACTCTGCAGCGAAGGTGTCAGCGTCTCGTTCGTGGCGAGTGTCACCGGGCAGGGCGTCGGCGTGGAGTACGAGGTGGGCGAGTTCGTGTGCGGCGGTGAAGCGCTGCCGGTATACGTCCTGGGATCGATCGCGGCTGATGATGATGAACGGCCTCGGTAGCCGGGAGGTCGAGAAGGCGTCCACGGTACGGAAGTCGCCGTCGGCTGGCGCATGGACGACGACGATGCCGTGGACCTCAAGGGTACGCACGAGGTGGGGAATGGGCGCGGTGCCGAGATTCCAGTGCTGGCGAAGAGCTTGGGCGGCCTGGACTGGCTCGGTGGGAAGGCTCGCGCCGGGATGGATCTCGCCGCCGGCGAACCCGGGAAGGTCTACGTGGGGCAGGAAGACGCGCCGTTCGAGGGCGTAGATGAGTTCCCAGACCTGCTCGGTGAAGGAGACGGCCTTGGCGCGCTGGTAGGAGCGTGTCTCACGGAGATGGCGGAAGTGCGCTGCGGAAGAGTCGAGGCGGGCGTAGGGACGCCCGACCTGGAAGAAGCCGACGGGATAGCCGAGGTGTTCGGCGAGGGCGATCAGAATCTCGGGGCGTGGCCGCGCCCCTGATTCGTACTGGCCGATGGCCGCGGCGCTGACCCCGACTCGGTCGGAGAGTTCCTTCTTGGTCAGCCCGGCGAGCTGGCGAGCTTGTGTCAGACGTGCCGAGTCGAACTGCCTGGCGACAGCACTGGCTGACCCCGAGGGCGACTCCACGGGCAGGCCGCCGGCAGAGAACAGGTCATCGGGCTCGTCAGTTCTGGGCATCGCTTCGCTGTTGGTGGTCGCTATGTTCGGCTACGGGGCTAACGGTGATCTGCTCAGCGGCGGTACGGGCGCGCAGCGTCGGGCTGGCCAGCTCGGCCTGGTCGAATCGCGGCGACGCGGTCGAGGTCGAGGGCTGGTTTACCAGGCGAAGTCCGGGGATCGGGTCTGCGGACGGGACGAGGAGGGGTTGTGCGGATACCCAGCTCGCTGTGCCGGTCTGGCTCACGCTGATCTGGCCCCATCCGATGTTGAGCAGCCCGTGCCGCTCGTGCGCCGCGTAGTAGATGATCACGATACCGTCTGGCTCCAGCCCTCGCAGAACGTCGGTGGCATGGGCATCCGACTCGGACTCCATCCCTTCGAAAGCTGGCTGCTCATGATCGGGTTTGGGGCCAAAAAGCCGCGCCAGCTCCAGCGTCGTCTTGTTGATCTTCTTTAGGGCGCGAGGGCTGTCGTAGGCGGTCGCGAGGTCCTTCGCGTACTCCACCGGCAGCACGGCGACGTTGTTGATGACAACGATGCGGTAGCTCTTGCCCAGCGGACGCACAGTCCGGGCGCCAGGGACCCCACCGAGGTGGTTGACCAGTTCCTCGTACCGCGCCGGCCAGCCTCCGCCGAAGGCGTGGCGCGACGTCAGGCGGACCGCGTGGTGGCCGTCCATCTGCCGTCCGACGGCGGCCTGGATCGCCGACGGGATGGCCTCCGCCAGCGTGGCTGCCACGTCGCGGCCGAACAGCGACGCCGCCCACGCTGCCGGCCGGATCTTCTTCGACACGATTCTCCCCTCACGCTTTACCTGCGTGCAGAAGGCTAGCATCTGTGCTTTAGTTTTGAGCGCGATGTCGCCACTTCGGTGGCGCTGAGTGTGTTCCCGCAGATCACGCCGCCCTCTGTTTGGCGTGATCTGTTGTGCGCCGCGATCGCGGCGGACGTCGATCAGGCCGCACCCGGTGTCCGGTTGCGGCGTTGCGGTTCGCCCAGGATGAGCGGCCGGGGAGGAAGGGGACGCATGACGGCGGATCTGACCAGGTTCGGCCGGGACGCACTCGTCACCACGGTGACGCAGGCCGCCAGTGTCTGGACCTCGCCGGGACCGCCGGGCGAGCGCTGGCGGCAGGTGGCTGAACTGCACGGGCGGGTCGCGCTGGCGCACTTGACGCACGGTGAGCCTCTGCTGCCCCTGGTGGCCTTCACCGACCTGTTGACCGGTCCGCTGTCAGGGCTTCTGCCGGACGCGCTGAGGGAAGCGTGCGACGAGGTTTTGTTGGTGGAGGACGGACAGCTGAGTGCTGCTGCCGCTGACCTGCTGATGGAGAACCTCGCGCCGTCGATGACGGCCTCCGATGTCGTCGGCTGGTCGGTCCCGCGTCTGAGCGCGGAGAAGGTGCAGGGCTGGCTTTACGGACAGATGCTGGCGACGGGCACGGAGGAGGGGTACCGGCGGGCGCGACGGACCGTCATCGAACACGCGGCGGGGGAGATGTCGGAGGTGATCGATGCGATCAAGGCCGCAGGGCTGCCCCGTGAGGGCCTGGTCGAGGAGATCCCCGCGTGGGCGTGGGTGGCGCACGAGGGGGAGCACTACTGGTTCGGGTGCCCTGTTTGCCGATACCCAATGCGGTACCAACTCGGTCGGCTTGCCTGTGCCTACCCGCCGCACACGAAGGCTCTCGGCGGCTCGATCACCGTGAAGGCGGCGAAGGGCCGTAAACCGGTGGCCGGCGCGTGGAACGTCGAGCGCGCCGCGCAGTTAGGCGGGCCACAGGTCACCACCGCGGTTCCGGTCACGGGTCAGGTGTGCCTTACCCGGCCGGCTTGGCGGTATTCGACCATCCCCGGTTGTGAAGAGGTCCGCCTGCACCGCGAACTCGAGATGATGCCGGGCGTCACCGCGAGACTGTGGCCGCACGTCGACCGGTACGACTTGGAAGTGAGGGCACCAGGACGACGGCGGCCCTGGCGGGTCGATGTCAAGGACTACACCGACCCCGCGCGGCTGGCCAAGGAGCTGCTGCGTCGGGGCAGCATCGGCGAATCTGACCTGTTGATCGTCGTCCCCGACTACCGGGCGGGCCATGTGGCGGTCCTCAACGAACGGCTGCGCCTTGCCACCGGATCACGGCGCCGGTTCGCCACGACGTCTCACCGATTCCTCACCGAGGTGACGAGGGCCGCAGCCGGATGAGCAGCCGTTCGCGTTTCCACAGAACCGCCAACCGGTTCCTCGTCGGACCGTCGCTACGTCTGGCGCTCGGCCTGGCCGAACAGATCTTCCCCACCGAGACCTGGGAAGGCGCGCCCGCGGTAGACCCCCGCGACGCGCGGTTTCTCCTCTCCGGCCAGCTCGGGGTGTGGAGCCTCTGGCGCGACGGCCTCACTGCCACGCAACGACATGCGATCGACCGTCTCATCCATCTGCGCCCTCGCCGTCTGGCCACAGAAGGTGGCCTGCGCGTCAGCCTCGACGAGCACCTGCGCAACAATCGATCGCCCCGCTACCTTGAGGCCGGAGACTTCCTGCAGGTAATCGACGGTGTGCCGGTCGGTGATCTGATCACAGCTGCGCTGCAGGAGCTGGAGGATGCCTCATCCCCGCTGCGCGTCCCCCCAGAGGCGCTGGCCGACAGGCGCTACAGCTCGTCGGTCTTCCTCGCCGGCCCCAGCCGCGACGAGTTCCGGCGCAACACCTACCTCATCCCGCGGGCGCCGATGCCCTACCCGCCCGTTCCGGTTCTGGACGCCACCGCGCCAGCCGAGGTGGTGGCCGACCTCGCGGACATGCACGCCACCGCCGAACTGATCGACAAGAAGCGCGGTGACGATGCCTTCCGCCTGGCAGAGGTCCTGGACGGATTCTCGCGGAAGCTGCGGACGCCACAGGGCCAACCCGTCCAACGGCTGAAGCTCGCGGCAGGACCCCTCCAGCTCATGATCGCTCCCACTGGTTCCGGGAAGAGCGTCTGGATGCGCGTCGCCGCCACCCACCTCGCCAGCCACAGAGGAGGCCGCCGCACCGTTGTCCTACTCACTCCTGATGTCGAGAGCACGCTGGATCTTGTTGCGGCCATCCGCAGTGACCTCGCGGCGCTGAACCTCGACATCCCCGTTGTCGCACTCATGTCCCACAGACGGCTCATCGAGGTGGCCGTCCAGCGGACCAACGACGCACCGGAGGATCCGGCCGGCGCCAGGTGGACCTGGCAGGAGCTCGGCTACTCCTGCATGCTGAGCGACGAAGAAGGCGCCGCATGGCAGCCCGGCCAGGAACCCTGCACGGATCTGCACGAGCCCGGCGTCGAAGGTCGCCACCGATGCCCTCTGATCGGTGCCTGCGAGAAGTGGGCGCCATGGCGGCAAGCTGCCGGCCCAGCCAAGATCATCGTCACCAACCACGCCTACTTCCAGCAGGGCTCGGTGCCGTTTCCCGTCATCACGAACGGCACACTCCACGGACGGATGAGCGCCCAGGAGCTGCTGCTGCGGCGCGCCGACATCGTCCTTGTCGACGAGGTTGACGCCTTCCAGGGACATGCGGTCGCTCAGTCCGGCCGCACCCTCGTCCTGGCCCGTCGTGACACACAGAAGCTGCTCTTGGAGAAGCTCGACGACCAGCGCAAGGAACAGGTCGAATCCGACAACGTGCCGGGCGAACTCGAACTCGCCTTCCAGCGGGCCATCCACCGGGTCGAGTTCCTCTCCGAGCGCTACCTGGCCGCCGTCGTCAACGGGTTCATCGACCCGCAGGACCCACTCGGCCCCAAACAGACCAGGCTGCACCTGCCACGCCGATGGGACAACCTCCTGGCCTGTCGCCTCTTCGGCCTCAACGAACTCGAAGACCGCCCCAGCGACGACCAACTCGACAGGTTCAAATCCCTGTTCACCCAGAACGGACCCGACCCTGACGCGCTACCCGCCGGTTGGGCGGACCTACGCAAGGAACTGCGCCTCGTCGTCGCCGACGAACCGGAATCCGACCTGATCCACAAGAGAAGCCAGGGCATCGTCAGCGCGATCCAAACGATCACCGCGCCCATCACCGACGAGGGCGAACCGGATGCCGACGCCGACTTGGACGCCGCCGCCGACCTGGACGAAACGGACTGCGGCCGTCAGGCCGGGAAGGACGACGGTCCGGCAGACCCCACCGCTTCGGCGTGGCAGCTCCAGACCGCTCACCTTCTCCTACGTAGGGCGTTCCTCGGCGAACTCCAGCAAGGGCTCGCCGAACTGGAAGCCCTACTGCCGCTGATGCGCGACAGCGGCATGCGGCTCGCCGACGACGTCGAAGCCGCGCTGGACCGAGCTCCCTCCTGGCAGGCAACACCCGAAGGACCGATCGGCCGAACGGTCTTCGGATTCGCCGTCACCGGCGACCCGGAGAGCCGCTCCGACCGGCAGTTCACCGCAGAGATCCTCTCCGGCGACCCGCACGCCTACACCGCAGACCTCGGAATCACCACGGCTCCCGCGCTCACGGGCGCGCCCAGAGTCATCGTCGGACTCTCCGCGACCGCCTACCTACCCGGTTCTCCCACCAACCACGTCCATGCCGACGTCGCCTGCTACTACCCCGACAACGCCGGCATTGGCACTGGCACTGGCACTGGCAGACTGGTCGTCAGCAACGCGTCCGTCAACGACCACACGACCAACCGCGGGATCGTCATCTCCGGGGCAGCCCGCAACCGCAAGGCCCAACTACTCGAAGGCATCGGATCCGGCCTCTGGGACCAGATCCTCGAACAGAGACTGCGGGACCTGCACGACCACCGGGACGCCGAACGCCGAGCCCGTGCCCGGGTCCTGCTCGTCACGAACTCCTACGACCAGATGCTCGCCCTCTGCCGCGGCCTGATCGCCGGGGGAGCCCACCGCACCCGCATCGCCGTCACCGTTCCCGCCGGTGACCGCCGCGGCCTGCAGATCCCCGACGACGTGCTCGCCATCCCCGCCAGCCGGCTGCGGACCTTCCCGGGCACGGGCAGGGACGTGCTGATCTCACCTTTCGCACGGGTCGCCCGCGGGCTCAACATCGTCGTCGGCCACCGGTCCGCGCTCGACTCCATCTGGGTATGCGTCCGGCCCATCAAGCTCATCGACGAACCATCCGCACTGGTTGCCCACACTGGTGCCCACGCCCGCCGCAACCGGCACCCCGGCGAGGACCCGCGCAAGGAACTCGACGAACGCCACCGCATCGCCGCCAAACATCTGGAGCTCATCAACAGGTCGAACCCCGCCTTCGGGCGCCTGCCCCCCGACGTGCGAACCGCGATCTTCGCCGACGTCCTGGCCGACCTGATCCAACTCGCCGGGCGCGCAAGGCGTGGCGGCACCAATACCACTCTCCACCTGGTGGACAACGCCTTTCACCGAGGAGGCGCCGCACCGGGCAGCGACTTCGCCTCCCTCATCCGCAACCTCCACCAGCGATGGCGCGACGACGACCAGCTGGACCAGGTCCGCTCCATCTACGGCACCACCATCGACGCGTTCTTCACGTTTGCCGGCATCAACGACAGGAACCCCTGATGCGTACTTTGGCCTTTCCCTACACCGAAGCGATGGCGGAGAAGATCCACGGCTACACCCTCGGCAGCGAGGTCAACGACACCTGGCAGGACCTGCACCGCCGATACACCCGCCACCCGAAGAACCTGCCGTACAGGGACCTGAGCCTCGGCCTGCGCTACGTGTCCAGCGACTACGCCACCATCTGCAAGGACCCCGACGGCCCCGGCACGCTGCTCCTGATGCGCAAGAAGATCGACACCGCCATCATCAGCCGGCTGTTCGCCGCCTTCGAACGAGACCTCGCGGCCCGGCACGGCGCGCCATTCGAAGACCTCCTCGGCCCACTGCTACGCCGCGCCAGGCCACGCACGATTCACATCGCCAAGTACCTGCAGGCGGGCACGGCGACGCACGCCGACATCCCGAACTGGGTCTTCGACGTCGCCACCTGGAGGACCATCGAACTCCTCCGAGGCACGCTCAAGCTTCCCGATGGTACGGACCTGCTTCTCCGTCCCGACACCGACGGCAACCTCGTCGCCTTCAACCGCCCGCTTCCCGAGACGCACCCCAGGGCCGAACAAGGCATCCACTACATCAGTCTCGAACCCATTACCGTCCCCGGCTACCCCGGCATCCTGCTGAACCTCGACGCCCACATCAGCGCCACCACCGGCTTCCCCGGCAACGCCAAGAGCCTCTGGATCGCCACCGACGACACCGGCATGCTGCTCACCGCCAGACACCGCTACGACCGCCCCACCAACCGAAACGTGATCACCGGGCTCCTTCCCCAACTCGTCGACTCCTTCAGCATCCGCGGCGTGCCCGCCAACTTCACCGCAGATGACCTCCTCGCGACCCACCCCCGCATCCGCGCCCGGCACGCCACCACCCCCGACAGGCACCCCATCGGCTCCGGACCGGGCCGCCGATTCCTCGACTGCGTGCTCGAGCACGCCACCGCCAGGCTCAACACGCAGTCGCTCGTCCTGGAAACCACACCCATACGCAACATCGATGCTGCCGGCGACCCCGACCGGCACGCCAAACTTGCCTCGGCCGTCGACGCGGCCGCACGGCCGATCCACATCAGCGTCGTCTACCAGGACGACCTGCAGCGCCACCGATCCGCCCAGGCGCTCGCCGACGTACTCAACCTTCCCGAGAACAGCCTCACAACCGCGGAGAACACCTTCCTCGACGGCGCGCTCACCATCACCTTCGACAGCGTCAAGACCGACATGCTGGTCGCTCCCGGACCCACGCACCTCCGGAACACCCTCGCCGAGCAGATCATCTCCACCAGGACCCCGGACGCCCTGCACCTCGTACTCGCCGAGAGCAACAAAGAACTCGCCGCAGCCAAGCCCGCCGAAGACCCCAAACCACAGCTTCGCCGCGCCCTGGCCGCCCACGGCACCGTCAGCCAGTTCATCGATCCAGCGTCAACGCCCAAGCCCAACGCCGTCGACCACCCCGCCAATGCCGCCGTACGAGACCTCCTCCGGGCAGCGGGACTCACCGCCACCACACCAGCCCGGGTGTTCTCGCACCCCCTGCAGCCGCAGCCATGCGTCATCGTCGGTCTCTACACCCGCGAACAGAACCAACCCGCCACTCGCATGATCAGCCTCTCCGCCCTCATCAGCGACGGAACCGACACCCCCTGGCACATGCTCGGTTACCACCCCGACGCTCACGGCTGGAACGACCTCCCCACCGCCATCGCCGCACATCACGCCACCGACCTGAGCCAGTTCAACGACCCGAACCCCACCACCCGCACAGCACTGGCGCGGGCCTACACAGAACGGGCCCTGCACCAGCTCCGCACCCGCTACGACGACATCCCGATGATCATCTACATCGACGGCTCCAACCGGTACCCGCTGTGGTCCGGCACCACCAACAAGAGCCTGGGGAATAGACAACTCGATGCGCTGCCCCACCTTGGAATGATCAACCCAGCCGGCATTTCACTGGTCAGGGTTAACGCGGCATCAGATGGCAAGCTGCCACAGCCTGTCAGGGCAACCGGAAGCCGGGCCAGCGCTGAAGACGGTGTAGTCCCAGCCACCGAACTGCTCTACCACCTGCCCGGCGCCCATCAGGACACCTACTACCTGATCAACCGATCGCGCAGCGACAAGGCGTTCCAGTCCAGCGTCAGAGCTGGCCATCGTCAGACGCGATTCGACCTCGCGGAGGCAAGGGAGCTCCGGACACCCTGGCACGCGATGACCTGCACCGAGTTCCTTCTGCTCGAACACGGCACCTTCGAACGCCAACACCTCGCGGCCCTCAGCGCGCGGCTGTGTGGGCATTCGCTGGCCTGGGACGGGCGGACGGCCCGACCCGCGCCCGTACACCTCGCTCGACAGATCCTGGAAGATCATCCCGGGCGCAAAACGGCTACACGCTGAGGTGTGGACGGCCGACGGACCCACCCGCGCATCGCAACGCCCGATTCTCGAACCACAACGCCCCGTCGAGCACCGGTTCCGGTTACCGCGCTGCCAGCTTGGTGGACACGGTGTCCGTCCTCCCACAACTGCCACGTGTGAACTTACCGATATGGCTGTTCCGGCGAACCAGATCATGAGCTCGAACATCACGGCCCACCCCGGCGGTTGCCCGCCATGGTGTGTCAAGGTCCATGCCGAGGATGAGTTGGATAGTCCGGGCGACCGGGCCCGGGGGCACTCCCGGATGGTGATGGAGACCCACAAGGGTGAGGTCGGCGGGATGGCGGTGGAGATCTTCTCACTGGAGCACCTTGACCAGCCCGAGGAGAGCACCCCAGCGGAGTTGGTCGTGTCCGCTCCGGATCCGCTCAGTCTGGCCGACGCCAGCTATCTCGCCACCTCCATTAGGAGGGCGGTCATGGAAGCTCGCCGATCGCACCGGCCGTACTGGCTGAGGCGGGCGTGTCCGTCCTGGTGTGTCGCGACGCACCAGGACGGCGACCATCTCGAGGATCGCATTCACTGGCCAGACGACTCGCCCCCTGTGCTGTTGTCGCTACACAGCTCGGTGAGTACTGCCGGCGAGTCATGCAGCGATGGGACGTACCGGCCGCCAGGACTGGAGGTCGACCTGGAGCAGCACACCGACGCGGTCGAGCCGGTAGTGAAGTTCGTGATCGAGGGCGCGACGGCAGCGTTGCGGCTCACGCTGGACGAGGCTGAGCAGGTGCGGACGGCGGTGGGACGAGTTGTGGCCATGGCGCGCGATGCGGACAACCAGCTGGTTGAGGCCGGATTGGCCGGTCCAGCGCCGAGGCCACACCGGCCGCGCCTCGACCAGAACGTGGCCGATCTGGTGGTCCAAGACGAGGGCCTGACGGCCGAGCAGAAGATCAGTGTGCTCCGCGGCGTGGTCGCCGAGCGACTTACCCAGCAGGGCCTGAGCGTCACTGAGCAGGCTGTGCGGTTGAACTGCACCGAGGAGCAGGCGCTGGACGCGATGGTGGACTTCGCGATGTGGTCGCACGCCGGCTACCTGCTTCCACCCGCCAAGCCGGCCGAGCCGCAGTGCCCGGTGTGGTGCGGTGGACAGTGCCTTACCGAAGACGGCGTCCGCCTGCACGACCGGCACGTGGCCGCCGTGTACGGCCAGCACCACGAATGTGCCAAGGACATCAAGGTAGCGACGGTCGACCTTCAGGCGTTTAACTCCCCCGACGGGTACGACGAGCCGCCATCAGTGACGCTGGCCATCGACAACCCGGAACAGCGCCCCACCGACATGACCAAGCTCGACGGGATGAACCACAACGCGGTCCGGAACCTGGCCGCGTCGCTGCTGCCGGGCTGCTGGGACCGCACGACGATCCGGCTCACCCCTCAGAAAGCGGCGAACCTCGGCGCGTCACTGATCGCCGCATCCCGCGCTGCCCACAACAACACCGCAGTCGAAGCCTGACCGGAGCGAGGATGTGGAGTGGTCCGGACCTGCGCAACGAGGTCCGGGCCACTCATCCAGCGGACGGGTGGTGCACCGTGTGCAGATGCCGGCCGGCGAACTCCGCACGGCCCCGGGATGTCGGGCACGGAGGGCAATCCCACGTCCCGGCGGCCGAAATGACATGCCGGGCTAGCCACTCCGCGGCGCCGGTCTGCACCGTCAGGCGCTCCCCGGCTCGCCGCATCTCCTGAGCCAGGACCGGCCGGACCACCGGAAGGTCGTAGCGCTGCTCGTAGGCCCGCAGACAGTCCACGACGTGCCCCGGCGTTCGGAACTCCGCACCCTCCTGCCGCGGCATGCCCCGCCCCGACAGCGGGCTGTACTCCGCAGGGAGAACAACCGCAACGACTCTCAGCCATGCGGCCACGCGTCACCCGGCTGCGGCTGGGCGTCGAGGATGTCGAAATTCAGATCGGCGCGGCGCAGGTAGTAACCGGCAGCCAAGCCCGCCTGCCCACTCCCGACGACCACCACATCACACGACCCGGGCACGCACGACACCTCGATCCATAGATCATCAAGCCGAGACGGCAGAAGCGTGGGCCCGTACACGAACTCACGGAGCCACCACCTGCGGATCCTCACCGAGGCTGGCCTGCTCGAGTGTGACAAGCGGGGCGTCTGGGCCTACTACCCCCTCGTGCCGTCCGCCATCGCCACGATCGCCGACCTGCTGACCCCGCCTCGCAAGCGAGCGACGAAGAAGACCCGCTGACCGACGCCACGGAAGACCGCTGCCAACGCCTCCTGACCCGGCGGCGCTCGGGCCGCAGGCGCGAAGGTTCTAACCTGCCGTCATGGGGGACGAGAAAGCGCAGCCGGAATTCAGGCAGTGGTACGACCGTGCGCTCGACGTCGGCCCGGCCGGAAATCAGGCATTCTTCGGTCGGGACGTGCTGGCTGGCCTGGTACAGGGAATCCGGGACTTTCGAGAGCACCGGCAGCGGCGGTGGGACCAACACCACGGACCTGGGGCGACGTTGCTGGGCTGCGCGATGTGGATGGACGACGCGGAACTGCTCGACGAACTCGCCAGGCTGCAGGCTGCCTGCGTGGTGGTCAGCAAGCAGGCCCGGGACAAGAAGGTGCAGCCGCCGGATCTGCCCTACAAGCTTCGCCGCCTGGCCGACCTCAACACCCGCGCGCCCGGTCTCCCGGTGTGCTATTTCCCCCCGCTGGAGCAACTGACCTCACTGGCCGCACCGGGGGTAGCCCGGCGCGCTGGACGAGCTTACGGAACCGGGTCGTGGCGTAGTTCGGGTTGATCGGCAGGCCGTCGGCGCGGATGAATACATAGCCAGTGTCGGTCCAGGGAGCGCCCTCGTCGGCGGCCTCGGCTTTCTGGTCAAGCTGGCGGCGGCGATGCGCCCGCAGGACCTGGACGGTGCGTTTGTCCAGGGCGATCGACCGTCGGCCGGCCGGGGTCTTCGGGTCGCCTTCGACGATGGCGTAGCCGGCGGTGGTGCGGTTGCGTTCGATGGTGAGCACGCCGTGGTCGAGGTCGATGTCGGTCCACCGTAGGCCGCACATCTCGCCGCGGCGCAGGCCGCGTAGGGCGGTGAGCCACCAGAACGCGAACAGCGAGTCATCGGTGACCGTACCGAGGAACTCGGCCAGGTGATCGGCGGTCCAGACCGCCACGGCCGGTCGGGCGCCGGTCTGTTCCCAGGACTCGACGCGGGCGTCGGTCCACACCTTCGCGTGGGGCTGCTGGTAGCCGGCGATCTCGATGTGCCGGGCCGGGTTGCACTCGATCAATTCTTCGCGGACGGCGAGGTTGAGCGCGGCCCGCAGGGTGGTGCGTAGGTGCTGCATCGCGGAGGCCGACTGTGGTCGGCCCTTGCTGTTGGTCGTGGCGGCAATCTGGGCGAACACGGTGCGTAGGTGCCGGGCGTCGAGGTCGGCCAGCCGGTAACGGCCGAGGTAGGGGATGAGGATGTTCTCCACGTCGCGGGTGTAGTGGAAGCGGGTGGTGGGTCGGATCTTGGTGCGGTTGTCGAGCCAGTGCCGCAGCCACCGTTCCACGGTCCAGCTCTGCGCGGTCCGGTCCGCTTTGGTCGTGGTCAGCCACTCGTCGCGGGCACGGCGGGCGGCGGCCTGCGACGGGTAGCCGCCGCGGCGGATCCGCTCGGAGCGGCCGAGCAGGTTGGGGGGCGGAGCAGTGGAAGTACCAGTTGCCGTGCCCGCGCTCGGACAGCCGAGGGCAGGACTGTTCCAGTCGCCGTCGGTGGCCGTCGCGGCAGCCGCACCGTTTGAAGATCACACCTGAGGTCGCCATGGCCGCGTCCCTTCGCTGGAGTCACGATTCCATCGATGTCGGCCCACTTGCGGTGCGGGCTTGTCGCCCGTTGCTCGCTACCTGCGCCTTCCGGCTATCCCGCTCCCGACGCGGTGGCCGTTGACCACGTCGCCGTGCTTGTTGCCAACGATATGCAACTGCGTAAGGATGGCAGCAGTGGGTGGGGCTGTGGCATTGCGATGATCCGAACCACCGCCATGGCGCCCACCCGCCCTTCACCCGACGATGACGAGGCGAGGACTTGCCGATGGGCCTCTACACGCTGCCCGACATGCCCTACGACTACGGTGCCCTGGAGCCGGCCATGTCCGGGCAGATCCTGGAGCTGCATCACAGCAAGCACCACGCCGCGTACGTCAAGGGCGCCAACGACGGTCTCGACCAGCTCGCCGAGGCCCGCGCCAAGGGCGACTTCGGCACGCTGGTCGGCTTGGAGAAGACCTTCGCGTTCAACCTGTCCGGGCATGTGCTGCACTCGATCTTCTGGGGCAACCTGTCCCCGGACGGCGGTGACCGGCCCGACGGCGAGCTCGCTGCGGCGATCGACGAGCACTTCGGCTCCTTCGACGCGTTCGCGGGGCAACTGTCCGCCGCTACCAAGGGCGTGCAGGGCTCCGGCTGGGGTGTCCTCGCCTGGGAACCGCTCGGCCGGCGGCTGATCGTCGAGCAGGTGTACGACCACCACGGCAACGTCGGGCAGGGCACCACCCCGCTGCTGGTCTTCGACGCCTGGGAGCACGCCTACTACCTGCAGTACAAGAATGTGCGCCCCGACTACGTCGACCGGCTGTGGAACCTGGTCAACTGGGCCGACGTGACCGCCCGGTTCGGCGCCGCCCGCGCCACCAGCCCGACGATGTGATCCCGGCGTGACCGCAGCCACCCCCGCCGCGGCCGAACTGGTCCAACGCGCCGCCGGGGTTATCGCCGCGAAGCACCGCGGTGACCTTGACGGCGCCGAGGAACTCCTCGCCGCGTTCCCCGGCGAGCGGGCCCGCACGCTCGGCTTCTATCTGCTTGCCGATCTGGCCCTCGGCCTTGTGCGGGCCGGCAGCGGCCAGTCCATGGACGACCTGATGCGAGAGTTGTCCCTGCTGGTCGCCGCGACCGCGGACGACCGACCATCCGAGAGACCCTGAGGTCGGCTCCTCCGCGCGCGGAGGAGCGTCCCGCCCCGGCCTTACACGGCCGGGGCGAAGCGCCAGGATCGCGTCGTCGGGCGGGTCGGGGTGTCAGCCGGTCGCCAGCCGTAGTCCGAGCGCGACGAACGCCACGGCACATACCCGGTTGATCCGGCGCGACCAGCGGCCACTGGCCAGCCGGCCGGCGAGCCGCCCGGCGCCGGCGCCCAGCGCGATGTCGACGGCGAGTTGCACGGCCACGAAGAGCGCACCGAGCAGGATCAGCTGCGCGGTGGTGTTCCCCGCTCCCGGGTGGACGAACTGGGGCAGGAACGCCACGCTGAACAGGATCATTTTCGGATTGAGCAGGTTGGTCACCAGTCCGCGCAGGAACGCCCGCCCGTCCCGGTCGTCGGACCGCGCTGCGGTGGCGCTGGAATTGTGGGCGCTGCGTAGCGTCCGCACGCCGAGGATGATCAGGTATGCCGCGCCGGCCCATCGGATGGCGGTGAACAGCAGCGGCGAAGCCGAGATCACGGTGGCGAGGCCGCCGACGACCGCCGTGACGTGCACGGTCTCCCCGGCGGCGACGCCGAGCGCGGCGACCATCCCGGCTCGGGTGCCGTAGCGGGTGGCGTTGGCCAGGACGAACATCATGTCCGGGCCGGGGGTGACCATGAGGACGACGATCGCGGCGAGGTAGCCGGCGAGCGTCGCTGTGGACAGTCCGAGCATGTTTCAGCCCTCCCCGGCGCCGTCGAGTAGTGCCTGGCGCAGGGCGAGTCTGTGCTGTCGGCGGATCTGCGCCTCGCGGTAGCGGCGCCGGTCGCCGTCGGTCTGGGGCAGCAGCGGTGGGACGGTCCGGGTTTGGCCGTCGTCGTCGATGGCGACCATGACCAGGTGGGCGGTGGCCACGTCGACGGGGGGTACGGCCCGGTCCCACCGGTCGGCGGTGACCTTGACCGCGACCTCCATGGAACTGCGGCCGGCCCAGGTGATCCGGGCGTCGACGTGGACGACGTCGCCGACGCGTACCGCGCGCAGGAAGGCGGTCTCGTCGATGGCGGCGGTGACGGCCGGTCCGTCGGAGTGCCGGGCGGCGACTACACCGGCGACGGAGTCGATGAGGTTGAGGATCCGGCCGCCATGGACCGTGCCCATCAGGTTGGTGTGGTGCTGGTCCATGATCTGCGACAGCGTCAGGTGCGACGCCGACGGCGCCCGGCCGGCGATGGTGGTGTCGTGCACGGTGGTAGTCCGTCCCTCGGGGCCACACCGCCGGGGCCGTGAGTACGCTGGCGGGGGCCAACCGCGTCCGGCGCGGCGTGCCACCCGTGCAGCCCTCCCGCGGAGCCGACGGCAGCGCAGACGGTTGTGTGCGCGGCGCGGGCAGGTCTTCGGACTCGTGGGCGTGGCCGGGGTCGCCGGTCTCCTACTGGCCGTCGCTTCCCAGGCGGTGAAACCCAGTGCTTCGTTGACGGCGGTCGTTCCCACTCACCGCTGCGGGGCAGTCCCGGATTTCCACCGGGTTCCCTCTTACGACACTCGGCCGGGTCTGGCCGGGCGAACCAGCGCCGTCCGGCAGCGTATCCCGCCGCCGGTCATGGCTGGGGTGGTCGCGAGGGCTGGTGTGAGGTATCTCCCTGGGCGCCGTGAACGCCCGTTTGCGGGTCGGGTGCGACGGGCTTTACCGGGAGCGGCTCGGGTGCGGCGAAGGTGATCGGTGCGCCGAAGGCCGCCTTCCGGGCGGCGCGGCGTAGCGCGGCGAGCACGGCAGGGCCGGCGAGGATGATCGCCACGGCGGTGGTGATTGCCCGGCCGGTGTCCCAGCCGAAGGTGGAGGTGACGGCGCTGAACACGGCCAGGCGGTGCAGGTTCTCCAGCACCGGGGCGCCCGGCAGGTAGGACAGTTGGGTGTCCGCGCCGGTGCTGAACGGCCAGAACCACAGGTTCATCAGCAGGCCGTAGCCGTAGGCGGCGAGCGCCCCGTATCCGGCGAGCACGGCGGTTTCGGCCCGGCCGCGCAGTCGGGACGGCAGCAGTCCGGCGCCGAGGCCGATCCACGAGGCGCACAGCATCTGGAACGGCAGCCACGGTCCGACCCCGGCGGTGAGTAGGGCGGAGGCGAACAGCGAGGTGGAGCCGAGCAGGAACCCGAAGCCGGGGCCGAAGACCCGGCCGGCGAGGACGAGCAGGAAGAAGACGGTTTCGATGCCGGCGGTACCGGCGCCGAGGGGACGCAGCGCGGCGTTGACGGCGGCGAGCACGCCGAGCATCGCCAGGGCTTTGCTGTCGATGCCGCCGGAGCTGAGTTCGGCCAGGACGAGCGCCACGAGCACCGGCAGCATGATGACGAAGACCAGCGGCGCCTCACCGGTGCGGGCGGTGGTCTCGGGCTGCGCGGGGACGAAGAACGGCCAGGTGAAGGTGGCCAGCGCGGCGGCCGAGGCGAGCGTCAGCACCACGGCGGTGCGCGGCGCGACCCGCAGCACGCTCATGTCGGCGCTCCGGCAGGGCGAAGCGCGGTGGCCACCTGGTCCACGGTCAGCCACGGTTGCGGTGCGAGGACCTTGGCGACCTGGGGCGCGAAGGCCGGTGAGGCGAGCATGACCTCCGCGGTGCTGCCCTCGGCGACGATCTCCCCGTCGGCCATCACGATCACCTGGTCGGCCATTGTCGCGACGAGTTCGACGTCGTGGGTGGCCAGCACCACGCTCCGGCCGGCGGCGGTCAGCTGCCGTATGAGCGTGCCGAACTGTTTCTTGGCGTGGTAGTCCAGGCCGCGGGTGGGTTCGTCGAGCAGGATCACCGGTGGGGCGGCGGTGAGCTGGACGGACAGCGCGAGGGCCAGTCGTTGTCCCTCGGACAGGTCGCGGGGGTGCCGGTCGCCGGGCAGGTCGGGGACGAGCTGGTCGAGGAGGGTTCGGCAGGTGCCGGTGGGTGCGTCGCTCTCCCGGTCGGCCTGGTCGCATTCGGCGTCCACCGTCTCCAGGTAGAGCAGGTCCGCCGGGCTTTGCGGCACCAGGCCGACGTACCGGCGGGCCTTCCCGGCCGGTAGCGCCTTCGGGTCGACGGTGCCGTGGACACCGGCGCCGTGGCCGTCGGGGCCGGAGACGGTGACGGCAACGGTGCCACTGTGGCGGGGGCCGCTGCTCTGCACCGCCCACAGCAGGCTGGACTTGCCGGACCCGTTGCGGCCCATGAGCGCGACAACCCGACCAGGATGCAGGTCGAGGTCAACGCCGGCCACAGCCACCGTTCCCGGATACCTCACGACGATCTTGCGTGCGGTCAGCACCGGAGAGGTGACGGGGACCGGCGGCGTGGCGGGGACCGCGTCGGCGAGACGCTGACGCAGCTCGGCGGCCCGTCGGCGGGCGTCACGCACCGACAGCGGCAGCGGGGTCCAACCGGCGAGCCGACCCAGCTCGATCAGCGGTGGCGCCAGGTCGATCCCGGCGAGCACGTCGGCCGGCTGGCCGTCGCGCACGTGGCCGTCGCCGGGCAGGTAGAGCAGCCGGTCGGCGTACTGCACGACGCGTTCCAGCCGGTGCTCGGCGAGGACCACGGTGACGCCGAGGTCGTGCACCAGCCGGGTGATGGTGGCCAGGACGTCCTCAGCGGCGGTGGGATCCAGCGCGGAGGTGGGTTCGTCGAGGACCAGGACTCGTGGGTGGGCGGTGAGCACGGCGCCGATGGCGACCCGCTGCTGTTGTCCACCGGACAGGGTCCGCAGTGGCCGGTCGCGCAGTTCGGCGATGCCGAGCAGGTCGAGGGTTTCCTCGACCCGTTTACGCATGACCGCCGGCGACAGCGCCAGCTGCTCCATCCCGTACGCCAGTTCCTCCTCGACGGTGTCGGTGACGAAGCCGGCCAGCGGGTCCTGGCCGACCACGCCGACGACGTCGGCGAGGTCGCGCGGCGGGTGCCGGCGGGTGTCCCGGCCGGCCACGGTGACGGTGCCGTGCAGGGTGCCGCCGGTGAAGTGCGGCACCAGCCCGTTGATCGCGCGCAGCAGGGTCGACTTGCCGGCTCCGGTGCGGCCGGCGACCAGGCACAATTCCCCCTCCTCGACGCGGATGGACACGTCGCGTAGTGGGGGCGGGTCGTCGTCGGTGTAGCGGACGGTGACCCGGTCGAACTCGATCACGTGCGGCCTCCCGCCGGTGCGGGGATACTGGTTCGGGTCGGCTTGGCTGTGGTGTCCGTCGGGCCGGTCGTGGCCTGGGTTGTCCGGGCCACCGGAGGCGGGGGCGCCAGCCAGGCCGGTGCCGCGGCGGCCGCGACGGCGAGCAGCATCAGCGGGGTCAGTTGCGGCCAACCGAGCGGACTGACCGGCGGGTAGAGCAGGTCCGGATCGACCGATCCGGCCAGCGTCATCAGGGCGGCGGTGGCCACGCCGCAGCCGGCCACCACCAGTTCCGCGGGTCGCCAGCGGTCCGGCCGGTAGCGGCTGCGGCGGACCCGACGGCCGGCCAACAGCATCCCGGTCACGGCGGTGGCCAGCCCGACCAGCAGCATCGGCAGACCCAGGAAGCCCGCGCCCGTGCCGTCGAGCAGGCCGTAGGTGCCGGCGCAGACGCCGATCAGTCCGCCGAGCACCAGCGCACCGGTGGCGGTGCGCTGCCCGGCCGGCACCGCGGCGGTGCGGCCGTAGCCGCGGGAGTCCATCGCCGCAGCGAGGGCCAGGGACCGGTCCAGGGCGTCGGCCAGCACCGGCAGGGCGATCCCGCGCAGGGCCCGCATCCCGCGTCCGGAGGCGCCCCGTAGTCGTCGTGCCCGGCGCACCCGCAGCACGCTCTCGACCAGTTGCGGGGCGACGGACAGCGCCACCACCACGGCCGTGCCGACGGCGTACAAAGCGCCGGGTACGGCCTTGAGTAGCCGTTTCGGGTTGGCCAGGGCGTTCGCGGCGCCGAGGCAGACCAGCATGGTGGCCAGCCGCAGCCCGTCGTAGAAGCCGCCGAGGACCTGTTCGGCGGCGACCGGCCCGAGCAGCCGGATGCCCGCCGCCCAGGCCGGCAGCGGGATCTCCGGCAGGCGGACCAGCACGTGGTCGCCCTGGCCGCCGCCGAACACGATCCGGAACACCACCCGCATGCCCACGACGATCGCGGCCAGCCACAGGTACATCCGGAACGCCAGGGCCCACGGGGCGTCGCCGCGCCGCCGGGCGACCACCATCGCGGCGGCCGCGACGAGCAGGCCCAGCGCCAGCGGGTTGGTGGTGTGGCTGGCCGCCGTGGCCAGGCCGAGCGCCCACAGCCACCACGCGCCCGGGTGCAGCCCGCGGGGCAGCCGCCCCGCCGACCACCCCGACCGCCACCGGCCGGCACCGGGAGCCGGATCTGGGCGATTCCCGCCGGCGGACCGGTCAGGCATCCGGTTCGGCGGTACGCCGCCGCCGGGCGGCGATCAGGCCGCCGCCGGCCAGCAGAACGAGCAAAGTCATCCCGGCGATCGTGCCGACCGGTGGACCTCCACCACCGCGGGGCGCGGAGACGTCGGTCAGCTCCGGGCCGGATGCCTCCGACGACGTGACGCCGGTGGCACCACCGGTCGGGGCGCTGCTGACCTGGCTCGGCGTCGGCAGCAGGGCGCCGGTGGCCGTACTCGTAGGGGTGGGGATCCCGGTAGCGCCGACGGTCGGTCCGGCCGCGCCGGGCTGGCCGCCCGGCGCGGGCGGTACGGCCCCGCTGCCACCCTGCGCGGGCGGTGCGACCGGTCCGCCACCGGTGGCCGGTGGGGGCGCCGCCGGTCCGCCACCGCCTGTGGCTGGCGGCGGCGGTGGGGGCGGAGCCGGTGGTGCGGGTCGCTTCGGGGCGGCGCCGGGCCGGGGCGCGTCGTTGGCGTTGCGGTTGAGCGAGAACGACCAGCCCTCGAAGCTTCCACCCGGTGGTCTGCGGTTGGCCACACCCTTGTCGCTGTAGGTCCAGCTGCCCCCGTTCGAGGCGTGCCAGTACGACCAGTAGGCGCTGGCCGGAGGCGTGTCGACGCACTTCTCCGCGGCTGCCGACGGTTTGCCCTCGATACGGCAGATGAATCCCTCGCCCCAGCGCAGGGTGCCAGTGATCTGGAAGCCGGCGTTCTTCAGAGCCGCGAGGCCGGTGCCCTGGTCGCCGCGTGCGCAGCGGATCACCGTGCCGCCGCCGAGTTCGTTGAAATCCACCACCACGGTGACCCCGGAGGCGTCCGGACAGTAGCCGGCCGACCCGGCGGCTGCCGCCGCAGCAGCCGGCGCGGTCAGGGTGCTCACCGCCGCCAGAGCGAGGACCAGGCCGGCCCGCGCGTACCGGGCCGTCATGTCGCCCGCCTGCGGCCGAGCACCAGCAGCAGCACGCCGCCACCGAGCATCAGGACCGCGACCAGCACGTAGCCGGCGATCGCCGGGCCGGTGGTCGGCAGCCCGGCCAGCCCCGGCGCGGGAGGTGTCGCACTCGGCGCGGCGGTCGCCGCCGGCGGCGTGCTCGGTGTGGTGGCCGACGGGGTCGCCGCCGGAGGGCTCACGGTGTCGCTGGGGCTCGGGTCGACGGTGGCGGTCGGGGTGGCGGTGGCGCTGGTGGTCGGGGTCGGTGATCCGGTGGGGGAGGCGGTGGGCGAGGCCGTGCCGGACGGGGTGGGTCCGGGCGAGGACGGCGGCAGGTCGACGCCGATGCGGCCGAGCGGCACCTGCGCGAGCCCGAGCAGCGCCTGGGCGGTGGCCCGGCGCCACTGGTCCCGGTCGGTGTCCGCGATCCCAGCCGCGACGGCGGTCGTGAAACCCTCGGTGCTGTAGGCGATGGCACCCGCGTCGGCGGTGGCCTTGCCGCCGTTCGCGCCGGTCAGCTGCAGCGGGGTCAGCGCGGCGACGGCGCGGCCGGCCTCGGTGTCGCGTCCGGCGGCGGCGAGGGCCTGCCCGGCCAGGCCGGTGCTGTTGGAGTTCGCGCCGGTCGTCGGCCCCGACCCGCCGAAGGAACCGTCGGTGTGCTGCTGGGCGACCAGCCAGTCGGCTCCCTTGCGCGCCGCCCCGGCCGCCCCGGTGGCGCCGTCGTCAGCGGCGCTCAGCAGCGCCTGCACGGCCATCGCGGTGGAGTCGACGTCGAGGGTGGCGCCGGGTTGTTCGTCGCAGGACGGTGACGGTCCGTCCGCGGTGTCCGGGTAGAGCCGGAAGCCGCCCGCCGCGCACTGCTGCCGGATGAGGAAGTCGACGGTGTCCTGCGGGACGTCACCGCTGCGGGCCAGGCCCAACACGGCGAAGGACTGGTCGAAGGTGTTGCTGGCGTCCGGTCCGCTGTCGGCGGTGACCCGGCTGGTGATCCGACCCCGCTGGTTACCGGCGTCCGCTGCGGAGATCAGCGACAGGGTTTCGGCGCGCAGGTCGTACCCGCCGAAGTCGGTGGGGTCGGCGCCGGCAGCGGAAGCAGCGTAGAGCAGCTTCGCGGTGGCGCCGCCGTCGGTGAAGCCCTCGATGCCCCACTCGTCGTAGCTGTTGTAGGCGCGCACGTGTGCCGCGACCTGCGCCGTGGCGGCCTGGCGGGTGGGCGTGTCCACGCCAGTGGCGGACAATGCGACGAGCCCGTCGATGGTCAGGCCCCAGTCCGGGCCGCCGAACGGTCCGGGCAGGATCCCGTCGGTGAAGTTGCCGCCCAGCCAGGTAGCGGCGTCCCGCGCGGCGGCGGCGTCAGCCGTGGCGGGCGCGGCCAGCACGGTCATGGGTACGGTGAGCGTGGCCAGGGCCGCCGCCGTGGTGGCGGCAAGGCCGGTGCCGAGTCGCCAGGGTGGGGACAGGGGCATAAGGGTGCCTTTCGCGGAGCGGTCGGTGAGAACTCCGGAAAGCATCCGAGACAAACGACACCCCGCTCCGCGAACTGCGGTGAGCGGGGTGGAATCGGACCTCGGCGGCCCGGACTTCACCCTGTAGACCTCGACAGTGGAAGCCGCTCGTCCCAGGCGAGGCGTTCCGGCTCGCGAGAAGGCTCTCGCTCACGGTTGCGGGTCAGCGCCGGCTTCTACCGGCTTCCCCCCACACGGGACGTATGCAGTTGTGTCCCCGGCGTACACCGGGTGCGGTCACCGTACCGCCCGGACGCCGTCCGGCGCCAGGGCGGTGACCGGGACCCGCTGCGATGCCGGTCACCGCCCTGGCGCGGCTCATCAGGGGGCGGTGATGCCCGGTGCGGCGCCGGCGCCGAACGACCAGCCCTCAACGCTGCCCGGGGCGGGGTTGTAGCTGGCCGCGCCGGAGGAGCTGTAGGACCAGGGGCCGCCGTGCGGCGCATGCCAGTACGACCAGTAGGCGGTGGCCGGTGGGGTGTTGACGCACGGGTCCGTCGCGGCGGTCGGCTTGCCGTTGATCCGACAGACGAACGCCAGCCCCCAGCGCTGGGTGCCGGTGACCGTGAACCCGGCACCCTGCAGAGCAGCGATCCCGGTCGCCGGGTCGCCGGGAGCACAGCCGACCTGGATGCCGCCGCCGAGGGCGGCGTAGTCGACGACGACGGTGACCCCCGAGGTGCCGGTGCAGGCCGCGGCCTGCGCGGCCTGCGGCGCGGGCTCGACGGCGGTCAGGGCGACGGCGGCCAGCGCGGCGGTCAGCAGACCGGCGAGCCGGGCCCGGATGGTGGATGGACGAAGGGACACGGATCCTCCTGAAGGTGGTCGGATGGCAGGGCGCTTACGGGCAGGCGAGGACGGGTGCGCCGGGGGCGGCGCCGGCGGCCGACAGGTCGGCGTAGCCGGTGCCGGTGAGGCCGAGGACGGCCTGGGCGGTGGCGCGGGCGGCGGTGTCCGGGTCGAACGCGCCGCCGTCGAAGTCGACCGCGCCCCGCCGGTCTGGCGTCGACGCGCAACCGACCTGCAGCCCGGCCAGGAACCGGTGCGCCCGGGCCCAGGCCAGCGGCCGGCCGGCGGCGCGCAGTGCCTGCGCGGCGAGGCCGGTGCTGTTGGCGTTCGGGACGCCGTCCGCATTGGCGAAGCCACCGTCGGGTCGCTGCACCGAGACCAGCCAGCGCAACCCGGCGGCGGCGTCGGCTCGGCGGCCGGTGGCCCGCAGCGCCTGCACAACCAGGGCGGTAGCGTCCACATCGGAGTGGCACGTCGGTTGGGCGGGCAGCACCGGGTAGCCCCCGTCGGGACACCGGGTGCCGGCCAGCCATGCAGCCGCTACCGGTGGCGCACCCTGCGAGGTGCGATCCAGGGCGAGTAGGGCGAAGGACTGGCTGAAGGCGTTGCTGTAGTCGCCGTAGGCCGACCGGTCGGAGAATCGCCCGGTGGGCGCCTGGAGCGACCGCAACCGGGCGATCAGGTCGACCCCGCCGACGTCGGTCGGGTTCCCGCTGCGGACCTCGACGGCGAGGGCCAGCTTGGCGGTCGCCCCGGCGTACGCCTCGGCGGCGCCGTCGCCGAGGTAACCGTCCCGGACGTCGGGTCGGGTGACCCAGGCCAGGGCCCGCGCGGCGGAGTCGTCGGCGACACCGGCGGCGGCGAAGGCGAACACCGCGTCCAGGGTCAGCCCCTGGTCCGGGTACGCGACGCCGTCGAAGACCACCTCGAAGCGTTCTCCGTCGACGAGTTGCCGGGCCAGCCACCCGGCGGCGGCCTCCGGCCGGTTCGGGCCGGGGACGGCGGCTACCCGTCCGGTCACGGCGGATGCGGGGGCGGCGAGGGTGAGGGCGGCGAGTACGCCGCAGAACAGGGCGAGCAGGGGATGCCGGCTCAGGCGGACGACCATCGGAAGCGCCTTTCCGGCCCGGCGGTCGTCAGAAACCCGGCCGACCGGCGGTACGCGGAGTCGACCGGGACTCCGACCCGTGGGCCACGACGGGTGGGGGAGCGGATGCGCGCGTACGCCGGGTATTCGGGCTCACCGCCGGGTGACTTGCCACCTCGGACGGCCTACCGTTGCGGGCCAGCGCCGGACTTCGACCGGACTTCCCCCGCACGGACGCGCGTTTGGTTAAGTTGTGGCGACAGTCTGGCTGGCCGCGACCACCCATGTCAATCCGTCGTCGGCCGTCAGCGGACAGTAACCGCCGTCTGCTCGCCGCGCGTGGGGATCGGCCGGTGCCGCGGGCCGGGTGGAGCGGGCCGCCACTCCACCCGGCGCGCCGGTTAGCTGCCGCGTACCTCGACCGCCGCAGTGACCAGGTGTTCCAGCGACGCCTCGACTCCGGGTAGCCGCGGGTCTTCAGCCCGTAGTCGGGGTTGACCCACAGCCGCTGCGCGGGGACCGCCGCCGCCCGCAGCAGCGCGTCCACGACCTCGCCCCGGGACGGCACCCGGGGCGAATGGATCTCCCACACCCCGGGCCCGACACCGCGCTGGTAGCCGATCGCGGCGAGATCGTCGAGGACCTCCATCTTCGACCGGGACACCTCGATGCTGGCGACGTCGGCGTCGAGGGCGTCGATGGCGGTGATGACCTCACCGACCTCCGAATAGCACAGGTGGGTGTGGATCTGCGTGCCGTCGGCGAACCCGCAGGTGGCCAGCCGGAACGCACCGACCGCCCAGTCCAGGTAGGCCATCTGGTCGGCCCGCCGCAGCGGCAGAGTCTCCAGGATCGCCGGCGCGTCGACCTGGATGATCCGGATGCCTGCTGCCTCCAGGTCCCGGCACTCTTCCCGCAGCGCCAGCGCGACCTGGTCCGCGGTGTCGCCCAGTGGTTGGTCGGTCCGGACGAACGACCAGGCCAGGATCGTCACCGGACCGGTGAGCATGCCCTTGACCGAACGGTCGGTCAGCGACTGGGCGTAGGTGGACCAGTCGAGGGCCGTCGCCCATCGTATGCGCCCGACAGGTGCTGTGGGCAGACCTGCCCGGCCCTCGGGAGCGGCGTTCGCTGCCGCATCGTCGATGCGCGACCGAGTAGCGTCGCGACATCGGGCACAGGCCTGCGACGGCGGAGGGGAACCGGTGGGTCAGAAGATCGACAGGGTGACGTTCGTGGTGGACGGCAGCGAGTGGACCGCCATGCGGCCGGAGGACTTCGAGCGACTGGACGCCTCCCGCAGGCAGGTCGGCGCGACCGCCGCCCGGGCCAACCGGTTGGAGCACGAGTTGCGTCAGACACGGGCCCGCCTGGCGCGGATCGAGGCGATCGTCGCCGAGGCGGACCCGACGCACTGCATGTGCGAGCGCCTTACCAGGGCGCTCGGAGACCCGACGTGACACCGTCGCCGGCCAGAAGTCGTCGTCGAATCTGACGCTGCCGTACATGAGCGCGATGCCCAGCATGATCAGGTGCCGGTCGACCACGCCGACGAGCCTCTCAGGACGGGGCTGCGGGCGGCGAACACCCGCGAACGCCACGCGGCCGTGCACGCCCTGCGCGCCGAAGGTCTGTCGATCAGCGCGACCGGCCGCCGAGGTGAGCTCCCGGCGGCCGAAGAACGCATCGGCGACTGTGGGGGCGTTCTTGGCAAAGTATTCAAGGTGCAGGTTCGGATCCGGAATCACCCGTACCTCGGTGATCGCGCGGATGTCCGGCCGTGACGAGCGGATGAGGTAGTCGCCCATCAACTCGACCTCACGACGGTGTCGGGGCGTGCGCAGCAGCTGGAAGCCGATAAAGATGCTCAGGTGCAGCGATTCCTGCGGCGTGAGCGGTTGCGGTGTCCGGAAGGGGTCCAGGATGCGGTCGATAACGGCGGTAGCCCCGTCCTCGATCACGCCGAGGATCCGTTCGAGTCGACCGTCTCGCTCACCGTCGAGGGTTGATGAAGGTTTAGAAGTCGCGGATCGTGCCTACGTCCTTGATGTTGCGTAGGCTCGCTCGTCCCGTGACTCGGTCGCGGACACGGATTTGCCCTGATGCGGAGAATCGTTCGAGGTAGCGGCGCGCGACGGTGTGGTGCCGGCTGCCGACCATCGGCACCGGCGAGGTCGTGTCCCACCACTGCTGGATCTCGTCGAGGATGCTCGGATCCGAGTCGATCATGTCATCGACCCAGCACCGCCACTGCTGGTCATCCCGCTCGTGCTCGCCGACCATCGCACCCTTCCCACCGCACGTCTGGCCGCGACGCGTTGGCCGCTACCCGATGATCTACCTCGCGTCCGATAATCTCGGACCCGCTCACCGCCGCGTGCCCTGGCGAGACGTGGGCGGTTAGCTCAGGACGTCGGCGCCGAGCCCGTGACGAACGTGATGTCGTCCAAGCCCCGAGGATCGGTGCTGCCACGGTCGGTCAGCTCCTGCAGGATCAGGGCCCGCAGAACGGCGCGCAGTTGAGCGGTGCTCAGACGTGGACTGTCGCCAGCGGGCCGGTCCGCGGCCATGACGGTCGCGAACACGTCACCGGCGAACGAGAACGTCCGTTTGCCCGCGTGTAGGAACTGGGACCGGAACTTGTACGCGGTCTTGAACGCCGCCTTCAGGACCGCCGGATCGTCGGCGAACACCACACCGCGCGGCTGCGGATCAGACCAGGAGCCTTCCTGCGGCCGGGCGCTCAACGCGTCCACACCCCAGATGTAGGAGCGCACCGGCTCCTGCCAGAAACCGGCCGGCAGCCGCGTCATGGCGTACGTCGCGAAGGTTTCCGCGAGCTTGATGGGCTTGTCCTTCATCAGGCGGGCACGCAGCGCTGCGGCCTGGGCCTCGGTGAAGTCCTGGCGGGCGATGAACTTCTCCCAACTCGCCGATTCGTCCCAGTCGGCCCACTCCGTCGGGGGACTGCCGAAGTGCTGCGCGAGGCACTCGATGCCCCCGACCATAAGCGCGTACGCTCCGACAAGATCACGGGTGGCCAGCAGCGAGGCGCAGTAGTGCATGTGGATCGCCGCGCTGAGGGCCCGCATGTCGTAGTCGCCGAGGCTGGTGAGTCGGGCTACCGCGTCGCGGAACGCCGCGTCGACCTGCGGCCAGTCGGGCATGGGCGCACCGAGATGGGTGTCCACCGCTCCGGCCAGCGGCAGCGCGAACGGATGCTCCTGCCCCTCGACTCTCGCCATGACCTCCGCAACGACCTGGCAGCGACGGTCGGTCACCAAGGTCAGCAGGGCGCCGAACATCGCGTTGCGGCCTACGGTGTCGAACTGCTCCGACGGCGACGTCGCGCGCATGTAGTGCAGGACCGTCACCGACTGGATGTGCTCACCCGGAACCTGCAGCAGGCCCTGGCCGTCTGCGGCGAGCAGCCCGTCTCCGTCGGCGGGCACCAACCCGGGGTGGATCATCCGCTGGAACTCGAAGGTCGGCGGGGTGCCCGGCGGAAGCTCGCGCAGGCCGTCGGCCCATTCCTTCAACCGCGCTGCGCCGGTCGGGTCCTTGTCGTCCAGCACTCCCACGTGTCCCCCGAAGGTCAACTCGCCACGGAGTGACCATCGTCGCGGTGCACAGGTACGGCGGACAACCCGAATACGCCGCACGCCCCACGTCTGCCGGCGATCGCCTCGCAGGAGGTGCCGGCGACGGTCTTCGACGGCGTCGGTCAGCGGATCTTCTTCGTTGCTCGCTTGCGGGGCGGGGTCAGCAGGTCGGCGATCGTGGCGATGGCGGACGGCACGAGTCGGTAGTACGCCCAGACGCCGCGCTTGTCGCGCTCCAGCAGGCCGGCCTCGGTAAGGATCCGCAGGTGGTGGCTGACGGTCGGCTGGGAGAGTCCGAGGGGCGCGGTGAGGTCACTGACGGACGCCTCCCCGTGCGGGGCGGACTGGATCAGACTGAGCAGTCGCAGCCGGGCCGGGTCGGCGAAGGCCTTGAGCACGCCGGCGAGCCGTTCGGCGTCGGCGCGGTCAATCGGCTCGCCAGCGAGGGGCGAGATGGCGGGCGTCTCAGTATTTACAGTTACCACGTCATGCATCGTTGCAGGTGACGCCGTCGATCGGCTGCGGAACGAGGCCAGGATCACCGTGAGTTCGCCTGAGGACCCACCGCTCCTGCCGTCCCGGCATGATGATCTACGGATCGAGGGAGGTGTCGCGCGTGCCGGGGTCGTGTGACGTGGTGGTCGTCGGGGGTGGGCAGGCGGGCGTGGCGGCGGGCTACTACCTGCGCCGCTCCGGCATGGATTACGTCATCCTCGACGCCCAGCCGCAGCCAGGTGGCGCGTGGCGGCACGGCTGGGAGTCGTTGCGGCTGTTCTCCCCGGCGGAATACAGCCCGCTGCCGGGGTGGGGGATGCCGCGGCAGGAGAGTGAGGAGTTCCCGACCGCCGGGCACGTCGTGGACTACCTGCGGGCGTACGAGCGGCGCTACGACCTTCCGGTGCGCCGGCCGGTCCGGGTTCGACAGGTGCGGCGAGTCGGGGATCGCCTGGCGGTGGACACCGACGCCGGGGCGTGGCTGGCCCGGTACGTCATCTCCGCGACCGGTACGTGGGAGTGCCCGTACGTGCCCGACATCCCGGGCCGTGAACAGTTCGCCGGCCGGCAGTTGCACACGGTGGACTACACCGCGCCGGAGGAGTTCCGGGGGCAGCGGGTCGTGGTCGTCGGCGGGGGTAACTCCGCGGCGCAGATCCTGGCGGAGGTGTCTCGGGTCGCCGAGGCCACCTGGGTCACCCTGCGCCCGGCGCGGTTCATGCCCGACGACGTCGACGGTCGGGTGCTGTTCGGGGTGGCGACCCGCAAGGCCGCCGGTGGGGCCGGCGAGAGCGTCAGCGACCTGGGGGACATTGTGATGGTGCCCAGCGTCCGCGACGCCCGGGACCGCGGTGTCCTGCACTCCCGACCGATGTTCGCTCGGATGACCGAGCACGGGGTGCGGTGGGCCGACGGTACCGAGGAGCCCTGCGACGTGGTGATCTGGTGTACGGGTTTTCGGCCGAACCTCACTCACCTGGCGCCGCTGCTGCCCGGTTGGCGGCAGGGGACGGTGACGGTCGAGGGCACCCGGTCGGTGGACGAGCCAGGCCTGTACCTGCTCGGCTACGGCGATTGGACCGGGCCGGCGTCGGCCACGCTGGTGGGTGCCGGCCGGACCGCGAAGGCGACGGTCGCCGACATCGCCTCACGCCTGCGCGGATCGCCGTAGGCCCGAGGCCCGGCCGCGCTGGCCGGACCTCGGGCGGCGCCGGTCAGGCGAGGGTGGCGAGGTAGCGTTCGGCGTCGAGGGCGGCGGCGCAGCCGGTGCCGGCGGCGGTGATGGCCTGGCGGTAGGTGTGGTCGACGACGTCACCGACGGCGAACACACCGGGCAGGTTCGTGCGGGTGCCGGGGGAGTCGACGGTGACGTAGCCGTCGTCGTCGAGGGTGACCTGGCCGCGGAACAGGTCGCTGCGCGGGTCGTGGCCGATGGCAACGAACAGCCCGGTGACGTCCAGGATCCGAGTCTCGCCGGTGTGGACGTCCCGCAGGCGGGCTCCGGCGACGGCACCGTCGTGGCCGAGGACCTCCTCGACGACGCTGTTCCACGCCACCCGGATCTTGTCGTTGCCGAGCGCCCGGTCGGCCATGATGCGGCTGGCGCGGAAGGTGTCGCGGCGGTGGACGATGGTGACGCTGCGGGCGAAGCGGGTGAGGAAGGTGGCTTCCTCCATGGCGGTGTCGCCACCGCCGACCACGGCGATGTCCTGGTCGCGGAAGAAGAACCCGTCGCAGGTGGCGCAGGCGGAGACGCCGTGGCCGAGCAGCTCAGTCTCGCCGGGGACGCCGAGGGGCCGCCAGGCGGAGCCCGTGGCGAGGATGACCGCCCGTGCCTGGTGCGCCTGCTCGCCGACCCACACGGTCTTGACGTCGGCGGTGAGGTCGACGCGGGTGACGTCGTCGGTGATGAACTGGGCGCCGAACCGGTCGGCCTGCTTGCGGAGGTTGTCCATCAGCTCGGGGCCGGTGATGCCGTCGGGGAAGCCGGGGAAGTTCTCCACCTCGGTGGTGGTCATCAGCGCGCCGCCGGACTGGCTGCCCTCGATGACCAGGGGTGTGAGGTTGGCGCGGGCGGCGTAGACGGCGGCGGTGTAACCGGCGGGTCCGGAACCGATGATGGTCAGCGGGTGGGGGTCGGACATGAAGAGGGCTCCTGCTCAGGGGTGAGCCGCCCGCCGGGTGGGTGGTCCGGCGGGCGGCGTCTGGGGGTGGCGTCAGGCGGCGGGGCGCAGCTCGGCGAGGAGCTTCTCCACCCGGGCGCGGATGTCGTCGCGGATCGGGCGGACCGACTCGACGCCCTTGCCGGCCGGGTCTTCGAGCTTCCAGTCCTCGTAGCGCTTGCCGGGGAAGACCGGGCAGGCGTCGCCGCAGCCCATGGTGACGATCACGTCCGAGGACTCCGCGGTGGCGTACTCCAGGAGTGTGGGGGTCTGGTCGGTGATGTCGATGCCGACCTCGCGCATCGCCTCGACGGCGGCGGGGTTGACGGTGTCGGCGGGTGCGCTGCCTGCGGATCGGACCTCGACGGTGTCTCCGGCGAGGTGGCGCAGCCAGCCGGCGGCCATCTGGGAGCGGCCGGCGTTGTGGACGCAGACGAACAGGATGCTGGGCTTGTCGCTCATGAGGTGCCTTCCATGCAGTACGAGTCGCGGGGCCGGTTGACCAGCACGTCGTCGAGGTGAATGAACAGGTCAAGGTCGGGATTGTCGTTGCGGTCGAGCGCCGGGTAGCGGCCCGGGTCGTGGCGGCGGTTGAACAAGCTGGGCGAGAGTCCAGCCGTGCTGGTGCCGTGCGGGCGCTGCGTCATGAGCGGTGATTGATAGTGGCGTCCCCGTCGGTGGGTACGACGACCTGGTCGGCGGCGTCACCGGCATCGGGATAGAGCGCGGCGAGCAGGCCCACACCGACCGCGAGGCCGACGAACTGCGCCACGACAAAGCCAGGCACGGAGGTGGGGGCGATGCCGGCGAAGGTGTCGCTGAACGCCCGACCAACGGTGACCGCCGGGTTGGCGAACGACGTGGACGAGGTGAACCAGTAGGCGGCACCGATGTAGGCGCCCACGGCGGCCGGGGCCACGACGGCGCGACCGGAGCGGGCGAGGGCGAAAATGAGCAGGATCAGGCCGGCGGTGGCGATGACCTCACCGAGCCACAGGTGCCCGGCGGTGCGATCCTTGCCGGAGAAGCCGATCGCGGCGAGGTCGAACATCAGGTTCGCCAGCACCGAACCCGCGATCGCACCCATCACCTGCGCCGCCACGTAGCCGCCCAGGTCGCGGGCGGTGAGACCGGTGCCGGCGCGCCGACCGAGGAACCAGTCGGCGGCGGACACGACCGGGTTGAAGTGGGCGCCGGAGACCGGCCCGAAGATCAGGATCAGCGCACCGAGGGCGAACGCGGTGGCGATCGAGTTCTCCAGCAGCTGCAGGCCGACGTCGGCCGGGGAGAGAGTGGCGGCCATGATGCCGGAGCCGACCACGGCGGTGACCAGCAGAGCGGTGCCGGTGAACTCGGCCAGCAGGCGCCGCCACAGAGTGGGGGTCATCGGTCTGTTCTCTCCCATGGTGTTGCCGTCCCGAAGGCTCGGGCAGGGTGGTTATCGGGTGGTGGGGACGTGCAGGTCGTCGAGGAGCCGGCGGACCCGGCGTTCGATCTCGTCGCGGATGGGCCGCACGCCGGTGGTGTCGAGGCCGCCGGGGTCGTCGAGTTCCCAGTTCTCGTAGCGGGTGCCGGGGAAGACCGGGCACGCGTCGCCGCAGCCCATGGTCACCACGACGTCCGCGGCGCGGACCACCTCGTCGGTCCAGGGCTTGGGGAACTCCTCGCCGATGTCGATGCCACGTTCGGCCATTGCGGCGATGGCTGCGGGGTTGATCTCGATTCCGGGTTCGCTGCCGCCCGACCAGGCGACGGCCCGGTCGCCGGCGAGGTGGGTGAAGAACCCGAGGGCCATCTGGGAGCGGCCGGCGTTGTGGGTGCACAGGAACAGCACCACGGGGCGACCGTCGCGGTGGTGACCCTCGACGCGGGCGAGGGCCTGCAGGCGCTGGCGGGCGAAGCGTTCGGCGAGCAGCGGCAGGTAGTGCGGGATGGTGCTGGCGATGGCGAACTGGTCGTAGCTGGAGAGCAGGAACTTCTCGATGGTTTCCGGGCCGTAGACGCCGGTGAACTCCCCGGCGAGCCGGGTCGCGGCGGTGCGCAGGGCGACCTGCTGGTCGATGGAGACCTCTTCGTAGGGGTGAGGGCTGGTGTCAGTCATGTCGGTCTCCCGGGGTGGTGACGGCGGGGGCGACCCGGTCGACGCGGGCGGCGAGGTCGGCGAACGCGGCCTCGAACGCCTCGTCCGTGTCGACACGGACCGGGTCAGGCACCGACCAGTGCAGGCGGGGGCGCACGGGCCCGGTGAGGTCCTCGTGGGCGTTGTCGCACACGGCGATGAGCAGGTCGCCGTCGCGGACGACATCGGTGACGTGAGCGGTGGCGGTGGGGTCCAGGCGCAGTCCGTGCCGGCCGGCGACGGCCACGGCGCGGGGATGCACCCGGGGGGCCGGTTGCGTGCCGGCCGACGCGGCCGGGGCATGGGTGCGGTCCTGCCACAGCGCGGCGGCCAGCTGGGAGCGGGCGGAGTTGCGGGTGCAGACGAACACCACCCTGCCCACGCCGGTCAGCGGCGGCGGGGTGAGCGCGGCGAGGGCTTCCGGGCGCAGCCGCAGGTAGGTGCGGCGTTTGTCGCCCTCGGAGCGGCCCTTGACCACCAGGCAGGCTTCGGTGAGGACCTTGACGTGGTGGGCGACGAGGTTGGTGGGCAGGTCGAGGGTGTGGGCGATCTCCCCGGGGGACGCGTCACCCAGGGTGAGCGCGTCTACGATCGCCAGCCGCGCCGGGTCACCGAGCGCGGCATGGATCCGCGCCCGCCCAGCCAGAGAATTACGCTCAACATTCATTGACTCAATCATAGGTGAGCTATCTAAGGTTGGCAAAGAGCGGTCCACAGGATGCGGCTGCCTCGGCGCCGCATGCGCGGCATTGACCGACCGGAGCGTTCGACATGCCCCGCCTGAACTCGCCCGCGAAGGTGGGCGCATTGCTGCGAGCCGGCGGGCTCGACGGCGAGCAGGCCCCTCCTCGCGGCGCGCGTCCCCGTCGGCGGGCGTTGAGTGCTGCTCTACGAGCCGGCGGGCTCGACGGAGAGCAGGGACGCCAACTGGCGCAGGATGCCGGGCCGGGCGCGGTGATAGACCCAGGTGCCACGCCGCTCGGCGTCGACCAGGCCGGCCTCGCGCAGTGTCCGGAGGTGGTGGGAGATCGTCGGGCCGGTCAGCTCGAACGCCGGCGTGAGGTCACACACGCACGCCTCCCCGCCCTCGGCGGAGGCGATCATCGACATCAACTGCAGACGCACCGGATCGCCCAGCGCCTTGAACGCCGCCGCGAGAGCCGCGGCTGCCTCTGCGGGCACCCGCCGCTGCGCAAGCGGCGCACAGCAGGAGGTCGCCGCGTTCAGGTCGATGGCGACGAGCGGCGCCGGCTGCTTAGACATGCCTCTAGGTTGACATCCTTCTAACCAGCGTGCAACTGTCTGATTTGACGGACGTCGAGACAGCGTAGGACGGGTAGAGGATCATGATGACTGGCGACAGTGACGGCCCGACCACCCCGGTGGGGCGGGCGAGCGTCGCCGTGCGACCGATGACCGCGGCGGACGCCGATGCGGTCCTGGCGATCTACCAGGCGGGGCTCGACGCGGGCAGCGCCAGCTTCGAGACCGCAGCGCCACCCTGGGCCGACTTCGACGCCGCCCGGCTGCCCGCGCACCGCTTCGTCGCCGTCGCCGACGGCCTCATCATCGGCTGGGTCGCGGCGTCGCCGACCTCCGCCCGGGCGGTCTACGCCGGGGTGGTCGAACACTCGGTCTACGTGCATCCCGCCGCTCAGGGCCGTGGCGCCGGGCGGCTGCTGCTCGACGCGCTTGTCGCCTCCAGCGAGGCAGCCGGGATCTGGACCATCCAGTCCGGCGTCTTCCCCGAGAACACCGCCAGCCTGACCCTGCACGAGCGGGCCGGCTTCCGCGTCGTCGGCGTCCGCGAACGCGTCGGCCGCCACCACGGCCGATGGCGCGACGTCGTCCTGATCGAGCACCGCAGCCCCACCATCGCCTAACCCCTTCCTCGCCCCGGACACCCGGGGCCCAGTCCGCCTATCTGATTCGACAGTTATCAACGCAGAGAGATGCTCGATGAGCACCCTGGACACCCTTCCGGTCGTGGTGATCGGCGCCGGCCCCGTCGGCCTGGCCGCCGCCGCCCACCTGCACGAGCGCGCCCTGCCCTTCCTCGTCCTCGAAGCCGGCGACACCGCCGGCGCGGCGGTGCGCCAGTGGGGCCACGTCCGCGTCTTCTCTCCATGGCGGTACGACATCGACCCCGCCGCCCGGCGGCTGCTCGACGACGCCGACTGGGTCGCCCCCGACCTCGACGCCCTGCCCACCGGGGCCGAACTGGCCACCGACTACCTCCAGCCCCTCGCCGAGCTACCGCAGCTCAAGCCGCACCTGCGCTACGGCGCCCGAGTCGAGGCAATCAGCCGCCTCGGCCTGGACCGGCTACGCACCCCCGGCCGCGACACCACCCCGTTCCTCATCCGCCTCACCGACGGCCAGGAGGTGCTCGCCCGCGCGGTCATCGACGCCTCCGGCACCTGGCGCACCCCCAACGTCCTCGGCGCCTCCGGCCTGCCCGCCCGCGGCGAGACCGACGCCGCCGCGTACCTGGAGCACGCCCTGCCCGACGTGCTCGGCGCCGACCGCGACCGGTTCGCCGGCCGCCACACCCTCGTCGTCGGCGCCGGCCACTCCGCCGCCAACACCCTGCTCGCCCTGGCCGACCTCGCCGCCGAACACCCGGGCACCGAGGTGACCTGGGCGATCCGCACCGCCTCACCGGCACGCACCTACGGCGGCGGCGACGCCGACGCCCTCCCCGCCCGCGGAGCACTCGGCTCCCGACTGCGCGCCCACGTCGACGCCGGCCGGATCCGCCTGCTCACCGGCTTCACCGTCCACGCCCTCACCCCCACCGACGGCCGCGTCACCGTCGTGGTGCGCCACAGCGACGGCAGCGAGGAATCGGTCACCGTGGACCGCATCGTCGCCGCCACCGGCTTCCGCCCCGACCACACCATCGCCGCCGAACTGCGCCTGGACCTCGACCCGGTCATGGGCGCCACCCGCGCCCTCGCCCCGCTCATCGACCCCAACGAACACTCCTGCGGCACCGTCCCCCCGCACGGCGTCGACGAACTCGCCCACCCCGAGACCGGCTACTACGCCGTCGGCATGAAGAGCTACGGCCGCGCGCCGACGTTCCTCATGGCCACCGGCTACGAGCAGGTCCGCTCCGTCGTCGCCGCCCTCGCCGGCGACTGGACCGCCGCCCGCGACGTCCAGCTCGACCTGCCCGAAACCGGAGTGTGCAACAGCAACCCCGACAACTCCGCCACCGGCGACAACTGCTGCGGACCCGCGCCGGCCGCCGAACCGGCCGGACGCGGGCTGGCCACCGGCATCACCGGCGGACTGCTCGCCGCGCCGCTGCCCCTCGTCACCCTCGACGCCGCCCCCGCCGACACGCAGGCCGGCGGCTGCTGCGGCAGCTGATGCCCACCACCACGACGGTGCCCGCCGACCCCACGGTCGGCGGGCACCACGGGTGGCTGATCGTCGCCGCCCTCGCCGTCACCTCCACCATCGGCTACGGCACCCTCTACTACGCCTACCCGGTGCTACTGATCCCGATGGCCACCAGCATCGGCGCGTCCACCACCGCCGTCACCGGCGCGCTCACCGCCTCCGTCCTCACCGGCGCCCTCATGGCCATCCCCGTCGGCCGGTGGCTCGACCACCACGGCGGTCGCGCGCTCATGACCGCCGGCTCGATCACCGCCACCGCGCTGCTGATCGCCTGGTCCCAGGTCCACACCATCGGCCAGCTCTACGCCGTCATGATCGGCATCGGCGCCTGTGGCGCCATAGTCCTCTACGAACCCGCCTTCGCCGTCATCGTCTCCTGGTTCACCCCCGAACCGCCGCGCCACCGCCCTCCTCGCGGTCACGATCGTGGCCGGGTTCGCCAGCACCATCTTCATGCCCCTGACCGGCCTGCTGGCAGAACGCCTCGGCTGGCGCGGCGCGCTGCTCGCCCTCGCCGCCATCCACGGCGCGGTGACCATCCCGCTGCACGCGATGGCCGTCCGCCATCCTCGACCGGCAGGCGCCGCACCGGCCGACCCGGCCCGACGCGAGCACCCCGGACGACGGGCGGTCGCCCACGCCGCGATGCGCGACACCCGCTTCTGGATCCTCACCGCGACCTTCACGGCCCACGGCCTCGCCACTAGCACCATGACCGTGCACCTCATCGGCTACCTGATCAGCCGCGGGCACCCCACCACCTTCGCCGCCACCACCGCCGGCCTGCTCGGCGTCCTGTCCGTCACCGGCCGGCTCGTCCTCACCGCCGCCCGACGACGACTCCCCGTCACCACCATCGTGGGCGCCGTCTACGCGACCCAGGCCGCCGCCATGCTCGCCATGCCCTGCTCGCCGCCACCCGCACCGGCGCGATCATTAGCGTGATCGGCTTTGGACTCGGCTTCGGCATCACCAGCCTCGCCACCCCCGCCCTGCTCACCGACCGGTACGGCACCACCGCCTACGCCACCATCGCCGGACGCCTCGCCGCCCCGGTCACCATCGCCAAAGCCAGCGCACCCCTGGCCGCCGCCGCGCTGCTACACGCCAGCGACGACTACGCACCCCTGCTCGTCGACCTCGCCACCTGCTGCGCGCTCGCCGCCATCGGCGTCACCACCCGAACGAACATCCCCGCCCAGGAGCCCTCCTGCAGACACTCGTCACCCACTGCCCGAATGTGATCGTTCGCCCATGACACGACCTATCCGACCGAAGGAACACCTCGTCGGTCCACTCGTACCTGCTGTCCTGCCCGCGCGTCCGGGTCCAAGCCCGATGCCGATGCCCGCTCTACCTGCTCGAGCCTGTCCGTCGGCAATCGCTGCGGCGGCCCTGTTGCTGTGGATGGCTCTTCCGGCACGCTGTGGCCGGGTGAGCGCGCAGCACCTCCTGCGCGCGCTGGACTGGCCCCCGCACCACCGCCTCGACATTCAGCCGCGCCACGGCATGCTCGCCGTCTGCTCGGCCAGCAACGGCCGCCACCAGGTGGGCAGCCGAGGAGACCTACCCTTGCCGGCGAACGCCCGGCAACTGTGCCGCATCGAGCCCGGCCAACCCGTGCTACTCGCCGCCATCGTCACGCACGACCTGCTCGTCGTGCATCCCGTCAGCACCGTCGCACGCCTGCTCGCCGACCTGCACACTCACCTGGCGGGAGTCAGGGATGGACACTGACCCCGCCGCCGTCGCTGCCGCTCACCAAATTCTGGCTCACCTGGGCGTCACGGTGACCGACCTGCAGTCACACCCCGCGACGCCGGCCGTCCTGCCGACGGTCGCCGAGTACCTGCCCCGTGTTGTCGCCGCTGCCGGGCCCGGATCACGCCGCACCTACGGCACCTACTGGAACCGGATGGCCGCCGCGTGGCCCGAACGGCCCTTGGACACCATCGTCGCAAGCGACGTCGAGGCCCTGAAACAAGCGATGATCGCCAGCGCCGTGGCGCGGCGCAACAGCCGCAACGGCCGGCACGCCGGTGAGCATGTCATCGCCGCCGCCCGCGCCTTCTACCGACGCGCTATCGCCGACGGGCTGATCGACGCCGCCGCCAGCCCGGCGCACCGGGTCGCGAAACCCCGACGCCTACCCGGTACCCGCCGCGCGTTGACCGCACAGGAGCTGGAGGAGATCAACGCGGTGGCGCGCACCAGCGGGAACGACGTCATCCTGGACGCGCTGCTCCTGCGCCTGCACACCGAGACCGCGTGTCGCCGCGGCGGCGCCCTTGCCCTACGGCTGGCCGACCTCGATACCACCAACGGCCTCGTCCGCCTCACCGAGAAGGGATCCACTGTCCGCTGGCAGCCCATCACCCTCGACCTCGCCGGACACCTGCGGGAGCACGCCGACGCTCGCGGCGCGGTCCTACCGACCGATCCGCTCCTGCGCGCACGCAACGGCCAACCGATCACCAGCCGCCGCTACGACCACCTGTGGCAACGCCTCGGCGTTCACCTACCCTGGGTCACCGTGCACGGCATCTCGACCCACTGGCTACGCCACACCACCCTGACCTGGGTGGAACGCCACTGCGGCTACGGCATCGCCCGCGCCTACGCCGGACACACCGACAGCCCGGGATCCTCCACCACCACCTACACCAAAGCCGACCTGCACGACGTCGCCAACGCGCTCTCCGCCATGACCAACCAGCCCCATCCACTGGCCCGGGTGGCAGATCACGCCGGCCCCTGTTCGCAGGTGAACCACGTCGTATCGCCCACGTCCGAGTAGGGGACAGTAGCCGCGTGCGGTGTCGGGGGAACAGGCTCCGAATGCACCGCACGCGGCGAGGGGAGTGGACTGGCCCTGCGACCGGAGCGCGACCTATGCTTCGCTCCCTCTCGTGGCCGTTGACCTGCGGATTCGTACTTACGTCGGATCAACGATTGTGAGGTTGATGGTGCCGCTCGAACTGCCGACCCCCGCCCCTTTTGGCTATACCGTCTAGCGGATGACCGTCAGGAACGGTGCCGACGAAGTGTCGTTCCTTCTAATCGGCGTCGAACGGACCTAGACCGTCGTCGTGTCCTTGATCTGGAGAACGACTGGCCCAGCGGCGGTCGGCGCGAGCAAAGCTTCATAGGTGGGATTCCGGTTGTCAGTCCTCGCGCTTCCGAGCCACGTGTAGCGCACCGACAACTGGTAGGTGCCCTTGACCCGGTAGATCCCGAACTGCGGGTCGAAGGTGGCGCGAGCGGTGAGTAGGGGATCGCCCGTGACATCCCATTTGATCTTCTCGGCGCCCGACGCGGGACTCCACTCCGGGCATCCGGTCGGCATGGCCGATCTCGCGCCGCGGACGCATCGGGTGAACGCCTCGCTCAGCTTCGCTGCCGCGGGCTCCCATGCCATCTTGGGATCTTGTTTCGCCACCTCAGGGTCGCCTATGGCCGAGTGCTCCTTGATTTCCTGGACGTTGAGCTTGCCGTCGGCCCACTTAATCTTGGCCCAGTATTTTGCTGGCGTCACGGCGCGACGCGCCTGCTTTGAAGCGGTGTAGTCGGCCGTCACGATGACGGTTCCGAGCATGTCGAAGCGGCTCTCTGCCTCGGTGTATTGGATAACCGGAGCTTCGAGCGGGTTGCCGTAGAAGGCCCAACGAACCTCGGAGACGTCTGATGTGTCGGCGATCGATTGTGGGCAGTTCGCGGGAGTTGAGGACGTCGACTTGGCGCACCTGTCGAGCCAGTCGCTTGCGGCCGCGATGACGGCCTCTTGCTTCACTTCAGCTGGCCAGGGATCCGATATCTTTGGGAAGGGCTCGTCTCCGCCGAAGATGAAGTAGCCCAGGACGGCAAGGGCAATGACCACGCCCAGTCCACCCCCGCCTGCGACTGCTGCCGTCCCGTGGCCCGAGCTGGACTCCGCTACCTCGGGTTCGCTTCGCTCGGCATGAGGTTCGGGTCCGAAGTGGTTGCGAATATTGTTGTAGACGGGCCCTTCATAGTAGTTTCCCTCGACATTGGCCTGACGTTCCCCGCCAAAGCCAGTTTGTTGGTCTACCACCCTCACCTGCCCTCGCGATCGCCATGGCCCTGCTCGAAGTAGTTTCCTGCGACGTTGACCTGACGTTCCCCGCCAATCCCGATCTGGTTGACGGTGGGGCTATCTCTAGCCGGCTTCTTCGGGCTGCTCGGGCCATCCCTATCCTGAGCGCCTGACCAGGGTGCTGAGTTGCTGGCACTGCGAATCGTCAAGATCACGCCGATGATAGCGACCGGCAATGCGATGATATTCGCCCAGGCTGCAGCACCATCGAGGCTGCCACTGAAGATCATTACTAGCGAGGCGATGATCAACAGGCAGAGCGCGCCGGCGGTCAGGTGTCTTTTGGGCACGACGTCCATCATGGATGACCGAAGCATCCTCGCGGAAGCATCAATCGGGAATGTCCTTGATCTGCCACTGCCGGGCGGCCCGCTATGGGCGTGCCGGCTGCCAGTAGGTGGGCGTCGAACGGAGGTGAGCAGTAGCCGGCCACGGCGCATCTGACGAAGTGGCTGGCGATGTCGCGCCTAGCAGCTGAAGCGGGCCCCTCGACTCGGCCCGCAGGGCGGCGTGCCTCAGCGCGAGATCGTCCGTGAGCCCGCGCCAGGGCTGCTGCCGGGCGTAGCCTGCCGTGGTGAGCACACCAAGCGACAACTACACCGCGACGCTTCCACGCAAACGTATGGGCGCTGCGGTCTTGTTCGCCGACGCTCTCGGACGCGCGATGCTGGTCGAGCCCGTCTACAAGGATTACTGGGAGATCGTCGGTGGGTGCGTCGACGCCGACGAGTCACCCCGACAGGCAGCGGCACGCGAGGTCAAGGAAGAACTGGGCAAGTACATCGTTCCCGGTCGACTGCGGGTGGTGGATTGGGTGCCGCCGCGGCCGGATCGTACCGAGGGCGTCATGCTCGTCTTTGATGGCGGCGTGCTGGACGAGGTGGGCACCGCCGACATCCACCTGCCGCCCGACGAGCTGCGCAGCTGGGCCTGGTGCGGCCAGGAGGACATCAAGCACCGGATGTCGGAGTTGCTGGCTCGCCGGGTGTTGGCGGCGCTGCGGGCGAAGGACGAGGGCACGACATTCGACTTGGAGGACGGCTTCTCCGTGCAGTGAAGGCATGACGGTGGCGCGCCTCCTAGTAGCGCTCTGTTAGGTCGGCGGACCCCGGTCGAAACAGCGCCTATGCCTTCAACTGTTCGAGGTCGTTCAGTGCGGCTACGACGACGTTCCAGGCTATCCGGACAGTGTCGTCGTCGGGCGAGTAGTGCTGTTTGATCTGCTTTTTTGGGTGCACCAGGTTACGGTGGTTGCGCAATACGTGGGCGTAGTCGGTCACGTCTCGAGCGACCCACTTTTTCTCGGCAGCTAAATCGATCAGCGACTCCAGGTGATCGGTGGGGCCAGGGCCCTCGGTGTGTCGAGCGAGTGCCACGTCGTAGAGGACGCCTTCGAGCAGGCTTCCGAGCATGATGACGGTGGCGGTGCAGGCGCCGGATTGCCAGCAGGTGTGGGCTTCGTTGAGCCGGGCGGTGAGGTGGCGCCCGAAGTCCGGGTCTTTCAGGATGTTGGCGAGGCTCGCAGTGAGTTCCAGTGGCACCTGCATGGTGGGCCGCGTCATCGTCGGGGTCTGCGTGACGAGTTCGGGTCGGCCCGACGCGTAGCGGATCTGATAGCCCTCCACGGCGAGTAGGCCGTTGAGGTCGTCAACGAGGTGGCACCGAGCCTCGTCGTCGTCAAGATATTCGCGGGGATCGGCGAGGCGGAGCAGCAGTCGGCGAAGCCCGTCAGGGTCGCGACGGCGACGCAACGTACGGAGGACCCATTCACGGCGACCGTCGTCGACGTCGCCAACGCGGCGCCAGCCTGCGGCCTCGAACAGGGCGGTGATCTGCCGGCCGGTCCGATAGTAGGGGGTGCTGTCGTCGCCGCAGATGAGGTCTGCGAGTCGGTCGAGGACTTTGCTGTCGAGTTCGACAGTGACCTCATTGCCGTTGTTGATGGGATCAGTTGTCACAGGTTCTGCTCCTCATGCGCGAAGGGCAACTCGATCGGCTCCCATGCGTCGGCAGGGGTGTCCGACGCGCTCCGCGGGGAGATCCCACGTTCGGTGAGCCGGGCGAACAGGGTCGCTAACTCCTTGTGGGCGTCGAGCTCGAACTCGCTTTCCCGGATTCGGATAACTTCCCAGCCCATGCGGAAGAGTTCTCGGTCGCGACGCCCATCGGAGACGACGTCCGTCGGTCGGGTGTGCCAGCGGTGGCCGTCGCATTCCACCGCGAGCCTGCCGCCGCTTCCGACTACCACGAGGTCAAGCGTGCGCGACCCGACCTTGAACTGGGGCACCACGTGATAGCCGCGACGTTTGAGGATTCGGAACACGCGCTGTTCCAGCAGGGATTCGAACGGAGGACACTGGCGGTCGGCGCTGACGCTCTTGAGGTCTGGCGATGGTCCGAACACGGACGGCGGGTTCATCATGTAGCCGATCAGGGAAGCACGCAGGTCGTCGGGTTTGTAGTCCTTGGGCGGCACGGAGGTGAACAGCCACAGTTGATCGCGGGCGCGGCTGGCGGCGACGTTGTAGTTCTGGTAGAGGTTCTCGCCGACACGTCGGGGTGCCGCAGTGACGACTGTGGACAGGAAGATGACGTGACGCTCTGCTCCTTGGAAGGTGGGCGCAGAGCCGACGCTGATCTGGCGGGCGGCGCGGACTTCCGGTGCGACGGCCGTGTTGATCTCGTGGTCAAGGAGTTTGATCTGTCCCTGTCCGTGAAGCACGATGACCCCAAACGTTTTGCCCGCATATTTGGGATCGTTCAAGCATCCAAGCAGTTGCGAGACGATACGTTTCACCTCCACCGGGTTGCGGATTGCCTGCGCAGATCCCTCCTGGTAGGCGCCCTCGACGTGGCAGACGCGCAGCGGCTCCAGATCGGTAGCCTTCCTCTCGCGCAGCGGAATGATCTCGCTGGCCCCGCGGTAGAACTGCTCCTTCGACCAGTTGATGATTTCGGGCATGCATCGGAAGTGTTCCCGTAAGCGAACGACGGCGTCCTTCCCGGATCGCGCCGAGAGGAGACCGTACAGGTGTGCCTTAGGGGTGAAATGGTACCGGATTTCGGGATCTAGGTCTCCCAAGTGCTCCGAAAGGGCTCGGAAGTGTTCGTCGAAGGTCCTGCCCATCCGATTGGGCGCCGGGGTGCATTGCTGGTCGTCGCCGACAACAATGATCCTTGGTGCCAGCCATAATAGAAACAGGTGTTCCAGCCCAACCTGACTCCCCTCATCAACGATGACTACATCGAAGGCGTTACGTTTGACGGTCAGATTCTCCAGCAGGCTCGGCAGGGGAATTACCCATGCAGGCACGATGCCCTGTGCTTTGCCCATCGCCGCCTGCGCTGCCTGACGCAGTTCGCGAACCTTGCGGCCGCCGCCGGCCCCGATCTGCTTGCGGAAACCGCGGAAGCTGCGCAGGGCCCGCATGTCGGCGTCAGTCATGCGGTTGACGAGCGCCCGGGTTGCCTCGGCCGCTGCCAGCTGCTCGGTGACCTGGGCAAGGTGTATCTCAACGTCGTCGTAGTCCCGTCTGACCTCTTGCTCCGTGCCGGCAGTGCGCCGTGTCCGCACGAAATGGTCCGCGTGGTACCAGGCCCACGCCGCAGGCAGATCCCGCATACGGGCGTCCCAACGAGGATCGACACAGCTGTCTTGCAGCAGGCGAAGCAGTTGCGGATGCGCACTCTCCAGGAGCTGCGTGAGTCTGAGGCGCCGCCGCTCGGCGTGCTGCTCATGGCGGGCAGTGTCCAGTACAGCGATTGCCTGGCGGTATCCGTCGAGGGACCGCTGGTCGATCGCGGCGATGACGAGTTCAACCTCGCGGCACGGATCCTCACGCGTCAGGTGCCTTCGGACCGCGTCACGCAGTCCAGCTACGGCGGCCTGTGCAGCTTGTAGGCGGATGTGGTGGCGGGCGGCTGCGGTCGATGAGATCACCGCGCTGACGTCGTCAACGGTGGATAACCTAGCCGGCAGACCGGCGGCTTCCAGGTGGTCGCGAATGGCGGTGTGGACGGCGGCGAGATGTCGGACGTGCAGAAGGAGGCGGTACGAATCTTGCAGCTCGGACAAGGTTGCGGTCACACGGCCAGGCGTGACAACTACTCCGACGTCGGCCCACAGCCGCAGGAGTTGAGTGGTTTCGATGTGGACTTCAAGGTGATCGAGCGCGGCGTCTAGCAGAGGCAGCGTGGTCGGCGGCCTTCCATCGACGCGTATGCCACTGATCAGTGCGGCGGCCTTGATGCGCGCAGGTTGGACGGCGAGAAGCGTGCGACAGGTCAGACTCGTGAGGTGAGTGCGGAGTTCGCGGCCCACGGCGAGCATGTGGCGGGCCCGCCCCAGGTCGAGCTCACCAGCGTTTGTGAAACGTACTTCCGCACCTAGCGTGTGCGCCCGAAGTTTGGCCTGCAGGCGCTCGGCGCGGCCGGCGACCTCGGCCACGTGCCGCCACAGGGACTGCCGCCGTCCTGAGAAGTGATCTGCGATGGCACGTGCCACCCAATGCGGCGACGACCCGGAGTCCGCTTCCAATCCGAGCCGCTCCGCGATGGCGGTGAAGCGCTGCCCTAGCAGGTCCAGGTCCTTCAGCATGTCCTCACCGGCAGCCGCCAAGCGGGGCGCCCACACGTTGGTGTGTTCCTGGACGGCGGCCGTGGCGTCGAGTTCGGCATCGATCGCCTCGGCGAGCGCGGCCGGCGTAGGTAGGTCTGACAAGTCGGGGATCACTTGAGTGAGGCGGGCGCGTCGAGCGGGGTTCGTCGTTCGTAGCAGGTGCACCAGTTCGGTGGCTTCCGCTGTCGTCATGGGTGGCCTGTCGGGCAGCCCGCGGACGGCTGGCGGCATCCAGTCGAACTGCTCTGCGTTGCCCTTGACTTGGCGTGCGATCTGACCAAGTGATCCCCGGTAGAGCTCGGTGCTGAACCAGGGAGCGACCGGGTCGTGAGCGATGAACTCTGCCTCACGTAGCTGTTGAATGCGGTGGTTGAGGTAGGCGGATCGCGACCGTAACTTGTGCCGTTCACCGCGAAGCGCCTCAACCTGCTTGGTCAGTTCCTCAGTATCGGCGTACGCGGTCAGGTGCGACAGGGCGTCAAGACCGAAGCCGACCTCGGTAGCGGCGTTTCTGCCGTCGGTCATCAGTACGCAGAGATCACGCAACGAGGCTGGTACCTTCTCGCGAAGCTCGCGCAGCGCCTGATCCTTCTGGCTCGTGACGAGCACCCGCTGCCCGCGCGCCAACAGCGCCGACGCCAGATTCGCGATCGTGTGCGTCTTGCCGGTGCCCGGCGGCCCCTGAACCACGACCCCCGTCTCGGAGCGAAGCAGCTCGATGACATGCATTTGCTCATCGTTCGTCGGCAGGGGAAAGAGAGGGTCGCTACCGAGCACGTCGCCGTTGACAGCGCCCTGGCTCCTCAGCCACCCGTTACGCTGCTCGGGCTCGGTGTCCACCACGAGCTGGGCAAGCGCGACGGGAACCTCTGCGTCAGGTTGTCGTAGCGCCTCTCGGATGTGCTGGTAAGCCTCGGCAAGGAGCACCCGACTGCGCCGACGTACCAACAGCGCCGGCGACAAGCTGACCACTGGGACGCTCGGCAACTCGTCACCCGCCACTGCGGGACGGTCCTCCTGGTGCAGCTCCGTATCCAGGCATTCCTCGAGGAGGCCGACGATCGGAGGCAGCAAGGCTGGCCATGGAAGGTCTCCGTCGACGATCTCCTGCCGGCGATATCTCCCACGCTCACTCCGGAACAGCTCCTGATCGTCAAAGATTTCCCGATCTTCGATCCTTCGACGTCCCGTCCCCATCGAAACAGACACCTCGGCCGTCGCTCTGTCCAGTCGAACGACCACACCCTCGGCCATGATGTGACGACGAAAACGGGTGCCGTCCGGCGCTGTCCACCGAATCAGGCCGATCCCGAGAACGAACTCGTACTCGTCGTCCTGCTGCTCGATGGTCTTGGCAGCGCGCTCAAGTTGCTCGTACAACCGCCCGACAGCGTGCAGGCGCCGAGCCTCGTCGGACCATGTCTGCCACTGCTCAACCCAAGCGTCGAAGGCGCGTACGATCCGCGCCGGCGGCGGCCCGGGACTGTCGTCGCTATTCGGGTGGGCGTCCAGCAGGCGTGGCGAGGAACCAGCGAACCCGTCCATGGAGTCCATGTCGATCCACTCGTGTAGCAACTCCGGTGGCGCCGGCTCGGGCGGTGGTCGAGACGGACGCAGTCGCATGATCGTGTCATCTGCGGGGCTAGCAATCCACTGAACGCCGCGCGGCAGGGTGTCGAGCCAAATGACTGGATCAGGCGCGTCCGGGTCCTCCAGAATGTCGCACACTGGGTCCCGCTCGACTGCGGCCGTCACCTCCGCGAGAAACTCGACCAGCTTCGTCGTTTTCTCGATCGCAATCTGACTGAGAGTCACGCTCGCATGCACCCCCTGTAAGTTCGCGGCAACGTCACAGACTGCGCCGCCGTCAACCAAGATCACAAGAGTGATCCCGCGCGCCGCAGCGTGAGTAAGCGGTCCGAGCAGGGGTGCAGCACGAAAATCGGACCCCGTCGCCACCTCACCTCTGCGGTGTTCGCGGTCGGCGCCGCGATAGTCTGAAACGGATGAAGCTGTCGGCTCGAAGGTGAGGCTTGCCCGATGGGTTCCAGCTACGAACCGATGAGTCTGGCCAGGCTCGCCATCCATCTGGCATCCGCGGACACCGACCAGACTCGCTGGAAGCTCGTATGGGAGTTCCTCGAGGAGTACCGCTGGGAACCCGCAGAAACCAGGGTCGGCCTGTTGAGCGAGGAGCCTGGGCTGACCGGGGACTCTCGGTGGGATGCGCTACTTGCCGCGGTCGCGGAGCACCTGCTGGCTCAGGCGGATCTTGCTCCGCCCGCATGGGTCGACGCGCGTGTGCTGCGGCGGGCGTGGTTCCCTGCCGAACTGGCCATCCACCGGGCCGACGCCCTGGCATGGGCCCCGGCTGCATTTCGAAAGCATGGCGTGTACCTGTCCGTTCACGATCTGGCGGCGGCGTGAGCGGGTCAGACGGCGTCCTGATGGGGCGCGCGGAACTCGAACGCGCGTTCACTCACCTGGGCGAGCGGCTTGTCCGTCGCGGGGTCGTCGCCGACATCTTCGTTGTGGGTGGTGCCGCGATGGCGCTCGCCTACGATGCGAAACGGGTGACCAGGGACGTCGATGCGATGTTCGTACCGCACGGGGTCGTCCTGGATGAGGCGCGTGCGGTGGCCGACGAATTAGGTCTGCCGCCGTGGTGGCTCAACGAGCAGGCCAGTGTGTATGTCTCCGGCAAGGACGACCCGGGCAGGCGGCGGGTCTTCGACCACCCTGGCCTGCGCGTGATGGCGGCCTCTCCGGAGCATATCTTCGCGATGAAGGCGCTCGCGGCGCGGACCCGCGACGTGGACGACCTTCGGACCCTGGCAGCACTGGCCAACGTGGCGACAGTCGATGACGCCCTACGTTTGTGCAGCGACTTCTACCCTGACGAGGTCATTTCGCCGCGGGCCATGGGAGTCATCCGCGAACTGTTCGAGTAGGTCGAGCACTGCCGTCGAGATTGCCATCAGCAGTACCCGTCTGCGGTCATCGCAAGTATTCGGGACAAGCGCACCCGCTCGTGGTGGCTCACCTCCACCGGCTCGTACCTGTACGACGGGGGCGGCTCGGTCACTTCTTGCTCGTCCTGATTTCGTATGAAGGGAGCCCAGCGACCAATGGTTAAGCGCCGCCGGAACGTTGCCGTTGCAACCGCCGTCACCATCGCCGCGCTGGCCGGCTGTGCCCAGCCCGGAATGCCTGCCGCCGCGCCCGTCGGCGTCGATGCCCCGGCCATGTTGTCCGCTGTGATCGACCAGGTGTATGGAACGCCGCAACAGCGTCTGGCCGGCGAGGAGCGGATGTGGCTCACGAGCCAGTCCGCGATCGCCGCCTGCGCCCGGACCAAGGGCGCCGTGTACGGCGTCACCCCCTATCAGCCGATGAGCCCGCCTACCGACCCTGCCCCCGGCGATCTGCTCGGATTTGCGCCCCACCGCGCCGACTTCGGGGTTGCCGCCCGTATCGAGATGCTGGCCAAGCGAGGTGAGGCCCCCAACCCGGGTTTGCCTGCCGCCTCGGATGACCAAGCACGCTGGTTCACTGCTGTCGAGTCCTGCCAGAACGCCGCCACCGCGGGTGAGAAGCTCAGGGTTCCTGACGGGCAGCAGGAACTGGAAGTCGAGCTGGTAGACCTGCTCGGTAGCGTCCAGCAGCAGGTCGCACCGGACCTGACTCGCCAATACGCCAGCTGCATGAAGTCGGCCGGAATCGACGCCGGTGACCTGTCCGAGGCGTACCTGAAGGTCGAGCAGAAGTTCCCGCCTGTGTCATTTGAGCGTCCGTCGGACCCGACCGCCCTCCCTGAATGGGCCGACGCTGTCACATTTGAGAAGCAGGTAGCCGCTGCCGACTGGGCCTGCCGTGAATCACGGATTGATGGAGTCGTCAACGCCGCCGCTAACGACCTGCAGAAGTTCACCACCACCAACACCGCCCGAATCGCACGAGTCGCCGACGGCTGGAAGGCGATGCCCGGCCTCGCGCAGACGCTACGCGCCACCGTCAAGACCACACCTGTGAAGTGACACCCTCGCCGGGCTTGGTGGGCGACGGACCTGCCAAGCCCGTGCCGGAGTATGGGATGGAACTGGCGGAATTCCGGGAACCTCAGCAGGTGGAAAAGATCCTCTACTGCCGCCCTCGGACCAATCGTTGCCGACACCAATGTTCTCGGCGATCGAGTCGGTCTGGCGCTGCTCGCCGGGATCGCCGGCCATTACCTCGAGCCGTGCGCCTCAATGCTGTCCATGCTCACACACGGTAGTAGGAATGCCGGCTTGAGCCAACCCTGGTCGTACCGTAATCTATGAGCATGCGCACCCGAGGTGGTGCACATATGATACGTGCAGGTGTTCGGTTCCCCCCTCGGACACGTACAGTTATCCCACAGTAATCAGCGTCAGGCTTAGCCTCGACGCTGATTTTGTTTTCACCGGGGTTGTAGGTGAGAGCGAGCCGTAGCTCGCGGTAGACGGTGCTCTTGTCCTCGCTGCGGGCGTCGCGCAGGGTGGTGCGGAGGTCGTCGAAGCTGCCGACGAGGCGTCGGATGTCGTCCTCGGTGAGGCGACGGGGAGTCTGCGCTTGTGCTGACGTTGCCGTGTCGCGTTGGGCGAGGGCGGCGGCGCGTTGGGCGTTGACCTCGGCCATCCAGCCAGCGACGGTGGCCGGGTCGCCTCCGGCGTCTGCGACGGCGCGGTACTGGGCGAGTTTGGCGTCGCATGCGGCAATGATCTTGTTGGCGGCGGTGATCTCTGGTGCGATGCTGCCGGGGCCGGCGTCGAGGGCGTACTCGTTGGGGTGGCGGCACCGGTAGTAGGCGGTCTCATGTGCCTGGTGGCTTTGCATCTTGCGTCCGCACAGCCCGCAGAGCATGAGACCGCGAAGGATGTGGGGGCGGCGCGTCTTTCGTTGCCGGGTGCCGGTGCGGCCTCGACCGCTGGCCGCCATGATCGTCTGAACGAGCTCGAAGTCGTTGACGGTGACGAGCGGCGGATGCGCGATCGTGTCGGACCACACCCAGGAGGTCTTGTCGTTCCAACTGCAGCCGCTGTCTCCGACCAGGCTGCAGGGAGCTTCGCGCCCTTGGATTACGTGCACGCCTATGCCGCGAAGCGCTCCTTGCAGACTGCGACCAGGCAAACCATCGTAGAATTCAGTGCAGTAGACCCGGGTGATGTCGGTGCCGATCGCTGGTGTCCACGTAGCGGCACCGCGCACCCGCAGCGATCGCGACGGCTTCGTAGGTACACGTTCAGCCGCCAGCCAGACGCGCATGAACGGTAGGCCGCCATTCTCCATCCGAGTTCCAGGCGCGCTCGAATTCGGACGCAGTGATCTCGAAGGTTCTCCAGTCGTCGCCAGAGTCGTAGAGGCTCGTTTCGCCGAGGCGGGGGAGCGGCTCAACGAGCACGTCGTCGGGCAGGGCTTCCCGAGCGTCCGGGGAGCCACGAGCGGCTGCGGGAGGCGCTGGAGATCATCCGGCTACTCTGGCGCGGCGGCTACCAGTCGTACGAGGGGAAGCACCTGCAGTTGGAGGACGCGCGGGTGTTCGCCCCGTAGGGCGGAACTCCAGGACGACACCGGGCCCAGCGGCGTCGATGACCAGTCGACGCGCCGGTGGCCCTCCCGCAGCGAGCCCGCCGCCTCGAACAACTCATCCACCCGGTGACTGTGGCTAGCCTAGGAGCCGGCATCTCGTCCGAGCAGGCCATGGGCCTTTGCCTCGACGACGGCGCGACGCGGTGACGCGCCCGGCCTCTCAGCCGTCACGCCTCTCCCGACTCCTCCCCGGGGCATTCTCTCTTCCCGGGTCGGAGGTCATGGCCATCGACAGGGTTTCCTCGCCATGCGACGGGTAGGAGGGATGCCGTCACGGACAGGATGCCTCTGCCGCCCGGCACGGCCGACGACAGGACGAGGTGTGATCATGCGATGGACGGCGCGGGTGCGCGACGAGGCACGCGCGCGGCTGACAGCCGCCCGGCAGGCCGAACCCCCGCCCTTCGACGAGACCGGCCTGACCGACCAGCCGGCCCACATCATCGTCGTCGAACCCGACGATTCCCAGCGCGACCAGGTCGTCCCGCGCGGAATCCGAGTGGCCGCCGCGTGGGCCTGGCGACTGATCCTGCTGGTCGCCGGTGCCTACGTGCTGATCAAGGTGATCGGCGTGTTGCGGGTGGTCGTCATCCCGGTCATCGTGGCCGTACTGCTGGCCGCCCTGCTGCAGCCCGTCGCCGGGCTGCTGCGCCGCCGCGGCCTCGGCCCCGCGCCGGCCGCCGCCATCGTGCTGGTCGCCGGTCTGGTCGCGGTGTTCGGCACCCTCGCGCTGATCGTGCGGACCTTCGTCAACCAGTACGACGACCTCGCCGACCAGGTCCGCGGCGGCCTCGACGAGGTGCAGACCTGGCTGGCACGCGGCCCCCTGCACCTCGACGACCAGCAGTTGAGCGGTCTGGTCGATCGCGCCCAGCAGCAGGTCACGCAGAACCAGGGCGCCCTCACCTCCGGCGCGCTGAGCACCGCCACCACGCTCGGCGAGGTGCTCACCGGCTTCTTCCTGGTCCTGTTCACCCTGTTCTTCTTCCTGCGCGACGGCGACCGGATCTGGCGCTTCCTGTGCCGCCTGCTGCCCCGCGACGCCCGGGTGCCCACCGCCCGCGCCGGCCACTACTCCTGGCACACCCTCATCGCGTACGTCCACGCCACCGTTCTGGTGGTGTTCGTCGACGCCCTCGGCATCGGCATCGGCCTGCTCGTCCTGCGCGTACCCCTGGCTCTGCCCCTGGCCGCGCTGGTGTTCCTCGGCGCGTTCATCCCCGTCGTCGGCGCCACCGTCTCCGGTGCCGTCGCCGTGCTCGTGGCCCTGGTCACCCAGGGCCCGGTCAGCGCACTGATCATCCTCGGGGTCGTCATCGCCGTGCAGCAGCTCGAGGGACACGTGCTGCAACCCCTGGTCATGGGCCGCGCCGTCGCCCTGCACTCCCTCGCGGTGATCCTCGCCATCGCCACCGGCATCGTGGTCGCCGGCATCGTCGGCGGCCTCGTCGCGGTGCCCCTGCTCGCCGTCGCCAACACCGCCGTGCGCTACCTGACCACACATCCCGCCGGCAGCCCCACCGCCGACCGCATCCCACCGGGTACCCGCCCCACCGACGACGACGAGGCCGACGCCGAGGAAACCGCCGACGCGCGGCGCGACCAGGCAGAGAGCCCGCTGCCCTCCACCGACGACTCCGTCGACGCCGACGACATGAGTCCCCAGCACGCCCGGCGATGACGACCGGGCCGGGTTGGTCGGCCAACCGTTGCCGGGTATGTTTCACCTGCTCGTGAGCCCTTCGACCCAGCACGACGACACGACGCAGGATGGCACGGATCAGGACGAGGCCACGGATACCTCACAGTAATCAGCTTCAGGCTTAGCCTCGACGATAATTATGTTTTCACCGGGGTTGTAGGTGAGAGCGAGCCGTAGCTCGCGGTAGACGGTGCTCTTGTCCTCGCTGCGGGCGTCGCGCAGGGTGGGGCGGCGGTCGTCGAAGCTGACGAGGCGTCGGATGTCGTCCTCGGTGAGGACGAACGGCATTCGCGGGCCGCGGCTGCGAGCGGGGGCCAAGGCCGAGAAGGGGGGCGGCCGTTACTGTGTCGCCCATGCGGGACTCGCCTCTTCGTCAGCATGCGACATTTCTTTGTCGGCGCGACGCGGCCAGTCGTGACGGCAGACGAACGGCCGCCGTGCGGCCGGTCAGCGGCGGGATACGAAGTAGACCCGGGGAAGCCTCTCGTCGGCGACCATCGGCGTATCGGTGAGTGGGGTGAGCAGGTCGGCCGGCGCGGCGAGGTACGTTTCACGCCAGCCGACCTGCTTGAGCGTGGCAGCGAGCCGGTCGAGCGGCACGATGTGGTTCGTGATCGTGGTTTCGAACCGGTCGTACCGTCCGTCGGCTGCCCGGACCACGCCGGAGATCCGGTAGAAGCCGTAGCCGGCCTCCTCGTTCAGGGCCCCCCGGTACAGCAGGATCGACTCGTCGGTCTCCCGGATCTGGATGGCGTTGACACCCAGCAGGCCCTTACGGGTCGCCACGTCGAACGCGAAAAGTCCGCCCGGCCGGACAGCCCGGTACACACTCTTCAGGTAGGAGCCGATCCGGTCCAGGGTGCCCAGGTGGTTGGGGATGTCGTACGTCGAGATGGCGAGCGGAAACGGTTCCGGAACGGTGAAGTCGGCGGCATCGGCCTGCATCAGCGCGGCCTGCTCGCCGAGTCGGTGCCGTGCCCGCCGAAGCATCGCCGCCGACACGTCCAGGCCGGTCACCTGGTAGCCCGCCTGCTGAAGCTGCGCCGCCGCGATGCCCGTACCGCAGCCGATGTCGAGCACGCGGCGCTCACCGTCCGGATCGAGTGTGCGATGCAGCCGCAGGAGTTGTTCGGCGGCTCGGGTCGGGTATGGGCTCCAATGCTCGTCATAGGCTTGGGCGAACCCCTCGGCGTACTGCTCCATCACTCACGCACCTCCTGTGTCGTCGGTAAGCTGGCGGACCTGGGGTGAGGCGAGCGGGGCGAGACCCGCGACAAGCAGCACCGCACCGACGGTGAGCGTCGTGGGGCCGACACCGAGGCCGGTCGCGAAATGCCCGGCGAGGTAGATGCCGGCGGGCTTCAGCGACAACGCGAACACGTAGTTGCAGGAGATCAGCCGGGACAACGCGGCGGCCGGTACGCGCTGCTGCAGGGTGGTCTCCCACAGGACGCTGAAGACGTTGAACGCCGCGCCGGCGCAGAACGCCGCGGCGGCGGTGATCGCCACCGGCGCACCGAATCCCATCGCGGCCAGCGGCGCGGCGAGCAGCGGTGTGACGAGGACCGCCGTACGGAGGGGCCGACCGGGTTGGATCCGCAGGATGGCGACCACCGACAGCAGCATCCCGGCGGTGTACCCGACGAGGATGACCGACCACGCGATGGCGCCGATGCGTTCTACGGCCAGGATCGGCCCGAGTACGGTGAACGTCGCGGCCGTGCCGGCGTTGAGCACCGCCGCCGAGCCGACCACCACCCACAGCCACTGCCTGCCGGTGAATTCCCGGAACCCCTCCCGCAGGTCGGCCCAGACGCCACGCCGGACGCGGGCCGCGGGCCCGGGGGTGCGTAACCCGGTCAACAGGGTGGCGGCGACGAAGTACGTGGCGGCGTCGATCGCCAGCGCCACACCCGGGCCGAGCACGGCGACCGCTGTACCGGCGATCGCGACACCGCCGATGGTCGCGCAGTTGCCGGCGAGGCGCAGCAGTGCGTTCGCGGGTCGTAGCCGGTCGCTGTCGACCACGTCGGTCAGCACGCCGGTCAGTGACGGCAGCAGCAGTGCCGAGGCGCAGCCGGCCACAAAGGCCACTCCGACCAGCAGCGGTAGCGGTGCCCAGCCGGTGAGCAGCATCGCGGCGAGAGCGGCGAAGGCGCATCCGGACAGCGTCTCGGCCGCCACCAGCACCCGGTGGCGCGGAAGGCGGTCGCCGATCACCCCGCCGAGCAGCATCAGCCCGAGCTGCGGTAGAGCGTTTCCGGCAAGCACGGTGGACAGCGTCCCCGCGGTGGCGCCGGGTAACGCGAGGACGCCGAAGGCGATGGCGACCGGGCCGAACGCGTTGCCGAAGATGGAGATTGTGCGGCTGGTCAGGAGCAGCGCGAACCGGCGTTGTCGGAGCAGGCTCAAGTCGGCGGTCAACATCCCCGGCGGACCCGCGGTGGTGGTCATCCGCGGTCCGGCGCCGCGAACGGTCGCCAGACCGCTACCCGCTCGCCGTTCGCGACGACGGTGATCTCGGCGCCCCGCGTGAGCACGTTGGCGGCGAGCGGGCAGATGTGAGCCGGTGCCAGCCGGTCCTGGTAGGGCGGCGCGGCCGGCAACCAGGCCACCGCCGGGTCCCACGGTTGCGCGCAGCCGTCGAGCAGATCGGTCGCGTCGGCGGCTACGGTCAACGCCACATCGCCCGCCCGGCACGCTCCGGCGGCCGCCAGCCCTCCGTCCAGGGTGGCGTAGGCGCCGGCGCAGATCTCGGTCACGCCGTCGACGTCGAGCGCGCCGGGTGCGGTCGGGGTGCCGCCGACGCTGACCACCGGACAGTCGATGCCGGCGTCGCGGAGCGTCTCCGCCACGGCGACCACCCGCTGCGCGTGCCGCCGGCCGACGTCGTACCGGTCGCGGATCTCCTCAGTGGTGGCGGTCGGGGAATATCCGGCGATCCCGTCGAGCCGCACGCCGGGAGTGTCCACGGTGAGTTTCGCCAGCGCCAGCACGGCCTCGGCGGGTGCGTGCCGCAGGTCGATCCGAACGCCTACCTCGGTGCCTCGGGCGCTCGCTGCCGCGCCGACGCCGGTTATCGCCTCGGGCCGGTCGACGTGCAGCGCGAATTGTGGGACCTGGGTCGCGGCCGCCACGAACAGCGGAAACCGCCACGCGTCCGGCCACGGCCAGGCGAGCACAATGTTGTGGACCCCGGCGGCGGCGAGCTGCACCGCGGCGCTGGCGGTGTGCACCGCCACGCCGGTCGCGCCGGCGGCGACCTGCCGCTGGGCCAACTCGATGGTGCGGTGCGCCTTGACGTGGGCGCGGACCTGGCGGCCCGCAGCCGCGGCGGCCTGATGGAACCGGGAGATGTTCGCGTCGAGCCGCGGCAGGTCGACGATGACCTGAGGGGCGGTGGCCATGCGATCCCTGAGATGAGGCCGGGCCGCCATCGCTGGCGGCCCGGCGTGATCATATGCTTCGGGTCAGGACTCGAGCGGTGGTTCGAGGCAGCTCATAGGTCTCTCCCTTCGTCCAGTGCAAGGTCATCCGACGCTAAGGGATGCTGAGCCGAGATGTCAACGCTCATCAATCGGCACGTTGCTCAGCCGGCGCCAGCGCAGGCGGATGTGTCAGCGGCCTCGATCACCCTCGCGGGCGTTCCGGCGTAGGCCCATATCACCGACCCGAGCGCCGGGCATGATTACCCCATCACCGAGCCGCAGCGGCTTATCGATGCCACACCGGCCGGGGCGACGATCCGGACGGCCATCCACTCGCTGGTCGCCCTGCATCGGTGGCGGCACGTGCCCGCCGATGACTTCCGCGCCGTCTGGGGTTGGTCCAGTTCACCGCCCCGAGATCCTCGTGCTGCTGGTGCTGCGTTCCAACCGCAGCTTCCTGCACAGCCGTGCCTCCCCGGCGCTGGCCGGTACCGGTCTGCCGCTCATCGCGGTCACCGTCGCGCTGCCGTTCGGCCCCGTCGCCACGCCACTCGGGCTTGCCGGCTGCCACCTGGGGTGCTGGCGACCCTCGCCGCGCTCACACTCGTCAACGCCGCCGCCAACGGGACCGCCACACACGTCGTCCCGCCCGACCCGTCCGGCACGCGGCTCCGGCTGCCAGCCCTTCATCCAAGAACCTACCGCGTGGGGGTTCGAAGCCCGCCGTCGCGCTGCTGATCACCGCCGTTCTGGGGTCGTGGTGGCCAGCACCGGTTTCACCACGCTGATGGTCGTCGCGGCGGCGACCTCGGCCCGCCGGATCAGCTCACTGCGCCTCGGTCGGTCGGTACTGGTACCCATCGCGGTCGGCTCGCTCCCGATCTGCGCCCTCGTCGTGACGTCCGGCGCGGTACCGCTGACCCAGGTAGCGGTCGTTCCGATCGCCCGGATCCTCGTCGCGTCGAGCTGACGAGTGCCGTCCGACGCAGTTGACCGAAGCGCCAAGTTGATTTCGCATCGGTAAGACAACGAGGCTGCCCAGTTGTGCCTTGGCTCCTTTCTCGCAAAGCGTGCGAGGTCAGCGCGGTGGTTTCGAGGTGGCGCCCCGCGACGGGCGCGAACGGCCCGGCTTGCCTGGGGCGACTGAGCCACCCGTTCCCGGTATCGGTACGACGACCCTCGGCGGGCTGTTGTCGGACTTCGCCAGGAAGGACATGCTCTCCGGGTAGGACCACGAGCGGAGCGGGGCGGCGACCGTGGTCGCGCCGGTCTTCGTCGACCGTCTGTGGCGAGGGCTGGCAGTACGCCGCCCGGCGCCGACCCGGCTGGGGCGGCCGGTGGAGCCCGTGATGGGCGCCGGAAGTGCGCCGGAGGCCAGTCGCCCCTGGGTGGACCGGCGCCGCGACCGGCTGCTGCCGGTCTTGAACGCCAGAGCGGGTCGTTCCACCAGATACCAGGACAGCACCGCGAACAGCATGGTGCCGAGGAGGCTCAGCGCGATGTAGGTGATCATGCCGAACCGGGCACCGCCGAGCAGGGCGATCCCTTGCTGTACGGGGAAGCCGTAGATGTAGATGCCATACGTGAAGTCGTGCCGTCGACTGATCCGGGACAGCCGCTTCGGCAGCGTGACCGCCGCAAAGAGCAGAAGGTAGGCGAACGCCGGCACTCCAACCGCGAAGAATCCGCCCCACCACAGAGAGCCGAGCAGCAGCGCCGACGCCAGCACGGCCAGTTCCCGGCGCGCGGGAATCCGGTGCGCGTAGAGGCGCGCCGCCGCGCCGAGCAGGAACAGAAAGCTGAAGATCAACATCCAGTCGGCGGCGAAGGCGCCGATAAGCGGAAACGGACCGATGGCGCCATGCTGCGGTGGTCGGGCGCTCCAGGAGGACGCGGTGAGAGCGTCGCGCATGATCAGTGCGTAACAGATGGCGGTCAGGACCAGTACGGCACGCGGTGCGCGCCGGAGCACCGAGGTCACCATCAGGACGCCCAGGACTCCGTAGAGCGCGAGGTCGTAGCGAAGGGTCCACAGTGATCCGTCGAAGGCGCTCGGGCCGCCACCAAGCTTGCCGTAGGGCGTGTCGGCCAGCAGTCCGGAGATGGGGAACTGTTCCATCGAAGCGGCGAAGTTCGTCGTGACGTAGTCGAGAGGCCCCTGCGGGTGTCCCCAGAATCCGTCGAGGGTGCCGCGTTCGTAGAGCGCGACAAGTGGCGCGAAGACGAACGCGGTGACCAGCAGGCAGACCCACAGGCCGGGGAGCACCCGCAGTGCGCGGGCCTGGACGTACTGCCGCAGCGTGGAGCGCAGCGCGCTGTCGGTGACGAGGAACCCGGAGATCAGGAAGAAGCCGTACAGGCACAGCGTGCCGAGGTCACTCTGCTGACCGAACAGGGATGCCCCGATGTTCGGCTGGCCGAAGCCCAGGGGGCCGGCGTGGGCGATCACCACGCCGCACGCCATCGTCAGACGCAGCACTCCAAACGCGTTGTGTCGGGACGAATATCTGTCCTCCAGCGTCGGGGAGGGCTTTCCGTTGAACCACGCTTGCACCTGACGGCTCCTATGAAGGCGATCTGCTGAGGGCTACGGCCGCTGGCATGCCCCGGAGAGTCAATTATCAGGCGATAAGGTGCTTCTTGGGAGAAAACAACAATTTTGTCCCTATTGTTGGCTCACGGGGGGCTTGCGGTGGCCAACCGGCGTTCCATCGACGGAGCGGTCGAGAGGTTCAACAGGTCGGCGATCGCACCGACCGAGCGTTCGCTGGCTCGTCCGTCGCCGAACGGGGACCTCGACGCCGCGCCCCGAGGGGTGGCGAGGAAGCGCAGGCCGGCTGACACCAGCCGCTCGGGATCGGTGCCGACGAGCTCACCGCACCCCTCGGCCAGGGCCTCCGGACGTTCCGTCGTGTCCCGTGTGACAAGGAGTGGAACGCCCAGGGTGGAGGCTTCCTCCTGGAGCCCGCCGGAGTCGGTGACGACCAAGTCGGCCACCCGTAGCAGGCCGATCATCTCCGGATAGGGCAGTGGTGGAGTCACCAGTGCGTTGGCCGAGCCGGCCAGACCGCTGGTGACCGCCTCACCGAGTTTCGGGTTGGGGTGGGTCACCATCACGATCTGGGCATCCGGGCACCGACCGGCCAGCCGGCGTAGGCCGTCCACGGTCGCGGCCAGCCCGTCGCCCCAGTTCTCCCGCCGGTGGGTCGTGGCGACCACCAGTTGTCGGGTCGGGTCGATCCAGGTGGGTGGCGAGGCGGCGCCACGGTCGATGAGGTCGTGCAGCGCGTCGACCACGGTGTTGCCTGTCACCACGATGTGGCCGGCCGGGACGCCCTCGTGGATCAGGTTCGATCTGGCGCTCCGGGTCGGGGCCAGGTGCAGGGCGGCGATCCGGGCGAGCATCGCCCGGTTTGCCTCCTCGGGGAACGGCCGAGCCAGGTCGTGGGTGCGCAGCCCGGCCTCGAGATGAACAACCGGGACCTGGCGCCAGAACGCGACGGTGCCGCCGGCCAGGGCGGTCGTGGTGTCCCCCTGCACCACGACCGCCGCTGGACGGTGGTGTTCGAGCAGATCGTCAATTCCCGTGGTGAGTGCCGCCGCCAGCTCGGCGAGCGACCCGGTGCGCCGCTTCAGGCGCAAGGTCACTTCCGGCTGGAGGCCGAACGGGGCGAGGGCCTCGGTGACGCGTCCCGGCTGTTGTCCGGTGTCCGCCACCCGTGCCGTGAACCTCGGGTCATCGAGGAGACGACGGATCAGAGGCGCGGTCTTGATTCCTTCCGGCCGGGTTCCGGCCAGGATCAGGACCTTGTTCGCTGTCGATCTGCTCGGATACACGTCGGATCAGCTCCGGGCGGCGGCGAGCCGTCGTCGCACGAAGGAGATCCCACCGCCGGTGCCGGCCGCGAGTGCGCCCAGACCGAGGGCGAGTGGCGCACCCGCGAGCGGGATGACCGGGATCGGCGGTGCGACGGCGTTGGCCCCGCAGTTCGACGTACCGATGGTCACTCCGGCCAAGGCCCCGCCGATTGCTGTCAGGTTCAGTGCCGTGACGCTGAGCTGGCCGGTGCCCGAGCTGGACTGGCCGTTGAGGGTGAGGTTGATCAACCCCGGCACGCTCAGCCCGGTGTTCGGCGCCGGCGAGGCCGGCAGGCTGAGCAGCGTCGTGTCGACACCGAGCACCGTCGAGACGATGCGGGCGTTGACCAGGCTGGTGGTGCCGGTCGCCGAGGGGCTGCTCGTGGCCGTGCACGACGAGTAGATGGCGTCCGCTACCAGTGAGATCGTGGCGAGACCGTTGGTGCCGAGGTTCAGGGTCACCGCGGCGCCGGGTGTGACGAGGCAGCTTCCCCCCGGCCCGATGGTGATGGTGCCGCCGGTGCCGAGCACGCCGGCGCATGCTGCCGACGTCCCGTCGTTGTACGCCCGCACGTTCTGGCCCAGCACACCCGCCGTGATGACGTTCTGTGCGCCGAGCACGGCCAGCGGTGGATTCTGGTTCCCGGAGATCGACTCGGTGGTGCCGTCGTTGCTCGCCGATGCGCTACCGGAGCTGGCGAGGCCACCGCCGAGAAGGCTGATCTGCAGGGCCGACGCGGAGGACTGGGAGGTGTCCGCCATTGCCGGGGAGGCCGCCAGGACGGCCATGGCGAGGCCCCCGACCAGCACCGTCGCGGTGCGGGCGAGGCCGGATCTGACTCTTGGCATAGAGCTCTACTTTCTGATGTGGGCGATTGTGGGGCGGTCTGTGGGGGTGGAGCTGAGGTGGGTGAGATACCGCGGTGGCCGGATCGACCGAGGCCCCTCCGGCCGGCCGGGCCGGCGCACGGGAATCACCCGGTGCGGCTGTGCCGGTACCGGTACGCGACCGACGGCCGGGGTCGAGGCGGGCCGCGGCGGCGGGTCGCCCGCGCGGGCGGTCTTCTGCCAGTCGCTGCGAGCGGTGACCATGCGGGCGAATGCCAGCCAGACCGCGAGCGACTGGGCGTAGCTGTAGAGCCAGTGACAGACGCCAAGAAGCAGCGCTTTGGTTAGCGTGAGGTGCGGCTCGCAGCGGGCCCGGTAGACGACGCCCCAGAGGGCGAACGGCCCGATGCCGAACAGGATCACCAGGGGCGGGACACCCCAGCCGCCGCTGTGCCACCAGCCTTGAACCCCACCCGTGGTGTTGTCGATGTAGTAGGTCATGACGGCCAAGCAGGCGAGATAGACCGGGGTGCCAAGCAACTGGGTCCACGGCGCGGCCAGGAAGTGGGCGATCTCCAGTGTCGCCGAGTTGCGGATCCGCGGTGAGCGCAGCACCTTGCCGAGGTAGCGGCCGCACTGCATGGAGCCCTGGGCCCAGCGGGTGCGCTGCCGGACCAAGGGGCGGATCTTGGTCAGTGCCTCCTGGGCCACCCAACTCTCCGGGCAGTACTCGGTGCGTCCGCCGATGAGTAGGACGTGCAGGCCCAGCTCGAAGTCCTCCAGCAGTGCCCCATGCCATGGGGTGCCGTGTTCGGCGGCGATCTCGTCGAGTAGGGAGAGCCGGGTGAACTGCCCGTTACCGCCCATGGCGACGCTGCCGGTGTGCCGACGCAGAGACTGCATGGCCGCGATCGGGGCGCGGAACTCCATGTCCTGCAGGCGGATCAGCAGTCGTGCCCAAGCGCTCGCCGCGGAGGACGCGGCGCGCCGCTGCGGCGCACACTGCAGCATCCGTACCTCCACCTGCACGGCGCCGACGGTCGGATCGCCGAAGTACCGAGTGCCGGACAGGGCGACCGGGAACTGCGGATCGAGGTGGCTGTCCGCGTCGAGCACTCCGACGATCACGGCGCTGCGGTCGGTGTCGGCCGGCAGCCACTGGTCGATGTGCCGCCACGCGGTGTTGAGCGCGGCGCCCTTACCCTGCCGGGCGTCGGGCAGTCGGCGCCGGATCACGTGCACCCGGGGCTGGTCGACGAACGCCGCGAGCTCGGCCAGCGTCCCGTCGTCAGAGTCGTCGTCGACGCACCAGACCGTCGTGTGCGGGAAGTCGTGCAGCAGGCGCCGTACGGTGTCGCCGATGACGGCGGCCTCGTTGCGGCACGGCACGATGATGTGCCAGTCGAAGCCGTCCGGGCTGCCCCCTCGGCTACGCCGACCTCTCAGGTGAAACACCAGGATGCTGAGCACGTACGCGCAGAAGCTGACGCACAGCAGGAAAGCGGCCGTGTTGAGCAGCGCGAGGGACTGAGTCTCAGTGGACACCGGCGACCGCCCGTCGGGCGCGCCTGCTGCGGCTGACCAACACCAGGAAGAGGATCGTGACGGCGATCAGGCCCGCGGTGGTGATCACGGAGCCGATCAGCACGTGGCTGCGTTCGTAGCCGAGCCGGAAGCCCCAGGTCTGCATGGAGATCACGACCGCGGCGAGTCGGAGCTGGTTGACCACCACGAGCAGGGCGACCGCGAGGGCCAGGGCAGTGATGCCCCGGGGCAGAGAAATGCGCCGGAATCCGACGAGCGTCGAGGCCAGCACTATCGGCGGGATCAGCAACATCGCGACCGAACAGCCGCTGGAGACCATGAAGCCGACCCATCGTTCGTCGAGTGGGAAGGTGACGGCCGCCCCGATGGAGGTGGCGTCCGCCAGTCCCGCGGCGCTCACAAGCCGGGCGTTCAGCCAGGCCTCAGCGCTGGCGATGTCGTGCCACCGCCACAGGGTGATGGCGGCGACGGCGATGCCGAACAGGCCACCGGCGGCGGCGCCCAGCCACGCCCCGGGTCGGGAACGGATCATCGTTCTCGGCCCAACATGGTGACGACGCACAGCGCCAGGCCCAGGACCACCAGCCCGACTCCGACCAGCAACCACGACTGGATGGCGATTCCGGTGGCGGCCAGACCGCCGCCGATGTGTGGCCCCTTGCCGGGAATCCCGTACATGCCCAACCCCCTCGTCAACCTGGACGTCAGCAGGATGCATCCCGCAAAGCGGACAAATAGGAATGTAAACCTCATGCAACCCAAAAGGGTGACTAGGGTTATCTCGGAAAGGCAGCGAGACAACCCTGGAGGTGGGCAGCATGGTGACCGGGATTCCCGACCGCAGGATCGGTCCGGCGAGATCCAGGTGGCGGGCGCTGGCGGGCTGGCAACGGGCCGGCCTCGTGCTCGTCGTGCTCTTCGGCGTACTCTGCGCCGGGCTCGCCTCCCTCGGCTTCGGCCTCAAGCACCGCTACGAGAGCCGGGTCCAGCGGGAGGACATCCTGGGCCGGGGCGCCGGGCCCCACGACGAGCGGCGGTGGGAGTCCGGGCCGCTCAACCTGCTGCTGCTCGGATCGGACTCCCGCGACGGGGAGCCCGACCAGGCGTTGTACCCGGGGCAGCGGTCGGACACCATCATGGTGGTCCACGTGAACAAGGCGCGGGACGCGGTTACTGTCGTCTCCATTCCCCGGGACAGCTACGTCGACGTGCCCGCCGCGGGTCAGGGTTGGGCCGGCGGTTCGAACAAGATCAATGCTGCGTTCGCGTTCGGCGGGGCCCCGCTGGCCGCCGAGACCGTCGCCAAGCTCACCGGTCTACCGCTCGACGGGGTGCTGGTGGCCAACTTCGCCGCCGTCCGCAAGCTCGTGGACGCGGTCGGCGGGGTCACCGTATGCCTGCCCTACGCCGTCACGTCCTCGGACACCGGGGCCACCTGGCCGGCCGGCTGCCACGAGCTGAACGGCGCGGCGGCCGACGACCTCGTGCGCCAGCGGCACGGGGTGCCTGGCGGCGACTTCGGGCGCATCCACGACCAGCAACTTGTCGTTCGCGCTCTCGTCGAACGCGTCGCCTCCAAGAGCCTGCTCACCAAGCCGACCCAACTGGACCGGTTGCTGACCACGGCGGCGGAGTCCCTGGTCGTTGATCGCGACCTCGACCTGGCCGACCTCGCGCTCGCGCTGCGCCGGGTGAGGCCGGAGGCGGTGCAATTCGTCACCGTTCCCACCAGCGACACCGACCTGCGAACTCCCGCCGGGTCCGCGGTGCGACTGGACGAGACCCGCGCGCCGGCGCTCTTCACGGCCTTACGTGAGGACCGGGTGCCGCAGTGGCTCGCGACCAACCCGCAGACACCACCGGTCAGGTGAACGCGCCCGGCCTGGACAAAGTCCACCGTCGGCCGGGCCTCAAACCCGCAGTGGGGGGAGCGCACACAGTGCCGGCGGATGGAGGCTTCTGGCCGCCCATCCGCCGGCACCGTCGGGCACCGTTACCGAGATCGCCGCCAGTAGCGGCAGGTCCAGTCCACCCGGCGCAACTCGTCCACGATGCCGTGCTCGGCGCGGAAGTCGTCCACGGCCTGCTTGCATCCGCGTACGGCGTGGTAGTCGTCGATGATCACGTACCCGCCGACGGACAGCTTCGGGTAGAGCGAGCGCAGCGCGTCCATCGTGGAGTCATAGAGGTCGCCGTCGAGTCGCATCACCGAGATCCGCTCCACCGGTGCGGTCGGCAGGGTGTCGCAGAACCAGCCCTTGAGGAAGCGAACCTGGTCGTCGAGGAGCCCGTACCGCTCGAAGTTGGCCTTCACCTGCTCGAGGGACACGGCCAGGAAGGGTTCGGCCCAGAGCGCGTCCTCGACGTCCTCGACCCGAAGAGGGTCCGGTTTCGGCAGGCCGCGAAACGAATCCGCCACCCAGACCGTGCGGTCGTGGTCACCGTAGGCCCGCAGCATGCCACGCATGAAGATGACCGCGCCGCCCCGCCACACACCCGTCTCGATCAGGTCGCCGGGCACCCTCCGGTCGAGGACGTCCGCGATGCACCGTTCCAGGTTGTCGAGCCGGCGCAGACCGATCATCGTCTCGGCCTCCGGCGGCCAGTCACGGCCGGTGGCCCGCGCCTCGGCGTCGAACGGAAACTGGAGCACCACCTCCAGGCCCTTGCGTTGCAGTATGCGTCGGCCGTAGCGGTAGAGCCGGCCGTGCAGGGAGCCCTGGCGCGGCTGGTACGGCATCCAGTTCTCGCGGAAGACCGATCGGGTCAGTGCCTTCTTCAGCAGGTCACAGTAGAGCGCGCGTGGATCGTCCAATACCGGCCCGGACGCCTGCGTGGGCACAGTGATCTCACTCATTGACGAATCTCCTCATCAGTGTCGGATGTATCCCGACGGGCGGTCCCACCCGTCGTCAGGGGCGGCGACGCGAGTCACCGGCACCCCCGTGCTACGCGAAGCGGGCCGGCTCGCCACCCGTTCCGCCACCGCTGCCCTGCCGGAGCCGTAGGGATCCTCACCGCGGGCCGGCCAGCCGACCACCAAATGCGACCTAGGCTCCGAGCGGGACGGGCCGGCCAGCGGCGGCAGGCTCGGCGGCTCGGGCCAGGCCAGCGGCCGGGAAAGCCTGCCGTCGACGACCGGGGCCGGTCGGGTCGGCGGCGCCTCGACCGGCGGGCCCGGCGGGAGGGGGTGCTGCGGCTGCGGGTTGGGGCGGGCCGTGGGGGTGGCCATCGCCGTGGGGGTGGCCATCACCGGCGTGGACTCGGTGACGGCATCGTCGACCGGGGCCTCGGGAGTCGTCGCCGGAGACTCCGGGTCCGGCTCGACCGCCGGGTGCGCAACCGGCGCCACGGGATCGGGTTCCCGCCGGCGGTGCCGTCCGGCTGTGCTCGACGAGTCCTCGGCCAGGGCGTTGACGAGTTCCCGGATGACGGCGCCCTGCGTGGTGGATCTCGGTACCGGCAACGCCGGCAGTTCCGGGGCCACCTCGGCGTTGGATCCGGAGGGCGCCCCGCTGCGCTGTCGATCGTCGGCGCCGATCACCACGACACCGGACAGCGGGAGCCCGAGCTGGCGGATCAGCCGTGCCGCCTGGGTGCTGTCCCGCAGACTCGTCCGGCCGGCCCGGACGACCAGCAGCACGCCGTCGACGTGCTGGGCGAAAGCCGCGATCTCCCGCCCGCCGAGGATCGGGGGCGCGTGCACGATCACGCAGTCCTCGTTCTCGCCCAGCGCGGTGAGCAGCCCGCCCAACGCGTCGAGATCCTTGGTGCCGGCACCGTTGCGGGGCTCGGCCGGCAGCACGGCCAGGGTGGGAAGGTCAGGCAGCCGCCCGGGCGTGGCCTGCGCGGCGAGCACCTGCTGCCAGGTGTAGGGCGCGTCCGGGAAGTGCCCCGACAGCACGGGGTCGCGTACCGCGCCGTCGACAAGCGTCGCCCGGCACTGTTCGTCGGCCATGCCCAGGCCGAGCAACGCCGTCACCAACGCCTTGCCGTCGTCGTCGTGGGCGCTGGTGACCAGCAACCGGCGGCGTGGCAGCGGTGCGGTCAGCACGCTGAGCGTCGAGATCGTCGTCCGGATCGCGTCGCTGACGTCGGGGCGGCCATACAGCGCGGCGGCGTGGTGACGGGCGAATCGGTGGGGTAGCGGCGGCAGCGCGCCGACGACCGGCAGGCCCAGCCGCGCCTCGATCTGGGCGGTGTCCCGCAGCCGGTTGTCAAAGCGATCGCGCAGGATCGACGCGCCCCAGCCCGCCAGCAGCCCGGCCAGCGCGCCGAGCACGCCGTTCAGCAGTGGTTTCGGGAACGCGGGCCGGACCGAGGGGCTGGCTGTGTCGAGCACGCGCGCGCTGATGGTGGCGGGGCTGCCCATGTCCAACCGGTCCAGCTCTTCACTGACCGCGCGACTCGCCGCGTTGGAGATCGCCGCGGCCTGCGCACCGGAACCGGCGGTGGCGTGCACGGTGATGATCTGGAGACCGGGTTCGAACTCTCCGCGGACATGGCCGAGGACTGCCTGTTCGGGAAGGTTCAGGGTGCGCGCCGTGTCCAGCGCGACCTCGCGGGACCCGACCAGCCGGGCGATGGTCGGTGTGAGGTTCTGCGCAAGTGCCAGGTCCGCCGGCCGGTCGTCGTTGTTCGAACTGGCCGTGACGAGCACGGACGCCTGCGTCTCGTAGCGCGGCGGAAGAAGCTGGGTGACGCCCTGCGCGGCGGTGAGGCCGGCGCACAGCCCCAGTAGCGGGATACCCACCCGGCGCCAAGCGGCACCCCAAATACCATTTACTCCTATCGATGCGCTCATCGGGCGATCGCCTCTCTGGTTGTGTGTCCGGCCTCGGTAGGCGGTGTCTGCGGGGACCGGGTCGGGACACGCAGGTCCCGCCAGACGGTGCAGAGGGTGTCGGCGACGCGGTCCCAGCCGAACTCGGCACCCGCCCGGCGCAAGCCCCGCGCTCCGAGGTCAGCGGTGAGCGCGGGCTCGTCACGCAGTCGCGCGAGCCGGGCGGCCAGGGCCGGTACGTCTCCGGCCGGGAAGATCAGACCGGCGTCGCCGACCACGTACGGGATCTCGCCCACGTCGCTGCCGACCACCGGTACGCCGCACGCCATCGCCTCGACCAGGACCCGGCCGAACTGTTCGCGCAGCGGGATGCCGATCCACGGCACGACGTTGCGCTGCACCACCTCGACGGAGGGCATCACCAGCACGTCCATGCCGTTGAGGAGCACGGGCAGCTCGTCGTGGCCGACCCATCGGTGGCGCACCACGCGCCCGGGCCGCCGCATCGCAGCTCGTTCCACCTCCGAGGTCAGGCTGCCGTCCCCCACCAGTAGAACGTCGCAGTCGATCAGCTCGGCGGCGCGGAGCAGGTCAGCCACCCCCTTGTGTGGCTCGAACCGGCCGACGAACCCCACCGTGAACCGGCGATCAGCCATCCCGGTCACCATCGGACGGAAGACCCGGGTGTCTGTGCCGAGCGGCACGATCGTGGCCGGCCCGTGGTAACCCTTGATCCGCAACACGTTCAGCGCCGCCGGGGTGACCGGGAAGGCGTGGTTGACCGCCAGGTAGGACTGCCGTTCGATTCGCGGGAACGGCACAGGAAACCGGGTCACGACGTTCTGCGCCGCGTATAGCGTGGTCGGCACGCCAGCCCAGCAGCGTCGGCGCAGCCGCAGCGTCTGCCAGGTGGAGAGGTACGCCGCCTCGCCGATGACGTGCAGAATGTCCGGGCGGGTCGCGGTGACGTCGTGCCCTGCGGGGAGTCGGAACAACACCGAGGCCATGTGCCCGGTGCGGCCCTCGCCGAGAAGGTGCGGCACGACGTGGTAGCGCAGCCGCGGGTGTACGCGAGCCAGGCGAGCCAGCTCCCGTCGGGTCACCGGGGACACGTCCGCGGCGAGTACGGTGAGGGTGACGTCCGGCTGTTCGCACAGGACGTCGAACAGGTCGGTCCAATGTTCGGTGCGCTTGCCGACGACCGTGGTCAGAACGTGCATCACGCTCCTCCTTTCGTCTTTGGTGAGGCGACTGCGATCCGGCCGACACGGCTCCAAGCCCGCATGCGGGCGGCACCGGCTCGGGGTTGGACGGGTAGGCGTAGCGCGGCCAGTCCCATGCCGATCAGCGCCCGCAGCAACACGGCGATGCGGACGGCAGGCAGCTCTCCTCGGCGGTGGCGGGAGAAATACCGCAGCATGCTGCGGTACAGATGGGGCCAGATCCAGGCCGGGTCGGAGCTGCTCGCGCCGCCGGTGTGCACGGCACTGACGGACGGCACGTACCGCACCTCGGCGCCGTGACGGGCGGCCTGAAGGCACAGCTCCTCGTCCTCGTAATACAGGAAGTAGCCCTCGTCGAGTCCGCCGATCGCGGTGAACAGGTCGGTCCGCACCGCCAGGCAGGCGCCCGACAGCCAGTCCACCGCGACCGGTTCCGCACCTCGCACGCACGCGTCGTACGTGGTGCGCTGCCGCTGCCCGCTGAGCAGCCGGCGGAGCCTGATCGGCGCGAGCGCCCCACCGAAGCGACTGGCCAGCACCGTGACGAGTGACTCGAATCGGTGGGCGCTGATCGCGACCCGGCCGGAGGCGTCGACGATCCGTGGCCCGGCGACGCCTACCGAGGGCCGTGCTCGGATGACCTCGACCAGCGCGGCGACCGTGCCGGGACCGACCACGCAGTCGGGGTTGACCAGGAGCAACACGCCGGTGTCGATGCCGGTTGCCGCTCGGTTGACGGCTCTGGCGAAGCCGGTGTTGGTCTGGCTGGCCAGCATGGTCACCTCCGGGAAGTGACGCCGTACCAGGTCGACGGTGCCGTCGGTGGAGGCGTTGTCCACCAGCCGTACCGGCACCCCGCTTCGGCGCAGCGCGACCAGGGCGTCCCCGATCTGCCGTTCCGAGTTGTGCGTCACCACCACGGCGGTGGCATCGGTCGTCAGCGGCCAGGCATCGGGACTGCGCAGCGACGGTTCCGGTCTCATGTCGCCATCCGGGAGGGTGTGATTCGCGCGATTGCGCCGGCCTGTCCCGGCCAGGTGGTCCGCCAGTGCCTGACGAACTCGTTGCGTGCCGTGAGCAGGGTCAGCGCCGGCAGCAGGCCCAGCTCCCAGTGGCCGTCGGTCGGCGCGGCGAACAGCGCGGCCGCCAGGAACCCGCAGGACAGTGCTGCGAACGGAAGCGCGAGTCCGTCGCGGTACCCGAGACCGGCGCGGATGCTGCGCAGGATCGGCCAGAGCACGAACGCCAAGCCGACCAGGCCGAGGTTGGCCAGCACTGTGACGTAGAACGCGTGATAGACCGGTCCCACGTCGGTGATGGTGAAGCCCGGCAGATAGGTGTCCGGCGTGGACTGGCCGAGGCCCGCGCCGATGAGCGGTCGGTCGACGAAGACGTCCAGGCCGATCGATGACTCCACGCCTCGGTAGCCGGCGGACTGCTCCATACCCTTGGCGATCTCCCCGGCCCGCTCTCGTACCCCGGAGTTCAGGGCGAGTAGCGCCGCCACCGTGACGGCGGTCGCGGCGGTCGCGACCAGGCCGGTCCGGACGCTGCGACCACCCCGGAGAACGAGGATCGCGAGGGTGAGGACGGCGGCCAGCCAGATGCCCCGGTACGAGGCGAGCAGCACGTCGACGGCGAAGAACGCGGCGAGCAGAACCGCTCCGGTGCGCCGCCAGCCCGACGTGCGGCCGGCGGCCCAGACCAGCGGTGGAATCGCCAGCAGCGTCAGGAGCCCGCCGTGGCGGCCCGGCGCCGCCACCGTGAACGCGGTGAACGCCGTTGCGATGATCACGTAGAGGATGCCGGCGGACCGGAGCCGACGCGGTGTGGCAAGGGTGCGGGTGGCCAGGAAGAAGTACACCGGAATGATGGCGATCTGGTATGCCGCGACCAGTACCTCCGAGGGAGGGTTGCCGACCGCCAGGCCGTAGGCCGTGGCGAGGGCGGTCACGGCGACCAGGCTCAGCATTCCCCAGTCGCCGACCGTGCGGCGACCACGCGCCTCGACCCGCAGCCAGTGCCGCATCGCCAACGCCACGTAGCCGGCGGCCAGCAGCAGCACGTGCACGGCGACGTAACCCCGCACGTCACCGCGGCTGAGTAGGCCACCCACCACGGCGCCGCCGATGATGCCGACCGGCAGGACGGCCCAGGGCCAGAGCAGGAACGTGCCGAAACTCAGCAGGCCGACGGCTCCGGCCAGGCCGATCGGCCCGGGTAGCAGGGTCACCGCGGTCACCAGACCCCCCACTGCGGCGCCGCCGAGGAGCACGGTGGGCGCGAGGACAGCGGCCCTCATCGTGGCAGCCCCGCGAGTAGCGCCCGCAGCTCGACGCCTCGGACTGACCAGCTGTTGCGCACCGCCACCGACCGGCGGCGGGCCGCCTCGTCCGGCTGTCCCCCAGCGCTGAGCGCGTCGCGCAGCGCTGCGGCGAAGCTCTGCGGGTCGCCGGCGAGCCGGACCGTGCCGGCCAGCGGGCACAACGCCGGCAACGGCGTGGCGACGACCGGCTTACCGAGGGCCAGGTATTCGTAGCACTTCTTCGGATGCACGTAGTCCACCAGCCCACCCACCCGGTACGGGATGATCGTGACGTCGCAGGCCCGCAGGATGCTCGGGACATCCGCGTAGCGAACGGCACCGACGAGCTGCACATTGCTGAGGTTCGCCAGCGGTGCCCGGCCGGCCCGTGTGGACGGGCCGACGAGCAGGAACGACCACTCCGGGTGTGCCCGCGCCACCGCGGCCACCAGGTCGGCGTCGAAGGCCCGGGTGTCGACCGCGCCGCAATAGCCGATCAGTGGACGGCGCAGCGGACGCGTCCAGGGCGCGATCGGCCCGTCGGGGGTGAAGTTGTCCGGGTCGCAGCCGTTCGGCAGCACGGTCGGTGCCGGATCGGCGGTGGGCATCCGGGCCGGTAGCGCGCTGGACGACGCCAGCACCAGGTCGGCGGCGTCGACGGCGCGGCGCAGCGCGCGGCGCAGGTGCCAGCGGTTCCAACGGCGGGTGAACGTCCAGTCCAGGTCGGTGGCGTCGTACACGACGGCGGCCTCACCGAGTCGGGAGGCGATCGGCGCGGCCAGGTCTTCGTCCAGCCACAGCAGCCGTACGGTCGCGGCCCGTCGCCGCAGCCAGCCGCGTAGCAGGGTCGCGGCCAGCCAGCGGTTGGCCCGGTTGACCGGTGGCAGATGCCGGCCCAACGGCAGCAGCGCGGGCCCGGGGGTGTGCCACAGGCCGTCGGCCACCTGCCGGGCCCGGACCCGCCAGCGGGGGAGGTGCCCGGCCGGGTCGACGAAGAGAACATGGTGATCCACCGCGAGCTCCCGGGCCAGCGCGTGCTGCCGGTGGGCCCCGCTCGCCCATGGCGTGCCGCTGAAAATGACCACCCAGTCGCGCTCGCCGAGGGGGGTGGCCACCGGACCCGGCAACCTGCCTGCAGCGTGCTCAGCCATGACGGGACTCATCCATGATGCCCTGCGCGCGCCGGTCGGGTAGCAGCCCGTCCTCGCCGAGGCGCCCGAGGACGGGACGGGCGCGTTCGTCGTCGAGTGACAGCAGGCGTGCGCCGGCCTGCCGATCCAGCCAGGCGCGCAGGGCGCCGGCCGCGATTCGGCGGTTGAGCCAGTTCACCAGCGGGACCCGGTCCCCCAACGGCAGCGCGGTCGGTGCGACGGCGTGCCAGGCGGCGGAGCCGATCGGGGTGATCTCGCACCGCCAGCTGGGACGCGACGCGGGCGGATCGACGAAGAGCAGCCGCTGCCCGGGCCCCAGCCGCCCCAGCACCGCCGGGTGCTCGTCAACGGACCAGCGGGTCCGGCTGAACAGCACCACCCAGTCGCGGATGTCACCGTCGGGCAGCGGACCGACGTCGCCGCGCAGCGCCGCGAGCAGGTCGGGCAGGCTGAGCTGCACCGACCGGCCACAGAGGCGCTTCACCAGGTGATCGACTAGCAGGATGATCCGGAATACCAGTAGCCGGTAACGCGGTTCGGTCAGTCTCAGGTAACCGATCAGGCTGCCCAGCAGGTGCCGGAACCGGATGGCCGGTCCCAGCAACCGGCAGGAAGCGCCCCGACTGTGTGTGACGACCGCGTCCGGGATCATCCACGGGTGGTGTCCGGCCTGGGCGAGCCGCCGGGCGAGCACGGCGTCGTTCCAGTAGATCGGGAAGGTCTCGTCGAAGATCCGGTGCGGTTCCAGTACCTTCCGGCGTAGCAGCATGCAGCTACCGGAGGCGAGTTGTCGCGGGCGGCTGAAGTCCTCACCGCGCATCTGGAAGGTGTGCAGCGCCTGGCGGAACCCGGGCAGCCGGCGCAGCGCGGAGACCAGCGCAATGGACGCCGCGAAGGTGGGTAGCCGGACGTAGTGCTGCTGGAAGGTGCCGTCAGGGTTGAGGTAGAGCGGACTGACCCCGGCGGCTTCGGGCTGCTCCCGCAGGTAGCCGATCATTCGGCTCAGTGCGCCCGGGTGAAACCGGACGTCACTGTTGAGCAGGAGAATTAGCTGCCCGCGCGCCTGCCGGTACGCCTGATTGACGGCGGCGGCGAAGCCGGCGTTGTGGTCGTTGCGGAGCAGCCGGACCCGGGGTTGACCGGCCAGCAGGTCGGCCGAGCCGTCGGACGAGCCGTTGTCGACGGCCACGACCTCGTACTCCAGTTGCGGGTCGGCGGTAGCCGCCAGCGACTCCAGGCACTGCCGGGTCTCCTCCCGGGTGTTCCAGCTGACCAGGAGCACCGAGAGTTGTGGGGCGCGCATCACGACATGCTCCGGTCGTCGCGCCGAGCGATGATCCGCAACAGGTCTCCGAGCTGCGGGTGGGTCACCCGAGGCGAACCGCTGGCGGCCACGTCGGCGATCAGCAGATCGCGCGCGTGGCGCAGCCGGGCGGCTGGCCGCCAGTAGAACCGCGAGAACACCGTGTCCTGTCGGATTACGTCGAAGCCGGACTGGTGGAGGAGTTGGGTCAGGGTGGTGGGGGTGAAGTGCCAGCGGTGGTAGCGGGGTTGGAGGCCGGGCCAGGCGGTGCCGAGGCGGCGGGCGGCGGCGGAGGCGATGTTGGGTACTTCGAGGGCGAGCCAGCCGCCGGGGGTGAGGGTGGTGTGGGCGGTGTGGAGGAAGGCGCGGGGGTCTTCCACGTGTTCGAGGACGTGGAAGGCGCAGATGGTGTCGGCGGTGAGGGTGGGTGCGATGGTTTCGAAGTGGCCGGTGCGTACGGGCATGTGGAGGTGGTCGCGGGCGAAGCGGGATGCGGCTTCGCTGATCTCGATGCCGCTGGCGGTGAGGCCGGCGCGGTGGGCGGCTTCCAGGAAGTAGCCGCCGGCGCAGCCGGCTTCGAGCAGGACGGTGGGGCGGACGACGGACAGCAGCCAGCGCAGTCGTCGGGCCGCCTCGAAGCGTCGGGGTTGCGCGCGGAAGTAGTCGTCGTAGCCGCCGGTGGCGAAGTAGTCCTCGTCGTACAACTCCTCGGGCGGCGGAGCCTGCCTGGCGGTCCAGACGAATCCGCACTCCGGGCAGCTCCACATCAGGCCGTCGAGGGCAGGTGAGTCTCCACCGGCCCGGCCGCAGAGCTGGCAGCGCACCAGCTCGATCCGATCCAGTCTCATCTGGTACTCCGTCTGGTTCGTCGGATCCGGGCGATCACCCGGAGCAGGTCGCCGCGTCGGGGGTGGGTCAGCCGTGGTGAGCGAAGTCCGATCAGGTCCGCGGGCAGCAGGTGGCGGGCGTGCCGCAGGCGGTATCCGAGCGGCATGTAGTAGCGGAAGACGGCCGTGTCCTGTCGGATTACGTCGAAGCCGGACTGGTGGAGGAGTTGGGTCAGGGTGGTGGGGGTGAAGTGCCAGCGGTGGTAGCGGGGTTGGAGGCCGGGCCAGGCGGTGCCGAGGCGGCGGGCGGCGGCGGAGGCGATGTTGGGTACTTCGAGGGCGAGCCAGCCGCCGGGGGTGAGGGTGGTGTGGGCGGTGTGGAGGAAGGCGCGGGGGTCTTCCACGTGTTCGAGGACGTGGAAGGCGCAGATGGTGTCGGCGGTGAGGGTGGGTGCGATGGTTTCGAAGTGGCCGGTGCGTACGGGCATGTGGAGGTGGTCGCGGGCGAAGCGGGATGCGGCTTCGCTGATCTCGATGCCGCTGGCGGTGAGGCCGGCGCGGTGGGCGGCTTCCAGGAAGTAGCCGCCGGCGCAGCCGGCTTCGAGCAGGACGGTGGGGCGGACGACGGACAGCAGCCAGCGCAGTCGTCGGGCCGCCTCGAAGCGTCGGGGTTGCGCGCGGAAGTAGTCGTCGTAGCCGCCGGTGGCGAAGTAGTCCTCGTCGTACGCCTCGGACTGCTGCTGCGCGGTCCAGCTGAAACCACAGCCGGTGCAGCGGCGCAGCAGCCCACCCATTCGGGGGAGGTGGGTCTCCCGCGGGCCGCACACCAGGCATTCGGCGCTTCGGCTGTCGATGCTCATCGCCGCCCCCCACCGGCCGGCGACAAGATGGTGCCTCGGGCGCGCAGCAGCCGCTGTAGCCGCAGACCATCGGTCGCGCCGAGGTGACCGCCGGCGACCAGCAGCGCGGCGGTGATGAGCATGGTCAGACCGGTGCGGGTGGTCACGGCGAGCGCGGCGTCGAGGCGGTTCGGCCCGTCCGGCAGGAACCGGCTGGCCATGGCGGCGATCAGCCCGGCCGCCGTAGCCGCCGCGATCGGTGGCCAGACGACACGGACCAGCGCGGCCAGCGGCCGGCCCGTCGCGGCGTGAAAGTGGAACAGGAAGTAACCGGTGCTGAGGGTCACCGCCAGCGCGGTCGACAGCGTGACGCCGAGCGGGCCGCACAGCCACAGCATCGGTACGGTCAGGGCCAGGTTGAGGATGACCGAGAGCAACACGTAGCGCGTTTCCAGCCCGGGGCGGCCCTCGGCGCGGGCTACGACGGTGGTTGCGCCGGCGATCAGGTTTATCGCGTAGGCGGGTGCGAGGGTCATGATGCTCGCCGCTGCCCAGGGAATCGGGTGTCCCATCCAGAGGCGGACCAGTGGTTCGGCGGAGACCATCAGCGCGGCGGTGGCCGGGGCGAGGGCCAGCGCGAAATAGCGGGTGGCGGACAGGTGGAACCGCTCCAGCCAGCCGGTGCCCTGGGCCACCGTACGGGCCACCGCGGCGGGGAAGAGGACGATGAGGGCGAAACCTGGGGGCAGTCGGAGCAGGTTCAGCAGCCGGGCGCCCAGGTCGAATCCGCCGGCGACGGCGGTGCCGAAGACGCCTCCGAGGACGAGCCGGTCGAGTTCGACGTTGACCACCGCGGCACCACTGGAGACCTGCACCCGTAGGCCGTAGCCGCTGATCCTGCGTACGTCGTCCAGGCCCACACGTCCCCATCGGGGCCCCAACTCCGGGCGGCGTCGGCGGGCGGCAGCGGCGAGCAGTGTGGTGCGGATGGCGCCGGTGGCCGCGGCGGAGGCAGCCAGTGGCGTGATTCCGCCGTCGAGGCGCACCACCAGGATTGTCAGTGCAGCCCCGAGGACGGCCGTTCCGGCGCCGATCGTGGCGAGCGACCCGTATCGCTGGCCGCCTTCGAGCACGGCTCGCCAGGGCAGTTCGACGGCGCTGGCCACCAGTCCGACGATCATCCACAGGGTGGCGTGCCACGCCTCGCCGGCCAGTTCGCCGAGGCGTAGCAGCCCGGTGAGCCATGGCCAGCAGGCACCCAGCACACCCAGGGTGAGCAGGCCGAGCAGCACGGCCCAACCCAGTCCCAGGCCGAGTAGCCGGCGTACCAGATCTCGATCTGCCGGGCTCTGGGCGCGGGCCACCTCGCGGACAAGTGCTGAGCCGAGACCTAGGTCGAGCAGGGCAGCCATGGACAGCAGGCTGGCCAGGACGATCCAGGCTCCGAACTCGCGCGGCCCGAGGTGCTGGTAGACGACGGGTACCGAGATCAGGCCGGCCAGCGCCATGACCACCCGCGAGGCCAGCATGCTGGCGGTGTTGCGGGTGACCCGGCCACCGATGGTGGCGGCTGGACTAGCCACGGGGAAACCCCCGCACCAGGTCGACGAGGGTCAGCAGGAGTAGAGCCAGGTCGACGCGCATCGAACGACAGTTCAGGTAGAGCAGGTCGCACCGGAGTTTGTCCTCGACCGTGGCCGCGTACCCGCCGGTGAGCTGGGCGATGCCGGTCAATCCCGGCCGGATCAGGTGCCGCAGGTCGTAGTGCGGCAGCCCCTCGAAGCGGGCGATGAACTCCGGCCGTTCCGGTCGGGGTCCGACGAGGCTCATGTCGCCGCGCAGGACGTTCCACAACTGGGGGAGCTCGTCCAGCCGCGACCGTCGCAAGAACCGGCCGATGCGGGTCACCCGGGCGTCGTTCGGCTGCGCCAGTACGGGGCCGGTGGCTTCTTCGGCCCCGACCCGCATGGTGCGGAACTTGACCACTCGGAACAGCCGTCCACCCGCTCCGACGCGATGCTGGAGGTAGAACGGTGGCCCGGTGATCGACACCGTGAGGGTGATGGCCAGCAGCAGCGGGAGCAGGACGGCGGAGCTGAGCAGGATCACGGCCATGTCGCAGACCCGCTTGAGTCGCTCACCGTCGGGGTGGCCCGCCCGGGACCGGAGGCGGATCCAGGGCAGCCCGCCGAAACGCCGCATGGTGGGGGCTCGTAGGAGTCCGTACACCGGCCGGGCCAGCACCATGATCTCGGTTCCGCAGCGCAGGCACTCGGCTATCAGTCGTTCGTCGACGCTCTCGAGTGAGTGCTTGAGAAGCAGGAGCCGCGGTCGGATCTCGGCCAGGACGTGTGCGACCTCCCCGGCGCGGGCTGGCACCGGGAGGCGGACGGCCACGTCGAACTCCTCGTCGAGGCGGTCGGGCGGCGTGAACGTGTCGCTCGGCTCCAGAACCACGACGCGAACCCGTCGTCCGGCGGACTGATGGGGGCGAGTCCGCGGTACGCCGGCCGTGCCGTGCGATGGCACCGCGTGCGGTGGGGGTCGATACAGGCCCTCTGTCCGGACGTCCGCTGCCGCACCGGGGGCGGGAACACGCGCCTTCCTCACGGTGGTGGCCTCCTCCAACCGAAGCTCCGATGGCGTGCGGATCAGCACTCCACGAGCAACTATCGGGGATAGAAACGCCCATATCCGACGAACACCGAAAAAAGGGGCTAGGGCAGCAGGTCGCTGGAGTCCATGAACTTCTGCGAACAAAGTCACCTTCTGAGGGCTTTTGCCCGATATTCTCGTCGTGGCCGACCCGGCCGTAGTGGGTCAACGACCCAACGTTTCAAGGAGCTCCGAGATGGACCTTCCCGACCTGGTGGCTGCCAACGTGCCGCCGCCGGACCTGACGCCCCGACGCATCCTGGTGACCGGCGGCGCGGGCTTCATCGGCAGCCACGTGACAGCCCGGCTGATGCTGATGGGCAGCGAGGTCCGGGTGCTGGACAACTTCTCCACGGGGCGGATCGAGAACCTCGCCGACGCCGCGTTCGGTGGACTGACCGAGGCCGACGTGCTGTCGGGTGACATCCGTACGCCGGACGGGGTGGAGATCATCCACGACTGGCGACCCGACGTGGTGGTACACCTCGCCGCTCAACCCAGCCTGCCCGCCGCGGCGCGCTCTCCGTTGTACGACGCCGACGTGAACGTCTTCGGGACCGTCAACGTCCTCGACGCCTGCGTCCGTAGCGGCGTGCGGCTGGTGGTGAACGCCGCCAGCAGCGCCATCTACGGCAGGGTGGACGCCTGCGAGTTGCCGCTGTCCGAGGATCGACCGATAGCTCCGGTAAGTCCTTACGGCATCAGCAAGGCCACCGGCGTGCAGTATCTGGACTGGTACAGCCGCCAGCACGGCCTCGCCCACACCTCCATGGTCTTCGGAAACGTCTACGGGCCCCGGCAGGGCGGCAGCGCCTGCGGAGTGGTTGCTGTCATGGCCGACGGGCTGCTCGACGGGCTTCAGGTCACGATCAGCGGAGACGGCACGCAGACCCGCGACTTCATCCACGTCAGTGACGTCGCCGAGGCGGTGGCACTCGCCTGCCATCATGACGGCGTCGGGATGGTCAACATCGCCTCCGGGCGGCAGACCAGCATCAACGAGGTGTACCGGGCCGTCCGGGAGGCCGTCGGTGCCGCCCAAGATCCGCGCTACGAGCCGCTTCCGTGGCCGGGCGAGGTGCGCAACATGGCCCTGGACACCAGAAAGGCCCGTGACCTACTGGGCTGGCAGGCTTCGATCGGCTTCATCGAGGGCGTACGGATGACCGTACGGGACGCCCGCCGCCGCAGGCCCGCGGCCACTGTTCCATCTCGAGCGCCGATCGCCGAACGGATGATGAGCAGCCACTGACCGACGGGCCGCACCCCGAAATGAACGGGAGCCGCCGCCCGGATGTTCCTGTCATCCACTGTTGCGATCGGACACCGCCGCGATCGCGGGTGAAAGCGAGCGAATTGATCAGGCGGTCTCACATCCGACACGACCGTCGGCCTCTGCCCACAACGTAATCCCGGCCATACCATAAAGGCATGCGAGGGCTGTTGCTGGCAGGTGGAACGGGTTCACGTCTGTGGCCGGTCACCCGGTCGGTGTCCAAACAACTCCTCCCGATCTTCGACAAGCCGATGATCTATTATCCGCTGTCCACACTGATACGGGCGGGAATACGTGAGACGCTCATCGTCACCGCCCCGGAGAGCACCGACCAGATTCGGCGGTTACTGGGCGACGGAAGGCAGTGGGGGCTGCGACTGGAGTACGCCGTGCAGCCGCGCCCGGAGGGCATCGCGCAGGCGCTCCTCGTCGGTGAGGAGTTCCTCGCCGGCGGCCCCGTGGCGCTCGTCCTTGGCGACAACATCCTGCACGGGGCGGGGCTGGGGCGAAAGCTGAGCGAGTACACCACCCTCACCGGCGCCCGGGTGTTCGCCTACCCGGTGGCGAACCCGTCGGCGTACGGCGTCATCTCCGTGGATGAAGCCGGTCGCGCGTCCTCCATCGAGGAGAAACCGGTCGTTCCGCGATCGCGGTACGCCGTCCCCGGGCTCTACTTTTACGACGGCGATGCGGTCAAGATCGCACACGGACTACGGCCGAGCCTACGGGGCGAATTGGAGATCACGGCGCTCAATGAGGAGTACCTTCGCCGAGGAAGTCTGCGCGTGACCGTCCTGGGCCGGGGAGCAGCCTGGATGGATGCCGGGACATTCACCACGTTGATGCACGCCTCGGAGTATGTGCGAGTCATCGAGGAACGGCAGGGCCGCAAGATCGGTTGCGTCGAGGAGGCCGCCTGGCGTGCGGGTCTGATCGACAACGAACAACTACGTGCCCTAGCGCTACCGTTGCAGAAGAGCGGCTACGGCGAATACCTCCTGCGGCTGGCGACAGAGCCCGGCCGCCAGAACTCCCCGACGGGAGGAACCGGTGAAGATCCGACCGCTGTCCCTTGACGGGGCTTGGGAGATCACGCCCCAGAAGCACCAGGACGGGCGTGGCAGTTTTCTTGAGTGGTATCGGTTTGACAGGTTGGAGGAGGTCGGCGCGGGACCGGTAGGGTTCCGGCAGGGCAATCTGAGCGTCTCTGCCGCCGGCGTCGTGCGCGGTATCCACTTCGCCGCGGTGCCACCGGGACAGGCCAAGTACGTGAGCTGCGTTCGGGGCCGAATCTGGGACGCTGTGGTGGACCTTCGGGTCGGCTCACCGACCTTCGGGTCCGTCGAGGGGGTGCAGCTTGACGACGTCGACCGCAGGGCGGTGTATATCGCCGAAGGGCTCGGACACGGCTTCTGCGCTCTTTCCGACAACGCCGTGGTGGCATATCTGAGCTCTACGACCTACGACCCCGCCCGCGAGCACAGCGTGCATCCGCTCGATCCCCGGCTCGCGATCGCCTGGCCGGTTGAGCATCCGGTCCTGTCACCCCGTGACGCCTCGGCCCCGAGCCTCGATGAATTGCGGGATGCCGGACTGCTGCCGCGCCACGATGCCTGCGGTCCGCCCGCCGTCGGCGACAAGGAGGAACCGGCGTCGTGGGTGGGTAGACATTGTCGCTGAAGCGCCGACGGCGTCGGTACGCGTCGCAGCCACTCGATCGAAGGCGTCGATGTGAGCCACCTCTGGCCCAAGGCCCGCCTCTCCGCGCTCTCATACTCCTTCGGTCGCAGGCGCGAACCTCGCCCGTACCTCAGCCGGCGCGTCGCGGAAGACAGGCTGTTCGTGGCGCACCGTCGCATCCTCCATGGCCAGGGCAGTAGTGACTGGCCTCAGCGGCCGCGCTGCTCGCTGTCTCGTCGACTGCACCCCTTTTCGGCGACGACACCCTTGGGGGCACCGGCAGCTCCCGCAGCATCCCCCGCTTGGCGGGTGATCAGCATGGTGCTGCGATTCCGTGCTGCGCGCCCGGCTCACCGCTCGCGCTCGCCGGTGCGCGTCACGTATACGACGACGGTGGTCATGGTGTCTCCCGGGGGTTCCAGGGGCGTGGACCGTCACGGTTTGCAGCCGTCGGTGGTAGGTGACACGAGCGAGCGGTGGCGGGTGCCAGCGGCGAAGTCGTGCGTGGCCGTTCAGGTCAACGGTGCGGGGTAGCTAGTACGGCGGTTTGGCCGTCTCCAGCGGCTGTCCGCCGGCCCGCGCCCGGCGGATGTCCGCGATGGCGGCGGCGAATAGGGCGACGGCACCGGTCGCCGCGGCGACGATCGGGGGTGCGTGGATCAGGATCGGGATGGGCAGGAGCAGCGCGGCGATCGTCAGGTAGCGGGCCGGCGAGATGCGGTCGAAGACGGCCTTCTCAAGTCGGGCGCGGCCGATGACGAAGACGGCGGGGCCGAGCACGATGGGCACAATCCATTCGGCCGGCGCGCGGCCAGTCGGATGACTGATGGTCACCTCGTAGCCCAGGGCGGTGGTGACGACACCGATGATGATGATCAGGTGGATGTCGGTCGCGGAGCGGCTGATCTTCGACGGGCGGCTGGACTGTGCGATGGCGTCGGCGAAGATGCGGCCAGCGCGGTAGTAGTAGAGACGCCAGAGCAGGATCGTCGTGCAGGTGGCGATGGCGAAGGCGCTGGTGTGCCAGAAGTCGAACGGGACCGCGCTGTAGGTCAGTCCGATCGCGAGGATCGTCTCACCCAGCGCGACGAGGAAGAACTGTTGGTATCGCTCGGCGAGGTGCTCCGCGGTGATGTCCCAGTGTTCGAGGTCCTCCCGCCGGCCCCAGGGCACCGACCAGCCTGTCCGGGAGGCCGCCAGCTCGATTGCGAGCGCCACCGCCCACAGCGGTGCCTGCGTGGCGCCGCCGACGAAGGCGCCGCCGAGCCATAGGACGCCGGTGATGCTGTAGACCACCAGCATGCGGTGTTTTAGAGCACGGTGTCGCTCGTTCGGGACGCTCAGTGCGAGGGCCAGCGGGCGGACGAGGCGTCCGGCGATGTAGGCGACCGCGAACGTCACCGCGTAGCCTTCGTATGCCTTGGGCGTGACAACTCCCATGACCAGGGCGGCGACCAGGGCCGTAGCGACTGCCGCTTGGGTCACAATCGAGTCGGGGTTGTACCGGCTCGTGGTCCAGTAGGTGCTCTGCCAAAGCCCGAGCAGTGCCAGCAACAGCAGCAGGGTGCGGCCGGACGGCGGCAACGCCTGTTGCCACGTCGTGGCCCCGGGATGCTGGGCGAGGTCCTCGAACGACCGGGCCACGATGCGGATCAGCGCGAACACGAACACCAGGTCGAAGAAGAGCTCCAGGAAGCCTGCCCGTAACGCCTGCTCGGGCGCCGAACCCGAGCGCACCAGTAGGCGGCGGCGCCACCCTACGTCGGCCCCGTCCGCCGGCATGTTCTTACCCATCCGGCGGCTCCGCCTCGCACGGCGGTGGGGCACCTCGTCGGCTCGTCGCTTTGGCGAGGTGGTGCCGGAGGATCGGCCGTACTGCGGCGATGGGTGTCAAGTCCTTTCTCCCACACGCAAAAATTAGCCGCGTAGGCGCCTTATCCGGAGGTTTCGGTCATCCTGTCGGCGAGTCCGATTGCGTCGCATCGGATCACGCCCATACAGCAACGGCAGAAAGTGGATCGAGTCCGGACCGCGTTCGTCGATCCCCGCATGATTGTTGCTGATGATGACCGGCGGCAGGCGGAACTAAGTTGGTTGCACGGTCGGATCGGTCGAGGGCTTCGCCCGGTGGCGGCGCGTCGGTGGCTGCCGCCCGGCGCAGCATTAGCTTCGAGTAAGAGGTGGCTGATCGACCACCACGAGCCCGTTGAGACAGGCGGGCACGGACGAGTTCATTTCGCTCGGGCGGTGGTGTCGGGGCCGAGGTGGCATCGGAGTGCCTCGGCTTCGTCCCTGCTGACGCCGGTGGCCTGGATGGTGTTGACGGCGATGATGCTGATGTCGTTCGCAACGTTGACGCCGTTGATGTCGAGTTTCTCGTTGAGGGCTTCCTGCGCCCACTTCACGGCCTTCAGTGCGGACTCTTGCGACTGGGAAGGCTTACCTGAGGTGGGCGACCATTCGATGGCGACGTGGCGAACGGAGTCCGCGAGGCAGTGGATTGCCTGCGGCAGAGAAGGGGGTACGGCCTCGTCGCGTCTCAGAGCGGCTTCCATGTTGAGGGCGAGGTCTCGGCTCTGGAGGAGGGACCGGAGCATCAGTTCGCTGCCATGTCGCCAGCCTTCGACGGAGTTGTGGTTGTGCCAGCGCAGGGGCGAGAGCCGGACGACCTCGACAGCCGCCGACAAGGCTGTCTGCAGATCTGAGGTGTCGAGGTTGCGCAGTGCGTCCAATGCCTGCTGCGCGGTGCCCGGATCACGATTGGCGCCGGCGTCGGCTACTCGATCGATCTGCTCGGCGATTCGCCGCAGGAGAGGCCGTCCCGCCCGGCGGATGCGATGGATCGGGTGAAGGGGCAACACGATCAGGGACACCAGCAGGCCGACCGTTCCCCCGACCACGCCATCGACGAGTCGGGGCACTGCGAGGCTGGTGCTGGCGGGCGACAGCACGGCCAGCACCATCGCGCTGCCGCCGACCTGGGTGATGAACGACCCCTCGCCGCTGAACAGCATCGCCAGCAAGATCGACACCGCCACGATCAGCCCGATCTGGATGTGCCCCCTGCCCACCCAGGACACCAGCAGGTCACCGAGGGTGATGCCCACGGCCACGCCGGCGATGAGGAACACGGTGCGCCGGAGCCGCTGTCCCACCGAGCTCGCGATCGTTCCGACGGCCACCGCCGGGGCGAAGAGGGGCTGCCGGTTGTCGAGCAGGTCATTGGCCACCCACCAGGATGCTGCCGCGGCGACTCCCGCCTGCACGGCGATCAACAGACTCAATCGCAACCGAATGAGGCGCGCCCTGACCCTGTCTCCGCCGCTACGCCGAACTGACGACCACACCTCGTGAACAGCCGGTGAGCCTCCTGCCGAAGCTTCACCTTGAGGTCCACGGCCCATGGCTCGAACCTAACCAACGGTTGGCCCGGCGGCGCGGCAATCGAGATGAAGTGTTACCGGAGAGTCGTGGCGCGTCGGGAACGACGGCCCCAGCCACCTCCGCCGTCGTCGTTGAACCCAGGCGACGGCGGAAGCCGTGGCGCTTAGGTGCGGCCCGACGAGCGGGATCGGCGGCACCAGGAATAGCGCATGACGCTCAGCCCAACCGGTGATGCTCGGATCGCTGGCTCATCCCGCCGCCATCAGTGTCTCGCGGCACATCTCGACGCGTTCGGGATGAATGGCTCCATGTAGAGGGTAAAGCGGCACGCTGATGCATTGCTGACCGATCTCGGAGGCGCAGATCGGGCACAGGAGGAACAGCCCCGTCCCCGGCTTCTGGAAACCCTGTCCGACCATCGCCTCCACAATCTTGCGCATGGGTCGGTGGACGAGGCGCGGGTCGTCTGGCGCCCGGAATGCCAGCGGCATCCTGGCGGGGACGGGCGGCGGCACCCGTGATTGGTGCCGGGAGCGCGCCGGAGACCGGTCGCCTGTTCCCGGTGCGGCCCGGCAGGTGCGTGATGCGCAGTTCGACAGCGCCGGAAATGGGGGTCGCCGCTACGACCTGCTGCGGGCTCGCATCGGACAACAGCTACCGTGGGTCGCCGTGCACGGCATCACCACCCACCGGCTGCGCCACACCACCCTCACCTGGGTGGAGCGCCGCTTCGGCTACGGCGTGGCCCGTGCCTACGCCGGGCACACCGATCGCCGGGGACCGGCCACCACCACCTACATCAAGGCCGACCTGCCCGCCGTCGCCACCGCACTCGTGGCCCTCACCGCTCAGCCGCACCCACTGGTGCCCGCAATGGAGCACCTGACGCGATCCAGGGCGCCGACAGGTGGCATTTGCTGAAGAACCTCAGCGATACTGTCGAGAAGGTCGTCCTCGGGCACCGCCGATGCCTACGCACCCACGCCCGAACCAACATCTGCCCTGGCCGCGCCAGCCGACGAGCCGACGGACTGTCGATCAGCGCGCCCGCCCGCCACCTCGACATGAACGTCAGAACCGTCCGCAAGTACGCCCACGCCGCCACCGCCGAGGCGTTGATCGGCCCGCACGCCAGTAGCCGACCCAGCGTCGTCACCCGTTCCACTACTATCTGCGGCAACGCCTTACCGACGGCATCCACCAGACTGCTGACCTGCACGCCGAGATCCTGACCCGCGGCTATCAGCGCAGCGTGCGGGTGCTCCGGGACTGGCTCACCATCAACCGCGCCCGACCCGCCCCTGTGACCGCAGTCCGGGTGCCGTCGGTCCGGCGGATCACCGCCTGGATCATGCGACCCGGCCACAAACTCACCGACGACGAACACGCCGATCTCGCTGATGCCCGCCGCCGCTGTCCGGACCTTGACACCGTGGCCGGCCTCGCCCGCGGGTTCGCCGCGCTGGTCCGCCACCAAGGCACCGGGCAGCACCTAGACGCCTGGATCGACCGAGCCCGCCATGCCGGATACCCCGAGATCCGCGGCTTCGCCGCCGGTCTCCCCGGCGACCGCGACGCCGTCGTCGCCGGCTGCCGTTCCTTTCTCGCTCGGGGTCGCAATGGTGACAGGACGTGTTCGGCCGTTCACCTACGCTCTGGTCAATGCCCGCGGTGGAGGTCACAGCGGGGCCGGCAGGAGGAGTGTGGGCAGTGCAGGCAGAGCGTACGGCGGGGCAGTTGCGCTACGACCAGACAGTGACGATCAAGGCGCTGCCGCGGCCGACGGTGGAGCCGACCCGGCCGACCGACAGCGAGAACCGGGTCTGCGGCGATGACCTGGTCTCGGCGTTGGACCGGCAGGTGTACAAGACGCCGCTGTTCATGATCGAGACCTGGGCGCGGGGGCAGCAGGAGGCTTTCGGTCAGCAAGGCCCGGCGATCGCGATCGAGAAGTCGTACCGAAAGTGGGAAGGCACCGCGCACCTGGAGATCGAGTCGCCGGCGCTGCTGTCGAACGAGGGCCTGAAGCTGCACTTCAGCGTGACGGGCAACCCGCGGTACATGGCTCAGCCTCACGACCTGGTCCCGATCTACCTGGAGACGCCGACCGCGGACACGAAGAAGCCGGGCGAGCGGCAGCTGTTGGTGGTGGTGATCGAGCCGACGTGGGACTACAACCACTGGGAGATCCGGGTCGAGTACACGCTGCAGCAGTTGGCCACGATTCTCAAGATCAATCCGAGTGGCCCGGTTACCGCTCACACGATCATTCAGCGGTACCGCGAGCTGGGCCTGCGTGCGCAGTGGCTCGGCGTGGCCGACCAGCAGCAGGTCCAGGTCAACGGGGTGCGCCACGAGAGCGGCGGGCTGGATCAGAAGGGGGGCTCCGGCAAGCTGCGGCTGGTCCCGTACACCCTGCTGGAACTGGCCGGCACCGAGAACCGGCGCAACACGTCCTGGAACATGAGCGAGAAGCTCAACACCAGCCGCCCGGTGTTCAACACCTTCCAGGAGATCCTGCAGGGCGGCAAGGAGATGATGACCACCCTGGAGTGCGAGGCGGAGTACAGGCTCGCCAGCGAGGGCGACCTCGACCAGGTCATCGTCGCCATGAACAAGCTGCACGACGACAGCGAGATGCAGAAGCGGCTGGGCATCCTCAAGATGACCGGTGAGCAGAAGGTGTACGAGGACACCTACTTCGACCTGCCCACTCCATACGATCTGCTGGCCAACCGGATCGTGCTGCGCCGACGGCACCGCAGCAGCGACGCCGGGGGCACGTACCTGTTCGCGCTCAAGGGCAAGACACACCAGGACGGCGAGGGCCGACGGCTGCGCCTGGCGGCGCAGTGCCAGTTGAAGACCACCGCCCTGACGACCACGACCGGTCAGGCGCTGCTGCGGCGGCTCCTCACGGACGACTCGGCCGACAACGCGGTGGGCCGTACGATGCTGCACGCGCTGGACCACGTCAAGCCCGTGATCAACCGCCTGAAGCAGGAGGACGTCGTCCCGGCGTTGACGGTCGTGTCGAACCGGGACACGTTCACGATGACGCTGGCCAACGGCACGCAGATCGACTTCAGCGCGGACAAGGCCACCGGCCAGGTCGGCGACGGGCGTTCGGCGACCGTGTACAGCTTCGAGTTCGGGGTGGGCCATCCGGCCCTGACCCAGGCCGCGACGACCGGAGGCCCGACCACCGGAGGGGACGGCGAGACGACCAAGAAGGTCTCGGTCAAGGACAAGATCGGCCAGTTCGAGGGCGCCGCGCCGCAGATCGTGCGGCCGTACCACGTGCCCGCCGACCTGGTGAACCCGGCGGTGTTCACGCAGCCCGACTACCAGCAGTTCGTCAACCTGCTGCACGCCGTCGTCACCGAGGTGTTCCAGCTCGACATCAGGCGTCTCGAACTGGGCGGTAACAAGGCCCACGACCTTGCGAAGCTTCTCGGTCTCATCTGACTCCTGAATCGACACCACCGCGGACGTGTGACCGAGCGTGCTACCTACAGCCCACCACGAGGCCGCCACGCGGGGTTGACGCTGCCTGCCCTGAGCGGCTGGTGCCGACCTCGTGGCGGCGAGGCGGGTCGGGGTCCTCTCCAGCACTGGACATGTGGGAATCATGGTTGTGGTGATGGCATGCAGTTCCGGGTGCCAAGTCCGCTGTAAATCCTTCGGGACGGGCGAGTGGTGCCCGTCAGAGGGCCGAAGCAGCAGGCGCTGCTGGCCCTGTTCCTGCTGCGACCCAACCGGTTCGCCGCCGTCGACTGGCTGGTTGAGGCGCTGCGGGACGGGCCACCGCCGGTCTGCGCGTCGCTTCCGGAGTCGCGCGACAGGGCGTCCCGGCCGCGGGAGGAACCGGCGTGCGGACGTTCTACCGAGGTGCCTCGGCGGCGGCCTGGACGAAGGCGCGTACCAGCGGGGTGTTCCCGCTGGTACGCCACACCGGCGCGGAGCGCATCACCGGTGCGTCGGTGATGGGCAGGAAGACGATGTCGTCCCGCTGCCGGGTGGACGCCACATCCGATCCGACCGGTGACACGATGCTGCCGCCGGCGATCGCCCGGAAGGCTTCCTCCAGCGTGAGGATGCCCAGTCCGCGCCGGACGGGTCGGCCGGTAGGTGTGGTGGACGGGGTGTGCGCCTCCCAGATGTAGTCCGGGATGGGTCCTTCGGGGTAGACGACCGGATGGTCGCCGAGATCCTCCAGTTCGGCCCGGCCCCGTTCGGCCAACGGGTGGCCCGCGGCGACCGCCAGGACCAGTTCCTCGCGGTGCAGGACCGGCCCGACCGTGAGGTCGGGTTCGCGGACGGGTAGCCAGAGGATCCCGATGTCGACCGCGCCGGACCGCAGTGGTCCGAGCGGGTCGATCGGCAGGATTTCGCGTAGGCGCAGCTCACTCTGCGGGTGCCGCTGTCGGAACAGGTCGAGGATCGCCTCGACGAGGTCTTTTTCGCCCTCACGGGCCACACCACTGAGGTGGACGCGAGTTGAGTGCCCCGTCGCATTCGCTGGTCATGCTGCGTCGCAACGTCAAACACCTGATCCGTAACCCGACGTCGGTGTTCTACGCCGTCCTGATGCCGATCATCATCATGCTGATGTTCGTCTACATGTTCGGCGGCGCCTTCGACTACATCGATTACGCGACGCCTGGCCTGATCCTGCTGGCGGTCTGCTACGGGCTGGGCGGTACCGCGACGGCGGTGAACTCCGACATGACCAAGGGCATCATCAACCGGTTCAAGGCTATGGACGTGTCCCGCGGTGCGGTGCTGACCGGCCACGTCGTCGCCAGCGTGCTGACCAACATGATCGCCATCGCGGCGCTCGTCGCGGTGGCCCTTCTGCTGGGTTTCGACCCGACGGCGAACGTGACCGACTGGCTCGCGGTGGGTGGCGTCGCGCTGCTGCTGGCGATCGCGGCCGGCTGGTTCACCGTCGCGCTGGGCCTGTTCGCGAAGTCGCCGGAGACGGCGGGTATGGCCGCCGTCCCGCTGGTGATGCTGCCGTTCTTCAGCAGCGCCATCGTGCCGGCCGACAAGATGGGCCCGGGCCTGCGGCAGTTCGCCCCTTCACACCGATCATCGAAACCATCCACGGGCTGCTCGACAGCTCGCCCGACACCACCGACGCGGCGATCGCCGTCTCCTGGTGCGTGGTGATCACGGTCGTCGGCTACCTGTGGGCGCGCTCCAGCTTCATGAAGCGCGCATAGGAACGACAACCCCGCCGGGGGCGGCCCGCGACCTGCGGGCCGCCCCCGGCGTCGCCGCTACCGGTTGCCGTTGACGACCGGAGGGACCAGGCCGACGTACGTCAGGGCGGCCCGGCCGCCGACCACCGCGACGTCCAGCGTGCAGGCGTCGAGCCACTCCTGGCGGACCCGGTACTGCAGGCAGGTGGCCTCCGCCCGCTTGCGGAGGTCCTCGTTGAGGTCGCGGGCGAAGAACGGCGCGGACGGGTTGCCCGAAGCGACCGCGCCGCAGGATGCCAGCAGGGTCCGGGTCGGAGTGACCCGCCAACTGGCGCCGAAGCGCTGGTAGAGGTCGTCGAAGGTGAGCGGGACGGCGAACTGGGTGCCGTCCTTGGCGGCGAGGCGCCTGGGGTCGCCGTCAGGGTTGCCGAGCAGGCCGACCACCGGGGTCGGATAGGTACCAAGGCCGACGGACACGTCGATGTAGCCGCTGTTGACCGTCACCCGGATGTTGTTGCCGCCGGCGTCCGTCACCACGTAGACGTTGCCGATCCGGTGGATGTCCACGCCGGATGGCAGATGCAGGGCGCCGTCGGACGGAAGGTCCCTGGTCCGGCCGTCCACCACGAGGCTCTTGCCGTCGCACAGGGCCACCTTGGTGCTGCCCATCCGCGCGGCGACCGAGCGGTCGACCGAGGCGTTGGGCCAGGTCGGTGCGCCGGACGCCTTGCGGGTCTGCACCTCGAAGCCGCTGCCGGCCTGCGCCTCGACGAAGTCGCCGGAGGCCTGGAAGTCGTACAGCAGGCCGGCGAACGTGTGCTGGTGGGTGTCGCCGATGACGGAGGCCGCCGCGCAGTTGGTGGCCGCGCCGCCGGCGGTGTTCTCCACGAAGATGACCGCGGGGCCGGGCGCGGTGGCGGCCGGCGCGGGTGAGCCGAAGTTGAGGTTGTTGGTCTCGCCGGTGAAGCCCTGGGCCGCGCAGATGGGCGCCGCCGTGCCCCCGTAGGTGATTCTCGTGCGGACGTTGAGCGACGCGCCGGCGTTGAAGGTGGCCGCGCCTCCGCCGTCGCTGTTGCCGCCGTAGCCGAACACGTTGAACTCCGACGTGGTCCAGCCGGCCGCCGCGTTGACCGAGTTGGAGCCCGCCGCGGTGTATGCGGTCGAGCCGACGAACAGGGTGGCGCTGTCACTGGTCGCGCTGACCGTGCCGGTGAGCCGCAGCGCGCCCAGGTTGGTGATCGGCTGATGGGGTACGGCGGTCGCGCCAGGGCTGTTGCGGTAGCAGTAGATGTCCGGGTCGCCGGTGAACGAGAACTGGGTCCAGCCGCCGGCCGGGCAGGCCGCGTTGTACTGCAGCAGCCAGTACTGGATGAACACCTGGCCGCTGGAGCCGTTGTTGGCGTAGACGAACTGCTCCCAGCCCCGGCACCCGAGGTTGGGTGATCCGGCACAGGCCGTGCTGGTGAAGAAGTCGGTGTTGATCTGGAGGGTGTAGGCGTCGGCGACGGGCGGCCCGGCGTTGGCGATGGGCGAGCTCTCGCTCGTCACGTTCACGATGTTCTCGAACGTGCCGGACGACTCGGAGATGAATCCACTCGGCGCCTGGGCGGAGATGTCGTTGCCGTTGCCCACCACCAGCGGGCGGATGCTGCGCCTGGGGGTCATGGGGATCGCCGGCGCGGCGACGCAGTCGGACTTCTGCCAGGCCAGTCGGGGGTAGCCGGCGGTGAAGCAGCCCTTCGCCGACGGGTGCGGGACGTTCGTAATCTCCGCCTGCCACGCCCTGAGGTTCGTGGCGGAGGGCGCCGCGTACGCAGTGGCGGCGGAACCGCCCACCGCGACCAGCAACGCCAGCGTCGAGATGCAGGTCAACCTGCGGGTCGCCCCGCGTGTTCGCGCGAAAAGCCCCATCGCCGATCCCCTCGTCAGCCGGCAGTGACGTCACCGGACGCGAAAAGGCAACCATTGATGGGCGCCTGGATACGCGTAATGACGATGTTGTGACAGGCGGGAAGTGTGCACTCTGGTGATCGCGCCGGGCGCGGTCGCCTGACTGCCGTCACCGGTACACGCGCACGTGGTCGATGAGCATCCGCGGTCCACGGCCTCACGGCGCGGCGGTCACCGGCGGTGGCTCCTGGCCGCGGACGGCGAGGATCTGACCGCCGTACTCCTCCTTGGTCGCCTCGAACGCGTCGCGGAAGGCACGGAACCGCCGCGTCAACTCGGGGGCGGGAAGCGGCCCGTCCGACTCGCTGTGGAACACGCGCAGCGTCTTCTGCAGCCGGACCGCCTCCTGGTGCCCGAGCAGCGACTGCTCCCAGTCCCGCAGAAGCTGCTGCCCGAGCTGCCCGGCGGCGGCCACGAACCCGAGCACCGCCGGCACCCAGGTCGGTGCCGCGACCGCGAGCGCCAATGGGACCGCCAGCGCTGACAGCCCGGACGTGAACGCCAGGCTCCGGTGCCGGATCGCCCGGACACGGGCCGTGCGCACGACCCACGCGATGTGACCCTGCGCCCAGTCCAGGTAGTCGCGTTCGGCGCGGCTCAGCTCTCCCGGCGGTTCGTAGCGCCGGAACGCGCGCGGATCGGGGCGGCTTTCCTCGGTCAGCAGGGTGCGAACCACGGTCAGGACCGCCGCCAGGGTCAGCAGCGGCACGGCCCGCCTCGGTCGCGGCATGCGCACCTCCAGACATTCCACCCTGCAAGGTAGGACACGCTCGCCATCGACCCACGTCCCCGTGTCGTACGGTGGATCGATGCGCATCCGGCGGGCCTGCCTGACGCGGCGCGAGGTCAGCGAGCGGCTCAGCCACAGCACCCGGACCTGCCTCGTCATGGTGCCCGAGAACGTGCCGCCCTGGGGCGCGTGGCCGTCCTCCGATGACATGTGCTCCTCCGTGGCTCCGGCCGACGATTCGGACCTTGCGGCTTGGACCGAATGGGTCTCGGGCAAGCTGTACGACGTTGTCGGCATGCCCCCGGGTGCGCCCCTGACACCCGGTAGTCCGCGGGTACGCCGGCGGGCGCTCCGATGGGCCGCCGTGCCGGCTCGTACGTACCGTTTCGCGACGCCGACGTCCCGCAACGCGGTGCTGGCGACCTCACCTCGTTCTCCCTAGCCGTCCTCCGCCAGATCGATCCCGTCCTGGATGACTGACGACACGCGCGAGCAGCGGCTGCGGGCTCCGGGGCAGGCCGAGGCGAGCGTCGGCCGGTGAGCAGCGGAACCGCCGATCAGGCGACGCAGGCCGTCGCGCCGCGTCCCGTGATCCTCACGCCACCTGGGTACGCCAGGTGCGTGACGGGTCGCTGTCGCACGTGTACTGGACGATGGCGACGTTGAGGCCGGTCGAGCCGCCGGCCGGCGAGAGGCAGAGGTTGCTGAGCACGTTCTGGAAGCGGGTGTTGCCGGCGCCGTCGGTCAGCAGCCGCCACGCTCGCGCCGGATTGCTGTCGCAGTAGAACTGGACGACGACGGTGTTCAAGGTGTCGACGCCGCCGGCCGGGGACAGGCAGAAGCCGCTGTTCATGTTCTCCAGGAAGAACGTGGTGGTGCTCTTGCCGATCGGGCGGATGTTCCACAGGCGTGAGGGTGCGCGGTCGCAGTAGTACTGCACGGCGGCGGCGTTGGCGGTCGTGCTGGCACCGGCTAAGGTCAGGCACAGGCCGCCGGCATTGGCGTTGGACACCGCCTTGGCGGCGACGGTGTCCCAGGCGCGGGTCGGGTCGTCGTCGCAGGTGAACTGCACGGTGGCGACGTTGAGGCCGGGATCGCCACCGGCCGGGGACAGGCAGAGTTGACTGGCGAGGTTACGCAGCGCGTAGTGGCCGCCCTTGGGCAGGAAGGTTCACAGCCGTGACCGGTTCAGGTCACAGGCGGATTGCACGACCACGACGTTGAGGCCGTTGCTGCCGCCGGCCGGTGAGAGGCACAGGTGTGTGTAGACGTTGCGGATCTGGTACGAGAACGTCTCCTGATTGAGGACGAACTGCCAGTTGCGCGGGTTGTAGCCCTCGCAGGCGTACTGAACGATCGTGGTGCCCGACGCGGTGCTCGAGCCGGCGGGCGTGAGGCAGAGTCGGGTGCCGACGTTCTGGATCTTCAGGACCGGCGGTGGCGGTTCCTCCGCGGCGGCTGGCGCGGCGACCAACATGAAGCCCAGCAGGGCGAGCACGGTGGTCACGGACAGGATGCGGCGACTACGACGACTATCGGGCATGGTCGGCCCCCCTTCGGTGACTCCGCATGCTAGAGCCCTCTATCCACCTCGACGGCGGGTGCGGCGTGGGCGGTGCGGGTAAGGCGCTGCCGTTCGCTGGCCACGCACTCGTCGCCTGCCTGGTCGCCGTCGTCCTGCCCGTTCGCCGGGACCTCACCTGATCGCCCCCGCACCTCGGCCCGGACCGGAGGAGGGCGCTGTCAGCAGGCCGCGCGTTGGCCCGAGTGGTGGGTGCCGATCCGGCCGACCACGGTCAGGTCGGTGAGAGCGGTGTTCGCCGCGCGTGCCACGTAGCACGAGTACCGGTGCTGGTTGATGACTTCCAGGTGGATGTGCGCCCCGCTGTCGCCGTTGACCTGGTAGCAGCTGGAGTACCGGAACCTGCCGGTCTCGCCGAGCTTGGTCCACGGTCCGACGGAGGCGCCGACGACGATGCCGCCGGACTTGTTGTTCACGTGCATCACATCCGCCCGGCCGATGATCTCGCCGGTCGTGGTGTCCCGCGCCTCGAGCCCGATCCGGTAGCCGCCGTCGGCGAGGTTTCCGGTCGCGCAGCCCGCGCGGACAGTCACCACGGTGACCGCGACCGGGTGCCCGGCCGCGGTCTTGGTGCCGAAGGGTGAGACGACGGTGGCCCCGGGGGCGCGGTAGATGTCCACCGCCCAGTCGTTGGTGTAACCCCAGTTCCCGAACACGATGTGATGGCCGGCCGGACCGGACACGCCGAACCGGTCCCAGGTGGACGAGCCCTGGATCGGCGGGTAGACCCCGATCGTGTCGGCCGTGGCGTGCGCGCCGGCCGGGGCCGCCGGCGCGGCGGCGGCACCCAGGGCGAGCGCGAGCGCGCCGAGCGTACGGGCGAGACGGGACCTCATCGTGCCTCCGGAGGGGTGTGCGACGCTGCGTGTCGACCAGTCGATGGACAAACTTGAATGAGGGTATTGCCTCCGAATGCGCGTCGGGAGGGGCCGACCTCATAAACAGTTTTGAACCGGCACATCATTGACAGCTGTTAACCGACCTGTCGCCGCCGGCACATCCACTCCTACCTTTCCGACACAGCCCTCCGGGTCTCCCCGTCGCCGGGACGCGACACCCGGAGTCGGCATGAGGAGGAGATCACCCGTGTCGCTACGACTCGCCGCCGCCGGTCTCACGCTGGGCGTGGCACTGGCCGGCATCGTCGGCATCGGCGGACCGGCCCAGGCCGATCCGACCGGTGTCGTCCGGAACGCGGACAGTCCGACCGCGGTGGCCGGCCGCTACATCGTGACTCTGAAGGACACCGGGCTCGCCCGCGCGGTGCTCGACGACCGCGCCCGAGAGCTGACCGGTCGCTTCGGTGCCCGGACCCGCCACGTGTACGGGTCCGCGCTGACCGGCTTCTCGGCCGAGATGCCTGCGCGCCAGGCCGCGCGCCTGGCCGCCGATCCGGCCGTCGCCGCTGTCGAACAGGTGCAACGCGTCCAGGTGTCGGACACCCAGACCAATCCGCCGAACTGGGGCGACGACCGGATCGACCAGCGGAGCCTGCCGTTGGACCGGTCGTTCACCTACCCGTCCGGGGCCGGGCAGGGCGTCACCGTCTACGTCCTGGACACCGGCATCAACGCCAACCACACCGAGTTCACCGGCCGGGTCCGCCAGGGCACCGACGTCGTCGACGGCGACAGCACGCCGCAGGACTGCCACGGGCACGGTACGCACGTGGCCGGCACGGCGGTGGGCAGCACGTACGGCGTCGCGAAGAAGGCGGCGGTGGTGTCGGTGCGGGTGCTCAACTGCCAGGGCACCGGCACCAACGACGATCTGATCGCCGGGATCAACTGGGTTCGTGCCAACGCGCAGAGGCCGGCGGTGGCCAACTACAGCATCGGCTGTGGCAGCCGGTGCTCCAGCCAGGCGATGGACAGCGCCGTCACCAGCCTGATCGGATCCGGCGTGCAGTTCGTGCAGGCGGCCGGAAACTCGTCCGACGACGCCTGCTACTACAGCCCGCAGGCGGTCGCGGCGGCCGTCACCGTCGGCAACAGCACCAGCTCCGACGGGCGCAACAGCAGCAGCAACTACGGCTCCTGCCTCGACCTGTTCGCCCCCGGCACCAGCATCGTCTCCGCCTCGTACGCCAGCAACACCGGCAGCGCGACGATGACCGGGACCTCGATGGCCTCGCCGCACGTGGCCGGTGCCGCCGCGCTCTACCTGGGTGCCAACCCGTCCGCCACGCCCGCGCAGGTGCGGGCCGCACTGGTGGACAACGGTACCACCGGCAAGATCACCAGTGCGGGCAGCGGATCGCCGAACGTGCTGCTCTACACCGGCTTCGTCGGCGGCACCGACCCCGCGCCTGATGCCCCGACGGTGACCGGGCCGGGTGACCAGACCTCCGGGCTCGGGCAGGCGGTCGACCTCCAGCTGCGCGGCAGCGGCGGCACCACGCCGTACACGTGGAGCGCCTCCGGCCTGCCGGCAGGGCTGGCGATCGGCGCCTCGACCGGCCGGATCACCGGCGCCGCCACGGCGGCGGGCACCACGACGGTGACGGTGACGCTCACCGACGCCGCGTCGCGCTCCGCGACCGCCACCTTCCGCTGGACGGTGACCGGCGGTGGCGGCTGCACGTCGGCCCAGGTGGTCGGCAACCCGGGCTTCGAGAACGGCGCCACGCCCTGGACGGCCACGGCGAACGTGATCGGCACGTGGGCGGCGCAGCCGGCCCGCTCCGGCAGCCGCAACGCCTGGTTGAACGGCGGCGGCGCGGTGCAGACCGACACCGTCACGCAGCAGGTGGCGATCCCGGCCGGGTGCACGACCGCGACCCTGCGCTTCTGGGTCCGGATCACCACCGCGGAGTACGAGAACCTGGCGTACGACACGTTGACCGTCAGCTACGGCGGTGCCACCGTGGCTCGTTACTCCAACCTCGACCGCACCGGTGGGTATGTGGAGAAGGTGATCGACCTCAGCGGATACGTCGGCCGGACTGCCGCGCTGACGTTCACCGGCGTCGAGGACTGGTCGTACCAGACCAGCTTTGCGCTCGACGACGTGACGGTCACCGTCGGCTGATCGGTGCCGTGGTGGGAGTGGGCGGTGGAGCAGGGCCGCTCACTCCCACTCCCACCGCATACCGACGATCCCGGGCGGAATGTCGGAGGCGATCAGGTGAGCGCCGTGGGTGGAGCCGATCCACGCCTCCCAGACGCCCTGGTCGGGCGCGTCGAGCCCGCGACGCTCGAACCGGTGGCAGCGGGCCGGTACGGCGTCGTGGTCGAACTGCACCTGAAGCACGTACTCGCCGACCGGCGTCGAGAAGGCCCGGTAGTAGTTGTCGGTGGGGCGCTGCGAGTCGCTGAGGAACTCGTACTCGAGGACGACCGAGTCGCCCCGGGCCAGCATGCGGTCGAAGACGATCTCCGCGACCAGGATTCCGGACCCGGGATCGGAGCGGACCCGGCCGATCCGGCAGTTGCGTACCGCGTTGATCCGGGTCGTCGCGGACGGGTCGTCGGTGCGGAAGATGCCCACCGTCCGTGACACCCGGTCGGTGTTGGCCCGCAGTACCTGGCGACAGACGAGGCTGATCTCCTGACGACGGACGCCGACCTGGTAGAGATCGTGCAGGCTGAGTCGGGTCAGCTCGTGGTAGTGCCAGCGGTCGACCTCGGCGATCATCCTGGCCAGCCCGGTACGGTCGTGGAACAGCCGGTCGATCTCGATGGTTCCGGGCGGCTGACTCAACCACCGGCCGCGCGGGCGTCGCGGTCCGAGCTGCACGATCAGCGACTCTGACGGCAGGTCGAGGATCTTCTCCAGCAGCCGCACCGCCCGGATGGAGTCCGGACGTTCGGGCCGGCTGCGACCACGCCGCCAGTAGCTCAATGTGGTGAGGCTGACGCCGACTCCCGCCGCCGACAACCGTTCCTGGATCTCCTCCAACTTCAGCCCGCGATCCTCGATGGCCAGGTGGAGCGCCGCCGAGAATGGCCCGGTCCGCAGCGCGTGCGCCAGGTCCCGGCCCAACTCCGCACGGGGCCTGTCCATGGTGGCGAGTATCGCTACGCCGGGCCCGACGCGCCACCTCGGCGGTCGGCCCGGGTGGGCTCGCTCCGCTCGCGGCCGACAAGTGGCTGACAGCTCAGGCTGACCGGCGGCCCAAGAACCCCGCCTAGCGTGGCCCGCATCCGCCCAATGCGATGAGCAGGCGTCGGTGGGGTGCTTCAAGTCACGCCGCGCGCACTGACGCCTGTCGACGCCCTCGAGGTACGACACCGCCTGGCTGCGACAACCGTTCGTCGGCGGCGGTAGCTGCGGAGGAGTGGCGCCCTGACCACGCGCTGCCTCAGTCGGTCGGTATCGCAGGACTGAACAGGCCGGCGCCTCGCACACGCGACGCCGGCCTGTTCAGCGCGGCCCGCCACACGCAGCCGGACCCCCTCCGGCCGGGCGAGCCCTGTACCCCTTCGATCGGTATACCGAGAATTGGTCGCGTTAGGTTACGGCCTCTGGTTCAGGAATTACCGAGCGCGTATCTGCCTGATCGGGAGCCGTTCCAGGGCCGGCCCAGCGTTTGGCCGGGTTCGACATCTGCTGGGCTGCACGACGATGTCGACCTCCCGGATGGCGGCGTCGAGCACGACTCGCGGCACCACCCGCCCCCAACTCCCACTCCCGATCGCGACCGGTAAGGATCCATACCATGACCGCTTCACGACCTTTGGCCCTGGTGACCGGCGCATCCGCCGGCATCGGCTACGCCCTCGCCCAGCAGGCCGCCCGACACGGGCACGACGTCATCATCACCGGGGCCAGCGGACGCGTGCACGACTCCGCCACCCGCCTCGCCGCGGATACCGGCGTCCAGGTCACCGCAGTGCAGTCCGACCTGCGTACCGCCGAGGGCGTCGATCAGGTCTGGAACGCCGTCACCGCTACCGGCCGGCCCTTGGCGATCGCCATGCTCAACGCGGGCGTCAGCCTCGGCGGTGCCGCGTTCGTCGACACTGACCTCGCCGACGAACTCGACGAGATCAACCTGAATGTCGTGTCCCAGGTCAGACTCGCCAAACCGATCGCTCGACACATGATTGCCAACCGTGCGGGCCGGATCCTGTTCACCAGTTCTCTGTCCGCGACCACGCCCACCCCGTTCGAGACGGTGTACGGCCCGACCCGCGCATTCGTGTACTCCTTCGCCCAGGGACTACGCCAGGAACTTCTCGGCACCGGAGTCACTGTCACCGCGCTGCTGCCCGGCGCCACCGCCACCGAGTTCCACGCCCGGGCCGGGATGGGCGGCACCCGGTTCGGCGACAACTCGTGGAAGAACGACCCTCAGGTCGTCGCGGTCAAAGGGTTCGCCGGCCTGATGGCCGGCCGCGACCACGTCATCGGCGGCGACCGCGCTACCTGGCGTGCCGCAATCCGCCAGCGGATCCTGCCCGAACGGATCAAGGCAGCGCAGTTCGCGAAAGCGTCGCGCCCCCGCTGTTCGCAGTAGGCCCTTGACCTCGGCGCGAGCGGCGTTCTAGCTTCCTGGAGATCAGGAAAGTTTGTTCACTGTTTCGCTTCGTCAACCGCCCGGGAGGGCACATGCGCGGAACGATCCCCCGCCGGCTCGCCACCTTCGTCACCGCTCTGACCGTCCTCGCCGTCGGCGTCCCGGTCGCCGCCGTGCAGGCCTCGCCGTCCAGGGTGGCCCATCGGGACGGGTTTCATCGGGTCGGCTACTTCACCCAGTGGGGCATCTACGGCCGGGCCTTCCCGGTCAAGAAGCTCGACACCTCCGGGGCCGCCGCGAGGCTGACCCACATCAACTACGCCTTCGGCGACGTCACCGCCGACGGGCTCTGCGCCTCCGGCGACGCCTGGGCGGACTACCAGCGCCCGGTGTCGGCCGAGGAGAGTGTCGACGGGATCGCCGACGCGGCCGGTGACTCGCTGAACGGCAACTTCGACCAACTGCGCAAGCTCAAGGCCAAACACCCGGGCCTGCGGGTGCTTCTCTCGCTCGGCGGCTGGAGTTGGCCGACGTACTTCTCCGACGCGGCTCTCACTCCGGAGTCCCGGCGGACCTTCGTCACCTCCTGTGTGGACCGGTTCCTCAAGGGCAACCTGCCGGTGGTCGGTGAGGTCGGCGGTGCCGGCTCGGCCGCCGGTGTCTTCGACGGCATCGACCTGGACTGGGAGTGGCCCGGCTCGGCGGGTGAGCCCGGCAACATCGTCCGCCCGGAGGACAAGCAGAACTTCACCGCGCTGGTCGCCGAGTTCCGCCGCCAGCTTGACGGCTACGGTCGGGTCACCCGCAGGCACTACGAGCTGACCGCGTTCCTCCCGGCCAACCCGGCCGCCATGGACGCCGGCTTCGAGGCCAGGAAAATCTTCAAGGATCTCGACTTCGCCACCGTCCAGGGCTACGACTTTCACGGCACCTGGGAGTCGGTGACCAACCAGCACTCGGCGCTGCGCCGGTCAGCCGCCGCCCCGGACAACCCGGACTTCACCATCGAACGAGCCATCGACGGTTGGCTCGACCGGGGCGCGCCGCGCGGCAAGCTGGTGCTCGGCATCCCGTACTACGGCCAGGGCTGGACCGGCGTGACCGGCGGCGGCAACGGCCTGTTCAAGCCGGCCACCGGCCCGGCGGCGGGCACCTGGGCACCCGGTAACGAGGACTACAAAATGTTGAAGAACCTGCCCGCGCAGGGCTACCGGGTGCACCGCGACCTGCGTACCGGGCACGCCTGGCTCTTCGACGGCACCACCTTCTGGACCTACGACGACCCGGTCACCGTGCTGCAGAAGACGCTCTACATCCGCAAGGAGCGCCTCGGCGGGGCGATGGTCTGGTCGCTCGACGGTGACGACGACCGGGCCACCCTGACCCGGACGATCGCCGCCGGTCTCCGGACCCCCTGACCCACCCGCACCAATGCGCCGCCGTGCTTCCCCGAACTGGCAACGCGGCGGCGCGGCCGGGGGTCGATCTCGACCCAGTCGGTCACAGATCGATTGATGGGAGGCTCTGCGTCTTACCCGAGACTGATCGACCATGCAGAACCGGGGGCTCTGACTCGCCGAGCGAGCACAGGCCCGGTGCCGGGCAACGCTCATGTTCAGCTCGCCGCTGCTACCAGGTTTAGATGTTCCAGCATGTCGGCTGTGCGCTCGGGTCGCCGTCTAAGAGATCGATCCCGCTGGTATGGTCGTCGTCGGTCGTCCCGCAGATTCCGAAATCGTCCGTGGGTGTGAATGACGGACGAGAAGAGGATGCGACAGATATGGAAACGATGTACCGGCTGAATGGCGGTGGCGACGACGCCGAGCACGAACGCGTTCGCCGCGACTCGGACAGACTCGACATGCTGCGCTGTCACGACATTCTCGACAGGCCCGCCGATGGCACCTTCGACGACATAGCGGCACTCGCTGTCAGCGTTTGCGGCACGGCGATGTCGACGGTGAGCATCGTCGACGCCGATCGGGTCTGGTTCGCCGCCAGTCAGGGCCTTCACGGTGTCAGCGAGGTCGGTGTGGATTCCGGACTGTGTGCGTCGGCGTTCTGCGCACACGGTCCGTATGTGATCGAGGATCTACAGGTCGATCCGCGGACGCTGAGCCACCCCCTCGTTCGGGGAGGTCTGGGCCTGCGCTTCTACGCCGCCGCGCCGATCATCACCCGGGACGGTCACCGCCTGGGAGTGGTGGCTGCCCTCGATGTCATCACGCAGAAGCTGACCCACGACCAGAGAGCCTCCCTGGTGCGTCTGGCCAGCTTGGTGGCACGGCAGCTCGATCTACGACTCGACGCGCTGCGGGCGGTGCGAGCCGAACGGCGGGCCCGCCGCGACTTGACTGGAGGATGACCCCAAGGCGAGAGCGGCGCGGGGAGCCCGAATAGGAGAGCCGTGCGGCGCGGCTACCGGCAGGAGACTGCCCGGTTGTCGCCCTGGCGCCGACGTCGCCGTCCCGCCGGTCAGAGTACCTCGTCCGCTCGCGCCGACTTGGCCGTCCGAGCCGCTGAGGCGGGCCTCCTCTTCGCCGGTCGGTCGTGATTCGCCAGCAGCGCGCTGGTCCGGCGGAAGCTCCTTTCGGTCATGACACGAGGTGGGAGTGATCGGCGGCGGGCCGACCGACGAGGGCCGCCATAGCCCTCGGTGCGACACTAATATCGGGTCGTCTCGATCGGGTACGTCCGTTTTGCTCGCGCTCAGACGCTGGCTGCCTGGTCCGCCTCGGCCTTGCTCATGCCGGCTGCCTGGAGCAGTTCGTTCACCACGATGAACACCTGCGAAGCGACGATGTTGCCGGAGAAGCCGAGATCGGTGTCGCGGGCCCGCCGGACCGCCTCGACGGCTTCCAGCGCCCGGGAACGGGCGATCTCGGGGGTACGGCCAGCCAGGAAGTCACGGTGCAGCAGTCGTAGCGACTGGCCGAACGTCTCTATCGCTGCCGGCAGGTCGGGCGGCACAGGTTCCCGGGCGTCCAGCAGCGCGACGATCCGGCGTACCATGTTGCGGCTGTTGGTGAACGCCAGTTCCAGGTGGGTGGACGCGTTCTCGTAGCGGCGGAGCTGGCCACGCCGTCGCCATCTCCACGGTGACAACGCTGTCACCTCGCGAGCTGCGGCAACAATTTCTGTGGTTTGCTTACGTTCGGCCTCGGCTGCCTGGAGGCGTTGCAGCGCCGCGTCCGCTTGCTCGATGTTGCCGGTGGCGAGCGCCTGCGCGGCGGCGGTGAGCTGGTTGGCGAACAGGTCGAGGGTGGGTCCGGCGGCCCGGTGCACGACCCGCACCGGATTCAGCGGTAGCAGCAGCAGCGCCACCACGACGGCTATGCCGCCGCCGACCAGGGCGTTCGCGGTCCGTGGCACGGCCAGGTCCGGCGCTGTGGGCTCGACACTGCCCAGGAGGACGGCGGTGCTACCAGCCTGCACCATCACCGCTCCGTTGCCCCGGAAGATCACCGCCACCGAGATGGCCGCCGCGACCACCAGCCCGGTCTGCACCGGTCCAGAGCCGATCACCGCGATGATCAGGTCGCCGACCAGGACGCCGAGGACCACGCCCGCGAGCAGTTCGGCGGTGCGGCGTACCCGGTTTCCGATCGCGGCGGCGATGGTGCCGACCGCCGCGGCGGGCGCGAACAGCGGCTGCGGGTTGTGCAGCAACGTGTTCGCGACATACCAGGAGAGTCCGGCCGCGAGCCCGGCCTGAAGCGCCACGATGAAGTAGCTGCGCAGCCGCTCGACCGCCTCCCGGGCGTAGCGGCGCACTGTCGTCGGTACGCCCATCACGTGGCGCGCTGATCGTCAGGCGATCGGAGGCGGAAAGGCGCGGGCTCGGTCACGTCTTCCTCTACCCGCCCGCCTCGTCGGTAGTCCGATGGGGCGGCGCGAACCATGACGGCGTCTTCTTGAATGAGTGATTGACGATCGAGCGAACCGGGTATTTGCCCGTCACACCATCATCACCGCGCGAGCGCGCGTTATCAGGGAGATTGCCGTGGGATTCGGCGACAAGATCGACAACACTGCTCAGAACGTCACCGGAAAGGTCAAGGAAGGCGTCGGACGGGCTACCGACGACGAGCGGCTCGAAGCCGAGGGCCGTGGTGACCAGGCTGTCGCAAAGCTCAAGCAGGCTGGTGAGAAGATTAGGGACGCCTTCAAGAGCTGATCTCGGCGAGGCGCGCCGCCGCTTGTCCGGCCCAGTGGTGGGGAGCCGTGCCGCGACAGACGAGCCCGGGTCGGTGACCGAACGGGATCGCGGACTCAGGCTCGTCCGTGATCCCGCGCGTCAGTGTTATCCGCGCGGGTGCGGGGTCGCCGGGCACGCTTCTGGCCGGCCTGGTACTCCAACCGCACCTGGTGAAGTCGGTGTCCTCGCTGGCGGTGGGCTGTTCCGGCGCGGTATTGGTATCGACTTCGCCATCGTGGCCATCGATGCGACACATTCCCGGCCTGTTCCGCCAGGGTGTAGCCGTTCTTACGGCCCAGACCCGAGATCAGGCCGCACAGGTACCGCCGCGCCCGACGCCGCGGCTCCGAACGGCGAGACCGAGGCCCGATACGGGCATGCAACCGCTCTGAGCGTTGCCGTCAACGACGGTACGGCGGGAGCCGGCTCAGCCGTGGACGGGCCCGAAAGGGCCGGATGACGGAAGCGGATGTGAGCTGACCGACAGCTCTGGAGCGGCCCGGTGTTCGACGGGTCGACCGGACGTGCCGGCGGCGGTAGCGTCTGCTCGGGCCCGTCCGTTCGGCCCTCCGTCGGATGGGGAGTGCAGCGTGAGGCATCGGGCCGGGCTCGCGGTCGGTGACGGCGAGTTGCTCCCGTCAAACGTCCTGCGGCGCACCAGGGCAGAGGTGGCGGTCCTCGTGCTGCTCGATTCGGCCGGCACGCAGCTCGACCTGGTCGACCACGTCGGCATGGTGCCCGAGCTGGCCGAGACGTGGGCCCACTTCCCGCTCGCTGCCCCGGTCGGGATCTCCCGGGCCGCCCGTACCGGCGAGGTGATCGTGGCGGACTCGTTCCGGGAACGGTTGATCCGCTTCCCGGCGACCGCGAGTCTGCCGACCGCCGACATCGAGGGTCTGGTGGCCGTGCCGCTGTGGCATCCCGGCGCCGACGGGACGATCATCGGCGCGATGAGCCTCGGCTTTCGTGGCGTGGTGCCGCCCGGCGCCGCGTCGGTGGCGACGACACTCGCCGCGACCGCCGCCCGGCGGATACGCGCGGCTGGACGGCGGCACGGCGCGCGCCGACCGGTCGCCGACGAACCCGGGCCGCCCGGTCCCTCGTCGGTGGCCGGCCTGGGGCGGTCGCCGACGGTCGCCGCCATCGACCAGACGCTGCTGGAGACGGTCCTGCTCCACCTGCCGGTCGGGGTGAGCGTGCTGGACCGCGACCTGCGCTTCGTGAGGGCCAACCAGCGGGCGGCCGAGATCAATGGGCGGCCCGCCGCCGACCATGTGGGGCGGCACCTGCGCGAGGTGCTGCCGGACCTGCCCGAGTCGTTCGCCGACCAGCTCCGGCAGGTGCTCGATACCGGGCGACCGATGGTCAACTTGGATGTCGTCGGGGCCACCCCGGGCCGGCCCGGCCGCCGACGGTGGCGGGGGAGCTACTACCCGGTGCACGGGACGACGCCGGTCGGGCCGGTCGGCGTCGCGGCCGTCTTCGACGAGGTGGCCGACGAGGCGACCCTCGGTGTCGAGCAGGTCACCGCGGAACGGGCCGCCATGCTCACCGCGCTCGACACGCTCGTCGAGAACGCGCCTGTCGGCGTCGCCCTGCTCGACACCGACCTGCGTTACCTCCGGATCAACGCCATTCTGGCGGGGTGGAACGGCCACCCGGTGGCGGACCATCTCGGCCGCCGGGTGCCGGACCTCCTCCCCGAACTCGGGCCGGTCCTCGAACCGCTGATGCGGGAAGTCGCCGATGCCGGCGAGGTCCGCGACGTGGAGATCGTCCGGGCCGGGCGGACGTACCTCAGCAGTTTCCTCGCCGTGCCCGGCGGCGGTGGCCGGGCCGGCGCGGTGGCCGTCCTGGTCACCGACGTGACGCGCCGCCGGCGGGAGGAGCTGCGGGCCCGCCGGGTGCAGGACTTCACCGCCGCGCTCTCCCAGGCGGTCTCCGTGGCCGAGGTGGTCGACGCGGTCCGGGACGGCGCCGGCCCGGCCGCGGAGGCGGCCCTCGCCGCCGTCGCGCTGATGGACGAGAGCGGCCGGCAGATCCGGTTCGCGCCCACCGGCCAGGAGCCCCCGGCACGGTGGAAGGCCGTCGGGCGGGACGCCATCCATCCGATCGCGGCGACCTTCTGCGACGAGGAACCCCGCTTCTTCCCGGACATTCAACCCCTGGTCGACGACTATCCCGAGGTGGCCGAGGCGGTGCGGCGCAGCCCGTACCGGTCGTGGGCGATGGTGCCGCTGCACGGGCGGGGGACCGCCGCCGGGGTGCTCATCTTCGGGTACGCCGACGCGCAGGAGTTCGAGCCGGCGCACCGCAACTTCCTGGTCACCCTGGCCGGGCTGGCCGGTCAGGCGCTCGCCCGGGCGCAGCTCTACGAGCGGGAGCACGCCACCGCCGTACGTCTGCAACGCAGTCTGCTTCCCTCGCGGCTGCCGCGGGTGCCCGGCGCCGATCTGGCCGCCGTCTACCTGGCCGGGGACTCGGCCGGGGTCGGCGGCGACTTCTACGACGTGTTCCCGGTCGACGGCGCCGCCGGGCGGGAGTGGGTCCTCGTGATCGGTGACGTCGCCGGCCGGGGCGTGGACGCCGCCTCGGTCACCGGTCTGGCCAGGCACACACTGCGGATCACCGCGGCCCTGGCCGAGCCGGCCACCGCGCTGCGCCAGTTGCACGGCCGGCTGCGCAACGACCCGGACGTGGACCGATTCCTCAGCGTGGTGTGCCTGCGGCTGCGGCTGCGCGACGGCGGCGCCGACCTGGAGCTGGCCTCGGGGGGCCACCCTCCCGCGTTGGTTCGGCGGGTGGACGGGCGGGTCGAGGTGATCAATCTGCCCGGCGTGCTGCTGGGGGCCTTTCCCGAGGTGCGGGTGGGGCACCGGTCGGTGGCCCTGGCCGCGGGTGACACCGTGCTGCTCTACACCGACGGAGTGATCGAGGCGCGCGGGCCGGACGGCCTCTTCGGTGAGGAACGACTCGTGGCGCTGCTGCGCGGCGCGTCCGACGGCGATCCGCGGCGGCTGGTCGAGCTGGTGCGCGACGGGGTGGCCGCCTACCAGCTCGGCCCGGTCGCCGACGACATCGCGATCCTCGCGCTTCGCATCGGTGGTTGACGCGCGTGCGTGCGGTTGAAGGCGGAGGGCCGAGTCGGTGCTTACGACCTTCTGTGGGGACCTGTCGTTGGGGGAGAGCTTGGTGACCCGGGCAACGCGTCGGCGGCCCGGGCGGAGTTCGCCATCGAAGTCGTTCACGTCGAGCCTGCCCATCGCCCGCGGTGCTTCCAGGCCGAACGCCCGTCGTGGCACCCCCGGTTCCACCGTGTCGAAGCAACGGCCCCGCACCGAGCTGCGAGACGTCGGTTAGGGAACGCCGGCCGGTGGGGCCCAAACCGTCCGAGGGCATCCACCGGGGCAGGGTGCCGACTGAGGGCGTTTCCTAACGTTCAGCGGCAGGCGGTTGCTCTGGATCGTGATCGGACGCCCGGGGACCTTCGGGACCTGCCGGTGACAGGCGTAGCAGTGTCTCGATGCGGGTGACCCGGAAACGGCGTTCGGCCACGATCACCTCGTCCGCCAGGCTCGCGTCGAGATCGTCGGCGGCACGCTCATATGGCCTCGCCCGCGCGGCGCTGAGGCGTAGGCGGAGCGGCTCGAGGTGACGCAGACCGAACGCGATCTCATTGCGGGCCAACTGCGGTGTGGCCACCGCGCGGCTGTACGGACGCCAAGACCCTCCGACGCACTCGGCTGCGGCGAAGCGTGGCGGAAGGACAACCCCGAGCGGATGCGAGATGATGGCGGCCTTGCTGTCGGCGTGGACATCGGTGGGCACCTGACCGCGTGGGTAGTGCGTGGTCATCAACGCGACCCGCGGCATCGCCTCGCTGACATCGGTCGCCGCATCCGGGTCGGCAACGATCTCCTCATCGAGAAAGCTGTCGTGATCGGCCGCCGCACGGGGATCACGATCAGTCGGTCGAGGCGGCTCCGGCCCGTCCGGGCCGAACCGCGCGAACGTCTCCACCCGCATGATCCGGTGCGCGCATCCCGCCACGATCACCTCGTCGACCTTCACCCGGTCCAGCACCATCACCACCGCGGTCAACTGCGCGACCACCGCCGGCTCTACCGTCTCGCGGAGCCTGACTCGCAGCCGATGCGCGAGTGTGTCGCGGGCCTCCTGCGGCGTGTCTGCCACCACCGCGTGAATCCGCCACCGCCCAGCATCGGCGACCGCGTGACCGAACAGAGGCGCGCCGATGCGGATCGTGGGATACAGGGCAGTACGACGGGACAAGTCATTCTCCGTCGATGCTCCGAACGGGTCGGCACGCTGCCGCACCCGCACCACGACCACGGGCGCCGACTCGTCATGCTCACTCATGGCGATCATTGTGTAACAGCTTCGCGTGGCTTGCGGCTACGGCGCGCGGAGATTCAGGCGCATTGACCTCCTCGGCCTGTTAGAGGCCGAGGAGTGCTGAAATCACCCAGGGGACCACGTGGTCTCCGCTTCCGGACGGTGTGCGCCGGGGCTCTCGGCGGAACTCCCAGGCGTGGCGCGGAAGGGGGACCGCCCGAGTGTTGCTGACCGCCCCGCTCCCGCGGCTTCCGTGGCAAGGTCAGGCCCGACGTGCCGATCGCCGTGCGGCGGGGACGCGGAGCGCGTCCAGCGCGCGGCGCACCTCGTCGGCGCCGATGGTGTCGCCGGTCTGCTCGGAGATGGCGAGTGCGAGGTGCAGGTCGTCGCGGGCCGGGAGCTGCTGGCCCGTGTCGCGGTGCACCTTCGCCCGCTCGGTGAGTACCCGCCACTCCGCCTCGCGGTTGCCGGTGTCCCGGGCGGCGGTGAGGGCTCTGTCGAGCCACCCGTGTGCCTGCCGGTACCGGCCGCTACGGGCGTACGCCTGGCCGATGGTCAGGATGGTGATGCCGAGGCCCAGTTCGTCGCCGATCTCCCGGCGCAGCCGCAGGCTCTCCCGAAGATGGACGAGCGCCGCGTCGGACTGGTCGAGTTGCAGCAGCACGTCGGCGAGGTTGTTCAGGGTGACGCCCATCCGTCGGCGGTCGGCGCGCGGACGGTGGAGGTCGAGGGCTCGGAGGAAGGCCGCCCGGGCCTCGTCGAGTCGGCCGGCGGCGGCGAGCAGGACGCCGAGATGGTCGACGGCCACCGCCACCGCCTCAGTGTCGTCGTCCGCCTCCCGCAGTGCGAGCGCGATCCGGAGGCTGTCGACCGCCCGCTCGGTCTCGCCCAGCCGGGACTGGGCCACCGCGAAGTAGGTGAGCGCGGTCGCCTCGTCCGGCCGGCTGCCCAGTCGCCGGGCACACCGCAGCGCGGCCTGGGCCACCTCACGGAGATCGCGGTAGTACCCCCGCATGGGCAGGAACGGATACAGCTCCGCGCACAGTCGGACCGCGAACAGGTCACCCTCGGTGGTGCTGTCCCGGGCCGCCACGCGCGCGGCGGCGATCAGGTTCTCCCGCTCCCGCTCCAACCACCGCAGGGCCTCCCGCTGGTCGGCGAAGGTCACGACGGCCCGCGCCTCGACGAACCCGTCCGCCGGTCGGTCGGGAACGCGTCGCAGGTGGTCCCCGGCCCGTCGGGTGGTGCCGAGCCAGTGGCACCGGGCGGCGTGGATCGTCGCGGCCCGGGTCGTCGGGTCGCGCCGGCCGCGCTCCATCGCGTAGAGCCGGACGAGATCGTGCAGGCGGTAACGGTCCGTCCCGCACGGCTCGACGAGGCCGGCGGCGGCCAGCTGGTCCAGCAGCGCGCGCGCCTCACGAGCGTCGGCTCCGGTGAGAACCTGGGTCAGTTCGAGACCGATCGTCGGGGGACAGACCATGCCCCACCGGTCGAACAGGTCCACCGCCTCGGGTCCGCCGGGTCGGTCGGCGAGGAGTTCGGCGGTGACTGCGAGGCTGGCGCGTACGGCCAGGTCGTCGCAGCTCAGCTCATCCAGCCTGAACTGTTCGTCGGCGAGCCGGGCGACCATGTCGGTGAGCGTCCACTCCGGACGGCCAAACAGTCGGGCCCCGACGATGCGTAGCGCGAGCGGAAGGTGGTCGCACAGGTCGGCAAGCGCCGCCGCCTCCTTCGGGGCTGCGAGAATGCGTTCGGGCCCCGCGTGCCGGGCGAGCAGCGCCACCGACTCGTCGGAGGTGAGCGCGCCGACGGCGAGGTGGGCTACGTCCAACGTCGGCAGCGCCGTGCGGCTCGTCACGATCACGGTGGCGGTGCCGAGCACCGACAGCAGGCGGCGCACCTGTCCGGCGTCGAGCCTCGGAGATCTGATTCGTGCTGTTCGGTGGCCTCCTCTCCGACCGCTATCCGTCGAAGGTGGTCGTCGTCCTGGTCGACCTGGCGCGGGCCGTCGCGGCGACGGTGTTCACCGTGGCCCTCATCCTCGGCGCGATCTCCGTGTGGTGGGTCTACGCGCTGATCTTCGTGCTCGCCACGGCGGAAGTCGTCTACTTCAGTGCGGTCCAGGTATTTCTCGCCGACGCACTCGACCGGGCCGACCTGGGCGTGGTCAACGGCCGGGTCGCCTCGATCACCACCACGGCGAACAGCCTCGCCGGGCCCGGTGCGGGGGCGTTCCTGTTCGGACTCGCCCCAGCCCTTCCGTTCCTGGTCGACGCCGTGTCGTTCGGCGCTGCGGCGCTGTGCAACGCGCGGGTACCGTAGGGCGAACCGGGCAGCGCGCGGCTGCCGCCGTGTTCTCTCCACGCGCCGGCATGGCAGCGCAGCTTGTGGCCGGCTTCCGGGCGACCTTCGGTGACGCCTTCCTCCGCTGGTTCTTCGTCTTCGCGGTGATCCGGGCACTCGCGGCCGCGGCGGTGCTCTCCGTGCTGGCCGTCTTCGTGGTCACCGACCGACGCCTTCCCGTCACCCACTACGGGTACGTGCTCGCCGTCGGCGCCATCGGTGGGGTCGTCGGCGGCTGGCTCGTCTCCCGATACGGGGATCGCGTTCCGCTCTGGCGGAGCATGTGGGCGGCGAACGTCACCTTCGGGTTCTCTTTCGCGCTGCTGCCGCTGGGTGCCACGGTATCGGTGATCGGCGCTCTGCTCGCGCTGAACCTCGCCGCCGCGGTCTGGACCGCCGTTCTGGCTGCCACCTACCGCCAGCGCGTGGTGCCCCGGAGCGAGCTTGGTCGGGCGAGCAGCGTGCTGCGGCTCGGGGTGGGGGTGGCGACCATCCTGGGCGCGGCGACCGCGGGCCTGGTCGGTGACGCGCTACCGCTGGACGGGCTGTTCGTCGGTCTGGGCCTCCTGGTGGTGGCCGTGTGCGGCCCGTTCGTCCGGTCGCCGCGGCGACCGGACGAACGGGCTGACATCGACATGGACCTGGGAGATGCGCGACCGGGGCGAGGGCTTCGTCGACTGGACCATCCGGGTGAGGGCCGCCCTTCAGGTGGTCAGTCGCTGGCAGAGCATCGGGTGCAGCAGCCGGGACAGCTCGGCGACGTCGGCGACGGGCCGTTCGAAGGCGAGTCGGGTCCGTCGGGTCGCGCCGGGTCGGCCGTGGGCGACCAGTAGTCCGTACCGGTCGATGCGGACCACCCGTGGCGTGTCGGCGCCGGGCAGCGTCAGGTGTTGGCGTAGGTAGCCGGTGACCTGCTCGGCGTGGTGGTCGGCGAGGTCGGCCAGCAGCTGCGCCTCGACCGGGTGCAGCGGGTCGGGCTCGGCCTCCGCGTACGCCTCGGGGTCGATGCGGCGCACCGTGTCGGCGCGTTCCCAGCGGGCCTCGGCCACTTCGAAGCGGTGCAGGTGGTAGCGGGTGCCGACGTCGAGCAGGTCGCCGGTCGGGTGGGTGGCGGCGAAGTCGACGGCGGCGCCGCGGGCCTCGTCGCCGTCGAGTCGCTCGGCCCAACCCGAGATCCAGGCCCGGCCGAGTGGGGGGGCGCCGGCGGCGGGCGGAAGGTCGAGCACGTCCAGGACGGTGGCGACGTCGGTGTCCCCGGCCCGTGGTGCGAGCGCGGCGGCGAGGTCGCTGAACACCGGCACCAGCAGCAGCACCCGACCGTCCGGGTCGGTGGCGTGTCGGACCTGGTGCGGGCGGGCCTGGCGGGCCAGGTGGACGAGGGCGGGCAGCCGGCCCGCGACGAGGGTACGCACGATCTCCGCCGGGCTGGGCCGCATGGTCCCGACCTCCTCAACATAGGTTAGGCTTACCTAATAATTAGGTTAGACCATGCGATCGGAGCCGTCGACATGAACCACCCCCGCCCCAAGGCCCGGCTCTCCCGCGCCCTCGGCATCCCGCTGACCCGCAAGTGCGTCCGATACCTCGAACGGCGCCCCTACCCGCCGGGCGTGCACGGCCGCAACCGCCGCAAGACCTCCGACTACCAGGTGCGACTGCGGGAGAAGCAGCGTCTGCGTCACCAGTACAACGTCAGCGAGACCCAGCTGCGCCGCACGTTCGACGAAGCCGCCCGCGGCGCCGGGAAGACCGGCGAGTCGCTGGTCACGCTGCTGGAGCGGCGGCTTGACGCGGTGGTGCTGCGGGCCGGGCTGGCGCGCAGCATCTACCAGGCGCGTCAGCTCGTCGGGCACGGCCACGTCACCGTCGACGGATGCAAGGTCGACCGGCCCTCCTACCGCTTGCGGCCGGGTCAGGTGGTGGCGGTGCGTGAGCGCAGCCGGTCGTTGCCGCCGTTCCAGCTCGCCGCCGCCGGCGCGCACGCCGACGATCAACCCCGGGCGTACCTGTCGGTGGAACTGCCTGAGCTGCGCGCGACGCTGCTGCGCGAGCCGGCCCGGCACGAGGTGCCGGTGGTCTGCGACGAGCAGCTCGTGGTGGAGTTCTACTCCCGCTGACGTCCGGCGGCCGTCGACCGGCCGTCACCGCCCGGTCGGTCGGGCCCACGCGGCAGCGATCCGGTGCGGATCCCCGGTGCGGAACTCGGGCGGGTCGTGCAACAGGAAGTCGCGGTGACTGATGTTCCACGCGTACGCGCCGGCCATGGCGAAGACCAGCACGTCGCCGACCGCCACCGGGCCGGCGTCGCTCGACCGGGACAGTACGTCCTTCGGCGTGCACAACTGCCCGACCACGGTCAGCGGCCCGCCGTCGGTGCGTGGGCCGTCACCACCGTGCCGACGGTGCACGGTGAACGGCTGGGCGTGCCCCTTCGCCGCCGGCGTACGCAGGTGGTGGGTGCCGCCGGCGACCACCGCGAACCACTCGCCGTGTGAGCGCTTCACGTCGATCACCTCGGTCAGGTACGCGCCGCAGTAGACGGTGAGCGAGCGGCCCGGCTCGATGCGCAGCCGCACCTCCGGATACGTGTCGCGCAGACGGCCCAGCGCCCGGCCGTATCCGGCCCAGTCGAACCGGGTGGCCGGGTCGCCGTAGTCGACGGCCATGCCGCCACCGACGTTGACCTCCCGCGCGCCGACCTCGGTGACCGACCAGCGGACCACGGCCTCGGCCACCGTGGCGGCGAGCGGGGCGTCCACGCCGCTGGCCAGGTGGACGTGCACGCCGTGCACCTCGACCTGGGCGGGTGGGCGGCGTGCGGCGGCGACCGCCTCGGCCGGCGCCATTCCGAAGGGGCTGGGCCGACCGCCCATCACCAGGCTCGCGCCCGGTGCGTCCAGCGGCAGGTTCACCCGTAGCAGCACCCGTGCCGGCGTCCCGACGGCGGCTGCCACGGCGCCCAGGCGGCACAGCTCGGCCGGAGACTCCACGTGGATCCGCGTCACTCCGGCGGTGAGCGCGGCGGCCAGGTCGGCGTCGGTCTTGCCCGGCCCGGCGTACGCCGCAGCCGGTCGTCCGGGCAGCGTCTCGGCGAGGCGTCGCAGCTCGCCCCGGCTGGCGGTCTCGAAACCGTCCACCACGGGGGCGAGTGTGCGCAGCACGTCCGGCTCGGGGTTCGCCTTGACCGCGTAGAGCAGTTCGACGTCGGGGGGCAGCGCGGCGCGGATCGCTCGTGCGTGCGCGGCCAGCGCGTCGAGGTCATGGACGTAGACCGGCCGGGTCACCGGTGACCGCCGAACGGGTTCGGCACCGGCACGAACGGCGCCGCCCGGTCCGCGTCGCGCCGCCATCGCACCAGCAGGTTCGCCTTGGCCACCAGCGGCTCACCGGCCAGCAGTCCGCGCAGCTCCGACCCGTGCGGCCCGGCGGCGACCTCGGCGACCACGTCCCGCGTCTCCCGCCACAGCGCTGGCTCGATGCCGGGCCGGGCGTCGGCGAGGGCGCCGCAGATCCCGGCCAGGTGGTTGACGAACAGGCAGTAGACGACGCGGCGGCGGGCGTCCTCCGGGCCGTACCCGACCTGCCGGGGCACTCCCGCCGGCCAGTGGACCCACCGACTGGTGTCGAGCTTCACCCCCTCCAGGTCGCGCAGCAGCATTCCCGCCGGGTAACCGTCGGCGTCCCGGACCACGACCACGTTCTGCAGGTGTGGTTCGTGCACCACCCCGTGTCGCAGCCAGGCGCCCAGCACGGCCGGCACCAGCAACTCGACGTAACGTCGCCACCACCCCACCGGGTCGGGCACCGGCAGCGGCGCGGCGGCCAGCCCGGCCGCCAGCATCGGTGTCTGCCCGGGCCGCAGGTGGGGCCGCAGCCCGGTGCGCAGGATCGTCCCGTACGCCTCGTCCGCGCCGGGCGCGTCGACGGTCCGGTACGCCGGCTCGGTCAGCAGCGCCACGCCCGGCGGCAGTGGCACCCGGGCGAGCAGCCCGGTCAGCGCGACCGCGCCGGTCAGCTCGTAACGGGCGTTCCTGCGCAGGCAGTTGGTGATCCGCACGTGCAGGCTGGTCTTGACGAACAGGTCGGCGTCGGGGGAGTAGAGCGTGCGGACGCTCGCGGTGGGCCGCACCGGCTTTCCGGCCGGGCCGAGCCGGCGCACCCGGGAATCCGCCGGTGGCATCAGCGTCAGCTGCCACGGGTGCACCGGCAACACCCGGTGCCCGGCCGGCGGGTGGGGCGGGTCCAGGCCGGCCAGCAGCGGGTCGACCGGGCCGGCCTCGGCCACCAGGTCGTCCGGCACGGCGAGCCAGTGCAGGCGGAACGCGGTGCGCAGCTCCGGCGCGTAGGCTTGCCAGCCGGCCGGATCGCCGCTGCGCCACTTCGGAGTGGGGTGGTGCGGGTGCCCGAGCACGAGTGACTGCTCGGACGCGACGTACGCGTCGATCGCCGGGTCCCCCGTCGGGGTCGGCTCGGCGGCCGGCCGCCCGGCCAGCAGGTGAGCCGTCACCTCCCGGCTCGCCCGCACCTGTCCGACGAACTCGGGGTTGTCCCGGCCGGTGCGCGCGGCCAGCTCCGCCGCCACGAGCGTGGCCAGACGTTCCGCGTCCACCCCGGCCCAGCCGCCGCCGTCGAGGCGGCGACGCACCGGGCCGTGATAGCGATGCGCGCCCACCGGGGACAGCCGGGTCACCGCGCAGCGCAGCGTCACCCCGGTGGCCGGCAGGTGGACCTGCACCCGGTGGCCGGTCACGGTGACCTGACCGGCGGGGGCGGCGACCTCGCGGACCAGGCAGCCGAACACGGCGTGCGCGGCGGCGAGGTCCGCCGGTCGGGTGTGCCGCGGCGCACGTCGGCGCAGTCCGGTGCCCGTCATCGCGTCTCCCGCAGGTAGTTCGGTCCGGTGCGGTGGTAGTACTTGTTCACGTCGGCGCAGCCGAGGCGCTGCTTGGGCAGCAGGGTCCCGGCGGTCACCATCGCCTTGACCGGGAGGTGCTCGGCCCGCAGCACCCGGTCGGTGAACGTCCGCGCCGCGGGTCCGTCGCCCCACCGGTCCCGAGCCGCGACGAGCCGGGGGGTCAGCGCGTCGGCCGGCGACGGCACCGGCACGCCCCGGGCGGCCAGCGCCAGCAGCGGCGCGGTCGCGGCGAGGTGCAGCGTGATGGTGACGAACACGTCGGCCAACGCGTCCGGGTCGACCGCCCACATCCGGGTGTCGCGCAGCGTCACCGCGCTCCGGTGCCGTGGGTCGAGGCGGGCGCCGTCGTCGTCCTTGTAGAGCAGCCCGACCGTCCCGTCGGGCGCGAGCAGCAGGTGAATGTTCTGCGGGTGGGCCTCCAGCGCGACGCCGTGGCGCAGCCACAGGCAGACGTGCCAGTCGAGCAGCAGGTCCAGGTAGGACGCCAGCACCGTCTCGGGACGGCCGCCACTGATCCGCTCCAGCACCGTGCCGGCCTGCGGGTCGGGCGCGGCCAGCGCGGCCACCGGCACCACACGCGTCGCGGCCAGGTCACGGGGGAAGCGGCGGATGAGGAACGCCAGCCGGTCGTCGTCGCCGGTGTGACCGTACGTGTGCTCGTCGGCGTGCCGGATCCGGCCGGTGAAGGTGGGCTCGGTGGCGGCGATCCGGTCGAGCAGCCCGGCCACCGCCGCGCCGTCGGCCAGTGTGTCCGGTCGTAGGCCGCGTCGGTTCCGGGCCCCCAGCGTGGCGGTGGGCAACGGCAACTTCAGATGGGTGTACGGGTCTTCCACGAGCGCCACCGTGCGCATGGACAGCGTGGGCCGCACCGGCACCGCCGGCCGGTCGAGCACCGGCAGCGCGTACCGGGCCGCGGCGAGCGGGTGCACCGGCAGCAGCAGGTCACCCACCCGGTCCGCCGCCGGCCACCAGGCGGGCAGCGGACCGGTGAGCCGTACGGCCGCCCGGGGCGCGGCGTGCCAGCGCAACGCGAACCGGGGCGCGTGCTCGGGGGCGTACCGGAGCAGGTCGTCGTCGTCGTCGAGGCCGTGCCGGCAGAGGTCCGTGGGATAGACCGGGTGGCCGGCGTGCGCCGCCAGCACGTCATCCAGCGGCGCCGCCGGCATGCCGGCCGGCGTGGACGACCGTTCGGCGGCCACGGCGGCGAACACCGCGCGCCGGTTCTGCCGGGCGAGCCGGCGGGCCCTCAGGTCGGTGTGGCACTCGGCGGTGAACGTCCGCCAGCCCTCCTCGGCCTCGGCGTCGCCGGTGGGAGCGAGCAGCGCGAGCAGCCCGTCGAGCGTGTCCACCACGCGGTCGGAGCCGGCGGGGTCGCGGACCCACACGGTCGGCGCCGCGCAGCGCAGATCCGCCTGGAACCCGTCGGCGCGGACCGGGATGCGCAGCAGTCCGCCGGCGTGCGGCACCTCCCACCGGTCCTCGGAGGCGAGTCGGCCGCGCCGGTGCAGCCCGAGGTGGTCCTCCCGCAGCAGGGCGTCGAGCACCCGGGCGACGACCTGTTGCTCGCTGTCGTCGGTCATCAGCTGATCGTCCACCGTCGCTCGGCCCGGAACTCGGCGAGTGCCGCTGCCACGACGCCCGGCCCCGGCCCGATGCCGTGCAACGCGGCCAGGTAGTCGCGGTTGGTGCCGGTGCGCTCGGCGACCCGGCCCACCTGCCGCAGCGGGCGACAGGCCAGCCGCACGCCGTCGCGGATGGTGTCCGCCGGCCCGGGCGCCGCGGTGAGCCGGCCGGACCGGTCGGCGCAGACGTACTCGACCCGGGCGTGCCGGTCGAGCGTGGACGGGTCGGGCAGGTGCAGTGCGCTCAGCGGCTCGCCGAGATGCAGCCGGATCACGTGGGCGAACAGCGGTGTGTCGAGCAGGTCGGCGAGGATCAGATCCATCCGGTCACCGATCAGCCGGTCGTTGACCTCGATCAGCCGGATCCGGTCGTGCCGCACGACGTACTCGGTGTGGCAGGCGCCGAAGCCGACGCCGAGCGCGCCGAGCAGCGCGCGGATCCGGGCGTCGTGGGTCGGCGGCGGGGGCGACCAGTCGAGGCTCACCTCGGTGAAGGTCGGCGGCGGCCCGAGGTGGGTGTGCCAGCCCCCGAGCACCGCCAGTCGTACGCCGTCGCCAAGTGTGTCGTAGGTACGCAGCTCACCGGCCAGGTACTCCTCGACGACCAGGGCGATCTCCGGTCGCCGTCGCCGGATGCCGGCGACCCGCGCCGCCAACTCCCGCCGGTCGCTCACCAGGTAGGCGTCCTCGCTGGCCACCCCGTCGCGGGGCTTGACCACGGCGGGGAAGAGATCGTCCGGGACGTCGGGCGCCGCGTCCGGCGCGATGGCGGCCACGCGGACCGGGTCCAGATCGGCGGCGGCGAGCGCGCGGCGCATCGCCGCCTTGTCCTTGCAGCGGCGGGCGGACTCCGGGTCCTTGCCGGGCAGGCCGAGCTTGCCGGCGGCGAGGGCGGTCGCCTCCTGGAGGTGGTCGCTGTTGGACAGCAGCCCGGCCGGCGGGTCCGCGCCCGTGGCCGCGACGACCGCCGCCGCGTCCCGGACCGCGCAGCGGCGCACCGCTACGCCGGGCGGCCACTCGTCGGGCCGGTCGGTCAGCACCGTGACCGGCAGGTCGAGGGTGTCCGCCGCGGGAAGGAAGCCCTCCAGCACGGCGTCGGTGGGGTTCAGCGCGGTCAGGTAGAGCCGCATGCCACCTCCTCGATCGCTCGGACATTTAGGATAGCCTACCCTAAATGTACGGCTTTCGGCGTTATGCGGAGGTGGGTCCGGCCATCCGCTCGGCGCGGTGCAGCAGCGCCGCGGCGACCAGACCGCCGGCCAGGACTGCCACCGCGCCCACTGTCTGGCCGGTCCGCAGCGCCTCGGCGAAGGCGGTGGTGACCACCTCCCGGTCCGGGCCGGCGGCGGCCAGCGCGGCCGGGAACGAGCCGGCGCCGGCCAGCGCGGCCGGCAGCAGCGCGCCGAACCGGGCGTTGAGCACCGCGCCCAGCACCGCGACGCCGAGGCTGCTGCCGACCTCGGTCATGGTGCCGTCGACGCCGGCCCCGGCGCCGGCCTTGTCGGTGGGGATCGCGCTCATCACCGCCTCGACGATCGCCGGGTTCGCCAACGCGCATCCGGCACCCATCACGACCAGCCCGGCCAGCAGCGTGCCGTAGCCGGCCGGCCCGTGGGTGACAAGCGCCAGACCACCGGCCAGCAGCGTCATCCCGACCGCGATGGCGGCCGGCCGCCCGAGCCGACGGATCACCGACGCGGCCACCCCGGCGACGTTGAGCACCACGATGGACAGCGCGAACGGCGCCATCCGCAGCCCCGCCTCCCAGGCCGGGTAGCCGCGGACGAACTGGAGGTGCTGGGTGAGCAGGAACAGCGCCCCGGTGGCGCCGAACGTGATCAGCACGACGCCACTGACCGCGCCGACGAAGCGACGGTCCCGGAAGAAGCGCATGTCCAGCATCGGGTGGGCGACCCGCCGCTCCCAACCGACGAACGACGCCAGCAGCAGCACGCCGGCCGCGCCCGCGCCGAGCACCGCCACCGACGTCCAGCCGCGTTCGGGACCGGAGATGATCGCCCAGACGATCGCGGTCAGGCCGGCGGTGGACAGCACCACACCGCCCAGGTCGAGCGGTCCGCCGGCCGGGTCGCGCGACTCCGGCACCAGTGCCCGGGCGGCGAGCAGGCAGACCAGCACGACCGGCACGTTCAGCAGGAAGATCGCGCCCCACGGGAGGTGGGCCAGGACGAACCCGCCGATCGGTGGTCCGGCGGCGAAGCCCAGCGCGCTGGTCGCCGCCCAGACGCCGATCGCGCGGGACCGCTCGGCGGCGTCGAAGACCTGCATGGCGACGGCGAGCGTGGCGGTGACCAGCAGCGCGCCGCCCACGCCCATGCCGGCCCGGGCGGCGATCAGCTGCTCGGCGGTGCCGGCCAGCCCGGCCGCCGTCGAGCCGAGCCCGAACAGCACCAGCCCGAGCAGCAGCATCCGTCGCCGCCCGTACCGGTCGGCGGCGCCGCCGGCGCTCAGCAGCAGACCGGACAGCACCAGCGCGTATGCGTTGATCATCCACTGCACGTCGGCGGTGCCGGCGTCCAGCTCGACGGTGAGCACCGGCACCGCCACGGTCAGCACGGTGTTGTCCAGCACCACGACCAGCTGGGCCAGGCAGAGCACGGCCAGGATCAGCCAACGGTGCGGCACCGGGGCCGGGGCGGCCCGGCCGGCGTCGACCGTCGCCGGGTCGGCGCTCATCGCGGCGGCGCGAAGCGGGCGAGCGGGTTGGCGAGCGTGCCGGCGAACTGCAAGGCGGCGGACGGATCGGTCAGGTCCACCATCTGCTGGTTGTTGCGCAACTGGAGCCGGTTGAGGCAGGACAGCGTGAACTCCGGCGCGAAGAGGTCGTGCCGGCGCATCCGCTCGGCCAGGTGCGGCACCGTCTCGGCGTATCCGGTGGCGCACTCGGCGACGACGCGCCAGAAGTCGTCCTGGTCGAGCACGCCCTCGCTGTGCAGGGCGGCGCTCAGGTGGCGCAGGAAGCAGTCGAACACGTCGGTGAAGATGGACAGGATCTTCTCGTCCTCCGGGATCGCCGCCCGGACCCGCCGCACCCGCTCCGGCAGGTCGGCCTCCGGGTCCATCACCACGATCTCCTCGGCGATGTCCTTGAAGACCACCCGCTCCACCACATCGTCGTCGAGCACCAGGATGACGTTCTCGCCGTGCGGCATGAACGCCAGGTCGTAGGCGTAGAGGCTGTGCAGCAGCGGCACCAGGTAGGCGTCGAGGTAGCGGCGCAGCCAGCGCTGCGGGGGCAGGCCGGAGCGGGCGATCAGCGCCGCCGCCAGCGAGCGGCCGTCCCGGTCGAGGTGCAGCAGCGAGGCCATGGTGGCCAGCCGCCGGCCGGGCTCCAGGCCGGGCACCGGGCTCTCCCGCCAGAGCGCGGCGAGCATCTTCCGGTACGGCGAACCGGGGGCGGTCGCCGTCTCGTACTGCTGGTGCCGGTAGCCGATCGCGGCCCGCTCCCGGATGATCGACAGGCCGGTGCGCTTGAGTACCGGGTCGGCGTCGACGAGCGCGGCCAGCCAGTCGTTGATCGCGGGCGTGGCTTCCATGTACGCGGCGGACAGCCCGCGCAGGAAGCCCATGTTCAGCACCGACAGCGCGGTCTTGACGTAGTGCTTCGTCGGGTCGGTGACGTTGAAGAACGTGCGGATGGACTGCTGGGCCAGATAGTCGTCCGGTCCCTCGCCGAGGCAGACCAGCCGGCGCTGGGCCACCTCGCCGGCGAACGTGACCGCGAGCCGGTTCCACCACTGCCAGGGGTGCACCGGGATGAGCAGGTAGTCGGCCGGGTCGAGGCCCAGGCCGGTGAGCGTGGCGGTGAACCGGGCCAGCGTCTCCTCGCCCAGCTCGGCGCGGACGAGGGTGTCGTAGTCCAGGTCGGCGGCGCAGGTGAACGTGGTCCGGTCGCGCTGCGCGGCCAGCCAGAGCAGCCGTACCGGTGCGGCGGTCTCCGGGGCGTACCCGTGGTATTCGTCCACGCCGAAGCCGATGCGCCCGTTGTTCGCCACGAAGCAGGGGTGGCCCTCGGTCATGCCGGTCTCGATCGCCTGGAAGTCGGCGGCGGCCAGCTCGGCGGCGGTGACCGCCGGCTTGCCCAGCTTGTACGCGGTGCCGGCGAGGGTGGAGGTGATCTCCTCCAGGTAGACCGGCAGGACCGTGGCGGTGAGGCCGAGCGCGTCGCGCAGCTCCAGGCACAGGTCGACCGCGTCCGGCGGTAGCTCGACGCCGTCGCGGCGCCGGGTGATGCTGGCGGCGTCGATGTGCCAGTGGTCCAGCGCCAGTCGCTGTGCGGCGAACCGGTACTCCGCCGTGTCGTCGTCGCCGCGTACGACCCACCGGCCGGGTCCGTCCGGCTCGGGGGTGATCAGTCGTTCGTGGGCGAACTCGGCGAGCGCCTTGCGCACCAGAAGCCGGTTGGCGGTGGCCCACGCCTCGGGGGTGAGGTGGTCGACGGATGCGGCGGGGTTCACAGGGGTACGTCTCCTTCGTGGGCGGCCTTCTCGACGGCCGCGCGGAACTGGTCCCTGGTGCAGGCGCTGAGCAGCGCGGTCTTCTCCGGCTTGCGGATCTCGCCGAGCACGGTGAAGCCGACGGCGGCGTTGAGCGCGTGCACGGCGGTGTTGCGCACGTCCGGCTCCACCACCACCCGGCGTGTCGCCGGGTCGGCGAACAGCCACGCCAGGACCGTGGTGATGACCGCGCGGGTGAAGCCGTGCACGGGTGCGTCGGTGGGTGCGCAGAGGAAGTGCATGCCGACGTCGCCGGGCGCCGGGTCGTAGAGCCCGACCAGCTCGACCCGGGCCGGGTCGTAGCGTTCGGCCAGGAACGCCGGCTCGCCGCGCCACAGGCCGAGGTACGCGTCGTGGTGCGGGTGGGCGGCGATCCGCCGGTACTCCTCGGCGACGCCCGCCACGTCGGCGTCGGCCATGAGCCAGAACGCCGCCTTCGGGTGGGTGACCCAGCGGTGCAGCAGCGGCGCGTCGGCGTCGGCGTCCAGCGGGCGCAGCGCGAACGCGCCCAAACGCGCGTCGACGGTGGTGAACACGCTCATGAGGGCGCCCCGAACTCCTGGAACGCGATGGTCTTCTCGATCGGATAGTGCTCGCGCCCGGTCAGCTCGCGGATGATCCACGAGTTGCGGTACGGGCCCATGCCCAGGTCGGGTGAGGTGATGCTGTGCGTGTGGGTGCCGCCGTTCTGCAGGAACACGCCCCGCCCGGTGTGGTCGACGCTGTAGTTGCGGGCCACGTCGAGGCGGCCGTGCGCGTCGAAGCGGAGCCGGTCACGGATCGGGTCGAGGAACTCCGGCAGCCGGTGGCGGTAGCCGGTGGCCAGGATCAGGCCCTCGGTGTCCAGGGTGAACGCGCGGTCCTGCTCGGTGTGGCGCAGTCCGAGGCGGTAGCGGCCGTCGGCGTGCTCGGCGTGGACCAGTTCGGTGTTGGTGAGCAGTCGGGTGGGCGTCGGGCCGGTCAGGCTCTTGGCGTAGAGCGTGTCGTAGATGTCGTTGATCAGGTCGGCGTTGATGCCCTTGAACAGCGGCTTCTGCTCGCCCTCCAGGCGGTAACGGGTGGCCTCGGGCAGCGCGTGGAAGTAGTCCACGTAGTCCGGTGAGGTCATCTCCAGCGTCAGCTTGGTGTATTCCAGGGGGAAGAACCGGGGCGAGCGGGTCACCCAGGTGAGCTGGTAGCCATAGGTGTCGATGTCGCCGAGCAGGTCGTGGTAGATCTCCGCGGCGCTCTGGCCGCTGCCGACGATCGTGATGCTGCGCTTGGCCCGCAACACGTCGCGGTGCTCCCGGTAACGCGAGTTGTGGATCAGGTCGCCGCCCAGCCCCGCGCAGGCCGGCGGCAGGTACGGCGGGGTGCCGGTGCCCAGCACCAGGTGCCGGGCCCGGTGGGTGACCGGCCCGTCCGGCGTGTCCGCGTGCACCACGTAGTGCTCGCCGTCGTGCTCGACCCGGGTGACGGTGTGCCGGAAGCGCAGGTTCGGCAGCTTTCCGGCGGCCCAGCGACAGTAGGCGCTGTATTCCGCGCGCAGCGGGAAGAAGCTCTCCCGGATGTAGAACGGGTAGAGCCGGCCGGTCTCCTTGAGATAGCTGAGGAACGAGTACGGCGAGGTGGGGTCCGCGAGCGTGACCAGGTCGGCGAGGAACGGCGTCTGCAACCGCACCGCGTCGAGCAGCATCCCGGGATGCCAGTCGACGCTGTCGCGGGCCTCCAGGAACAGCCCGTCGAGGTCGTCGATCGGCGCGGTGAGGCAGGCCAGGCCGAGGTTGTACGGGCCCAGCCCGACGGCGATGAAGTGGTGCGTCGACATGGGGTTCTTTCTTTTCCGGGAGTCGTCAGCCGACCGGGCAGGACAACTCGGCGGTGGCCGCGGTCCGGGCGTACCAGGAGGCGTGGTCGGCGATCAGGTCGCGCACGTGGACGATGTCGTCCACCGTGGTCTCGGGGTTGAGCAGGGTCAGTTTCAGCCAGTGCGCGCCGTCGACCTTGGTGCCGGCGACCAGGGCCGCGCCGGAGGCGGCCAGCGCTTCGCGGGCGTGCAGGTTGGCCTCGTCGACGAGGTTCGGGTCGGCGTCGGGTGGCAGGTGGCGGAAGACCACGGTGCTCAGCTGGGAGCGGGCCGCGACCTCGAACCGGGGGTCGGCGTCGAGCAGTTGCCAGGCCTCGGCGGCGAGGTCGACGACCTGGTCGAAGAGCGCGCCGACCGCGTCCGGGCCCATGATCCGCAGGGTGAGCCAGAGCTTGGCCGCGTCGAAGCGGCGGGTGGTCTGGAGGCTCTTGTCGACCTGGTTCGGGATGCCCTGCTCGGCGGCGCGGGCCGGGTTGAGGTAGTCGGCGTGCCAGGTGGCGTGGCGCAGCGTACGACCGTCGCGGACCAGCAGCGCGCTGGAGCTGACCGGCTGGAAGAACGACTTGTGGTAGTCGACGGTCACCGACGCGGCCCGCTCGATGCCGTCGAGCAGGTGCCGGCGGGTGGGGGAGACCAGCAGCCCGCACCCGTACGCGGCGTCGACGTGCAGCCAGATGCCGGCGGCGGTGCAGATGTCGGCGATCTCCGGCAGTGGGTCGATGGTGCCGAAGTCGGTGGTGCCGGCGGTGGCGACGACCGCCATCACCACCTGACCGTCGCGCCGGCAGCGGTCGATGGTGCGGGCGAGTTCGTCGGTGCGCATCCGCCGGCCGGCGTCGGTGGGCACGGTGAGCACCGCGTCGGCGGCGAGGCCGAGCAGTTTGGCGGCCTTCTGCACGCTGAAGTGGCCGGCCGCCGAGGTGATGACGCGCAGCCGGGCCAGCACCTCCGGGCGGGCCGGCCGGGTGGCGGCAGAGCCCACCTCCCGGCGGTACGCCTCCTCCCGGGCCAGCAACATCGCCTGGAGGTTGGACTGGGTGCCGCCGCTGGTGAAGATGCCGTCGGCGGTGGCGCCGAGGCCGATCCGTCCGGCCGTCCAGTCGATCAGCCGGCGTTCCATCAGCGTCGCGCCGGCGCTCTGGTCCCAGGTGTCCAGCGAGGAGTTGACGGCGCTGAGCACCGCCTCGCCGAGCAGCGCCGGGATGACCACCGGGCAGTTCAGGTGGGCGAGGTAGCGGGGATGGTGGAAGTACACCGCGTCGCGCAGCCACACGTCGTGCAGCTCGTCGAGGGCGGCGTCGGTGTCGCCCAGCGGCCGGTCCAGGTCGATCGCGCCGACCAGCGGGGCGAGCGCCTCCGGGGTGACGCCGGTGCCCGGGCGGTCCACCTCGGCGACCCGACGGGCGACCCGGTCGACGCCGCGCGCGAGGACGTCCCGGTACCGCCCGAGCGAGCTGGCGTTGAACAGATGGGCCCGCGCTGCGGTGTTGATCGAACTCATGTGGCATCCCGGTCGTCGTGCGGACAGGAGCGTGGTCGGACCACGTAAAGATCAGATTAGGTTAGGCTTACCTAACAAGCAAGTCCGCCGCGGCGGGCGCCGGGCGGGACGCCGGCCCGGGCGGCGGGAACCGCCGCTGGTGCGCCACCCCCACCACGACACCGGCGGCGACCAGCGCGAGCGAGGCCAGCGCCACCGCCGGGTAGCCCCAGCGGGCGGCGGCGGCGAGCCCGAGCGAGGCGGCCACGAACGAGCAGACCAGCCCGAACGACGACAGCACGGTGAAGTCGGTGCCTCCGCTGCCCGGCCGGGAGTAGTCCATGTTGACCGTGTAGAGCACCACGTTGGCGATCGTGTACGCGGCCAGGAAGAAGCAGAGCGCGACGACCGTGCCGCCCAGCGGCGCGCGGCCGTTCAGCAGCGGCAGCAACGCCACTGTGGACAGCGCCAGTGCGACCCCGCCGGCCACCAGCACGCCGGCCCGGCCGAACCGGCCGATGCCGAGGCCCGCGACCAGGCCGGCGGCGATCGCCGGGATGCTCGTCACCACGCCGGTCACCACGCCGATCCGGCCCAGCGACCAGCCGGCGTCGACAAGCGCGGGTGTCACCAGCGCATACGCCATGCCGGCGCCCACGTAGACCAGCGGCACCACGCCGAAGGTCCACCACCGGCAGCCGGGCTGGCCGAACACCGACACCAGCGCCCGGTAGGCGACGCCGATGCGCACCACCCGGTCAGTGCGCTCCGGTTCCCGGAACCGCCACACCACGAGCAGCCCGACCGAGGTCAACGCGGCCAGCAGACCGACCGCGGCGGCCCAGCCGAAGCGGTCGTAGACCAGCACGCACGCGCCGCCGCCGAGCAGGTTGCCCAGGTAGCTCGCGGCCACCTGGATGCCGTTGCCGGTACCCCGGTCGGACGTGGCCAGCAGCCGGACCGCGACCGCGTCGGCGGCGATGTCCTGGGTGGCGGAGAAGAAGACGAACGCGGCGCAGATGGCGATGACCGGGCCGAGCTGGTCGGCGGGACGGGAGAACGGCAGCAGTGCCAGCAGGGTCAGCACCAGCGCGGCCTGCAACACCAGCAGCCAGGACCGGTAGTGGCCGCGGTGCCGGGAGCCGTATCGGTCCAGGACCGGCGCCCAGAGGAACTTGACCGGCCAGATCAGGCCGACCACCTGGAGCAGCGCCAGCGTGTCCAGCGAGGTGCCGCCGTCGCGCAGGATGGCGGTGAGCCCGACGGTGATGAAGCCGATGCCGAGGTACTGCGTGACGTAGAGCGCGGTGAGCGTACCCAGGCGGCCCATCAGACGGCCCGCCAGTAGCCGAGCGCGGTGAGCTGGTGCTTGCCGACGCCGAGGGTCCGCCGGACGTGCCGGGTGATGCTGCGGGTGCTGGCCGCCTCGCAGGCCACCCAGTAGTGCGCGGACCCGGCGGCCGGCAGCGCCGCGCAGACGGTGTCGACCAGGTGTCGACCGTCGTCGCGGCGGGGCACCCAGGTCACCTCGTGGTGTGCCCGGGCGCGCGGGGTCAGCGCCTTCTCGCCCTCGTGGGCGTACTCCAGCCAGACCGTCGCCGGGATGTCCGCGCCGGCGTCGAGGAGGCTGTTCACCGCCGGCAGCGAGGCCGCGTCGCCGACCAGGTAGAGGTGCTCGGGCGCGGGGTCGGGCAGTTCGAACGCGCTGCCCTGCACGGTCGCGTCGATGGTGTCGCCGACCTCGGCGGCGGTGGCCCACCGGGCGGCGACACCGTCGTGCACGGCGAACTCCAGCGTGAACCGCCCGTTCTCGGGATCCGGGTCGACGAGCGTGTAGGCCCGCTGGTGTGCCCGCCCGTCGTTGTCGAACCAGAGCCGGATCCACATCGTCGGGTGCGCTCCGCACGCCGCCAGCAGCCCGCCGTCGTCGAGGAGCAGTCGCTGGTAGTGCCCGTCGACCGACTCGGTGCTCCGCACGGTGAGCCGGAAGTCCCGGCCCCCCATGGCCTTGAGCACCAGGCCCTCCCAGTTCCGTTTCACGAACCCCTCCAGGTAAGGTCTGCCTCAGTTAGGGGAGGGTAGCCTAAGTTGAAGATCCGAGGAAACGGCCTCCCGGGGACCGGACGGTGACCAGCGTCGATCGCGACAGGTGGGGAGTACCCCAGCTCTGGGCCGACGACGTGGACGCGCTCGCCCGTCTCCAGGGCCGGGTCGCCGCCCGGGACCGGGCCTGGCAGATCAGCGTCGAGCGGTGGCGCGCCGAGGGTCGGCTGGCCGCCCGCGTCGGCGCGGCCGAACTGCCCTGGGACCGGTTCGCCCGCCGCGCCCGGCTGGACGACACCGCCCGCCGCTGCCACGAACGGCTCGACCCCGCCACCCGCCGGTGGGTCGAGGCGTACGTCGACGGCGTCAACGCCGGCCTCGCCGAGGGCGCCACCGCCGCGCCCGAGTTCGCCGCGACCGGCGCCACGCCGGAGCCGTGGCAGCCCTGGTCGCCGCTGGGCGTCTTCCTCGTCCAACACGTGCTCTTCTCCACCTTCCCGAACAAGCTCTGGCACGCGCACGTCGCGCGCACCCTCGGCCCCGAGGCGGTCGGGCTGTTCGCGGTCGAGGGGCCCGCGTCGTCCGGCAGCAACGCCTGGGCGGTGCCCGCCGACCCGGTCACCGGGCGCGGCCCGGTGCTCGCCGGCGACCCGCACCGGCTGCTCGAACTACCCGGGATCTACCAGCAGGTGCGGCTGGCCTGCCCCGAGTTCGACGTGGTCGGGCTGGCCTTCCCCGGCGTACCCGGACTGCCGCACTTCGGCCACGCCGGCCACGTCGCCTGGGCCGTCACCAACGCGATGGCCGACTACCAGGACCTCTACCGCGAGCAACTCCGCCGCGACGGCGACCAGGTGCTGGTCCGGGACGCGGACGGCTGGACCCCGGTCCCGCACCACGTCGAGAAGATCGAGGTCCGCGGCGGCACGCCGGAGCGGGTCGAGGTGATCGAGACGCCGCGCGGCCCGGTGATCGACCACGACCGGGTCACCGGCGAGGCGATCAGCCTGCGCACACCGAGCCGGGCCGAGGCGCGCCTCGGCTTCGAGGCGCTGCTTCCGCTGCTGCGCGCCCGCGACGCCGCGGACGTCGCGGACGCGCTCCGCGACTGGGTGGAGCCGGTCAACAGCGTGCTCACCGCCGACACCGGCGGTGCCGTGCGCCGCCTGGTCGCCGGCCTGGTCCCGGTACGCGACGAGCGGTGCCGCCGCGAGCCGGTGCCCGGCTGGGAGGCCCGACACCACTGGACCGGCGACCACCTGCCGATGGTCGACGAGCAGGTCGACGGCGTCGCGGTCTGCGCCAACGACCGGCGCGCCGACGTCACCGCGCACGGCGTCGACTTCGCACCGCCGCACCGCGCCCGACGGATCCGGGCGCTGCTCGCCGACGGCGTCGAGGCGTCCACCGTGCACACCGACGCCCGGCTCCCATCGGCAGCGGTGCGCCGGCTGCTCGACCGGCTCGACCCGGCCCGGCTCGACGCGCCGGCGCGTACCCTCCTCGCCCGGTTGCTGGCCTGGGACGGCGTGATGGCGGCCGACTCGGCCGACGCCGGCGCCTACGCGGCGTGGCGCGCCGCGCTCGCCCGCCGGCTGTGCGCGCACCCGGCGCTGCGCGCGCTGCACGAACCGTCCGGCTACGACGAGCTGTTCGCGCCCTGGACCGACCCGGCGGCGCGGATCGGCCTCGCGCTGGACCACCTGGTCGAGCGGCACGCCGACCTGGGTGTCGACGTCCTGCCACTCGCCGCCGCCGCGCTGGCCGAAGTGGCCGCCGGCCCGCCGCCCGAGCCGTGGGGGCGTCGGCACCTGCTGCACCCGGTGCACCTGGGCGTCGCCGCGGAGACCTCGGCCGCCGTCGCGGCGATGCGCCGGCGGGTGGCGTTCGGCGGCGACACCGACTGCGTGCTGGCCACCTCCAGCCTCCCCGGCGTCTCCGACGCCTGCTGGCGCGGCCCGGTCGCCCGCTACGTGTGGGACCTGACCGACCGGGCCGCCGGCGGCTGGGTTGTTCCGTTCGGCGCCTCGGGCCTGCCCGGCAACCCGCACTTCACCGACCAACTGAGCCACTGGGCCGCCGGCGACCTGATCCCGCTGCCCTCCGGACCGCTGACCCCGGTGTCCACCGGGTCCCCGACGAAGGACGAGACGATGGTGACCTACCAGGAGCGGATCCCCGACCTCGGCGAGCTGACGCTGCAGCCGGTACGCCCGGACCGGCACGCCGAGCTGCTGCACGGCTGGGTCAGCCTGCCCCGCAACGCGTTCTGGGGGATGGGTTCGCACACCGTCGACGACGTCCGCGAGGTCTACGCGTTCCTCGACGGGCTGGACACCCACCACGCGTACCTGATTCTGCTGAACGGCGAGCCGGTGGGGCTGTTCCAGACCTACCGCCCGGAGGCCGATCCGGTGGGTGAGCGGTACCCGGTCCAGCCCGGCGACGTCGGCATGCACCTGCTGCTGAATCCGCCGCGGCACCTCGCCCGCGGCCTCACCGCGGCCGTCGGTCCCGCCCTGGCCCGCTTCCTGTTACGGGACCCGGCCGCGCGACGCATCGTGGTCGAGCCGGACGTGCGCAACGCAGCCGCCCTGCGCCGGCTGACGGTCGAGGGCTTCACGTTCGCCTCCGAGATCGACATGCCGGACAAGCGGGCGCAGTTGGCGTTCCTGACCCGGGAGCGGTTCGAGACAGACCACCCGACACATCTCGCCTAGGACGCCTGCCGAAAGCCGGCCCAGTCGTCCATCACCCCTGAGCCGGGTTCTGCTGCGGGATCCGGCTGCCCGGCGGGTGGTGGCCGGGCCGGACATCCGCATCGACGCCGCGCTGCGTCGACTGCGGACGGAGGGTTTCGCGTTCGCCGACGAGGTCGACCTGCCGGAGAAGCGCGCGCAGTTGGCGTTCCTCCGCGACGCCGGAAACCCGACGACCGGACCTTGACCCTGACGCTGCGTCAACCCTCCATGCTGGCTGCCATGAGCATGCCCCCAACAAGCAGGCAGGTCCAGGGACCCGCGATCCACGTGCGTGGCCTGGAGAAGTCGTTCACGCAGCTGACGGTGCTGCGCGGCGTCGACCTCGATGTGGCGCGGGGCAGCATCTTCGCCCTGCTCGGCTCCAACGGGGCCGGCAAGACCACGGTGGTGAAGATCCTGGCCACGCTGCTGCGGGCCGACGCGGGGATCGCCCGGGTCAACGGCTTCGACGTCGCGACGCAGGCCGCCGACGTCCGCAGGTCCATCAGCCTCACCGGGCAGTTCGCCGCGGTCGACGAGATCCTGACCGGGCGGGAGAACCTTGTCCTGGTCGCCCGGCTCAGACACCTGAAAGACCCGGGCGCGTGCGCCGACGACCTGCTGAGACGCTTCTCGCTTACCGAGGCGGCCACCCGACGGGTGGCGACCTACTCCGGAGGCATGCGCCGACGTCTGGACATCGCGATGAGTCTGATCGGGAAACCGCCGGTCATCTTCCTCGACGAGCCGACGACCAGGCTGGACCCGCAGGCGCGCATCGAGGTCTGGCAGGCCGTGAAGGAACTCGCCGCAGGCGCAACTGGCGGCGTACGCCGGAGTCACCGTGCGGGCGGTGCGGCACTACCACCAGGTCGGACTGCTTCCCGAACCGGATCGGGACGCCTCGGGCTACCGGCGGTACGGCGCGACGGCGGTGGTGTCGCTCATCAAGATCCGTACCCTCGCCAACGCCGGCGTGCCGCTGTCAGAGATCGGTCGGTTGCTCGACGCCGACGATTTGACCTTCGTCGACGCGATCGAGAGGATCGACCGTCGCCTGCGCGACGAGGTCCAGCGGCTCGAAACCAGCCGCAGACAGATCGCGCAGCTCACCGCCGGGGATCGTCTGATGCTTCCGGCCGAGGTGGCCCACTACCTCGATCGGCTCCGCGAGATCGGGGTGTCCCCGCGAATTCTCGACGGCGAGCGGGACGGGTGGATCCTGATCGCGGCCCGCTGGCCCGACCGGGTCCGCGACTGGATGCCCGCCAAGCTCGCGGAACTCGACGACCCGCAGGTCGTCCGGCTCTACCGGCTCCTCTCGGACATCTTCGACGGCGACCCGGACGACTCTTCGCGGTTGCCGGAGGTCGCCGACATCATGGTCGGCCTGGCGGAGCAGGCGGAGGCCGCCGGCCGGTTGGAGTTCGGCGAGGTAGGGGACGACAACCTCCTGTTCGACCTTGTGGACTTACTTGCCGTCGAGTCCGACCCGCGGGCCCAGCGGCTGCACCAACTGATGCGTGAGCGTGGCTGGACCGGCTGGAACCGGATGGAACGGCTGACGGACCAGCCCAACTGACCTCTCGCGCGTCGTTCCACCTTTCGATGCCGACCCCATTCGACAGTGGGCTCAGGTGTCCCCGCCGGGACGCACGGGAAGCCGGCCCGGTCTCCCGGCGGCCGGGCCGGCGCGCCTGCGACCCCCCTGCCTCAGTTGCCGTGCGCATCACCGCGCCCCGACTGCCCACACCGCGTGCTTCCGAGGCCCGATCCCGCATGGCAGCGGCGGACCAAACCTACGCACCACCATCGCCACCCTCGGCGAACCCGAGACGCAACCTTCGGCATCTACGGCCTGACATCTCATCGATCAACACGAGCGCGACAACTTGCCCTCCTCCGGATGACCACAACAGACAGATGGTGGGACCGCCTGGCCCGCCGCGCGAATAGCATCGACGCGTACAGTTGCAGGCTGGCGCCGTCCACGCGTCGATCACGCCGATGAGCTGCTGAAACTCCAGATCAGGCAAGTGTGGGCCGAGGTGCCGATAGCTCCAAACTCCGGGTGCGTTGGAGTTGGCGCCAGCAGACGACGGCGGTGGCCTCGTCGGCAGGGTTTACCGCCAGGCGGGCAATCTTGAATATGTGCCGATCCGCCGGGCCGCCTTCGCCCGCGACGCCGGTGATCATCACCGGCCACGGCCCGGGATTGCGGATGGACGCGCCGAACGTGCCCTGGCCTCCGGGATTGAAGGCGAACCGTACCTCAGTCGTCGGCCAACGTGCGGGACTCCGCATCAGCTCCTTTCCATAACTGGACTTCGGCCCACTCAGCCAGGCGTGGCTAGGCCCGTCGAAGGCATTCGGACCGAAGGCGAACAAACCGTCATGTACGCCGGCGCAGAGCGATCATCGCCGCCTGGTCTGGCCACGGCGGATCGCGGCCGACCGGCGAACCCGGCGCGGCACGACCACCAGGAATGCGACCAGGAAGCCCACGGCCGCACCGCCGAGCGCCCACAGTCCGATCCGCGGCAGGTAGTCGACGATCGGGAAAGTGGCGATCTCCCGCGAGATGCAGTAGCTCGGCGTGTATCGGTCGTAGACCACGCACGGCCGACTGTTCTCAAACGCCCGCTGGTAGAAGAAGGCCGAGCACGCCGCCACGATGAACGCGCACACGGCGGCAACGCCGGTTAGTAGGCCGCGGTTGGTGCCCAGCGCCTGCTCACAGCGGCGTTGGACGGTGAGCAGATCCGGGTTGTGCGGCTCGAAGGCCAGCAGTTGATTTACCGTGACCAGCGCCTTCTTGTGCTCGGCCCGACCGACCTGCTCGGCAAGGAGGGCGCGCAGCCGGCGCACCTCACTGTGGCCGGCCTTGTCCTCGGCCTCGGCCAGCAGTGCTGAGAACATGTTGTCGACCACGTCCGGGACGAGCGCGCCGACCTTCGACCGCTGCTGCGGATCGAGTCGGAAGTCGCGATCGATGATCTCCAAGACAGCCCGTTCCCGCTCCTCCGGGCTCAGCTTGCGTAGCTCGGCGACGATCTGGTCGCGAGTCAGGCCCTTGCCGCGTTGCAGTTCGTCGACGATCCTCGCAGCGAGTTCGACGCCCGAGACGACGAGCTGACCGTAGGGCAGCAACCCGCCGACCTGCTTGGCGATCTCCCAGCCGATCGCGGTAAAGATGACCCGACGCACCCTAGCGCCTTCCATGCGCCAAGGATATCCGCAGACTTCAAATTGCTGCTCGAATGCGGCGGCGACCGAGTACAACGAACGAGGGGAGAGGCGCCGCATCGCGATCTTGATTTGCTGGTCCGCCGCGGATATGGCACGACCTTCGATGGCGTCTATTGTCGGGGCGATGGCGTGGTCCGGCGATTGCAGATGATCGGGGGTGCGGATCCTGTCCGAATGCGGAAGAACTATCTCCCGCGGCGTGACGGTCGAGGGATTGACCTTGGTCCGGGGCGACATCGGCCACGCTGAGGCAGGGCAGGGCTCACGGCCCGTGGTGCACGCTCCTTGTGGTAGCACGAGATGTGCCGACAGTCGCCGAGCACCTTCTTGCCGTGGTCGCCGCGGCGAGCCCAGCACCCGACGCGCCTACGGCAACTCCTGGCGACGCATGGCCGTCGCCTCGGCGATCGGCGCATCGACGCGGTGCGCGCCAGCCACCTCGAAGCCCTCATGCGACAGGCCGCCGCCGGCCCCCGCTCCCGCCGCAACTCACGTTACGGCCGGCGAGCACCTCGTCGCCGTCGCCCGCGCCTCTACAACCGGCGCCATCCCGACGGCTGTCTGACGGCCACGGACAGCCCCGCCCGAGACTGGGCGGCCAGCGGCGGGGTGGGCGCGTTGATCACCAGGCGCAGGGCGCGTAGTCCTTCAGGAAGCAGCCGTACAGGTCCTCGCCCTGTTCGCCGCGGACGATCGGGTCGTAGACCCGGGCCGCGCCGTCGATGAGGTCCAGCGGGGCGTGGAAGCCGGCATCCGCCAGCCGCATCTTCGTCGGGTGGGGCCGCTCGTCGGTGATCCAGCCGGTGTCGACGCTGGTCATGAGAATGCCGTCGGTCAGCATCTCCTGGGCGCTGGTTCGGGTGAGCATGTTCAGCGCGGCCTTGGCCATGTTGGTGTGCGGGTGCCCCGGCCCCTTGTAGCCGCGGGTGAACTGGCCCTCCATCGCCGACACGTTCACCACGTACTTCCGGCGGGCGGTCGCTGCGGCCATCGCCGGTCGAAGTCGGCTGACCAGCACGAACGGCGCGGTCACGTTGCACAGCTGCACTTCGAGCAGCTCGACCGGGTCCACCTCGTGCACCCGCTGCACCCAACTGTTGACCGGGTCGAGGTCCGGCACCAGACCGCCGGCGTCGATGGCGGTGGCTGCCGCGATCCGTTCCGGCGAGGCGGAGCCGCTGGTCAGCGCCAACGCGGTGAGCGCCTGCGGGGTGACCGGGGTCGACGGCGGCGGGGCGATCCGGCCCGCCGGGCCGCCCTGGCCGGTTGGTGTGGCGAACGTGATCAGCTCCGGCAGGGGGCCGTCCGGCAGGGCCGCCGTCTCCGCGGCGACGAGCTGCGCGTACGCCCCGGGCGTGCGGCGGACGGTCTGCGCCGCGTTGTTGATCAGGATGTCGAGTGGGCCCTGGGCGCTGACCGAGTCAGCGAGGGCGATCACCTGGGCGGGGTCGCGCAGGTCGATCCCGACGATCCGCAGGCGGTGCAGCCAGTCCCCGCTGTCCGGCATCGCGGCGAATCGGCGGACCGCGTCGTGCGGGAACCGCGTGGTCACCGTGGTGTGCGCGCCGTCGCGCAGCAGCCGCAGCGCGATGTACATGCCGATCTTGGCTCGGCCGCCGGTGAGCAGCGCGCGCCGGCCGGTCAGGTCGGTGCGGGCGTCGCGGCGTTCCCGGTTGAGCGCGGCGCAGGGCGGGCAGAGCTGGTGGTAGAAGGCGTCCACCTCGCGGTAACGCTGCTTGCAGACGTAGCAGCCGCGCGGGTTGTGCAGGAAGCCGGCCGTGGCGCCGACGGTGGGGGAGGCGAGCGGGAGGCCCTGGGTCTCGTCGTCGATCCGGCCCGGGGCGCCGGTGGCGGTGGCCGCTGTCACCGCGCGGTCGGCCGCCGTGACGGCATCCCGCCGTTCCTCGCGTCGCCGCTGCTTGATCACCTTGTAGAGCCTCGCGGTGGCCCGTTGCACCCGCACGACGTCGGGGTGATCGGGAGGCAGGTCCTCCAACGCCTCGAAGACGCTGAGGCAGGTCTCCAGCCGTTCGCGGTCAATGCCGCCTTGACCGGTTTCGGTCATGTTGTTCGCCGTCATGCGTCGCTGTCTCGTCCCGTTCCCTGCGCCGGATCTCCCCAGCCCACCCCAAGTCCGACCCGAAACTGTACGCACCGCACGGCCTCCGACGCATCCCGCGTCTGTTCGACTGAGTCGCCATCGAAAGCCCGCGGCCACCGCTTGGCGGCCGTCGACAGGTCGCGGCGGAGTTCGCCTACCCGCGTGGGCGCCGGCCGCGGTCGCACGACCGGCGTGTCGAGCGGACGGGGAAGGGACGCGGCAGGCACGAGCGATATGCCTGTTCACGCGGGAAGCGCGGCCCGTACGCCGTGAGCCGGATCACCGACAGTGCCGGACCCGTCGCTCGCCCTACGCTCCCGGCGGCACATGACGCACGGGGGCGTGTCTGGTCGGCTGCCACGCGGGACCCCGTGCGCGAACCGGAGAGGGGATCCCTGTGTCCTTCGCACGTCGAAGTCTCGCCACGTTCACCGCCGCGGTTCTGGCCGCCGCCCTACCGGCCGCCGCCTCCGCCGAGGAGCAGGATGTCGGGCTGCTCCGACTCACCGTGACCCAGCCCGACGGCACCGCCGCCCGGGGTGTCGTCGACCTCGCCGCCACCGACGACAGCTACTCCGACTACCTGCAACTCGACGAGTCCGGGCAGCTCAGTGTGGAGGTGCCGGCCGCCGACTACAAGGTCCGCATCACTCCGGCGTACGACGACCCCGACCTGCCGGACGAAGGGCTCCGGCAGTGGGTGCCCGGCAAGACCCGGTACGCCGATGCCGAGGCGTTCCGCGTGGCCGCGGGGGGCACGACGGACGTCGCCGAGCGGCTGGTCACGCCCAGCCCGATCACCGTGCGGGCGCGGGACGCGATCACGGGCGCGCCCATCACCCGGGTCTGCGCGTACGCCGTCGATCGCGGCGGCAACTGCGACGACGCCGAGCTGACCATTCCCCGGCTCGTCCCCGGCCCGCAGACGATCCGGGTCTACACCGACGATGGCAACTACCTGGCCACCGACGCCGAGGTGACCGTGGTCGAGGGCGACAGCGGTCCTGCCGTGGTCGACCTGACGCCCGCCGCCCACCTGGAGACGACGGTGGTCGACGCTGCCACCGGGGCGCCGGTCGGGGGAGCCTGCGCCACCGTCGCGCCGTCCGGCACCGGCGAGCTGCCTGCGGTGGGCCCGCTGGCCTGCTCCGACGAGAGCGGTCACCTCCGGCTGGACGGCGTCGAGGCCGGCTCCTGGAAGCTGTTCGTCCGTCCCACGGGTGGCTCGTCGTACGGGGCGCAGTGGGTCGGCGCCACCGGCGGCACGGGCGACCCCGCGAAGGCCCGGACCCTCACCGTCGCCGCCGGTGGGACCGTCGTCGCCCCACCGGTCCGCCTGGACCGTGCCGGCACCATCACCGGCACCGTGACCAGCGCCGCCACCGGCGCGCCGGTGACCTCGGGCACGGTCTCCCTCGCCCACTCCCCGGGCCTGTCCTACCTTCGCTGGGACGAGGATCTGGACGCTCAGGGCACCTACCGGATCGGCTGGCTCGGCCCCTACCGCTGGCCGCTCCTGTTCTCCACGTCCGACCACGCCCTCCAGTGGTCCGGCGGGGTGCCGGTCCGCAGCCAGGCGATGCCGGTCGCCGTCCGGGCCGGCCGGAGCACCACGTACAGCCCGGCGCTGAAGCGCGGCACGCTGGTGACCGGCAGGCTGACGAACCTCGCGGGACGCCCGGTCAGTGCCGTGCTGACGTTTCACCACGCGGCCACCGGCGAGGTGGTCGGGTCGGCGTGGGACCGCGACGGCCGGTACGAGACGCGGGTGCTGGGCCGGCAGACGGTCACCGTCGGCTGGCAGTGGGGCGGGTTCGCCGACTATGCCGGCTGGCACGACGGCGTCGCCGACGTGGCCGCCGCGAAGCGAGTAGCCGTTCCGTCCCGCGGCACGTTGACGGTCGACATCGGGCTGCGCCCGTTCCCGGCGGTCTGAGCCGCCGAAGCCTGGTCGGGCGTGCGCCGCACGCCCGACCAGGCTCTGCGTCCCGGGTGGGACCGCACCTCGTGCCGTTCGCCGCGAAGCGTCGACCTGCGGCACGCGCGGCCTACCGCCGCAGGTCGCGTCGCTGGTAGGCGTGCCGGCCGACCATCGCCGCCGTGACCGCCACCGCACCCG
>NZ_JBITFD010000015.1:0-208459 GCF_044455765.1 Micromonospora sp. NPDC051141
CGGACACGAGAATGTCGGACAACTCAGTTCCCCTAACGGAGCTTCGGGTCGAGGGCCTCGCGGACCGCCTCACCGAGCATCACGAAGCTCAGCACAGCGGTGACGAGGAACGCGGAGGGGAAGAACAGCAGGAACGGCGAAACCCGGATGTAGTTCTGCGCCTCACTGATCATGATGCCCCAGGACACCACCGGGCTCTTCAAACCAATACCCAGAAACGACAGCGTCGCCTCCGCGCCGATGAACGAACCCACCATGATCGTGCCGTAAACCAACAGCGGCGCCAGACAGTTCGGCAGCAAATGCTTCAGAATGATCCGACCGGTACCGGCACCCAACGCGCGGGCCGCCACGATGTAATCGGCCTCCTTCGCCGCCAGCACCGACGAACGCATCAATCGCATCACCACCGGCCAGGTCAGCACCGTCAGCGACATGATCACCAAAAACATGATCTCGGCCTTGCCGTTGCTGCTGCCCGAGCCGTTGAACGTGGTCAGGATGACGATCGAGCCGAGCACGAACGGCAGACCGAAGAAAATGTCCGCCACGCGGGAGAGCAGGGAGTCCACCCAGCCGCCCCGGTAGCCCGCCATCATGCCCATGGCACCGCCGATGAGCAGCGTGCCGAGCACCGACAGCAGCGCCACAACGATCGAGGCGCGGGCGCCGTAGATGACCCGGGAGTAGACGTCACGGCCCTGCACGTCGTAGCCGAACCATGCCTCCGATGACGGTGTCCCGAGACTACGGGCCAGGTCACCGTTCACCGCATCACCTGAGGTGAACAACGACGGGACCGCCGCCATCACCACGAACAGCAGAATGAGCGCCGCCGAAGCCCAGAACAGCGGCTTACGTCGCAGGTCACGCCACGCGTCGCCAAGTAGACCACGGGTCTTCTCCATACGAGGGCTCTCCGACGGAGCGGCGTTGGCGGACGCGCTTGCGCCGGTCTCGGTCGGGAGGGTCGGGGGCCGCGTCGAGACGATCGACGCGGTATTCGGGTCACTCAACCTGCACCTCGCTGTGCTCAGAGCGGGAAACGCTATCTACGCCGCTTCCGCGGCTTAGCTTCGCTGAGGGGGCGGCTCGGGCGTACCTCGTTGCGCTTGGCACAGGAGTGGCTGCCCGCGCAGAGTGAGGACCCAACTTCCGCCGCGGGGTCAGTCATAGCGGATCCTCGGGTCCAGAGCCGCGTAGAGCAGGTCCACCAGCAGGTTCATCACGAGATAGATGAGCACCAGCACCACCACGATGCCGACAACGGTGGCGCTCTCCTTGGTGACGATCGAGCGGAGCACCTGCCGGCCGATGCCGTTGATACCGAAGATGCCCTCGGTCACGATCGCGCCACCCATCAGCGCACCGAGGTCGGTGCCGAGCAGCGTGACCACCGGAATCAGCGAGTTGCGCAGCAGATGCACCCCGACCACCCGACGCATCGGCAGGCCCTTGGCGATCGCGGTACGCACGTAGTCCGACCGCCGGTTCTCGGCGATGCTGGTCCGCGCGATCCGCGCGACGTACGCCATGCCGGCGCTACCGAGCACGAAGCCCGGCACGATCAGCTCGCTGAGCCGCATCTCATTGGAGACGGTCGGTGTGATGACCCCCCACTTGACGCCGAGGAACCACTGGAGCACGAAGCCGATGACGAAGACCGGCAACGCGATCAGGAACAGAGCGGAGACCAGAACGAGGTTGTCCAGGAAGCCGGTGCGGCGGAGACCGGTCAGCACGCCTGCGACGAGGCCGATGACCGCCTCGATGGCCAGCGCGACAATCGCCAGCTTCAGGGTGTTCGGGTAGGACGTAGCGATGATGTCGCTGATTTCACGGCCGCCGAACGTCACGCCGAAGTCACCCTGGAGAAGGTTCTTCATGTAGCTGGCGTACTGCACCCATATCGAGTCGTCGATATGGTACTTCTCCGTCATCACTGCCCGGTAGGCGGCTGGACAGCCACGGTCGCCGCACTTGCCGGCGAAGGGGTCGCCGGGGACCGACCAGGCAAGCCAGTAGATCAGGAACGTCGTGCCGAGGAACACCGGCACGAGCTGCAGTAGTCGTCTCACCAGGTAGCGCCCCATGGGGGTGATCCTCCAGAACAGCGAGCGTCGGCCAGCGGCCTGCCGGCAAGGCCGCCGCTCATAGTTACGTGCATGAGGGGCTCATCGGTTCTCGCCCAGACGTTCGCCCGCGGAGGGCTTGAGACGGCGAGGCTCCGGTGAGGTGTGCGGGGCCGAGGGTGACGCCGGGTTGACCGACCAGTTCAGCCGGGCACGTCCAGCGCGGCGAGCGGGAGTGCTCAGAATGCGGCGAGTCGTGCATCAGGGTCTGGCGCGCTGCGGTGCGCCGCCAGCAGGGCGGCCGGCCAGCTCGCTTCGGGCGCCCGGCGTTCGTCCCGCAGTGCTTGTTCCACCACCACGCCACTGAGTACGCGCTCGATATCCAGCCGAGGCAGCTCCGCCTCGACCATCTCCCTGATGTCACTGTCGAGCAGGTCCGCTCCGAAGTCGGCCATGACGCTGAGACGGACCACCCTGGCGAGAGGACTGATCCGTTCCGCGACATGCGGCGTGGTGTGCAGCGCGATGGCAGTCCAGATCGGCTGACACGCCTCGCTCGTCCAGCCGTGCGCAGCCAACAGCTGAACGGCCAGGTCTGCGCCCTGCACCTCGAACCGCTCCGGGCCCTGCGCCAGACCGGACGCGCCCAGATCATGCATGAGGCAGCTGTGCAACAGCATGGCATCGTCGAGCTCAATGCCCTCGCGCTCGGTGAAGTACAGGCCGTAACGCAGGACCCGGATGCTGTGGTTGACCACAGCGGGATGACAGGCTCGGCGCAGTAGGGCCAGCGCATCGAGGCCACCGTCGGCACTTGCCGCCCGCTGCAGCAACCATGGCGGCACCGTCGGCGAGGTGGCCCACCTGGCGCTGTTGGTCAAGGGAAACCTCCTGTCAGCACAGCAGTATGAGCTGAGTGCTGCCTTCAGCTTCGCGTTCGGTCAGCGAAGCTTGCCTCGGGCGACCGCGGCGACCGCGGCCGACAGGGCCTCTACGGCGTTGACGTGGGCCTGCCATCGTGCGATTGGGCGGCCGTCCGGGCCAACCAGCAGCGCATCCCCGTCCTTCAGGGCCACCGCCTGGGCCGCAGAGGCGTCGAGACTGCGTACGGCTATCGGGATCTCATCCCTGACAGCGCTTGCTGCGGACAGCCAATCACCTGCGCTTTGGCCCGTGAAGAGGGTGAGACCGGGCCCCACCAGGTCGATCGTCGAGACGCTTTCCCCGGTCGTCTCCAGCCAGGCATGCGGAACCCGTCCGTTCAGGTCGATCCGCAGCTCGCGTTCCACCTCGCGTTCCGTTCCCTGCGGGTCGGCCGAGCGGACGACGTTGTGGGCTGCCGGAGGGCGCCGGTCGGCCTCGTACGAATCGAGAATCCGGGCATGTGCCCAGCCACGCAGCGCCCAGGCCAGTTTCCAGCCCAGGTCATAGGCGCCGTGGATCGCCATGTTCATGCCGGTGCCGCCGCGCGGGGACACGCGATGCGCAGCGTCGCCGACGAGGAATGCGGCGCCGCGCCGGAATTCACTGGCAAGCTGTGCGCCGGCGGTGCTGGGGCCGAATTTTTCCACGCTCACGGGTAGGTTGGGCATTCCGGCGCCGATCCTGATGCGTCTCACGAAGTCGACTTCAGCGGCGGGGCGGGGAGAGTGCGGCGAATCGAAGAACACGGCATAGAGCCACCGGTCGCCCACTCCTGCGGGGAAGAATGTGCCCTCCGCCCCTGGATGTGCGACATTGTATAACCCGTACTTATGCCCACCCAGCGTTTCCCACAGTGGCGCACGAAACTGAGCGCTCGCGAACGTCATCACTGTTTCCGGCCCGCGCATCGCGATGTCCAGGTGTTGACGGATGGCGCTACGGGCCCCATCTGCCACCACGAGGTAGCGAGCGTTGACGACCTGCCTCTGCCCGGTGACGACATCGCGGAGTACGGCTGCGGCACCTTCCGCCGTGCTCTGGACCTCTCGGACCTCCAACCCGAACCTCACCTGCGCCGAGGGCACGCGGCTGAGCCGGCGGAGCAGCACCGACTCAAGGTGGTCCTGGGGTACGCAGGCGACGTAGCTCGGGCTCAGTCGGGCGGCCTGTGCGCGCGTCGGGTATCCCAGGTAGGTGCCGGAACCGTCCGCCACGTCGGTAAGAGTGCGACAGTTCCAAATGAGCCACTCCACGTCGACGCCACCGGCCAGGGTGTCCTGCTCCATTCCCAGGACGCGCAAGAGTTCCATAGATCGCGTGCTGACAACTGTGGCCTTCGCGTGCGTGGATGGCGCACTGCGCGTATCAGCGACGAGAACCGGGATCCCATAACGGGACAGCGTGACAGCGGCGGTCAGCCCGGCTGGGCCGGCTCCCGCGATCAGCACCGGCACATCAAGGGTATCCATGAATCCTCCGTCGTCATGAACAACGCGTAGCCCTCAAGCTGAGGGCTACCCGCAGAGCATTACGACAGCAGCCGGCGCCGCGGTTCGCCTCGCGGAGCACAAGCCGATTCCGGTTGGCGCATGGACATGCTGGCTGCACGGCGGGAAGGGTGAGGGACATGCAACGTCGGCAGGGCAGGCCGAACATGGACGGCGCTCTGAAATGACACTACGTGGTGGGGGTCTGACGACTCCAGGACGTCACGGCATCCGCTAGTTCGCGGGGGTGGGTGAGGGGCAGCAGGTGGTTGGCGCCGGCGATCGTAGTCGTGCTGGCGGCCGGCAGAGCACCGGCAAGACGGGCAACCAGCCGGTGCGTCGGCCCCGGGCTTGCCGCGCCCTGCACGAGAAGGACGGGCACGGTGATCCGGCTGAGGTCGACAGGGGTCCAGCGGTTCATCGCCGGTATCTCGTTGGCGAAGAAGAACCCGGCCTCTCCCTGGGCGTGGGTCAGCCCCGCCTCGCCGAGGACATCGACAAGCACCGACCGGTAGTCAGGGCCGAGGACCGCGGTGTTGAACGCGTCGGATGCTGCCGGAATGTCGCCGCGCGCGGCGGCCCCGAGCGCCGTACCCATGGCTGGCCCGAGCGTCGCCTGCACCTCGCCCACATCGGCGGGGTCGAGCAACGAGTCGATCAAGGGAGGCTCGGAGAGCACGAGACGCGTCACGAGGTCGGGCCGGTCATGGGCGAGCTGAAGCGCAATCACGGATCCCGAGGAGTGACCAACCACGGTGGCGGGGCCGGCGCCGAGCGTCTCGAGCACGGCGGCGGCGTGTGCGGCGTGATCGGCGACCTCGATGATCTCGGACACTGGAGGGCCGCCGGCGTAGCCGGCCCGCAGCATACGTACGACACGGCCGGGTAGCCGCTCAGCAAGTGGCGCGAACCAGGCCCCGAAGCCGCCGGCGTGCAGAAGCAACGTAGCCGCGCCGACGCCGGTGTCCGTCCATCCGACGGTGGCACCGTCGATTGCCATTGTCTTCATTGCCATCCTTCGTTGGGAGGTAACTCGGCGGACCGTTGGGACGCGGTTGAGTTCGACCATCTACCCGCCAGCACCCTGCCCTCGGGTTCGCTCGTGAGCCGCCTGACGAACAATCACCCCTTCACGGACAAGAGCATCATAACGGACACGGGTCGCTCATCCTGACCAATCAGCGTTGCCGCACCGGCTCCCACGAATACGCGGCCGAACAGGGCGCGCGTTGGCACGAGATGGCAGATCGAAAAGAGCAGCGGCCTGGGCTGTCGCGAGGCGTGCGGTCGTTCCGGGCGCGGCGAAGAGCCGCAGCGGCGGTTGAACGGCCGAGGGCCAGTCCGGCGCGATCCCGGACTGGCCCGAGGCCCATGCCGCTCACGTGATCAGCGGCTCTCCTGAGTGTGGGCCTGACCCCCGTTCCGGCAGGTCAGACCCCTCATGATCTTGTGGTGCCCGAAAGAACTCGAACCCCCAACCTTCTGATCCGTAGAGGTTGGTGACGGACGCCTCGCCCTACGGGGCGGATTGGGTCGGGCAGGCACCAGCCCGGCCACTGCGAGAGCCGAACGAGGAGAGATGCTTTCCGCCCTGGAGGCCCTATGACCCCGCGCGCGAAGGCGCCGAACTCCGCAACCTCTTATGCGCCGCGCAGGACGGCGGCGGATGAGTGCGGACTCAGGTAGTAATGGCCAGGGAAATATTCGACGTGAACATGCCCGCCCTTTGAAAGATCAGCGACACCCATGACGTTCTCGGCCAGAATCTCTAGGTATCTCGGGTCACCCGTGATGAAGAGCCGCCCATCTTCGGCATCGACACTGATAGCCACCAACTCCTCCGCGTGCGCCTCCACCACGATGCGCTCAAGATTCACAACATATGACGTCGAGGCGATCCCGGATTCGACAGAAAGGCTTCCATGGCCGGCCCTCAGCACAAGAGCGAGAGACTCAATGGCCTGCCGACTCGGCATCACAATGTCGATCTCGTCGGCGTCGGAATCATAACCGATCTTTATCGAACTGCTGGTCACTCTTCTCGCTCCTCGAATGAACAATAACGTTCGCCGGCCGGCGGGATGGCTGCACTAGGTGAGGTTGCTTCCGGCAGCCATCCCACCAGCCTGGAGTAGGCTGCGCTATCAGTAATCGCCCGGTCTAATCGTTGCCGGATCGATCGGGATATGCGGATCGGCCATGGGGCCACTCGTCACGGTTTTTCCATTGATTTGCGTCTCCAGGTTCAGATGCGCACCGAGCGCCTGCACATGCCCCGAATTTGGATTGATGTCGAACCTCGAAATTTTCGTCACGGTCCGGCCCGCAGCATCAACGCTTGAGTTGATGAACTGGACACCTCCACTACCGGAAGTCACCGCCTTTCCTTGACCACCAACATGGGCAGCGCCCAACTCCACCGCCTTGTTCATCGATATTGGACCAGTGCCTTTCAGCGATGCAGGACTGGAGGGCTGTCCGGCCATCACTGTAGCGGCCACCCCCACGACGGTGCCAATGATATCCAGGGCCAGAGCCTGGCCGGCTGGCGTCGTGATTCCTAGGGGCCGAAACACCGAGTCGACGAACCTTTCGATATCCTTCCCGGGATAGGTTTTGTTGGCAATAGGAACGTCGGTTGCTGCGGGGTTGTTGTTGCTGGTGCTCATTTCCGGGCTGGTCTGGCGTTCGGTGCTGGCGGGGTCGGCCGTCCCGGCGCTGCACAGGACCTCACAGACCTGGGGGCCGGAGTGGCCGTCGGCGGAATCTCCGTTGTCGTCGGGTAGGTCGTCGCACCTCAGCGGCGGGCGGCAGCTCTCGCCGGAGGTTTCATCCGGCTCGTCGCCGGGCTCGACGTGCCCGCCGGGGGCACCTCCGGTGTAGTGGTGCTTGCCCGGGCCGGGCCCGTCCGGCCCTGGATCACCGCACTTGGGCCACGTCGCGCACACCTCGATCATCGTCCCTCCGCAGGTGGCCTGATCGGCGCAGACCGGGTCCGGCGGCGGGCAGGAGTCGCACTCCTCGTGGCCGGTGGGATCGGTGTATCGAAGAGGGTTGTTGGACACGTAGGCGAAGCGGTTCCATGCCTGAACGGGGTTGGCGCCGCTGATGATGGTGTCGGGGGTGGTGAATCGGCCCAGGGTCGGGTCGTAGAGTCTGGCCTTCATATTGACCAGCCCGGACTCGTCGTCCTCGTCGTGGCTGGTGTAGCCCTGGTCGAGGGTACGGTTCTGGATGCCGGTCTGGTACTGGTCGTCACCGCGGGTCAGGTCCGGGTTGCGGCGCTTCCCGAAGGCGTCGTAACTGCGCTTCTCGACCGGTACGGCCTGCAGGCCGCCGGTGACGTTCTTGTTCTTCGTGACCAGCCGCACCGAACCGAGCCGGTCGGTGTGGGTGAACAGGGTGGGTTGCTTCGTCACCGTGCTGGCGCCAGCGGCCTGCCGGTACACGAGCGTCGCTGTCGCGCCGCCGGCCCGCACCAGGAGTCGGTGTTCGGTGTCGAGGCCGGTCTGGTGACGCTCGTACAGGCCGGGCAGGTAGGTGACGGTGTCGGCGCCTGTGGTCTTGCGGATCCGGGCGCTGTTGCCGTCGTAGAGGAACCTGGTTGCCGCCCCGCTGGTGGGCGTGATCAGATTTGGCAGGTCAGAAGTGTTGTAGCCCACCGTGGCGCCGGGGCGGCCGGTCTGGTTACCGACCTTGTCGTAGCTGTAGGTGCGGGTGCCGAACAGACCGCCGGTGACCTGGGTGACCTGGTTGGGCTTGGCCGGGTCCGCGTAGGTGTAGCTGCCACGAAGTTCGCTGGTGGTCAGATTTCCCAGCCTGTCGTAGTGCCAGTTGTCGGTCTGGTAGACCACGCCACTGGTCGGGCTGTATGTCTTGGCGGTAGCCAGCCGGTTCAGGTCGTCGTAGGTGAACTCTTCAGTGACCGCGCCCTGGGCGCGGGTCTTGAGGTTGCCCTCGTCGTCGTAGCTGTAGCTTTCGGCGAACAGGGTCGTGCCGGGGTTGATGTCGGTGTCGGACGTGGACGTGGTCAGGTCCTCCACCCGTCCGGCCCAGTCCAGGGTGCGGGAGGTCGTGACCCCGTCCCCAGCCTCTTCGACCACGAGACGACCCTGGGCGTCGTGGTCCTTGGCCGTCCACAGCGTCTCGGTACCGGTCTGCACACGGGTCAGGCTGCCGTTACTCGTCGCGGCCGGACCGTAGACGTAGTCGACCTTCACCGGACTGGTCTGGCCCGGCAGTTTCGGATAGGTGACGGCGGTCGGTCGGTTGAAGGTGTCGTAGTCGTAGTCGGCGGTCAGGGTCTCGTTCGGCGCGGCCGGCTCGGCGTTCTGCGGCTGGGTCTGGGTGACCCGGTCCAGCCGGCTGAACGTGTCATAGAAATAGTCGGTGCTCACCGTCACCGCCGCCGTCGCGATGGTGCGGTCGTTGTTGCTGACCTGCATCAGCCGGCCCTTGGTGGTGCGGCCGTTCAGGTTGTCCCAGGTGCGGGTGGTACTGCTGAGCAGCGCCCCGGCAGCGTCGGTCGTCTTACGCAGGTACTCGCGGCCGAGCGGATCGTAGTTGAGGACCAGGTAGCGCCCGTTGGCGTCGGTGCTGGTGGTCAACTGCCCGAACGCGTTGTAGGTGTAGACGGTCTTGCCTCGCTCAGCCTCTGTGCTGGAGGTCATCGCGCCCTGGTCGTCGAAACTGTAGGAGACCGTGGTCGCGTCGCTGCCGTTTCTCGTGCTGAGCAGCGTCCCGAACGGGCCGTAGGTGTAGGTGCGCGTCGGCGACTGGGGCTGGCTGGCATCCTTCTGGCTTTGGCTGACCACCTGGCCGCGATGATCCGCGGTGGTGCTCGTCTGCCCACCACGGGTGTCGGTGTAGGTGGTGACCAGGCCGCTGTAGTCCCAGGTGCGGGCCTTCGCGGTGCCGGGCTCACGCTGCGAGGTGATCCGGCCGAGATCGTCATAGGTGAACGTGACCTTGTCCAGGTCGGCCACGGGCGTACTGCTGTACCCGGGCACCGACTGCGACGTCAGCATGCCCTGCGCGTCGAAGGTCGCCACCTGCCGCCGCATCACGTTGTCGGAGCCCTTGAACCGGGAGATCACCGGGCGGCCCAAGCGGTCCAGCACGGCCTGCGTCATCGCACCCGTGCCGTCGGAGGACTGGACCCGCACCAGGTTCTCCGGCCCGACCTCCTCCAGGCCGTAGGAGACGCTCTGCTCCGCACCGGTCGGGGACTTCTCCTTCACCGGACGACCCAACGTGTCGTAGGTGTAGTCGGTGCGCAGCCCGTTGACGTCCACCGCGACCTTCACGACCCCCAGTACCGGGTCGTAGCCGGTGTAGGACGTCTGCTGCTTGCCGTTCATCGCCGCATGGGGATAGCCCAGGTCGTCGAAGGCGAACGTAGCCTCCCGTGTCTCGTCGGTCGCCATGTCGGTGAGCGTCGTGCGCAGCACGTTGCCGGACACGTCGTACTCGTAGGACGTCAGCAGCTCCCGGCCCGGCTTGGTGTCACTGGCGTACGACTTGTCCGTCTTCACCCGGTCGGTGGAGGTCTCGTAGGTGTAGAGGCGGGTCCGGGTCTGCGCGGGCCCCCACTGCTGAGTGACCGGGTCGAACACCTCATCGAGGGTGGTCACCTTCTTGGGCCGCTGCACCAACCACACCGACTCGTCGACGTCAGGCGTCAACGTCACCGTGGTCCTGCCGCTTCGGGCACTAGTCGCCGAGTTCGACAACGTCACCGTCTTGCCCGCGTTGCCGTAGACGTCCATGTCCGAAACGGTCCTGGTCACCGTCCGGAACGCGGGCTTGCCCAACCCGTCGAACTGCGCCGGCGTCAACTGGTTGAGGTTGCTGATCGTGGTGAACTCATAGCTGGGCTGCTTCGCCTCCGACACGTAGTTGAAGAACAGCAGCCCCGCGCCCTGCACGGCCCACGAGTTCACCAGCCGGTCGAGTCTCTGACGTCCGCCAGGCAACGAGTGGACCGTCCACTGCTGCTGCAGTCGCGGGTCCTTGTTCCGCTGGGTGTTCGTGTAGAAAGATCGCTGCGTCACCGCCCGCGACGGGTTGTCGGAGGGGAATGTCGTCAGCAGCCGCTCGGCGAACCCGAGCATGCCACGACCGAACCTGTCCAGTCGGCCGCCGACATAGAAATAGTTCGACACCAGGTGCTTCTGGGTGTCGACCCCGGCGTCCCGGCGCACCTGCTTGACCACGTAGCTGCCGCCACCTCGGGAACACGACAAGCCGGTGATTCGTGGACAGCCTCCCGGTGAGTAGACCGCGCTGTCGGACAAGGGGGCGTAGCGGAACTCCACCGTTGGCGGGAGGTCGCCCTCCGTGCCCTTCGGGTTGTGCGAGCCCTCGTACACCTTCCACAACAGGTCCAACCGGTCTCCACCGGGGCCGCCGTCGGTGTTGTGCCGATAGAGTTTCAGCACCGGGGCGCCGGTGGTGCCCGCCGGCGGACGCTCCACCAGCAGCACGTCGGTCAACCCGTCGCCATTGGCGTCGACCGTGCGCGCGCCCTGCCGGTCAAAGATGTCGGGGGCCATCGCGTTGAAGTTGATCGTCGTGACGTTGCGGGTAAGGGAAACCGCCCCGGCCGGCGAAACAGTCGCCCGAATGACGTCCAGACCAACATACAACGGCTCAAGCTGCGCGCCGCCAGCCGGACGCGCCACGAGGAGATCCTGCCTGCCGTCACCGTCGTAATCGACGACCAGGCCGTTACCGAAAGCGTGGGAACCCGCTGTCGCGCCCGTCGCCGTCGCCCCGGTGAACCCCCGACCCGTGTTGAGCCAGTAGTAGAGGCTTGAACCTTTCACCCCGTTCGCGCCGCCATTGGTCACCAGGTCAACCAGGCCGTCACCATTGACATCCAGCCACTGCTTGTCCAGCTGCAGAACCTTCGCCGGCAACTTCGTCGCCGCGCCCGAGCCCGACACCAGCAGGTCGCGCGCCCACAGCATTCCGTCCTGCGCGAACAGCACCCGATCCCGGCCGTCACCGAACACATCCGCGATCATGATGCTGGCCGGGGGATCCGACTGGGGTGGCCCGCCCGCCTTCGGAGCCGTGAACGCCTTGTCATCCGACGGATTCGTCGCCGCATCGAACGAGGCGCTCACCGCGCCCGTGTTCGCCCGCCACGACCAGTCCCACAGGTTGGTCGTACCTTGCCGCGCGTACTGCAACACATCCTGGTAGCCGTCACCGTTGAAGTCACCCGTGAACGCGCCGGAACTGCTGCTGTTGCTGTTCAGTCCGCCGGTGAACGGCGTCGACACATCCGCCACCGATCCATCCGGCCGCGACGCGTGCACCCGCCACGTCGCTGCTCCGTCGCGGGGCACCAGGTCCGTACGCCCATCACCGTCGTAGTCAAGCGGCAGGGCCCTGCTCGCTACACCCTGCGAAGCCGGCCCACCGTTCACCGTGGTGGTGTAAACGGCCGGGCTACCGGCCCCATGCGCCAACGCGCGCTTCCACGTCGCCGACTCCGGCCACGCCAGATCCGTACGCCCGTCGCCGTTGAAATCCGCCGTGACGATCTGACTCGCGTCCGAAGTCGGCACCAGACCCCAGGCGGTCTGCGCCGTCCCGTTGTCGAACCCCTGCGAGCCCAGGGTCCAGCGGAGCCGGGTGGGTCGCTTGCACTCGCCGGTGCTCACACCACACTCAAGCACCGAGCTCAACTTGCTCGCCTTACTCGCTCCCGTGTTGTCGTACGACAGCGTGTAGGACCTGGCCCGCTTCTTCACTCCGCCACTGACCAGGCTCATCGTCACCGACGCCAGCCGCTTCGTCGACTCACGGGGCGCGCCCAACGCGAAACCGTACCGGGCGTCCGGCCGCGTCTCGTACCCGAACTCCACCAACCGGTCCATCGACCCGCTACGCCCGTACCTGATGGAGTCGATCCACCGCTCGACCTCCGAGGCGGTCCCCGTCGATGTCCGACGCCCGTAGGAGTACTCGATCCGGTTACCCGAGCGATCGGTCGCCAACTCGATCAGCCACGACGTGTTCACCGTGCTCGACCCGGAGCTGACCTGAGCCTTGGCGCTGTTGCCGTACCACTCGATCCGCCCGTCCGGCCGCCACACCTGAAACTGCGTCGGTCCCACCTCGGTGGAGGGTGCCGCGGACGAGCGGTAGGACACCACCCGGACATGCGTGTCAGGCAGCGTCCGGTACTCGGCGAGGTTCGCCCCGTACACACCCTTGACCGCGATCAACTTCTGCCCGTTCAGGCAGAGCAGATCGTTGTCACCCAACTGGACGCCCTGGGCTACTCCGTCGTCACCAACCGAGCGGGCGCACCGCGAGATTTCCGACAACCCGGTCAGGCCGAAGCCCATGCCCACCTGACCGTTGCCGGTCTGGCTCGAATACCGAAGCGACAGCTCAGGCGCGAACCCGCCGCGACCCGGCACCACCCGCAGCGGGATCTCATACGTCGACCCGCCTGTGTCCCCTACTGAACCCTCGCCGGACGAGCCGCCCAGCCGGGTCGCACCAGCCGACACGGTCGCCGAGGGATTCGCCACCTTCGACGGATCCACCTGGGGGAACGGCAACGGCCCGGCTGCCCGCGCCGGCACAGCCCCCAGCCCTAGCGACACAACCTGAACCACGGCCATCACCTGTGCCGCCGATAGCCCGAACGCCACCCCCCTTCGCCATCGGTGTTGTTTCCTCTGTGTCAGTCCAGATCTCATCAGTCGTCTCCCAGACGCGAGGAGCGCTACCGGCAGCGCCCGAAACCGGCCGAGCGCAGGGACTATGTCGGCCCCCGCCTCCGGCGATACGGCCGCATCCGGGGAGTCGGTTCTCACCAGGAGCGATGCGGATGGCCGCCGTTGAATCCCTGCGCGAGCAGGCCCCGGGTGGATCGCCCGGCGTTGTCTACGTACGCGTCGTCGAGACGAGGGCGTGAAGCACCAGGGGTCGCGTGCTGGCCCTCCTGAAGGCCAGGACGCTGTGCCGCAGCCACCCGGCCGAGATGGTCAACCCAGACTCCGGGACGATTCCCTTCCTGGATCCGCAGCGGCGGGTGTGCCGGTACGAACCCCGGAGGACCCCGCGTCGATCGGGTGGGACGTCTCGCGTGCAGAACGCCGCTCACCACCGAGCTGGTCCTGGCGGGGGGGGACGGCGTGACGGCGTGGGCCGGACGACGGATCGCCCGGCCCACGACGAACTCGACCATGACATCCGCGGATGTCATGCGCCGGGGTGGCTCACAACAGGAGCAGGAGGACCACCCAGCCTCCTTCGGCGAGCATGGAGCCGGCGACGGCGCCCGCACCGGCGGCGGCACTGACCGCCGCACCGGCGTACCACCAGTTGGCACCGCCGATAGGCGATGAACCGCGCTCGATCAGCTGCGGTGTCATCAACCAGTCGACCATGCCCTCGACCGTCCTGGGACCGGGCGGGGGCGGCAGGGTGTCCAGCAGTTCCGTGTCCCACCTCGGCACAGGGGGGCCGTTGTCGTTGACAGGCGGCACGCCGACCAGGTCCCACTCGTCGGACGTCAGCTCGCGGTCGCCCTCCATCATCGCGCTACAGGGACCGTTGCAGATGTCGGTGCCAGCGGGGTTGCCGTTGGGGGTGGCTGAGGTGTCGACGCTGGTCTGGGACTGGCTGGCCTCCTTCTCCTGGGCTTCGTCGCGGCACACGGCCTCACAGACGGGGGCGTCGTTGGGGTTGGTGTCATCGGTGAGGCTGCCGTGGAGGACCGGCAGTTCGCCCCCGTAGAACGGTTCTCCGCCACTGTTCTGCTGCCCGTCGCCGCATCCGCTGCAGCCGCCGACGCCGTTGTTGTCGCCTTCATCTCCGTCGCCGGGGCGGGGAGCGCCGCCGTCCGGGTTGACGATGTCGTCGTCGGGGTCGTGCGGATCGCCGTAGACGGTGACCTCGTCGGCGCACATCAGCGGGTTGGCACAGGGGTTGTCGGTGCTGGTGCCGCCGCAGCCGCCGTCGTCGTTGGGCACGCACTCCGGCACGTTCGTGCAGTGGCTGCCCGCACCGCATTCGGTGTAGCCGCTGGGGTCGGTGTAGGCCAGTGGATTACCCGACACGTAGGCATAGCGGTTGAACGCCTGGGTGGCGTTGGCACTGTGGGTGAACGGGTCCGGTGTCGTGAAGCGGCCCAGGGTCGGGTCGTAAATCCGGCCGACCATGTTGACCAGGCCGAGTTCGTCGTCCTCGCCGTGGCCGGTGTAGCCCTGCTCGACCGCGGGCGCGGTGATGCCGGTGGTGTACTGGTCGTCACCGCGGGTCAGGTCAGGGTTGCGCCGCTTGCCGAGGGCGTCGTAGCTGCGCGTCTCGACCGGCACCGCACGTCTGGTGGCATTGGACAAGTCGGCGTTCTTCGTCACCAGTCGGGTCGAGCCGAGCCGATCGGTGTGGGTGTAGAGCGTGGCCTGCTTGACCACGCTGGTCGCCCCGGCGGCCTGGAAGTACCCGAGGGTGGCGACGTCGCGCCCGCCGACGCTGACCCGGAACCGGTGGTCGGTGCCGGTGGGACCCTGGTGGCGTTCGTAGAGGCCAGGCAGGTAGGTGACCGTTTCCTGACTGCTGGCCTTGCGGACCCGCTGCCCGTTGCCGTCGTACTGCAACAGTGTCGCGCCGGCGGGCGTGGTGATCTGGCTGGCCAGGTCCCGGTCGGTGTAGGTGATGGCACCGTCCGGGCGTACGGTCTGGTTGCCGACCTTGTCGTAGCCGTAGTCGCGGGTGCCGAAGAGTCCGTCGGTCACCTTCGTCACCTGGGTTGGCCGGTTGGTGTCGCCATACGTGTAGGTGCCGCGCAGTTCGCTCTTGACGAGGTTGCCCAGGTTGTTGTAGTCCCAGTCGTCCGTCTGGTAGACCTGCCCGGTCCTCACGTGCGACGTCTTGGCGCTGGCCAGCCGGTTGAGCGGGTCGTAAGTGAACTCCTCCCGAATCTCACCCTGGCTACGCGAGGTGAGGTTGCGGTGGTCGTCGTAGCCATAGCTCTCCGCGAAGAGCGTCTCGTCGGGATTGACGTCGTCGTCCGAGGTGGCAGTCCGCAGGTCGAGGACCTGGCCGTCCCAGTCCAGGGTCTGGTTGGTGGTGACCCCGTCGCCGGTCTCCTCGGTGACCAGGCGGTCCTGCGAGTCGGTGGCCGTCGCGGTCCACAGCGGCGTCGGACCGGTCTGCACGCTGGTCAGCCGACCGTTGGTCGACGATGCCGGACCGTAGTTGTAGGTCACCTCGGTGGCCGCGGACTGTCCGGCCAGCTTCGGGTACCGCATCTTGCTGACTCGACCGAAGGCGTCGTGATCATAGTCGGCGGTGAGCGTCTCCACCGGCGCGGTCGGCGCGGTCGAGGTGGGCATCGCCTGGCTGACCGTGTCCAGCCGCCCGAAGCCGTCGTAGCTGTAGTCGGTGGTGACCGTACCCCGCGCGGTTCCGGCGCGTTCGTCCTGGGCGACCTGCATGAGCATTCCCTGTCGGGTCCGCCCGGCCACGCTGTCCCAGACGTGGGTCGTGACGCTGGTCGTGGCACCACCCTTGGTCACCGTGCGGGTGGTCTCCCGGCCCAGCACGTCGTAGGCCAGCACCGCCTTCCGTGCCTCGGCGTCCTCCCAGGAAGTGACTTCGCCGAACGCGTTGTACGTGTAGGTGGTGGTGCCCCGCTCGCCGTCTGCGCGGGACGTCAACGCACCCTGCGGGTCGTAGGTGAAGGTCGCCTTACTGCTGTCCGTGCCCGCGATCTGCGTCTCCACCAGGGTGTCGAACGGACCGTAGCCGTAGGTGCGCACCGCGGCGTCGGCGGTCCCCTTGCCGTCAGTCTGTCCGACGAGTCGACCGCGGTCGTCCACCGTGCTGATCTTCACCCCGCCGCGGGTGTCCGTGTGGTGCGTGGAAAGACCGTCGTAGACCCACGTCTGGGGCTTGTCCGTGTCGGGTTCGCGCCGCTCGACGACGCGGCCCAGATCGTCGTACCCGAACGTGATGGCCTTGATGTCGGCGACGGGCGCCGAGGCCGGATGGTAGGTCGACAGCGCGGTCAGGTCGCCCCGGGTGTCGTAGTCCAGGGTGCGCTCACGCATCGTGCCGTCGAAGCCCTTGAACCGTTCGACCGTCGACCGACCCAACCTGTCGAACACGGTCTGTGACACCGCCCCGGTGCCGTCAGCGATCTCCACGCGCAGGAGCTGCTCCGGGTACTTGCCGTTCTCGAAGGCGTAGTTGACGGTGCGCTCAACGCCGGTCGGTAATTTGGTCTTCACCAGCCGGCCCAGGCTGTCGTAGGTGTAGTCGGTACGCAGCCCGTTGGCGTCCACCGCGACCTTGAGCGCGCCCAGCAGGGGGTCGTAGTGGGTGCGGGACGTGTGCAGCTTGCCGTTCATGACGGCGTGCGGCAGGCCGAAGTCGTCGTAGGCGTACGTGGTTTCCCGCACTTCGCCGCTGGCCAGGTCGGTGCTCGTGCGACGCGTCACGTTGCCGGAGGCATCGTAGTCGAACGCTGTCCGCAGCTCACGGCCCCTGGCCGCGTTGCTGGCGAAGGATCGTATCGAGTCGACCCGGTCGGTGTCCCCTTCATACGTGTAGGTCCGGGTGCGCGTCTGTGCCGGCTTGAACGCGCTGGTCTTCGGGTCGAGCACCTCCTCGGACGTGACGACCTCCTGCGCCCGCCGGATCAGCCACTCGTCCACGTTGTGCAGGGGTGTGCTGAGGGTCGTGGTTCTCGTCTCCCGCACACCGGCCTGGGTCATCGAGTGCACGACCGTCTTGAGCGGGAACCCGAAAAAGTCGATCTCGGGTGTCGTCGTGGTCGTCGAGGCCACCGGGGCCACGGTCACCGTGCCACCGATCGAAACGACCGGGATGGTGTACACGCTGTTGTTCGTCGGGAACTCGTAGCGCAGTTGCTCGCTCTTGGCGAGGTAGGAGAAGAAGTTCGGCGCGCTGCCCTTGCTCTCCCAGGAGGTGATGGTGCGGTCCAGCATCATCCGGTTGCCCGGCAGCTTGTGGATCACCCAGCGTTCCCGATCGAGCGGGCCCGTCTTGCGGTCCTCGTTCCAGGTGAACGACCGCTCCGTCACGATGCGCGCCGGGTCGTTCTTCGGATACGAGACCGTCCTGCGCTCGGCGAAGCCGAGATCGCCGCGGCCGTACATGTCGACCCGCCCGTCGGCGTAGCCATACGTCGCGATCATCTGCGCCTGCCCGTCGAGGCCGGCGTCGCTGCGTACCTCCTTGACCACGTGCCTGCCGTTGCCCCGCACACAGGCCACGCCGGTCTTGCGTACGCAGCCGTCGTGGCTGTAGAGGCCGCCCTCGCTGAGCGGAGCGTAGGCGAAGACCACCGTCGGAGGCAGGCTGGACCCCGGCGAATCGATGGGGTACGGCTTCTGCTCACCCTCGTAGATCGAGCGCAGCAGGTCTGGCTCGGCGATCCCGGTGTCGTTGTCGACCAGGCGCGAGAACAGCACGAACTTCGCCGGACCCGAGGCCGGACGGTTCAGCACCAGCACGTCGGCCTGGCCGTCGCCGTTCGCATCAACGATGCGCGGCCCCTGCGACCTCATCTCGTCTGCCGTCTTCGCCGCGAAGTCCACGGGCGTCTGCGAGCGGCTGAACGTCAACTGCTTGCCCGACCAGCCGACGCGGATCACGTCCAAGCCCACGTATGAGTTACCGCTCGGACGGGGCACCAGCAGGTCACGGAACCCGTCGCCCTCGAAGTCGACGACCTCGGTCAACGGCAGCTCCGCTCCACCGGTGGCCAGGCCCGTGTCGTACGGGCCGGTCATGGTGCGACCCGTGTTGAGCCAGTAGTACAGCCTTGAGCCCTTGGTCGCCGAGTTGCCGTTGGTGATCAGGTCCACCAGACCGTCGCCGTTCAGGTCCAGCCACTTGCGGTCCAGGAGCCTCACGTAGCCCGGCAGGTCGACAGACCATCCGGTGTTCTTCACGAGGTCCAGCGTGAACAGGACGGCGCCGAGCTGGTAGAGCACCTCGTCACGGCCGTCCCCGTCGACATCGACCACCGAGATCGAACTCGGTGGCAGGTTTCCGAGCGCAACGGTCTTCGCCGGGCCGTACGCCTGGTTGTCCGACGGGTTCGCCCCGTCGACGGCGGCGTCGACCGTGCCGGTGCGCTGCCGCCAGGTCCACGCCCCGCTCCCACTGGTCGGCTTGTACATCAGCACGTCCTGGTAGCCGTCCCCGTCGAAGTCCCCAGGAAGAGCGGCCTCGTCCCCACCCGTTTGGTTGAACCCACCGGTGAACGGGGTGCTCACCTTCACCACGCTGCCGTCGGCCCGGCTCACCAGCGGGCTCCACGTCGAGTCCGGCTGGTTCTTGCGTGGCAGCAGGTCCGTCCGTCCGTCACCGTCGTAGTCCATCGGCCACGCCTCGCCTCCCAGAGAGGCCGACCCCGCAGGCCCGTCCGTCAGGTTCTGGTAGGTGTTCGGCCCCGGCTGCGCCATCAGGTAGTTCCACGCGAACTGACCCGCCCAGGCCACATCGGTACGGCCGTCGCCGTTGAAGTCCCCCGCCACGACCTGCCGGCCCGCATCCGGCGTCAGCGGCACACCAGCGGTCGACGCCTGCGCGACTCCGGGACCGAACCCAACCTTGCCTCGCGTCCAGTCGAATGTCGTCGGCCGCTCGCACTCCGACGCCACCGTCCCGCATTCCCGGACCGTGACCAGCTTGCTCGCCTTCGTCACCCCGTCGTTGGCATATCCGAGCGAGTAGGAACGCGCGCGCTTCATCCCGGTTCCCGGATCCGCACTCATCGTCACGGTCTTCAGACGCTGGGTCCGTTCCCGGGGCGCCCCCAGCGCGAACCCGGACCACACGTCGGGCCGCGCCTCGTAGGCGAACTCCACCTTCCGGTCCAGGGTGGCGCCGTTGCCGTAGCTGATCGACGTGATCCGGCGCTCCACCTCCGAACCGGAGGCCGACGCGGGCTTGGAGACCTCGTAGTCGAACACCATCGTGTTGCCGGACCGGTCCGACGCCTGCCGGACGGCCCACGCCGTGTTCACCAGCCCGGCGGTGCTTGCCACGACGACCTGGGTGCGTGTGCCCGAGCCGCCGTACTGCTCGACAGTTCCGTCCGGACGCCACACGGTGAATCCCGTCGGGCCCACCTCCGAGGCAGGGGTGCCAGCCGCCCTCAGCGACTTCACCAGCACGTGACGGTCGGGAACCGTCTTGTAGGTGGTGCCGTCCGCGCCGTACGCGCCGCCCGTCGAGAGCAGCTTCTGCCCGTCGAGGCAGAACACGTCCGAGTCGTTCAGCTGCACACCCAGACTGACCTGGTTGTCGACGATCGTCTTCGCACACCGCGCGATCTGCGACAGGCCCGTCAGCCCGAATCCGACACCCACCTGACCGTTGCCACCCAGGCTGGAGTACCGCAGCGACAACCGCGGCTCGAACCCACCCCGCCCTGGCACGACCCGCAGCGGGATCTCATACCCCGCCGCACCCGTGGCACCCACCGATGCCTTGCCCGCGACGCCACCGAACGTCCCCACCGAGGCGACCGTCGCCGACGGGTTCGCCACCGTGCCCGGACTCGGCGTCGGCAACGGGATATCCGCATACGCCGCCGGCGAGGCCGCCACCGACAGCGTGACCGCGAGAATCAGGGCTGTCGTTCTCCACCGGCTGCGGGAACTCCCCGGGGGATTGAGTCGGACCATAGATCGCTCCTTCGTCGGCCGAGGTACGCCCCCGGGCAGTGCAGCCTGGTACCTGACGGTCCGACTATCGACGGTGGTCGTCGCGCCGAATATCCATGAACTCCCTCAATCCTGGTCCGACGTCGGAGCACTGCAGGGGCACGACAGGGAGACCCGCCCGCGCCGCCGACACCTCGACCGGGGACCGGCGCGCGACCGCGGACCCCGACGGCTTCCGCATCCGGCGAGCAGACCGTAAGGTGGTCGCATGCTCGCGCATCTGTCCTGCTGGTGGCCCGCCGACCCGGCGGCCACCTTCCGCGCGTAGCTTTCCCACGCGGCCGCCCGACGAGGCGGCTGCCGGTCTCTCCCGGCTCCCGGGCCGCCCGACGGGCGGTGCCGACGCCCTCGGAGGAGACACCGATGACTTGCCCGCACGACCTGCTCGCCACCCTCGCGGACGACCCCGACCCCGGCCCTTTCGCGCTCGTCCGCCGCGAGGGCGCCGCCCACCTCGACCTCTTCAGGGGTACGGTCCGCACCGCCGACCGCCTCGCCGACCTGCCGCTGCCCGACGGGGCACCCGGCCCGCACACGCTGGCCCTGGTGCCGTACCGACAGATCACCGAGCGGGGCTTCGCCTGCATCGACGACGGCATGCCACTGGAGTACCTGGAGATTGCCGGGCACACCCGGATCGCCCTGGCGGACGCCCTCGCCGCGCTCCCGCCCGACCCGGTGCTCACCTCGGACGCCGCGTTCGACGTGACCGACGAGGAGTACGCCGACACGGTCGGGCGGGTGCTGGACGAGGAGATCGGCCGCGGCGAGGGCGCCAACTTCGTCATCCACCGCGCCCTGCGGGCGACCGTGCAGGGCGCGCCGCTGCGGGCCGGACTGGCGGCGTTGCGCCGGCTGCTGCTCGATGAGCGGGGCACGTACTGGACGTTCCTGGTGTACACCGGGCATCGGATCCTGGTGGGCGCCAGCCCGGAGCGGCACGTCAGTGTCAACGACGGGCTGGTGATGATGAACCCGATCAGCGGCACCTTCCGGCACGCCAGCGCGGCCCCGGACCGGTCCGCCCTGCTGCGCTTCCTCCGCGACCCCAAGGAGGTCGAGGAGCTCTACATGGTGCTCGACGAGGAGCTGAAAATGATGGCCACGGTCGCCGAGCACGGCGGTCGGGTGATCGGGCCGTACCTGAAGGAGATGGCGCACCTTGCGCACACCGAGTACCTGCTCGCGGGGCGCGGCTCGAAGGACGTCCGGGAGGTGCTGCGGGAGACGATGTTCGCCCCGACGACGACCGGCAGCCCGATGGAGAACGCCTGTCGGGTGATCGCGCGGCACGAGCGCTCGGGGCGGCGTTACTACGCCGGCGTGCTGGCCCTGCTGGGACGCGACGGCGCGGGCAGGCAGACACTGGACGCGCCGATCCTGATCCGGACCGCGGAGATCTCCCCCGTCGGCGAGCTGCGGGTGCCGGTTGGGGCGACCCTGGTGCGGCACTCCACCGCCGCCGGCGAGGTGGCCGAGACGCACGCGAAGGCGGCCGGGGTTCTCGCCGCGCTGGGGCTGGCACCGCAGGCGCCGGCCGCCGACCCCGCCCGGATGGTACGCGACGGGTCCGGTGCGCCGCGGCCGGACCGCCGGCCCTCGCTCGCCGACGATCCCGAGGTCCGCGCGGCGCTCGCCGTGCGGAACATGCCACTGGCCCGGTTCTGGCTCGACGAGCGGGTGCCGGGGACGACCGCGCTGGCGGGGGCGGCCGGTCGACGGGCGCTCATCGTGGATGGCGAGGACACCTTCACCGGCATGCTTGCGCACCAGCTCGGCGCGCTGGGTCTCGCGGTGGATGTCCGGCCCTGGCGACGGGTCGCCCCGCTCGACGGGTACGACCTGGTGGTGGCGGGACCGGGGCCGGGTGACCCGCGGGCGGTCACCGAGCCGAAGATGGCGGCGCTGCGGGCGCTGCTGACCGGTCGGCTAGCCGCCGGGCTGCCCACCCTGGCGGTCTGCCTCGGCCACCAGCTTCTCGCCGGCCTGCTCGGGTTACCGCTGCACCGGCGGGCGGCGCCGTATCAGGGGGTGCAGCGGGACGTGCCGGTTTTCGGCAGGACCCGCCGGGTGGGCTTCTACTCCAGCTTCACCGCGCTGGCCGACGGCGACCGGCTCGGCACTCCGTACGGGCTGGTGGAGCTATCCCGCGACCCCGCCGACGGGGCGGTGCACGCGCTGCGCGGTACCGGCTTCGCCGGGGTGCAGTTCCACCCGGAGTCGGTGCTCAGCCCGGACGGGCTGGCCGTTCTGGCCGAACTGGTCGGGCATCTGCTGGCCCGACCGGCGCTGACCACCCACGGGGCGGCCGATCGCGGGTAGGGGTTGGGCATGTAACGGGGCGACGGCCGTTGTGGACGGCGTGAGCCCCTGAGGCGAGGCGAGACCTCCGGCGAGGTGTGAGGTGCTGACGCCCGCACCGAAACCGGAGGTTTCTCGTCAAGGAACTGGACTACTTCCCGCCACCGGCTACGTCGTTGCGGCGCCTCTGCGTGCGCCACAATCCGGTGCAGCGGACCCCTTGGAGACGGTCGAGCCCGCACCAATCAGACGTAACGTCCTCAATTCAGGCACCTGGAACCGAGCAAGCTCGACCTTACGTAGAGCCGGAGTGCGTCGCTCCCACTCTGGAGGTTTGATCATGCGCAGACCACTGGCGCTGTTCGCGCTGCTGATAGCTTTCCTTGCTGGCCTGGTAGGCGCGGAAGCTCTTGCCTTTGCGAGCAAGCCTGCCGTGTCGGCAGCTCCTGTCACGGCCAACCTTGCTGAGGCCGCCTCGACAGCAGGCGATCCGAGTTCCTTCGTGCCGCTGAGCCCATCGCGGGTCTTCGACACAAAGAATCTGACCGAGTCCCCGGCGGGTGCGCTCAAGGCAGGAGAGACCCGGCCGTTTGGGTTCAGCAGTTGCTCCTGCTTGAAGTTTGGCGCCACGGCGGTGGCACTTTCGGTGACGGTCACCAGCTCGACGCAATCCGGCAGCCTGTTGTTCTTCCCCTTTAACGGCGTCAAGCCGATTGCGACTACCGTGAGTTTTGCGCAGGGGAAGAAGGTCTCGACCGGAACAATTGTCAAGCTTGGCGATGCTGAGGCAGTAGCCGTTTTCAACTCCGCGGGTAGCACGAACATCACCGTCGACATCCTGGGGTACTTCATCCCGCCCAAGCTTTATGGGCCGCAGGGCTATATTGGCTGGGCCAGCATCGGTGGGGCGGGACACGTAAACGCAAAGTTCGTGCCCCAGGTCGGCGGCAGTGCGACTGTCATCAGAGTCCAACTGGGGAAGTACCGGCTTGAGTTTGGCCGGATGACCACTACCGCTGCAGCAATCCAGATCACCGCCAGGGCACCCATAGGACGTGCTGCAAACTGCGCAGTTACCGGGCTTCCGAAGCTGGTTGCCGTGAACGGGTCGGGCGTCGGCCTCCTGTCTTTCGATGTTGTCTGCAAGGACAGCGTGTCCGGCGTGAGTCTGGACTCGGACTTCGATGTGCAGGTGATGGCTTAGAGTTGCACGTCGACTTGCACCACGTGCCTGCCTGGAACTGGCTGATGTGCACGAGTGGTCCGCCGTTCGTGAAGTCGAGTGAGCCGGCATTACGACCGAGCCGACGAGCCCGCTACACACGCCACCTCAACCTCGAGATCGCGAACGGCGGCTACCAACTGGGCTTGGCCTACGCATCACAACATGTGGCGTCACGCACTCAGGATCAGCCAGGGCCCGCTGATCACCAACCGACTTGGACACCGGTCCGCCGCTGCAGCAGACGGCCCATCGCAATGCTCCACACCCAACGGGCTCTATCAAGGAGTGAGACAGCGCTGCATGGCAGGAATTGGTTGTGCGTGTGGGCATGCGTCAGGCAGATGCGTAGCTGACACTCGTGGGCCCCCACTGCGCGACATGATCGCAGCCGAGGAGTCATCTTTGTATGTGGCAACGGGAAGAGGTAGGTCGCAGAATGAATGTCGTAAGTCGTCTCAGAATAAGCCATTGGCGTTCGAAGCTCTACGCATCGCTGGGAGTAATTGCGTCGGTTGGCCTGGCTGCGCCTGCCATTGGCTCTGCGCTCGAAAGCAGCAACCTCGCCGCCCCGCCAACCGAGGTGCAGGTGGGACCCCAAACGTGTATTCACAAGCTGTTCGGCCCCCATCTCCGGCTTACCTTCACCACCTGCAGAACGGAGTATACGAGTCAAGGAATGAAGCGCTTTTCTGTTAACGCAATCGTTTTCAACAACAGCCCGCTCGGCGACGATACGAAATATTACATTGAGCGCGTGGATCTCAAGGCAGGCGCGGGACCTGTCCTTGAGAGTTGCAAGCTCGGGTGGATTAAGCCAGGAGAGGTTACAAACTGCACGCTGCACCCCCCAGGTGGCATCACCTATGCGACCGCCATCTGGTTTGAGCCACCTAATGCGACGCCGGGCATGGTGGAGATGACTGTAAATAATCCGACGTGATTCCGAGTGCAACAGAGACTTTAGCCGGCACCCGCCGGCCATGGTTGAACGTTCAGCAACCGATAAGAGAGAATGCCCTGCTGCTTCACGGTTGGAGTGTTTGAATGTGGCATAAGATTAAGGCTTTAGCCGTGTCGCTGACAGTTCTTACTGGCGGCGTGTTTGCCATCGCGCCAGTGCCGGCACTGGCACTTGGCAGCGGGCAATGGATTCCGGTCAAGATCACCGATGCTCCGGCGGTTGATGTGGTGCATGCCGAGCACCAGACGCAGCTTACGATTGTCCGCGGTTCCGATAATAGAATCTACTTCGCCGAGTCGGCCGTAGGCGACGAGGAGCATTCGCTCTACGGCTGGCTTGAGGTGCCAGGAGGCGGCAGGACGCCCTACCAGGTCGCGGTCCACTCTGATCGATATGCGGGTAAGACCTACGCGGCGGCCGTAGGAATGGACGGCATCGGCATCTGGGTGCAGACGTACTCCTGGAAGACGGGCCAGTGGTCGGGCACTTGGCAAAACTGGGGCGGCGTCTTCAGCTCGCCCCCAGAGATTACAGCTTTCAACAATGAAGTCACTGTTCTCGGTGCGGCGAAACTTGATGGCAACAGGCTGTACTACAGGCGTCAGACAGCGACCGCACCAGTAGACCCGGCGGGAAGCAACTGGCATAGATGGGAGTCGCCAATTGCCACCACCAAAAAGGTGGCCGCTCGGTACTATGAGCCGTCAACCTCGTCGAACAAGACGTACCTGCTCGTCGCCGCTCAAGGCAGTGACAGCAAGATCTACAACACGCAAGGCGTGAAATCTGCCGGCATGTTGTATCAGGCGTCTGCGTGGTTCGAGGTGCCTGGGAACGGCCTCACCCAGCACGGCCTTTCGATGGCGGAATGGTCTACGGATGACGACGGCACTCCCGACGTGATTTGGCTGGCCGCCAGAGGTACCGCAGACGGAGTGTTCTACCAGACGTATCAGAACAATTGCTGGAAGGGGCAGGAATACTGCCCACCCGGCGGATGGTCTGCCTTCCCCGTGCAGGGAAATACCCCATACGGGCCATCAATCTACACCCTCGGAACAACGACTGGCTGGGCGGGGCCGGTGGTGGCCGTCACGGAAAGCGCAACGTTCAACTCCGGGATTGCCTATCAGATCACGAGGCCGGACATACCGAATCCCGCGGGAGCGTATTCCCACTTCAAGCTCAAAGGCGTGCCAGAATACCCGGGCTGGCTCCAAGTCTCGCACAGTGACTTTGGGGTCGCTGGCTCGGGGACTCACCCTGAAGAGCAGGCCGCAGGATGGAACCCTTCCTGGAAAGACAGCAACGGAAACCCAATTCCTTCGCCAGTGAACGGGCCAAGCGCTGCTCAAGGCTCTGAGCCGGTCAACCAGTGGTATCGCTGGTGTCAGGTTTACACCTCTGGCCCGAATGCCGGGCAACGCGTACCGCATTGGATGCCTGGGGAGAATCAGAGCGCGGCCTTCGCGGACCTGGCCGCCTGGCTGGATGTCGCATACCCGCAGCACGAGGGCGGAACCTGGAACGAATACAACGGCGCCTGTTAGGCCGTCGGGGCCGGCGGCAAGTGGCAGGAATGTACCGCTCGTGGGCGGACGGGTCGGGGGGGTAGACCCGGTTGCCAGGCCCTGATGCGGGCGAGCCGGGGCCGGCCGGGGCCCGCAGCGGTCAGCCCGTGCGGTCGAGGACCGCGGTGAAGTGCACGCTGTCACTGCGGTCCCCGGCCGTGACGGCGGTGGCCGAAGACCTTGCGGCCCTGTTACAGGGGTGGTGCTTCACCTGCCCGACGGTCACAGCGCCGCCCAGGTCCGCGACGCGCTCATCACCGCGTTTGCCGCACTGCCCGGCGACCTCGCACTGACGCTGACCTGGGATCAGGACGGGGAGATGGCCGCATCACGAATTCACGGCCGCTACGCAGTTCGAGTCTACTTCTCCCAGCCGGGCAGTCCCTGGCAACGCGGCTCCGACGAGAACCTCAACGGCCTGCTGCGTCAGTACTTCCCGAAGGGAACCGCCCTCGGCGCCGACAACGCCGAACACCTCGCCCAGGTCGCCAAGCAACTCAACAGCCGGCCCCGCCGGTGCCTCGGCTGGTCAACACCGACCCAACGCCTCGCTAAGCCAATCCCGACCACACGCCCACCAGGTCTGTTGCGACGACTCCTGAAAGCCGCCCAACAATCACCGCAGCCATACCGCACTCGGCGGCCTACCGCCAGCCGCGTCCCAAAGGTCTCTGGGCAGAACACCTAGCTGGCTCAGCAAACGCCGCCAGGACTGGACGCAGCGGCAGCCCAGTCTGAGCCACTCGAACTCGGGCGTTGATGAACGCCACCGGAGTGCGGGGTACGCCGAACGTTCGAGAGCCGGTTGGTCGAACCGGCTCGTGTCAAAGCCTCATAATCTGGCCCAGGTAAGCCGGCCGTTGTCTGCGGTGAGACCGAGCCGAACTCGATGCACGATCATCCTGGCCCGGACGCCGGCCTTGTCATGCCATCTGCATGATGTCCGAATGCCTTTTTCGGAGAGCAGCCGTTGCATAGCTTACACCTCAAGTGTCACGGTGGCCGGCCAACCCTCGTTACCGCTTTCGAACGTAAAGCTTGCTCGCACTGTTGATGTGGGTGGAATCGCAGCGTTTGCTGCACATTCGACGGTGCTCCCTGGGCCAAGCCAACCGTTGAGCTCGCACTTGTCGAGTTCGCTGCCTCCGCCCTCCAGCACAATTCGAATCAAATAATACTTTTTTTTGGTGTGCGCATTCTTGAACCCGGCGGAAACTTGTAGTCTACTTTTCGCGAATCCGACGCTATTGTAATCGGTCTTGCATACCCAACCCTCCAGCTTCTCATAGAGGGTGGCTGAGGTACAGTTTGTTGGCTTTACAGTCACCCCCGGCGGCGGGGTCGCGAGGTGATGTGAATTCTGGGTCGCCATGGTGGCGGAACCGAGAGCGAAGGTCAGCATAAGGCCGACGAGTGCGGCCAGCCCAATTCTGGAACTACCCAAAGTTGCGCCCTTTTTCATTGCATCCCGCTTTCTGTGTCGTGGCGAATATTCGCCCTGGCCTCCTGCACTTAGGATGCACTCTTCTTCCAGGGAACGCGTCGGGGTAAACCCCCAAGCGCCAAAGGCTGAGGGGGCTAAGGCTAAGGAGGTATCTCGTAACTCGGCGGCCATCCATGGTCGATGATCATGTGCCGCCCCCCGCGCCAGAGACCCCAAAATCCGCGGCTTCGCCACCGGTCTGACCAGCGACCGCGATGCCGTCGCCGCCGGCCTCACCCAGCCCCGGAACTCAAGCCCGGTCGAAGGCCGGGTCAACCGCATCGGGCTCGGACCGACTTGGGCCGCCCTTGAGCGCCCGGATATGGGAGCCGTCGATCACCGCCCGCGACATGTCCAACTGCCCGGCGCCGCGCAGCCGGGCCAGCAGAAGTCCCACTCGGGCAGAGGTGTACGAGCCTGGTGCCGCCACGGCCCGCTACATGCGACTGACGTCGGCACGCCCACCAGCACGACCGACCCAAGCGGCGGGATCTACGAGTTCGAGGTCTCGAGCCGCTGACCTGAGCGTCTATCTCTTACGCGTACGGCCAATTTTTCTATCATATACCTACTAATTCGATAGGTTTTATGGTTAGTCTGTCTGTCGAGGCTCTGCCAGCCGCCCACCTCGGCCAGTTCGACGGCGTTCCCCGAGGTGGGCGTCTGCCCGCGCTACTCAAACCTCTCGACGCCTCACCGGCGACCGGTGCTGCGATCCCGCCGCCTCTCGCCGCTATTCGACCACAAAAATCGAAATGTCACGACCCTGGGAACAATCTTTGAATGAGCAGTCATCGACGTTAACACGAGCGTAGAAAAAGGCACAAGACAGTCGATGCACGAACTTTAACCGACCATGCGGGGCATTACCTGACCTCCCACTATTCATGGTTGACCGTCGATATCAGCCGATGCTAGCTTGACATCGTGGGCAATGTCGGAGAAGCGTGCACAGATTATGCGACGGACCGCGAACTGCCATCCCGCCTTCATTTTCGGCACAGCCACGTCCGCCGGGAGATCGGGCTGCGCCTCGCGGCCGGCTGGTACATCGCCCTGCGCTCGGACGAGCTGACCTCGGAGCCATGGGCGCTGACGCTGTTCGGGCGGCGTCTGGTCGCCTGGCGCGACGGCCACGGCACCGCCCTGATCCGGCAGCGACACGGCACGCCGGGAAGTGCCGGCGTCACCGGGCATGACGTGGACGGCCCGCCCCCGCGGTGGCGCGACTATCCGGTCGTGGAGCGCTACGGCTACGTCTGGGCGTGGTACGGCGGCAGCGAACCGGCGTACGCGCTGCCTCGCGTGCCGGCGCTCGACGGCGACCGCAGGGGCTACCTGACCTATCGTTTCTCCCACACCACGCCGGCCCCGCCCCGGCGCATCCTGGAGAACGCGTTCGACTTCTACCATTTCCTGTTCCTGCACCGCGTCAGGTCCCGGGTGCCGATGGACATGACAGTGTTGTCGGACCAGCGCGCCGCGGCCGAAAACGGGCCGCCGATCCCCCACGATGCCTGGTTCGGCGCCCAGTTGACCGCCCGCGGTCTGCACATCCCCCAACCGTTCCGGGCCTTCGGCCTCCGCACCGAGCGATCCGACGTCCTGGTGGACAGTTGGCCGACCGGGCAGCGGCTGACGTTCCTGCTCGACGGCAGGGTGGTGGCCAAGGAACTCCTCGGCGTCACGCCGGTCGACGCCGGCCGGACCATCATGCGGGGCTGGACGCTGGTGGCCCGCACCGGCCATCCGCTGCGGGACGTGCTGACCTACCTGGGGTACCGCACCCAGCATCGGCGGGGCACCCGTGAGGATCTCGTCATCTACCGGCACGCCAGCGAGACCGACGCCGTTGTTCCGGTCCGGTACGACCACGGCGTGCTCCGGTTCCGCAAGTTCCACGCCCGCTGGGCGGAGCACGCCGACCGGGCCGAGTCGGACGCCCGGTGAGAGGGTGAGACACCGGCCCGCCCGCGCCGACGTGGACCCATCGGCTGTGCCAGACCTGGCGGCGAGCTGGTACGTGGCCCTGCCGTCGAGGGACCTGACCCGACGCCCGGTGCCACTGACCCTGTTCGGGCGGGCACTGGTGGCCTGGCGTGCCGACGCCGGCCGGGCGGCCGTGCTGCCCCGCGCGTGTCCGCACATGGGCGCCAGCCTCGCGCACGGCAGGGCCATCGACGGCCTGTTGGAGTGCCCGTTCCACGGTTGGCGCTTCGACGGCTCGGGCGCGTGCGTGCAGATCACCGGCTCCGACCGCATCCCCGCGGCGGCGCACCGGCAGCCGTACCCGACAGTCGAACGGCACGGCTACGTCTGGGTCTGGTACGGCAGCGCCGAGCCGATGTTCGCCCTCCCGGAACTACCGGCGCTCGACACTGCCCCGCCCTACCGCCGCCTCCGCCGCGCCGACCGCACCACGACCTCGGTCCGGCGCGTCCTGGAGCGCGCCTACGATCCCGGCCACCTGGCCGGGCTGCCCGGCGTACGGGTCGAGGGGCCGCTCCGTTCGCGTGTGCTGGCCCCGGCCGACCTCGCCGGTCGCCACGGCCCGCCGGTCCCGGCGGACGCGTGCTTCGGCGTCGAACTGTTGTGGTCGGGTCGCACCCACCGGGTCACCGTGCGGGTCGACGGCTGGCCGGCAGGTCAGCGCATCTCGGTGTTCGTCGACGGCACGGCGCAGTACCGGCTGCTCCTGGCGGCCACACCCGTCGCACCCGACCACACGATCCGGCACACCACCATGATCATCGAGGGAACCGGACGGATCTGGGCGGGACTGCCACGCCTCATGACCAACCGCATCAGGCTGGCCGCGACCTCCGGGTGGGACCGGCCCGGTCCGGGCGACGGACGGCGCGACGGTCCACCCGGCGGCGACCCCGAGGGCGTCCGGCTGTTCCGGCAGCACTACCGGTGGTGGGTGGACCGGGTGGTCGATGGCGCCTGACGACCGGACACCGACCCGCCTCTCCGGAATGACGCCCCACCCGCCTTCCGGGCCCCCGCGCCCTTTCCATATTTGCGCCCGAGGGCCGCCGACTCCGACCTTTTCGCTGTCCCGCGCACGTCTAGGAATAAGCATTCGACAGCGGTAGCGTCGACCTCGGCGGGCCGGTCGATATTCGGCGTTCCCTCTGATTGGAGGAATGTGCTCGGTGGCACGGCTCGAACCGCAGCAGAACGCGGAACACGACGGCGCGCGACCCGGGCACCTTGACCAGTTGCTCGAACGCGAGGAGGCGAGCCGCTCCCTGCACCGGATGCTCGCCGGCATGCAGGCCGGTCAACCCGGTCTTGCCCTGCTGCACGGGGAACCGGGCACCGGGCGCACCGCCCTGGCCGACGCGATCGCCGCCGCCGCTGGCCACCACGGCGTCCTGGTCTGTCGGGCGCGCTGCGGCGAGGGCGAGAACGAGTTCGCCTTCGGCACCGTACGCCAACTGTTCGAGCGCCTGGTCACCGGCGACGCCGGTGCCCCGCTGCCGGCGACCGGGGCGGCGGCCCTGGCCCGGCCCGTCTTCGCGGCCAGTCCTGAGACGTACCACCTGCAACGCCCGGACAACCTCTTCGCCCTGATGCACGGCCTGTACTGGCTCGCGGCGAACCTGGCCGCCACGACCGCGCTGCTGCTGGTGATCGACGACGCGCACTGGCTGGACGAACCGTCCCGACGGTGGCTCGAGTTCCTCGTCCGTCGGATCACCGGCCTGCCGATCGGTGTCGTGCTGTCCGTACGCGACAACGAGTCCGGCGCCACCGACGTGCAGGCGATCGTGGCCGCGGCCGGCTGCGACCCGGTGTCGGTGCTGCTGACACCACTGAGCGCGGACGGCAGCCGGCGTCTGGTGCGCTCGACGTACGGCGACGACACCCATGCCGAGTTCGCCGCGGCCTGCCACCGGGCCACGGGCGGCAACCCGCAGTTGCTGACGGCACTGCTGCAGGATCTGCGGGCCCGGGGGATCCCGCCGACACAGGCTGCGGCGCGGGAAATCGGTACGGTCAGCCCGGTCAGTATCGCCGGCTCCGTGCGGCGGCGACTCGCCGCCGCCGGACCGCACGCCCCGTCGGTGGCGTTGGCGGTGGTCGTTCTCGGCGGCCGGGCGGACCTGCCGCTGGTGGCCACCGTCACCGACCTCCACCCGCGCGTGGTGAGAGCCGTGGTGGACCGCCTGGTGCAGGCCGCGGTCCTCCAGGACGGCAGCCCGCTGACGTTCACCCAGCCGATCCTGCGCACCGCGGTCGGTCAGGGCGCGTCGACGGGCGAGCGCAGCCGCTGCCACGAGCGCGCCGCCGACCTGCTGCACGCCGAGGGGGCCCCCGTCGATCAGGTAGCGGCCCATCTTCTGCATGCCGACCAGTTGCCGACGTGGGGTGTCGGGGTGCTGCGACAGGCGTCCGAGGTGGCCGCCGTCCGCGGCGCTCCGGAGTTGGCCGCGCGTTACCTGTACCGGCTGCTGCCGGTCGCGATGGACTCCGTCGACCGGACCCAACTCCTGCTCGACCTGGGTGGTCTCGAACTGATGCTCGACCCGACGACGGCCATCGACCGCCTGAGCACGGTGCTGCGCACCGCGCAGGACACGCGCCACCGGGGCCGCGCGGCGCGTCTGCTGATCCACGCCCTGATGATCGGGCGTCAGCCGGGGGACGCCTTGACGGTCCTCGAAGAGGTCGTCGGTCAGGTGAGGGAGAAGGACGAGGAGTTCGCCGCACTCCTGGAGGTCGACATGGTCGCGATCGCGATGGTCGACGGGCGGACCGTGCCCTGGGCACGTCACCGGCTGGACCGGTTCGCCCGCGTGGGCGCCACCCATCCGAGCACCCGATCGACAATGGCGGCGCTGGCCGCGGTCGCCGCCGCCTGGTCCTGCGACGGCCGCGAGGACACTGTCCGGCTGGCCCGGCAGGCGCTGGCCGGCGGCCTGAGCCAACGGGACGACGGCGACCTGATCCGTCTGTTCAGCGTCGGCGCGCTGGTGCAGGCGGAGGAGTTCGCCCTCGCCGAGCGGTACTGCGAGCAGGCGATCGGGGTGGCGCGGAGTCGCGGCTGGGTCATGTTCTATGCCACCGCCCTGCACGTACGGGCGACGGTGTACCACCGCCGGGGCGCGCTGGCCGAGGCGGCGGCGGACATGCGCGAGGTCTTCGACCTCACCGAGCCGGCCCAGTGGGGACGGATGCTGTCCCGGCCGCTCACCACGTGGCTGGAGGTGCTGCTGGACCAGGACGAGATCGGCGAGGCCAGCGACCTGCTGCACCGCCACGCCCTGGCCGGGGAGCTGCCGGCGACCTGGCCGAGCAATCCGCTGCTCGTCGTGCGGGCCCGGTGGCACCTGGCGCAGCGCAGCACCGAGGCGGCGCTGGAGGACCTGCGCGAGTGTGAGCGACGGCTGCGGTCCTGGCGGCACACCAATCCGGCGGTCTGCCCGTGGCGCAGCTACACCGCCCTCGCCGTGGCCGCCACCGGCGCCGGTGTCGAGGCACGTCGGTTGGCGATCGAGGAGGTCGAGTTGGCCCGCCGGTGGGGCGGCGCGGGAGCCGTCGGCCTGGCCTTACGGGTGCTCGGCACGGTGACCGAGGGCGAGGCAGGGCTGCCGGCGTTGCGGGAGGCCGTCACCGTGCTCACCCCGGCGCAGTGCCGGCTCGGTCTCGTCGAGGCCCGCCTGGCGCTCGGGCGCCGGCTGCGTGAGGTGGGCCGCCGGGCGGAAGCCCGTGGCTCGTTGCGCGAGGCGGTCACCCTGGCCGTCCGGTGCGGGGCGCCGGCGCTGGTGCGTAGCGCGCAGACGGAGTTGCTGGCCGCCGGTGGACGGCCGCGTTCCGTGCCGGATTCCCACGAGCAGTTGCTCACACCGGGCGAGCGCCGGATCGCCTCGATGGCGGCGGCGGGCGCCACCAACCGGGAGATCGCCGAGGCGCACTTCGTGACCCTGCGAACCGTCGAGATCCACCTCACCCGCGTCTACCGCAAGCTCGGCGTGACCGGGCGGTCGCAGTTGCGGGATGCGCTCGGGCAGTGACGTCCGCACCGGGTGCCATTTCGTGTCCACGGTTTCCGCACCGCATCCGATCGTGGGAATTGCGCATCCCGCAATTACGTATCCACTTCCCGCTTGTGTGGTAAATATTTCGGTACCCGGTACGGCACCTACTGTTAACGTGACATTCATCGATGGGTGCCAGCGGCCGGCGGGATCCGTGTGTTAGGGGCTTCCGCGAGCGGCCGTACCCGCCTTCGTATCTGCGGGGAGATATGAATGCCCACGTCGGTTCGACGCGACTCGCGGCACGACGTCCTGTGCGCGGCGGCCATCCGTGGCCCGCCCGGGATCGCACGAAGGCCGGTCAGGCGGCCCACGCCACCCCACGACCGCTCGACGCCTCACCGCCCAGCGGGCAACGAGCCGAAAGAGGATGTGGACTGAAGATGTCCGTACGCGTGATGAACGACGCGCAGCAGCGCATTCGCCGGTCGACCGTTCGCGGTCGCGTCCTCGAACTGCTCGCCCTGGGGCACAGCTCCAAAGAGATATGCGAGATGCTCTACCTGTCCCGAACCGCGCTCGACTACCACGTCGCGGCGCTGCGCGACGCGCTCGGCGCGTCGAACCGGGCCTCGATCGTCGCCCGCGCCTACAACCAGGGGGTGCTCCAGCCCGACACCTGGCCGCCGAGCATCTGTCCGGAGGATTAGCCGGCCCCGCCAGCGGCGTCTTCCTCACCGCCCCCGATCGGCGGAGGTCGACGGGCCGGCTGACGCCAACACCTGACCGGCCACGGCGACCGCCACACCCCACAGCAGACCGGCGAGGACGTCGTGTGGATAGTGGACTCCCGCGACCACCCGGGCCGTCGCCACGATCACGCCGACCAGCACCGCCACCGCCGCCAGGCGCCGGGCCAGGAACACCACACCCGTCGCCAGCGCTCCGGCGATCGCCGCGTGGTCGTTGGGGAACGACCAGTGTCCGGCCGGCGGACAGGCCAGCCACGTCGCGGCGTGCGGAACCGCCCGGCAGGGACGCTCCTCCGCGACCACCGCCTTCACGATCCCGCTCCCCAGGTCGGCGATCACCGCGGCGGCCAGCGCGACCGACACCCCGACCCGGGACGCCCACCGGTCGCGCCGGCGCGTCCAGGACACCGACACCAGCACCGCGAGCAGGACAAGCAGTCCGACGCTCGGCAGAAAGCCACCGGCGGTGGCGACCCAGGCCGGCGCGTCGGCGACCCCCGCGGTCACCGCCCGGTAGAGCGCCGCGGACGGACCGCCACGGACCACCGTCACGTGTGGCGGGTTCGCCCCGGCCGGGGCGAGCAGCACCACCGCGCCGGCGCCGGCGGCCAGGGCGAAGGCTGCGGTCGGTATCCGCCCTCGTGCGCTCACTCGGCGCCCGCCGGTTCGAGGATCGCCGCGTCGCATCCCCCCGCCCATCGTCATCCGGCCGCCCCGGGCGGCGGCGTTTCTCCGTATCCGGGGTCACGTCCGCCGCCGGATCCGGCGTCGGCCGGGCGGGGCCGGTGAAGCGGTGGCGGGACGAAGGAGACGTCCTCCGCCGTACCGGCGACCTGCTCGACGTCGTCCCAGCCGTGCGCGGCCAGCCGGTCGAGCACCTGACGAACGACCCGTTCCGGTGCGGAGGCGCCACTGGTCACGCCGACGGTCCCGACGCCCGCAAGCCACCGCGGATCCAGGTGGTCGGCGTCGTCGACCAGGTGGGCGGTGCGGGCGCCGGCGCGCCGGGCCACGGTGACGAGCCGGTTCGAGTTCGACGAGGTGGTCGAGCCGACGACCAGCACGAGGTCGCACCGGGCGGCGATAGCGGCGATCGCCGTCTGCCGGTTGGTGGAGGCGTAACAGATGTCGTCGGTGGGTGGCTGCGCCAGGTGCGGAAAGCGTTCCCGTAACCGGGCCACGGTCCGGTCGACGTCGTCGACAGCGAGGGTCGTCTGCGACAGCCACACCACCGGGCGACCCGCGTCCAGGGGCAGCCGCGCCACCGCGTCCGGATCGTCGGGATCGACGACGTGCGTGTGCCGGGGCGCGTGACCGCGGGTGCCGGCGACCTCGATGTGGTCGTGGTGGCCGATCAGGACGATCTGGAGATCGTCGCGGGCGTACCGGCGGGCCTCCGCGTGCACCTTGGACACCAACGGGCAGGTCGCGTCGACGACCCGCAGCGCGCGACGACGCGCGTGCTGGCGCACCTGCGGAGCCACGCCGTGGGCGGAGAACACGACAACCGAACCCCGTGGCACCGTGTCCAGGTCGTCGGTGAAGACCGCACCGGCCGCCTCCAGCTCGGCGATGACGTGGGTGTTGTGCACGATCTCGTGCCGGACGTAGACCGGCGGGCCGTACTCGGCCAGGGCCGCGTACACGGCCGCCACGGCCCGGTCCACGCCCGCGCAGAATCCGCGCGGCGCCGCGAGCAGCACTTTCCGTCGCGCACCCGATGCCCTCTCCACGACGGTCATCGCTGGTCCAGGCAGGTCCGCACGGCGTCGGCGATACCTGACGCGTCGAGGGCGTGGGCCCGCAGGATCTCCTCCCGGCCACCGTGCGCCACGAACGCCGCCGGCAGCGCCAGGGGTACGGCACGCGCCGACGAGCCGGTCGTGGCCAGGGCCTGCGCCAGACGGCTGCCCACCGATCCGGTGGTCGTGGCGTCCTCGACGGTCACGACGAGGCGGTGGGCGGCGGCGAGGGCCACCAGCTCGGGGGCGAGGGGAGCAATCCATCGGGGGTCGACCACCGTCGTGGGGACGCCCTGCTCGCCGAGCAGCCGGGCGGCGCCGAGAGCCGCCTCGGCCATCGGCCCGACCGACACGATCATCACCGGTGCGTCCGCGGCGGCGTGCAGCACGTCGTAGCCGGGAGTGCGCCGCACCGCCGGCACGTCGGCGCCGCTCGCGGCCCTCGGGAAGCGGACCGCGGTCGGCCCCGCCCGGTGGGCCACCGCCTCCCGCAACAGGTGCCGCAGCCGGGAGCTGTCCCGCGGCGCGGCGAGCCGCAGTCCCGGCACCAGCGCCAACAGGCTGGCGTCCCACATTCCGTGGTGGCTCGGCCCGTCCGGGCCGGTGATGCCGGCGCGGTCGAGCACGAACGTCACCGGCAGCCGGTGCAGCGCCACGTCCATCAGGATCTGGTCGAGCGCGCGGGTGAGGAAGGTGGAGTAGATCGCGACCACCGGGTGCAGGCCGCCCAGCGCGAGCCCGGCCGCCGACGTGACGGCGTGCTGCTCGGCGATCCCGACGTCGAACACCCGCTCCGGCGCTCGGCGCATCAGGGCCCCCAGGCCGGTGGGCAGCGCCATGGCCGCGGTGACGCAGACGACGTCGGGCCGCTCGGCGCCGATCAGGTCGAGTTCCTCGCCGAGCACCGACGTCCAGGACCGGCCTCCGCCGCCGCCGGCCGGGCCGACCGCGTGCATCCGGTCGGCGGGGTCGTCCTCGGCCGCGGGATGGCCGGCGCCCTTGCGGGTGACGCAGTGCACGACGACGGGCCGGCCCAGCCCGGCGGCCCGGCGCAACGCACGCTCGACGGCGTCGACGTCGTGCCCGTCCACCGGACCCAGGTAGGCCAGGCCCAGCCCGTCGAACAGGTTCGGGCCGCCGCGTCCGGCGCGCAGCTCGGCGAGGTGACGGGCCAGGCCGCCGACCGTGGGCGCGTAGGAACGCTCGTTGTCGTTGAGCACCACGACGACCGGCAGCGAGCCGGCGCCGAGGTTGTTCAACGCCTCCCAGCTCATGCCGCCGGTGAGCGCACCGTCACCGACCACCGCCGCCACGCGCCGCTGCTCTCCGCGCAACGCGAACGCCTTGGCCATGCCCTCGGCGTAGGACAGGGCGGTGGAGGCGTGGGAGTTCTCCACCAGGTCGTGCCGGGACTCCGCCGGGCAGGGATATCCGGACATGCCGCCGGCCTGCCGCAACGTGTCGAACTCCGTCGCCCGACCGGTGAGGATCTTGTGTACGTAGGACTGGTGGCCGGTGTCGAACAGCAGCACGTCGCGCGGGGAGTCGAAGACTCGGTGCAGGGCGATGGTGAGTTCCACCATGCCGAGGTTGGGCCCGAGGTGGCCGCCGGCGCGGGTGACCCGGTCGACCAGGAAGCGCCGGATCTCGGCGGCCCGGCGCCGGCACTGCTCGGAACTCCACCCGCGCACCGCCTCGGGAGTGAGCCCACGCAGGTCCGGGTAGGTGTCGTCGGCGAGGTCGACGGTCGGTGCCGTCGGCTGCCCGATCATCGGCTGCTCGTGGTGGCTTCGGCGGGGACGGGTTCGCCGGACAGCCGCAGCGCCTCCTCGATGAGCACCTCGGCGATCCGGGACTCGGGGACGGTCCGGACAACCCTGCCCCGGACGAAGATCTGTCCCTTGCCGTTGCCGGAGGCGACCCCGAGATCGGCCTCCCGCGCCTCACCGGGTCCGTTGACGACACAACCCATGACCGCCACCCGCAGTGGCACCTCCAGCCCGTCCAGCGCCGCCTGCACCTCCGCCACCAACTCGTAGACGTCGACCTGGGCACGCCCGCAGGACGGGCACGACACGATGTCCAGGCCGGTACGCCTGCGCAGGCCGAGGGACTCGAGGATGCCGATGCCGGCCCGCACCTCCTCGACCGGGTCCGCCGAGAGCGACACCCGCAGGGTGTCCCCGATCCCCTGGCGCAGCAGCGCGCCGAACGCCGTGGCGGACTTGACGATGCCCTGCGGTGGTGGACCGGCCTCGGTTACCCCGAGGTGCAGGGGATAGTCGCAGACCGCGGCGAGCAGCTCGTACGCGCGGATCATCACCTGCGGGTCATGGTGTTTCACCGAGATCTTGAGGTCGTGGAAGTCGTGTTCGGCGAAGAGGCCGGCCTCCCACAGCGCGGATTCGACAAGCGCCTCCGGGGTGACGCCGCCGTGCTTGGCGAGCAGCCGGGGATCGAGCGAGCCGGCGTTGACCCCGATCCGGATCGGGACACCGCGGGCCGCGGCGGCCCGGGCGATCTCCCCGACCTGGTCGTCGAACCGCTTGATGTTGCCGGGGTTGACGCGGACCGCCGCGCAGCCCGCCTCGATCGCGGCGAAGACGTACCGGGGCTGGAAGTGGATGTCGGCGACCACCGGGAGCGGAGACTTCCGGGCGATCACGGGCAGGGCGTCGGCGTCGTCCTGGGACGGAACGGCGACCCGGACGATGTCGCACCCGGCGGCGGTGAGCGCCGCGATCTGTTGGAGGGTGGCGTCGATGTCGGTGGTCGGTGTGGTCGTCATGGACTGCACGGAGATCGGGCTGTCGCTGCCGACGCCCACCTTCCCCACCGTGAGCTGACGAGTGGGACGTCGGGCGATGTGCAAATCGGTCATGGCTGCTCCCTCACCGTCGATGGGGGCACCGATGGTCGACGGCATCATCGCCAAATCCTTAACCGAACCCCCTCCGCGGAACACCATGCAAATGCACAGGCTTCGATGCCGACTTCACGTTAGCCTTCGCCTAGGCCAGTCCGTCGAAGCGAGGTCTCATGCTTCAGGAATTCGAGTTGTCGTCCTACCTGCGCGAACAGCAGGGCCTCATCGATCGGGAACTTGAGCGAGCTCTTGACGGAGACATTCCAGAACCGCTACGAGCCTCGATCCGCTATTCGCTGATGTCCGGCGGGAAAAGGTTGCGCCCGATTCTGTGCCTGGCCGCGTGCACCGCGCACGGCGGCCGGCCGGAAATCGCCTTTCCCACGGCCGTCGCCCTGGAGATGCTGCACACCGCCACGCTGATCCACGACGACCTGCCGGCAATGGACAACGACGATTTCCGGCGAGGTCGACCGACCAACCACAAGGTCTTCGGTGAAGGGGTGGCCGTGCTCACCGGCGACGCGCTCCTGGCGTACTCGTTGGAGTACATGCTCACCCGCACCGACGCCCCGCCGGAGCGGCTGTTGCGGGTGGTCGGCACGTTGCTGCACGCCATCGGCGTGCACGGCGCCATCGGCGGGCAGGTCATCGACATCCAGAACACCAACCGCGCGGACGTGGACCTGCCGACGCTCGAGTCGATGGATTCCCGCAAGACCGGCGCCCTGCTGGTGGCGGCCCTGGCCAGCGGCGCCGTGCTCGCCGACGCGAGCGAGGAGATCATCGCCCGGCTCTGCCTCTACGGCGAGAAGATCGGCCTGGCCTTCCAGATCGTCGACGACATCCTCGACGTCACCTCCACCCTGGACGAACTGGGCAAGACCCCGCACAAGGACGACCGGGCGAACAAGGCGACCTTTCCGCGGCTGCTCGGTTTGGAGGAGTCCCGCCGGCGGGCCACCACGCTCGTGGAGTCCGCCAAGCAGGAGGTCGAGATCCTCGGCAAGGGCGCCGCGCCGCTGTTCGCCATCGCCGACTACGTCTGTAGCCGGTCGAACTGACCAGGAGACGCGCAATGACCGGTGTGTTGCCTCGAAGGCTCTCCGCCCAGGTGGCGAGGCCCGACGCCGTCCCGACGGGGCTGGCCGCGAGCTGGTACGTGGGACTGGCGTCGCGGCAGTTGGGGCGCCGCCCGGTGCCGGTACGCCTGTTCGGCCGGGACCTGGTCGCCTGGCGCGACGGGTCCGGCATGCCGGTCCTCGCCGGCCGGTTCTGTCCCCACCAGGGGGCGAGCCTGGCCCTCGGCACGCTCACCGGCGGCAACCTGCGCTGCCCGTTCCACGGCTGGCGGTTCGACGGCTCGGGAACGTGCGTGGCGATCCCCGGCTCCGATCGGATCCCCTCGACCGCCAGGCTGGCGACCTACCCGGTGCAGGAACGCTACGGCTTCGTCTGGGTGTGGTACGGCACGCCGACGCCGCTGTTCCCCCTGCCGGACTTCCCACCCCGCGACGTCGACCGACACCGCTACGTCGGCTTCCGCTACGCCGACCGGACCGTCGGCACCGCCCGGCAACTGCTCGAGAACGCCTTCGACTACTTCCACTTCGAGGCGCTGCACGGGCTCTCTCTCGACCGCACCGAGTTCCGGATGCTGCGCGACCAGTCCGAGGCCGCCGACAACGGGTCGCCCATTCCGACCGAGGCCTGGCTGGGCTCGTGGTTCGAGGGGGTGGCGACCCCCGGCCACCCGATCCGTGACCCGTTCCGGTGGCTGGTGGCGAAGTCGGCGACGTTCGCGGCGGGCGACAGCTTCCAGGTTCTGGTGGATGGCTGGCCGGGCGGCCAACGGTTCACCGGGTACGTCGACGGGAAGGTGTTCTACAAGGTGCTGCTGGCCATCGTCCCGATCGAGGAGCGGCGGACCACGCAGGTGGGCTGGATGGTCACCCCCCGCGGCAGCGGCATCGGCCCACGCACCGTGTTCAACCTGTTCACGCTCTTCGGCCAGTACCGCGGCGGGAGCACCCAGGACCTGCCCGTCTACAACAACACCGAGCCGGCCGCCGGCACGCTGCGCGCCTGGCACGACAACGGGTTGCTGCGGTTCCGCAAGTACTACCAGTCCTGGGTGGACCGGGTGGATCCGGCGTTCGCCGGGAGCCGGTCGTGACCCGGCCGGGCCGGGGGCCGGTACGGGCGGCCGACCAGCCGGGCACCCCGGACGCGGCACCCCGGTCGCCCGTCGCGCCGCAGCCGATGACCCGGTTGGCCGCCTCCTGGTACGTCGCCCTGCCGTCGCGCATGGTGGGCGCCAAGCCCCGGCCGCTGACCCTGTTCGGCCGCCAACTGGTGGCCTGGCGGGACGGCGCCGGCACCGCGTCGGTGCTGCCGCGCCACTGCCCCCACCTCGGTGCCAGCCTCGCGCTGGGCAAGGTCGTCGAGGGGCAGTTGCGGTGTGTGTTCCACCACTGGCGCTTCGACGCCACCGGCGCGTGCGTGCACATTCCCCGGCTCGACGGTCTGCCCAGCCACCTGGCCCGGCAGCGGGCGTACCCGGTGCGGGAACGCTACGGTTTCCTCTGGGTCTGGTACGGCTCACCCGAGCCGCTGTTCGCCCTGCCGCAGATGCCGCCCGAGGTGCTGAACCGGGTCGACTACCAACGCGACCGGTTCGCGTACGTCACCTCGGCGTCGCCGCGCCGGGTCCTGGAGCAGGCGTACGACCACCACCACTTCGTGGCCGCACACGGGCTGGAGGCGATCGACCCGGCCGGGCCGGCGGTGCTGTCCGATCCCGACGCGGCGGCAGGCAACGGCCCGCCGATTCCGGCGCCGGCGTGGACCGGGGCCAGGCTGGCGTTCCACGGGCCGCGGCTGCCGCGCCCGCTGGGCGGCGCGGACGGTCGTACCGAACTGTTGGTGGACGGTTGGCCGGGCGGTCAGCGGCTCACCTTCTCCGTCGCCGGTCAGGACGTGGTCCGGGAACTGCTCGCGGTCACGCCGGTCCGCGACGGCCACTCCATCGTGCGGGGCTGGTCCTTCGTGCGCCGATCGGGTCGTCCCGCCCAGGACGCGGCGGCGGCGGCCGGCTACCGCAGGTTCCGCCGGCGGGACATCCGCGAGGGCCTGCGCGGCTTCGCCGGCTCACGCCCGGAGCACGACGGCGTGCCGACCGAGCACGACGCGCCGCTGGCACGCTTCCGCGAGCGGTACGACGACTGGGTGCGGCTGGCGAACCGCGACGGCGAAGGTGACCGCGCGCCGTGAGCCGCATCGCCGCCCGGTCAGCGAAAATTGACGACGAAGCGCCGCTGCCACGGCGTTTCCACAGCACGGTGCGAATAGTGGGTACGCACGTAGTCGACCGCCTCGTCGCCGGACACGCCGTCCAGCACGGCCAGGCACGCCATGGCGGTGCCGGTACGACCGACGCCGCCGTAACAGGCGATCTCCACGCGCTCGGACCGGGCCCGTGTCAACAACTCGGTCAGGGCGTCGCGGAATGCGCCACGATCCGACGGCAGCCAGAAATCCCGCCAGCGGATCCAGGTGCTGTCCCATTTCACCGACGGCGGCTGCTTACCGAGCAGATACACGCCGAATTGCGGTTCCGGGCCGACCGGCACGGGCCTACGAAGTCCTCTGCCCCGGACGAGCGCGCCCGAGGGGAGACGCATGATTCCGGCGGTATCGGCATCCCAGGGCTGCGTCATCGTGAACTGGCACCTCCGCCTGTCGGCATTTTCCGTGCGATCGAGATAAGTCATACCACAGGGCATCGGGGGCCACCAGCAAGCAAATGCGCCATATCGGGGCCGCCCGAATTCGAATACGAGGGTAGGTGGACGGCATCATGAACCGAGAGCTGACCGCGGCGACGCACACCGCTGCGACGCTCACCGACCTTCCGGCGAGTTGGTACGTGGCCCTTCCTTCCGGTGAGCTGAAAAAGGGCCCGCGACCGTTGACCCTGTTCGGCCGGGAACTGGTGGCCTGGCGTGGCGGAGCGGGCCGGCCGGTGGTGACCCAGGGCTTCTGCCCGCACCTGGGCGCGAGTCTCGCCCGGGGGCGGGTCGCCGGCGGAGAACTTGAGTGCGCGGCGCACCGGTGGCGCTTCGACGACACCGGCCGGTGCCGGGCCGCCCCACCCGCACGCGACGCCTCGGGCCGGCCCGGAATGCGCAGCTATCCGACCGCCGAACGGCACGGCTACGTCTGGGTCTGGTACGGCAGCCGCGAACCGATGTTCCCGTTGCCCGCCTTCCCCGTCCTGGACCGGGCGACCGGCTACCCCACCGGCTTCCGGATGGCCGACGACACGCGGGCGACCGTCCGCCGGATCCTCGAGAACACCTACGACCCCGACCACCTCGTCGCCCTGCACGGGCTCGACGTCGACGGTTCGACGACCCTGCGCATGCTCGACGACCCGCGTGCGACCGCCGATCACGGCCCACCCATCGCCGCCGAGGCCTGGCTCGGCGCGGAACTGAGCTGGCCGTCGTACCGTGGCCGGATCGGCCGGATCGCCGGTCTGCTGGGCACCAACGCCAAGGAGTTCGTCCTGCGGGTCGACGGTTGGCCCAGCGCCCAACGGATCAGCTACTTCGCCGACGGGCGCCTGCGGTACCGGATGTTGTTGGCCGCCAGCCCGCTCGGGCCCAACCGGACCGTCCAGCACATCGCGGTGGCCCTGCCGCCGACCGGGACGCGCTGGCGGGACCTGCGCAACTATCTCCTGCACCGCCCGGAGATCACCCTGACCTCCCAGCAGGACATCCCGCTGTTCAACACGATCGAACGCGGCGACCGGCATGGCATCTACGTGGGCGGCGACCACGGCGTGCTCGCCTTCCGCAAGTACTACCAGCAGTGGGTCGACCGGGTGGCCGACGATGCCTGACCTCGTGCCGCTTGACGACCTGCGCGGATCGGACGCCGGCACCGCCGGCGCCAAGGCGGCGAACCTGGGCGACCTGCTCGGGGCCGGCCTGCCCGTCCCCGCCGGGTTCTGCCTGCCCATCTCCACCTACCACGCCGTCGTCACCCCCGCCGTCGCTCCGCTGCTCGACCGTCTCACCGCGGTCCCCGCCCCGGAACCCGGGTCGGCGACGGCGGCCTGGGAGCCGATGGAGCAGGTCGCCGGGGCGCTGCGCGCCGCCATCCACGACCTCGACCTGCCCGCCGGCCTGCGCGCCGAACTGGACCGGGCGTACCGGCGGGTGTGCCCGGACGGCGGCGGCGTGGCGGTGCGCTCCTCCGGCACGTCCGAGGACACCGCGGACACGAGCTTCGCCGGCCAATACCACACCGAACTCGGCGTGCGCTCGCTCGACCAACTCGTCGACGCCGTCCGGACGTGCTGGGCGTCGCTGTGGGAGATCCCCGCGATCCGCTACCGCGAGCGGGCCGGCGTACCCCATGCCGACGCCGCCATGGCGGTCGTGGTGCAGGCGATGGTGCCGGCCGACGCGGCCGGCGTCATGTTCGTCACGCCCGATCCCACCGCGCCCGGCGAACCCACCGAGCCGATCGTGATCGAGTCGAGCTGGGGACTGGGTGAGGCCGTGGTGAGCGGCCAGGTCGATCCCGACCGGTTCGTCGTGTCCCCGACCGGCGACACGGTGCAGCGCACCGAGGTCGGGAGCAAGTCGCGGACGGTGGTGCCCGACGGGAGCGGGACCGTGCTGGTCGACACCGCGCCGGACCGGCGCTCCACCGCGTCGCTCCGCGCGGAGCAGGTGACCGAGCTGGCCCGGCTGGGTCTGCGCGTGAGCCGGCACTTCGGCGCGCCGCAGGACGTCGAGTGGGCCGTCCACGACGACCGGCTGTGGATCCTTCAGGCCCGGCCGCTCACCCGGAGCCTGGCCCTGCCGCCCGTGACCGACTGGACCAGCCCGATCGAGGGCGCCACCTGGGCGCGGATCAGCATCTGCGACTCGTGGCTGCCCGAGCCGCTCTCCCCGCTGTTCGAGACCACCCTCTATCCCCGCCTGGTGGACCGGTGGCGGCGCAACTGGTCCGGCTCCGACCGGCTGACCGGTCCGCTGGTGCCCGAACCGATGGCCGGGTCGATCAACGGCTACGCCTATCTGCGCCTGGACTTCCCGCTGAACCGGTACCCGCTGCGCACCATCATGCTGATCGTCAACTTCTACCGCTTCCACCTGTCCCGACTGGAGTCGCACTGGCGCCGGGTCCTGCTGCCCCACCACCTCACCCGGACCGCCGAGCTGGGCCGACTCGACCTGCGTCACCTCGAAACCGAGGAGGTGCGGCGCGTCATCGACGAGGTGACCGACCTCAGCGGCGTCTACTGGGCGATGTTGGGCGGGCTCGCCTGGTACTGGAACGTCAGCGAACTGCTGCTGGAGAAGCTCTACCCGGCTCTGGTCCGACCGGTGCCCGCCGCCCCGGAACTGGCCCAACTGTTGCAGGGACATCCGACCAGGACCTCCGAGATGGAGGCCGCGCTGTGGCGACTCGCCCACACCGCCGGGGACGAGGACGCAGCCGAGCGCGGCCTCGCGGCGCTGCTCGCCGAGTACGGGCACCAGGTCTACCAGCTCGACTTCGTCGAGCCGACGCCGGCGGAGGACCCGACCGCGCTGCGCGCCGCCCTGGCCGGCAACCGCGCCCCCGACGCGCCCGACCCGGCGCAGCGGTTGCAGACGCTCGCCGAACGGCGGGACACGGAACTGGCCCGCATCGACGCCCGGCTCCGCCGCCACCCGTTGCGCCGGCAACTGCTGGGGCTGCTGCTGCGGCTCAACCGGCGGTACGCGGCCGTGCGCGACGAGGCGCTGTTCCACTTCACCCAGGGCTGGCCGATCATGCGCCGCGGCTACCTCGAACTGGGCCGCCGCCTGGTCGCCGACGGTGGCCTGAGCAGCCCCGAAGACGTCTTCTACCTGACCGGCGACGAACTCGCCGCCGAACTGCGCGCGGACCGGCCGCGCACCGCGTCGTGGGAGCGGACCGTGGCCGACCGCCGCGACCTCCGAGCGCGGCGGCGCGCCCTCATCCCGCCGCCCGCCGTACCGCCGGACATGCGGCTCAGCTTCGCCGGCATCAACCTCAAACCCGTCGCCTTCCTCGGTCAGGAGGAGAAGTCCGGCGATCCGGCCGAGCGCCACGGCGGCATCAAGGGGTCCCCGGTCAGCCCGGGACGCGTCACGGCCGTTGCCCGGCACGTCGCCTCCGTCCAGGACTTCCCCAAGCTGGGCACCGGTGAGGTCCTCGTCGCCTCCTTCATCACCCCCGCCTGGTCGCCGCTGCTGAGCATCGCCGGCGCGGTGGTGACCGACACCGGCGGGACGCTGTCCCACGGGTCGATCGTGGCCCGCGAGTACGGCATCCCCGCCGTGATGGGCACCAACCACGCCACCCGGCTGATCCGCGACGGACAGGTCGTCACCGTCGACGGCGACCGTGGGCTGGTGTACTGATGCCCGGCGTCGCGCCGCCCGCCGGCCAGCTCCCGAGCCGTCCCGCCCACCTCGACTACACACCGGGCTGAGCGGCCATGAGCGACATCGCCGTCACCTCCCCACCCACCGTGGCGTCCGGCCGGTCGCTGCGGCGCTTCCTGCTCCGGCTGCTCTGGTTCGTGACCACCGTGGCGCCGGTGTTCTGGCTGGTGCCCCAGCTCGACGCGCCGACGCTGGGGCACCGGCTCGGCCACCCGGTGGTCCAGCTCCTGCTGCTGGCCGCGCTGCTCAACCTGGCCGGGCAGGTCGTCCAGGCCGGGTGTTGGTCGGTACTGCTGCGCCCGCGTCACCGGGTGCCCTTCACCCGGCTCCTGCGCTACGAGTTCGCGGCCCAGTCGACCGCCTTCGTGGACGTGCCGAGGGGCGGCACGGACCCGCTGCGGTCGCGGCTGCTCGGCCGGCAGGACGTCCCGCCGGGCGTGACCCGGGCGCTGATCATCCTGCGCCGCATCGTCCGCGCCGCCGCGATCGGGCTCCTCGCGATCGCCGCGCCGCTGCTGATGGCCGGGCTTCCGGGCTGGGTCACCGCCTTCATCTGGTCGTCGACGGTGGCCACCGTGGCCCTGGTGGGCCTGCTGGTGTGGCTGGCCCACCGGGACGGCGGCAGGCCGGTCCCCCGTGGGCTGCGTCGGCTGGCGGACGGCCTGTTCTGCCTCCGCGACACCCGGACCCTGCGGCTCGTGCTGGTGCTGGCCCTGGTGGGGGTGTTGATCGATACCGCCGCGGCGGTGGTGATCCTCAACGCCCTGCACGTGCACGTGTCGGTGGGCGTGGCGACGCTCGTGCTGTTCTTCGTCGACGTGTCGGTCAGCCTCCCGGTGACCCCGGCCCACCTCGGCACCTTCGAGGCCGGCGCGTTCTTCAGTCTCCAGCTCGCGCACGTGCCGCTCGAGGCCGGCGCAGCCTTCGCCCTCGTATTCCACGCGCAGCAGAACCTGCCGCAGCTGATCGCCGGCCTGCCCCTGCGGTTCGCCGCCGGCCAACCGAAAAGAGAAGATCATGGCAGCATTGTCGAACTGGATGCCCGGCCTGGACGGAGACCAGAAGCTGGGCGAGGCGTACGCGGCGATGCCGGGTGACGACGCCTCCGTCGTGCCCTGGTACGTCCGCCTGCTGGAGAACCCGGCCAGTCCGGTCGCCCTGCCCGGCGCCATCGACCTGCGCGGGCACGACTGTGTGCACATCGTCTTCGGCCGGGGAACCACCTCGGCCGACGAGGCGTTCGTCCTCGGGGTGACCATGGGCTCGACCGGGCGGGTCGCCGGCTGGCAGCGGCAACTCTTCACGCTGGCGGCCCGGCACCTGTACCGCGGGCCGTGGCAGCTCTCCGAGCGCGACGTGCTGCTGTTCCGGATGGCCGTCGAGTTCATCCGTCAGCAGGGCGTCCCACCCCTCAACGGGGTGCGCTGGGACGATCTGTGGGACGAGCCGTTGAGGAAGATCCGGGCGTCGCTGGGCATCCGGGTGCCGGAGCTGCTCAGGTTTTTCGAGATCGAGCGGCTGCTGTGGCCCGACAGCCTGTCCGCCAGCCGACTGCCCACGGCGGCCCACTCGAATGAATGAGCGGACCAAGAGCCGGCTGGGCCTCGCGTTCCGGCTGCTCTGCGTGCTGGCCACCGTGGTCGTCCTCTGGCGGTTCCTGCGCGGCATCGACGTCGACAGGTTCACCGCCGCCCTGCGGGGCGCCGACTACCGGCTGCTGGTGCTCGCCGTGCTGCTGAACGTCGGCGCGCAGTTCGTCCGCGGGGCGAGCTGGACGGCCATGCTCGGCGCGCGGCACCCGGTGAGGTTCGGCACTCTGCTGCGCTACGAGCTGGCCGCCCAGGCCGCGTCCTCGCTCACCCCGGCGCGCGCCGGGGAGGTGATGCGCCTGTGGATGCTCAGACGCGAGGGTGTGCCGGTCACCGTCACCACGGCGCTGATCGTGCTGAAGAAGTCGATCGGCGCCGTCGGGGTGGCCCTGCTGGCGCTGCCCGTCCCGCTGCTGCTCGGCTTCACCGGCTGGGTGCCCGGCGTCGTCCTGGCCATCACCGCCGCCATGGTCGCCCACCTGGCGCTGCTGGTCTGGGTGGCGCACCGCAAGCCGGGCGCGAAGCTGCCGGCGTTCCTGCGCGGCCTGGTCGACGGCATGTACTTCCTCCGGGACCGGCGGGGCTTCGCAGGTGCCTCCGCGTGGATCCTGCTGGGTGAGATCGCCGACGCGGCGGCGGCGTTTGTGGTCCTGCGGGCACTGCACATGAACCTGTCGTTCGCAGCGGCGATCCTGGTGCTGTTCTTCATCGACTTCGCCAACGCCCTGCCCTCCGCCCCCGCCCAGCTCGGCACCTTCGAGGCCGGCGCGTTGTACGCACTCGGTCTGCTCGGCGTCTCCCCCGATCTCGCCCTGGCGTTCACCCTGGTCTTCCACGCCCAGCAGGCCATGCCGCAGATCGTCGTCGGGCTGCCGTTCCAGCTTCACTACCTGGCCGTCAGGCGAACCACGCAGGACAGCCCGACCGCCGCCCCGGTTCCGGAAGGGATGCACGGATGACGCCGTGGGAGAAGCTGCGGGCCGCACGGGAGACCCTCGACAAGTCCCGGGACATCTTCCGGGACTTCGCCCGGGACCTCTACTTCCCCGCGTTGCGGCTGTCCCGGTGGCAGCGGATGCGCTGCACGCCGGTGCTGTTCCTGGTGGAGTTCCTGGTCTACCGGGTCGACGCGGTCGCCGAGCACACCCGCGACGTGGAACTCGGGGCCGACGGCAACCAGGACTACCAGAAACTGGTCCGGTACAAGCACCGGTTCGCCGCGCTGCTGCGCCGGTTGGGCGCCTACGACGACGCCGTCGGCCACCTCCTCGACCAGGGTGAGCGGTACGTGCGGCTGGAGAACCGGGTCACCACGTGCGGCACCGCCGACCACGCGGACGTGATGCGGCTGGTCGAGCTGCGCTCCTCGGACCTTCGGCTGCTGCACGCGATGATTTACCCCCTGCTCGGCCGGCCCGTCGACCAGCGGTTGCTCGACGTGCTCTGGCCGGTCGAGGTCCTCGCCGACATCGGCAACGACCTCGCGCACTACGAGCAGGATGTCCGGACCGGGAACTTCAACACCTACGACGCGCTGGTGCGGCTCTACGGACCGGACGCGCCGCAGCGGCTCCGCGACGAGACGGCCCGCTACGAACGGTTGTTCCGCGAACGGCTGGACCGGTTCCCGGACGGGCAACGGGCCCACCTGGCGAGGTTGGGCCTGCGCCGGTACCGCACCCGGATCGACCGGATCCCGCAACCCGTCCAGTCCGACGGTTCCGAACCCTCAGCGACGAAAGGCTCGGCATGATCTCCCAGGTGGTCGTGGTCACCGGCGTCATCTGCACCCTGTGGTGGCTGGTCGCGTACGCGGGCATCATCCACCGCGGCTTCCGCGACAGGACCTACGGGATGCCGATCGCGGCGCTCGGCGCGAACCTGTCCTGGGAGGCCGCCTACGGGCTGTTCATCAACCCGTTCGCCGACCACATCCACACCCTCAGCATCGCGTGGCTCCTCGTGGACCTGGTCATCCTCTGGCAGGCGTGCCGGTACGCGCCCCGCGAGTTCGGGGACGCCCCCGGGGTCGGTCGGTACGCCAGGTTCCTGCCCATCGTCGCGGTCGTCGTCGCGTACCCGATCGTCTACCTGGGATTCTTCGAGTTCAACGACCCGGACGGCGAATACACCGGGTTCGGCGTCAACTGCCTGATGTCGCTGCTGTTCCTGGTCATGCTCGTCCGCCGGGACAGCCCTCGCGGCCAGTCCCTCTACATCGCGATCGCGAAGTTCTTCGGCACCTTCTTCGCCTGGCTGGCGACCGCGCTGACCGTGACCACGAGCGCCACCCAACCGTGGCCCCGCAGCTTCGGCTCCTTCTGGGTCGACAGTTTCCGGCACGACTCGTACCCGCTGACCCCGCTGATCAACTACCTCTACCTGGTCGTGTTCGTCGCCGACATCACCTACACCGTCGCGCTCTACCGCAGGTTGAAGGCGGCGAACATCCGGCCGTGGCGGCACATCTGATCCGCTCCGGAGGTCTCCCCCACCCACCGACCCTGCGCAGAGGAGTCGCCATGCCCAGCCCCTACCCCCTCGCCCCCTCCCGGCCGGACACCGGCCGCACCGCGACGGGCCGGCTGCTCGACGTGCTGCGCCGCCCCGCCCCCGACGACGTACCCGGAACCAGGCCGTGGCCGCTGGTCGGCGACCTACCGCGCTTCGCGGCCGATCCGCAGGCTTTCGTCACCGACCTACACGACGCGTACGGCGACCTGGCCGCCTGGTCGCTCGGCGGACAGCGCCAGTACTGCGCCTTCCACCCCGACGACGTCGCGACCGTGCTCAGCGCCACCAACTTCGCGCTGCGCAAGGGGTTCACCGAGGGCTTCACCCAGCACGCCGACCTGCTCGGCGCACGCGCCCTGCCGGCCAGCAACGGCGAACTGTGGAAGCGGCAACGCCGGCTGGCGCAGCCGGCCATGCACCTTCGCCGGATCGGCGGCTACGCGACCACCATGGTCCGCTACACCAACGAACTGGTCGACCGGTGGCAGGACGGCCAGATCCGCGACGTGCACCAGGACATGGTCCGCCTGACCGCCCAGATCGCGGTGAAGAGCCTGTTCGGCGCCGAGGTCGGCCACGCCGACGGCGACGCGATCCGCGAGGCCCTGGCCGAGATGGCGCGGCTGGAGGAGATCGAGTACACCGGCCTCCCCGGGTTGTTGCCGTACTGGATGCCGACCCCGCACCGGCAGCGGTTGCGCAAGGCGTCCGCGCACGTCGAGCGACTGATCATGCGGGCGGTCGACCGCCGCCGCCGGCCGCCGAGGGCGTACAGCGCGACAGACGGCCCACCCGATCTGCTGGCGATGCTGCTCGATGCCCGCGACGAGACCGGCCAGCCGATGGACGAGCGGCAGTTGCGCGACGAGATCCACACGCTCTACGTCGCCGGGCACGCGACCACCGCGAACACACTCGGCTTCGCCTTCGCCCTACTGGCCCGGCACCCCGACGTCCTCGACCGCATGCACGCCGAGTTGGACCAGGTGCTCGGCGACGCGGATCCCGACTTCGAGGACGTGGCCCGGCTGCCCTTCACCGAGGCGTGCGTCAAGGAGACGCTGCGGCTGTTCCCCGTCGTGGCGATGCTCCCCCGAAAGGCCAACGTCGCGCTGGAACTGCGCGGGCGGACCATCCCGCCGGACGCGGGCATCTGGGTCAGCGCGTGGGTCACCCACCGCGATCCGCGCTTCTGGCCCGAGCCGACCCGGTTCCGGCCGGGACGCTGGCTGGACGAGAACCCCGGGACGCACCGCTCCGCGTGGTTTCCGTTCGGGGGCGGCCAGCGGGTCTGCTACGGGATGCGCTTCGCCCTGACCGAAGCGGTGCTCGTCCTCGCCGTCGCGGCACGCGCCTTCACCTTCAGGTCGATCGGCGACGCCCCGGTGCACTACACCAACGAGGCGCTCCTCGCCCCCCGGGGCGGCGTCGTGCTGGCGTTGGACAGGCGGCAGCCGCCGGCCCGGTGACGGAAGCGGACGAGGGGCCGACGTCGGGCGGGTGGATCAGCCGGCGGTGCGGCCAAGCAGTTGCAGCAGGTCGTTCGCCGCCAGTTCGACGTCCTTTGGCGCGAATGGAGAAGCGCGGTAGACGGGACCACCCAGCGCATCCACGACCTGATGCGGGAACAGGTGCGAATCGGGCGAGGGCGTCGGGGAGCCCTTCGGCGGTGGCCTGGACTCGGAGAGCGTGATGACCTCCAGCAACGTCACTGAGTCCAGCCACGCCCGGACGCCCCCTGCGCATCGTCGACGTCAGCAGAAGGCCCTCGGTATGAAGACGGTTGGCTCGACACCACCGGACCTACCGAGGGCCTTCCGTCGCCAACAACACGACACGCCGCCCGACCGTCAACTTCTCAAACGCTTACAAGCCACCTTCGCCCTGCTGCACATAGCGCACCAAGTTACGTCGCAGCCCCATTCGAGCATTGCCACGATCAACCGTCAGGATGAGTCGAGTCAGGGAGTCTTGATCCAGTGCTGGTTGGTGCTGCCGTTGAACCCTGCGAGGCTCGGCTGATTGCTGTTGAACTTCGTCAGGTACTTCCCCGTGAAGCTGTTACGGATCATCTTGAAGCTACCGCCAGAGACAACGTCCAGGTTCCAGTCCTGGCTGAGCGTTCCGTCACACGGCCGAGCGGCGACGAGTGTGCCCGTGCCACCGTTGTTGGTGTCCAGGCACAGCCCCGTGGCTCGGTTCTTCGCGATGACGGAGACCCCGTTGGACGACGTGAAAAGGTCCCAGGCCGCGAGGCTGCCCACGAGATTCGCGGTCTTGACGTTGGCCAGGTTGAGGTTCGGCACCTTCAAAGCGACCAGTCGCTCATTGGTGTTGCGGGCCTGAAAAGCGACTGTCGACACCGGTCCGGCAGCCTGCGCGGACGCGGCCATGGGACCGAGGATGCCTCCCGCAACCACAGTGACAATTGCTGCGCTGGCCCGAAAACGCGCACGAGACGACCGGAACATGAGAACTCCGTTTCTTGAGACATAGCGGCATGTGCATCAGCGCACGTGGCCGATCGGTGAGGACTGTCTGGTCACTGAGCAATACGCCTCACCTACGCGACCGGTTCACCAAAATTCCTCGCTGTAGGTCGACCAGCCGACCTCGGCGCCTTGCCGGTCGCGGTGGCTCGATCATGTGGTCATCACGTGGCCCACCTGCCTGGCCTGGCGATGCGGCGCATTGCTGACCTGCATCCGGGTTCGGCGAAGACCGACGCCCGGCACGCCTACGTCATCGCCGATGCGGCCCGGTGTCATCGAGGTGGTCACGCTTCAGCCTCGCACCGCCACGACTTGCGAGACCACGATCGTGCTACTGGGGTGGGCAGTCCTGACACCTGCGGCGTAGACAGACGCCAGGTGACGTCGCCCGCTGCCGGTGCCACAGCACGGGCTGGGGACACTCGATGACACGAGGCGTGTATGACCTGATCGTTCTGGTCGTCAACCGCCTCACCGTTCACCACCCCTTCGTCAACTCGGCCGCCGGCCCGGTGCACGGCGCCGCCTACCTCGCCGTCATCGCACTGGCCCTGCTCGTCCCCACCGCCCCCGCCGCGCCCGCCACGCCGCCTTCGTGCCGGGAATCGGTGGCTACCTCGCCCTGCGCTTGATGAACCGGGCCGGCTCGACGACGTCTGCCGCGCCGACGTCGGCGGACAACGGCCGGAAGTTCCGCGAGACGCTCGCACGGTAGATCGCACGCGGTAGAAGGACCGGCCGGCACACCCGGACGGCTCGGCGCGCTGGCGGAGGTCGTCGATGAGTTCGCGTCAGGGTGCCGGCGGCAGTGCGGAGATCCGGGCGAGGTTGGTCCGGTTCCCATCCGCGACCAGCCGGGCGAAGCGGCGCCCGACGTCGACGGGTACCCGATGCGGGTGCCACGCCACCAGCACCGGCTGGCTGATCGGGTCCACCAGGGGGATCGTCACGAGATCCTGGTTGGCCAGTCCGACAGGAGTGCCAAGTGTGACCGCGTGGAATTCGCGCAGGCAGACGTCGTACGCCTCCCGGGTGAGCCCGACGTAGTGGATCAGCGGGGTAACCCCGGCCTGCGCGCAGATCAGCTCCAGGTGTCGGCGGGCGCTGGTTCCCGGCGGTCGGCAGATCCACGGGTGCGCGCAGAGCTCGCGGAGGCTGACCCGTTTCCGTGTGGCCAGCGGATGGGTCCTCCAGACCACTGCCCACAGAGGGCTCTCGCCCACCTTCTCGGCCCATACCGAGTCGGGCAGGATGGTAGGCAGTTCAGCGAAGTCCAGGTACTGGACGAGATCGAGCTGGCCGGCGGTCAGGCCAGCGACGAGGTCGTCACTGGGGCCGATGGTCACCGTGAGCGCGGTCTGCGGTAGCTGTCGGCGAAGCTGGTCGAGTGCGGCGCGCAGGTCGAGAGCCTCGATGCCCACGCGAAGCATGCTCTGCTCGTGGGTGCCCGCCTCGAGACGCCGCATCGCGTGGTCGACGGCGAGGGCCTGTCGCAGCAGGTCCCGTCCCTCCTGAGTGAGGGTGACATGCCGGGTGGAGCGTTCGAAGAGGGTTCTGCCCAACTGTCGTTCCAGGCGTCGGATCTGGTTGCTCACCGAGGGTTGTGGCAGCGACAGTCGGACGGCGGCCCGGGTGAAGCTGAGTTCCTCGGCCACCGCGATGAAGGTCCGCAGCGACCTGATGTCGATGTCCACATCGACAATGGTAGTGATCTGGTGGTCGATCTCCGGCCGAGGTCAGTAGTAGCAGCCGGTGGTGGGCAGCGCTGCCGCCGCCGGCGGAGTGACCTGGTCGTAAATGGCCAGCAGGTAGTTCTGCGGGCACCGGTAGGTGCTGCCGGTCCGGATCCCGAAGTGCAGGTGAGGGCCGGTGGAGTTCCCGGTGCTGCCGCTTGACCCGATCTGCTGACCGGTGGCCACCGTTGCCCCGGTGGCCACGGACCAGGCCGACAGGTGGCAGTAGGTGTAGACCGCCCCGTCGGTGCCGGTCAGGTTGATCCCCCGGCCGCACGAGGTGTCGTCGACCCGGACCACGGTGCCCGGTCGGGTGGCGTAGACCGACGTCCCGGTGTCGACGGGCAGGTCGATGGCCGGGTAATCGTGGTGTGGGTCGTCATACTCGCTTCGGGGTAGCAGGGTTCTGGATACCGGCAGGGAGAAGCCCGCCTGTCCCCCGCCGTCGCCGGTGAGCCGGACCGCGTCGGCGACCACGTATCCGGTGCCGGTGCTCCACCGGCTCACCCCGACGGCATTGCCGGTGCCCGCGTCGAAGGAAAAGGCACCGAGGCTGACCCACCGGCCGCCGTTGACGCGTTGGTTGACCCGGACGGTCTGGGTGCCGCCGCTGGCGGCCACCACGAAGGGGGTGGCGTCGTTGTAGCCCGGATCAGCCGGGTACCAGACCTCGACCTGGTAGTTTCCCGCTGCCGGCACGGTCAGGGCGAACCACGCCACGTCGCTGCCGGTGGTGTTCGGGGTGGCGTAACGATAGTCGGCGCCGTAGCGCTGGCTGGACCAGCCGGAGATCCCCCAGTTGGCGCTGGCGGTGAAGCCGGCGTCGGCGTTGTCGCTGGTGATGCTCGCCGCCGAGGCCGACCCGGGGTGGACGAGGGTCAGGGCGCTGGTCAGGATCACCGCAACGGTGATCCGTCGCCAGTGGTCACGGGGCATGGCGAACACTCCTCGTCGAATGTCAGACCGATTCCAGGATGAGTTGGGCCTGGGAGTAGATCAGCCCCGGTATGAACAGTTCGATGGTGACCGTCTCGGTCGCTGCGGGGGCGAGCGTCCAGGTGCCCAGCGCCGTGGGGTCCCGTGGGGCGGTCGGGCGGGTACAGAGAATGTCGGTGCGGGTGCCGAGGTGGTCGGTTACCTGCACCGGCCCGTTCCAGGTGGTCTCCCCGTTGTCCGCGCTGCCCGCGAAGCCGTGACCGAAGGACAGCCGAACGGTGCGGGTCACCGACGACGGATTGCTGAACGCGAGACCGACGCGGTAGCGGAAGCCGTAGTTGCCGTAGCTGCGGGTGGCGCTGTCGCTCAGGTACGCCACACCGGCAGCTGACTGGTCCAAATCGACGCGGTTGTACCGGATGGTGTCTAGGCCGTACCCAAGGTAGGCGGGCGCGGCGGGAACGGTGACCTGCGTCGCGGAGCCGGTGCTCCAGACCGAGTTGGCGTAGACGCCGGCCATCCGTCCCGGCTCCCCGACCGACGGGACCTCCGGCTGGATGTTCCCCGGTGCCGCCGAGGTGTTGCTCTGCGAGTAGTTGATCGCGGTGGTGGCGCTACCGTCGCTGGTCATCACCGTGTACAGATAGGCACTGCCCCCGACGACGGTGACCCGGATCCGGCCGTCGATCAGGTTGGCCGGGTTCATCCGGGCGACCACCGCCTGCACGGCCTTGCCCGGCCCGACGGTGAGGATCCCGAAGCGGACGTTCGCCCGCGGCGACTGCCAGTCCCGCTCGATGTCCAGCCAGTCCCGGGCCACCCGGTAGCTGGGACCGCCACCACAGCGAGCGGCGGGATCGGGGTCCAGGGGCACCTGGTCGTTGGTGTACATCGACCCCACCCCGCTGACCTGGATGGCCGTCGAACCGGGGTTCGAGATGAGCACGTGCAGGTATCTGGTCGTGCCGGTGCCGTTCTGGTGGTAGAGGTACAGGGGCACGTCACCGGTGACCGGGTACGCGCGCCCACCGCGTCCGGTGGCGCGGGAGTGCAGCATCAACCAGCCGTTACCGGTGACGGTCTCGGGGTTGTTGCTGACCACGACCGGTGCGCCGGACAGCCCGCCGGGAAGCTGCTGCACCTGATCGAGAGGGACGGTGCGTCCCGGCCCGGGGGCGCTGCCCGTCCGCCAGATCGCCTCGGCGGCGGATACCGGGGCGGACGCCAGCCCGATGACGACGGCGAGTACCGCCAGGAATGTCAGCAGGTGCCGGGCCGGTGTGACAGTCCACATGCCGAATCCCTCCGCTTCAATTGATGGCCCTCGCAATATAGGAATGCACTTCGCTTCCCGTCAACAGCAACCGACATATTCGTCGGCCCTTTATCGCATTCATATGCCAGCCGAATAGATTTATTCGATTCTGGTATTTGCCTGTCCGTCGATGGGTTTGGGACCGTGCGGCTGAGCCCTCGTGGTCGGCGGCGGGGCGCGGCCCGCCCGGCGGTCCCGGGGCCCACATGGCCGGTGCGACGAGTGGAGTGTCACGTGCGGATGAGAGTTCGGGCCACGATCCTGGCAGCCACCCTGACGACGGCGGCCGGGATGACAGCGCCCGCTGGCGCGGAGGCGGCGGACCGGGGTCGACCGGCGGGCACGCTCCCGGCGGTGTCGGTGAAGAACCAGCAGGCAAGAGCCCTCGCGGCTGCGGACCGGGCGGTGGCCGACGAGGTCGGCCGGTTCGGTTCGGGAATGAGCCCGAACCGGCGGACCGCCACTCGTGGCGGCGACGGGCTCCATTACGTGGCCTACGAGCAGACCTACCGCGGCCGGCCGGTGATCGGAGCGGACGGGGTGGTGGTCGTCGACGGCAGCGGCCGGATCCATCAGGTCCAGTGGGCGGCGGGGGCACGAGCCAGAATGGACGTACTACCCGCCGAGCCGGTCGTGAACGCGACGGCGGCGATTCGTACAGCCCGTTCTCAACTGGCTCGGGTCAGCACGAGTACCACCGCCCGCGAGGTGGTACTGGCCCGCACCGCACGGCCGGTGCTGGCCTGGGAAACGGTGGTCACCGGGCGTCGGGCCGACGGGACACCCTCGCGCCTGCACGTGTATATCGACGCCCAAACCGGTCGGATCGCCGACCGCTACGACGAGGTCCGGTCCGGCAGTGGCACCGGCTACTACTACGGGCAGGTCGCGATCTCCACCAGCGGGTCCGGTGGTTCCTGGTCGATGACGGACCCGACCCGCAGCGGGATCCGGTGCGGCGGCCAGAGCGGCACCGCCTTCACCGGCACCGATGACGTCTGGGGCACCGGATCGGGGACCAACCTCGAAACGGCCTGTGTCGACGCCCTCTACGGAGTGCAGAAGGAGTGGGACATGCTCGCCGCCTGGCTGGGCCGTAACGGCATCAACGGCAGCGGCGGCGGATATCCCGCCCGGGTGGGCATGACCGACGTGAACGCCTACTGGACCGGCAGCTACGCCACCTTCGGTCGGACCCAGGATGGCGTCCGGCAGATGACCTCGATCGACGTGGTCGCGCACGAGTTCGGCCACGCCATCTTCCAGTTCACGCCGGGCGGTGCGGGTTCGGGCAACGAGAACGGCGGCATCAACGAGGGCACCGGTGACATCTTCGGCGCCCTGACGGAGCACTACGCCAACAACGTCAACGACCCCCCGGACTACCTGGTCGGCGAGGAGGTCAACCTGGCCGGCACCGGCGAGATCCGCAACATGTACAACCCCTCGGCGGAGGGGCACCCCAACTGCTACACCTCGTCGATCCCGAACACCGAGGTGCACGCGGCGGCCGGCCCGCTCAACCACTGGTTCTACCTGCTGGCCGAAGGTTCCAACCCCGGGGGAGGCAAGCCGAGCAGCCCGATCTGCGCCGGCGGTCCGTCCAGCGTGACCGGGATCGGCATCCAGAAGGCCGGAAGGATCTTCATGGGGGCGTTGAACCGCAAGACCTCCACCTGGCGCTACGCCAACGTCCGGTCCGCCTCGGTAGCCGCAGCCGTCGACCTGTACGGCGCGGGAAGCGCCGAATGCGCCGCGACCAAGGCTGCCTGGAGCGCGGTCAGCGTAGCGGCCCAGGCCGGGGAACCCGGTTGCACGTCGCCCGGTAACAACTTCACGCTCTCGCTGAACCCGGTCGCCGGCAGCGTCCGGCCCGGGGAGTCGGTGACCGCTACCGTGTCCACGCAGACCAGTAGCGGCAGCGCCCAGCCGGTCACGCTGACCGCCACCGGTCTGCCCACTGGCGCAACCGCGTCCTTCAACCCGGCTGTCGTCACCTCCGGCGAGTCCGCCGCGCTCACCATCGCCACCGGCACGACGACATCGGCCGGAACCTATCCGATCGCGGTGACCGGAACCGGCACCACCGTCACCCACACGGCGACCTTCACCCTCACCGTCGGAGGCGGTGGCACCTTCAGCGTAGTCGTCGACGGGCCTTCGTCCGCCAGCACCGCCTGGGGTACGTCGACCTTCTCAAGCCAGCGTTACGGCACGGACTACCGCTTCGCCGACCCGGTGGCCGCCAGCGATCCGGCGTGGTTCCGGGCCAACCTGCCGGCCACGGGCAGCTATCTGGTGGAGGTCTGGTACCCGGCCAGCGACGGATACAACAGCGCGACCCCCTACGTAGTAGCCACCGCCACCGGCAACCAGACGATCACGGTGGACCAGCGGCTCAACGGCGGCCACTGGGTGGCCCTCGGCACATTCACCCTCAACGGCGGTGACCGCAACGTCGTGGCGGTCAGCCGCTGGACCTCCACCAGTGGCTACGTCATCGCCGATGCGGTCCGCATCACCCGACAGTGACCCACCAGGCATCGATCCGACAGTCAAGCCCCGCACGAGGAGAAGCCCATGCGCGTGTCCCGCCGTGAACTGATGCGTACCGCGATCGTCCTCGGTACGGGCGCCGCCCTGCCGGGCGCGCTGCCGCAACTGGCTCTCCCCGCGACGGCCGGTCCGGCGGCGCGCCCGCCCACCGGGCTGGCGGCGCCCGTCATCGCCTCGTGCGACACCTGGGGAGCCCGAACCGTCTCCGGCCTGTCCCAGCTCACCAGCAACCCGGACAAGATCGTCATCCATCACACGGCCACCGCCAACACCGCTGACCTCTCCGTGACCCAGGCTTACGCCCTGGCCAGATCCATTCAGGCGTACCACATGGACAGCCTCGGCTGGTCGGACACCGGTCAGAACTTCACGGTCAGCCGCGGTGGCTACCTGATGGAGGGACGACACACCAGCCTCTCCCACCTCAACTCCGGATCAGGTTTCGTGACCAGCGCCCACTGCCCCGGTCAGAACACCACCGGGGTCGGCATCGAGAACGAGGGCACCTACACCTCCGTCACTCCACCAGACACACTCTGGAACGGCTTGGTCGACCTCTGCGCCCACATCTGTCAGCAGTGGGGCATCGCTCCGAGCCAGATCTTCGGCCACCGGGACTTCGTCGCCACCGAATGCCCCGGCAACGCCTTCTACGCCAAGCTTTCCCAGCTACGGCAAGCCGTGCAGGACAAGCTGGGGACGCCCCCACCGACGGGTTGGAGCGCCGTCGTGGACAACGCGTCGAGCAACTTCCGTGCCTCGACGAACTGGTCAACCTCCAGCACATCGACGCAGCGCTACGGCAGTGACTACCGCTACGTCGTTCCCGCCGCCGTCAGCGATGCCGCGTACTTCACGGCGACGCTGCCGGTCACGGGCAACTACCGGCTGGAGATCTGGCATCCGGCGAGTACGGCGTACCACCCAGCCGCTCCCCACGTCGTCCTCGCCTCAACCGGCACCCAGACCGTCCTGGTCAACCAGCAGAGCGGCGGCGGAAGCTGGCGCAACATCGGCACCTTCACCTTCACCGCCGGCACCCGGGACGTGCTCGCGGTCAGCCGCTGGACCACCGGCACCCAGTACGTCGTCGCCGACGCCCTGCGGATCACCCAGCTCTGAACCCGCTGACTGGCGGCTGTCGGGTCGGCGCGGCTCGGGGGTTTGATAGTCGACTCCGCCGCCCGGCTCGACCCGGCGCATGAGCCAGCCGCACAGTGGTCAACCGGGGGGCCCGCGGATTTCTGCCGCTGTCACTCACGCCGACGGATCGGCTTCAGGCCCGGGTCCAGGCCGTCGGCGCAGTGGCGGCCTGCGGAGAAGCGCACGCTCCGTGACGCGCCGCCCTACCCAGATCGGCCGAGGCTGTGGTGACCGGCGGGCGTGGCGCGCAGACGACGGCGGCCGATCACGGCCGCGGTGAGGGCCACCACGCCGGCGCCGGTGGCAGCCCAGAGCGCGGCGTCGGCGCCGAGGCGGTCGATGAGCGTGCCGCCGAGGGGTGCGCCGACCGCGATGCCGGCGAAGATGGTGACACCGAGCCAGGTGTACGCCTCGGTGGCCGCATGGGCCGGCACCACCCTCGTCACGAGGGCGTTCCCGGTGATCAGGGTCGGTGCGTTGGCCAGGCCGGCGATGGCCAGGGCGATGGTCGCGAGGGCTAGTGAACTGGTGAGGACTGCGACCAGGACGCTGCCGGCGACCATGCCGGCGACGCCGATCAGGAGGCGGTGGGCCGGCGCCGTGTCCCAGGTGCGGCTGCCGTACGCGATACCGGCGATGAGGCTGGCGCCGGCCCACGCGGCGAGCATCGCGCCGGACACGCCGGGCTGGTCGAGTTCGCGGGTCAGCGCCACGACGCCGACCTCGATGAGGCCGAACAGAACTCCGATGCTCAGGAACACCGCTATGAGGACCCACAGCCCCGCATGCGATGTCGCTCGTGTCCGGCGGCCCTCCGTCGCGGCGGGCTGCGGTGCGGGTTCGGTCGAGCGGTGAGCGAGGAACAGGCCGCACCCGACGGCGACCAGGAAGGCGGCGACGACCAGTCCCGCTCCGGGCGCGACGACCGTCGCGGCGGCCACGACGAACACCGGTCCGATCACGAAAACCGCTTCTTCGATGAGTGACTCGATGGCCAGGGCCGTGTCCAGCCGCCGGTCGTGGCGCAGCAACGCCGTCCACCGAGCGCGGGCGAACGCGCCGATCTGCGGCACCGACACCCCAACCGCGGCGCCCAACCCGACGAGCGCCCAGACAGGAGCGCGCAGGTACGCGGCGACGACCAGACCTGCCAACGTCGTGATGGCGGCGATCGCCTGGGGTGCCAGCACGCGGCGTTGCCCGAGCCGGTCAGCGAGCCGGCTGATCTGCGGCGCCAGCAGACCCTGCGACAGCGAGATCGCACCGGCGACGGCACCCGCCACGGTGTACGAGCCACCGAGCCCGGTGATCATGACCACGGCGCCGAGGCCCACCATCGCCTGCGGCAGCCGGGCGAGGGCGCCCACGACACTGAACGACGAGCCCGGCACCGCCCACACCTGACGGTAGGACGCCCACCACGACCCGGAGCCGGCATCGCTCAGCACCGTCGCCGCCCCGAGCAACACGACACCACGCCAGGAGGGTACGGCAGGCATCCGGGGCACCTTCAGCTCGCGACGCGGAAGCTCCCTGTCCCGAACGGGCCGAGCGGGATCCGGTCGTCCGACACCGCACCGCCCGTCGGCTGCTCGGCGAGGTCACACTCGACGAGTCCGCCGTCGAGCCCGGACACCGTGGCCACCACCTCGGCGGAGGTCGGGTCACCAGCCGCAGCACCGCACCGTCGCCGTCCTCGGCGAGCTTGTGGGCGGACGCTTGCGCCCCCTGCACGCGCAGTCCGGGCGTCACTGCCGGCGCCGCCATCCCGGGGCGCAACTGCCAGGCTCGCAGTGGCGCACGCCGGAGGGTCGCCGCCGCGGTCACCCTGGCCTCGTCGTCGAGGCGTACGCCGACGGCGGCGGTGATCCGACGCCGACACTGCGCCTCGGGCGTGGGCAGTTGTGGACCGGCGCCGGCGGTGCGGGCCCGCAGGTCCGGCCGGGACAGCCAGCCGACCGCGCGCAGCACCGCGACGGCCAGCGACGGCCGTTCGCCGGCGATGCCCTGGACCTCGGGCAGCCCGGGTGCGAGGACCGCCAGGCCGGGCAGGGTGGCCGGCGAACGGATCGGGGCGACACCGCGCCAGCGGCGCGTACCGCCGAGGTCCGGGGCCCGGCTCGCCGCCGCCGAGCGGCTGCTCGCCGATGGAATGCCCGCCCCGGCGGTCGACGCGGCCGCCCGGCAACTCGCGATGGCCGCCACGTCGGCGGCCGGCTGGGGTGACGCAGTGCAGCCGGAGCTGAGCTGGCGCGCCGCTTGGGGCCTGCGCATGTACGCCTGCTGGGCCGACCTGGCCTGATCTGGGCGGCAGGGCGCGCCGGTGCTTGGCGCGCCGAGTGAATTCCAGTCTCGCTTCAGATCAGGATCTGATCATTTTGCCGGCGCGGAGGAAGGCTGATGGTGCCGTGGTGGATGTAGTCGTGGTTCTCGCTGGCTGGAATGGTGCCGGCAGTGGCTTGAAGGTCTAGGAGGCAGCGTCGACCACGGCTTGAAGGAGGCGTTGGGGGTCTTCGGCCAGCCGGTTGCAGACGTAGAGCCACCATTCGGTGCCGAAGACAACGTATTCGCGGGTGGGGTGACCGCGCTCAGCCATGGCGTCGAGACGATCAGGTCCGAGTCCGAGAAGTGTCTCGAACTCCCATGCGGCGTCCTTGTGTCTGCGGCCGTCGAGATGGTTGTCGATGTGGCGGAGCAGTTCCCAGTCGTGGGTGGCGATGGAGCACAGATGGCCGGAGTCGATCAGCTGTCGTGCGTAGGTGAGGTACGCCGCGGTCAGGGCGGGTGCTTCCCGTGGATACGCGATGTCCTCGGGCTCGAGGAAGGCACCTTTGACGAGGCGGATGCGGCCCGGAAGCGCGAGAAGCTTCGGCAGGTCTTCGGCGGTTCGGTGCAGGCGCGCCTGGACCGTGATGCCCACATGCTCGAACCGTTCACAGAGGGCTCGGTGGATGGCCAGGACGGCATCGGTTCGGTCCGAGCCCTCGGCCGAGATGATCATCTCCCGGTTGTTGTCTCTGGTGGCCTGCGCGATGCGGGAAGCGTTCGCAAGGACGAGTTCCTCATCGACCGCCAGACCGATATGCGACAAGTCGAGCGAGATCGAACAGCCGGGCGGCAGCAACCGCGCGGCCTCGGCGAATACGTCGGCCTCTGCCGTTGCTCGCTGCGCGTCGCGGCAACTTTCTCCCAAGTACTCCACGTTCACGCGGTGACCACGGGCAAGGATTTGCTGCGCGCGGTCGACAGCGTCAGGCAGGCTTTCGCCCGCCACGAAGCGGCTGGCGATCTTGCGAGCTAGGGGGCCCAGCAGTGGATCTTCAGGAACTCGCCATTTCAGATCTTCGTTCAATGCCAGCTTGCGCAGAACCTGGGCGGCTTCGGACGAAAGCGCGTCGCTATCAGTGGAGCGAAGCGGCGTGGTCATCGAGCACCTCACTGCCTGTGACGTGGGTTGGACGGGTGTGTCTGCGAGTGTTCCACCGTCGAACACCCATCAGAAGTGGCAGGACTGACGGTTACACTGAAATTCCTGCCACGCCTCACACCCCGAGGAGCTGTCCTATGCTTCGCGACGTAGCCGTCCTGGCCCTCGAAGGCAGCCATGCCTTCGAGTTGGGCGTGTTCTGCGAGGTCTTCGGGATCGACCGAACCGACGATGGGCTGCCCGCCTACGACTTCGCCGTTGTTTCAGCCACAGGGGGCAGCGTGCGCACCAGGCATGGCTTCGACGTGCAGACGTCTCACGGCCTCGATCGGCTTTCCTCCGCGGATCTCGTCTGCGTACCGGCCTACGATCTGCGAGTGCCACAGCCACGGCGACTTGCCGAGGAGGTGCGCGCCGCGATCGATCGAGGTGCGCGTGTCTTGAGCATCTGCACCGGTGCGTTTCTTCTAGGCGACGCAGGTGTCCTGGACGGGCGCCGCTGCACCACTCACTGGCGCTATGCCGAGGATCTCGCGAGACGCTACCCCCGCGCGCGAGTCGAGTCGGACGTGCTGTATGTCGACGAGGAGGCCGTGATCACGGGGGCAGGGACGGCCGCCGGCGTCGACACCTGCCTTCACCTGGTCCGCAAGGAACACGGCAGCGCGGTCGCGAACACCATCGCCCGCCGCATGGTCGCGCCCCCACACCGGGAGGGTGGCCAGCGCCAGTACCGTGAACGGCCACAGCCATCCGAACGCACGGGATCCCTGGGCCCTGCACTGGAATGGATCGAAGCCAACCTCGATCAGGATCTAACGGTCGAAGCGATGGCGTGGCACGCCAATCTGTCCCCGCGTACTTTCGCCCGCCGCTTCCAGCAGGAGACCGGGACCACTCCGGTGCAATGGCTGACCGGGCAGCGTGTCCTGCTCGCCCAGCACTACCTGGAGAGCACCGACGACCCCATTCCGGCCATCGCCCGACGCGCCGGCTTCGGTAGTGTCGACAACCTCCGTCACCACTTCGCCCAACGTGTAGGGACCACCCCACAGGGCTACCGACGCGCGTTCCGCGTCCCTGCCAACACGAGTGCCCTTCGACAGGAGGTACTCAACCAGTAGCGCGGCCACTGCTGAAGCCGCGTCTCCCCCCATGCCTCTGAAAGAGGCGTCTGATTCACGTACTTTGCGGGTGATGGTGCCTTCAGTTATATCGCCAGGTTGGGGTGGTTTCGTTGGTGATGCGTTTGGTGAGGTTGTCGATCATCGCGATGTGGATCATGCTGGCGGAGTTGTCGGGTAGAGGCTCGCAGTCACAGGCCAAGCGCCGGGAGCATGATCCAGCCGAGTGTGCGTTCGACGACCTACCTGCGTTTGACCACCGAGAACCCTCAGACGGCGGGATGATGTACTTGATCACGGATTGGGTGCGGGCTTCTCGCTCTGCCCGCTCAGCCAGCTTCTCGGTCTTGAAGCCTCGCCTGCGCATCTGACGGCGCTTGCCGGCACGCCCTTTGGGAAGGTCGATGGTGAACTCCCACGACCTGCGTTTGGTGTCGTAGTTAACCGACATGGTGAACCTCCGCGGTCACAAGTACCGTTCGGAGGTTCAAACGTCACTGGTCTTTGTGACCACGGGCGTGACTCAAGATCATCGCCCGTGGTCACTACCACCAGGTCAAACCCGGTGGAGCCGAGGGGACTCGAACCCCTGACCCCCACACTGCCAGTGTGGTGCGCTACCAGCTGCGCCACGGCCCCTTGCGGTCGTCCCCGGTCGCCCGGGCACGGGAAGAACTATACACACGCCGCCCGCCATGGTCATCTCGCGGGGTCCCCCCGGGCGGGTCAGTTGAGCGCCACGTCCGGCGGGAAGTGGGCCACCGCCGCCATCATGCCGCCCTGCCGGCGCAGCACCATCGGCCAGAGATCGTCCGGCCGGTCGACGAAGGCGTCACCGGGCAGCGCGTCGAGCACGAACCAGGACCCCTCCTCGATCTCCCGCTCCAACTGACCGGCGCCCCAGCCGGAGTAGCCGGCGAAGACCCGGATACCGCCGACCGCGTCGCGCAGCTTCTCCGGGTCGACCGAGAGGTCGATGGTGCCGACCGCGCCGGAGACCCGGTGGAAGCCCTTGACCGGTTGGACCGGGTGGCGCATCCGGGCCAGGCAGATGGCCGAGTCGGGTTGAACCGGGCCGCCCTCGAAGAGCACCGCCGGCTCGCGGGCCAGGTCGCTCCAGTCACCGAGCACATCGGCCACCGGGACCTCGGTGGCCCGGTTCAGCACCACGCCGAGCGCGCCGCCGGGCTCGTGGGCGACCAGCAGCACGACCGTACGGTCGAAGTTCGGGTCCTTGAGCACGGGTGTCGCGACCAGCAGCCGTCCGGTCATCGACTCCATGGCTCGGCCACCGATCGCCTGCCCCTCACCCTGCATGTCCGACACCCGTCAGCCGTGCGCCCGTGCGGGCCCTCCGTCGTCGACCGTCCACGCTGTCAACGCCATGTCACGCACCATAGCTTGCGTCCCGCCCGCTGGCTAAGGTCTGACCGTCGGGTGATCGCGACGGATCGAGGGAGGACCGGATGGCGGCGCAGGCGGAACTGGCGGTGATCGGCGGGTCGGGTCTCTACGCCCTGCTCGACGGCGTGGAGCACGTGGTGGACACCCCGTACGGCGCGCCGTCGGACCCGATCACGGTCGCCGAGGTGGGCGGCCGGCGGGTGGCGTTCCTGCCGCGACACGGTCGGGACCACCGGCACCCCCCACACCTGATCCCCTATCGGGCCAACCTGTGGGCGTTGCGCTCCCTGGGCGTACGCCAGGTGCTGGCGCCCTGTGCGGTCGGCGGGCTCCGGCCGGAGCTGGGTCCGGGCACGTTCGTGGTGCCGGACCAGCTCATCGACCGCACCAGCGGGCGCGCGCAGACCTACTACGACCAGGGGGCGGTGCACGTCTCGTTCGCCGATCCGTACTGCCCGGCCGGGCGGCGGACGCTGCTGGACGCGGCGGCCCGGCGGGACGTGCCGGCGGTGGACGGCGGGACGGTGGTGGTGGTCGAGGGCCCGCGTTTCTCCTCCCGTGCGGAGTCTCGCTGGTTCACCTCGATGGGCGGCGCGGTGGTCAACATGACCGGGCATCCGGAGGCGGTACTGGCCCGCGAGTTGGCCCTCTGCTACTCGTCCATCGCGCTTGTCACCGACCTGGACGCGGGCGTCGAGGCGGGCGAGTCGGTCACCCAGGAGGAGGTGTTCCGGGTCTTCGCGGAGAACACCGACCGGTTGCGGGAGCTGCTGCTGGACGCGGTCGCCGCGCTGCCCACCACGCGGGACTGCCCCTGCGGGAGCACGCTGGACGGCATCACGCTGCCGTTCCCGCTGCCCTGAGCCGGGGCGAAGCGCCCGAAAAGCCGCGCCCGGCCCGCTAGATTCGGTGGGTCGGGGCTGTGCACCGGGCCGTCTCCGACGCTCTCGGCCAGGGACGGAGGCAGCCGGCGATGGCGACGGTGCGCGAGGCGACCCACGACCTGCTGCGCGCGCTCGGGTTGACCACCGTCTTCGGCAACCCCGGCTCCACCGAGGAACCGTTCCTCGCCGGCTTCCCGGCCGACTTCCACTACGTGCACGCGCTCCAGGAGGCGTCCGCGGTCGCCATGGCCGACGGCTACGCGCAGGGCACCGGGCGGCCCGCGCACGTCAACCTGCACACCGCGCCGGGCACCGGCAACGGCATGGGCAACCTGGTCACCGCCTGGCACAACCGGACCCCGCTGATCGTCAGCGCCGGCCAGCAGACCCGCGAGATGCTGCTGATCGAGCCGCGCCTGGCCAGCCCCCGGGCGGTCGAGCTGGCCCAGCCGTACGTCAAGTGGGCGCACGAGCCGGCCCGCGCGCAGGACGTCCCGGCGGCGTTCATGCGGGCGTACGCCACGGCGGCGCAGCCGCCCACCGGGCCGGTCTTCCTGTCCCTGCCGATGGACGACTGGGACCGGCCCGCCGACCCGCCGCCGCCGGTGCGGACCGTGGCCACCCGGATCGGGCCGGACCCCGACCGGCTGCGCGGCTTCGCCACCATGCTGGCCACCGCCCGCGCCCCGGTGCTGGTGCTGGGCGCGGCCGTGGACCGGGCCGACGCCTGGCCGGAGGCGGTCGCGCTGGCCGAACGGCTGGCCACCCCGGTCTGGGCCGCCCCGGCACCGGAACGGGCCGTCTTCCCCGAGGACCACCCGCAGTTCCGGGGCGTGCTGCCGTACGCGATCGGGCCGCTGTCGGCGGCACTGCGCGGCCACGACGTGGTGCTGGTGGTGGGTGCCCCGGTGTTCCGCTACTACCCGCACGTGCCGGGCGACTACCTGCCCGGCGACGCCCGGCTGCTGCACGTCACCGACGACCCGGACGAGGCGGGCCGGGCCCCGGTCGGGGAGAGCCTGCTCGGCGACGCCAAGCTGGTGCTGGCCGCGCTGCGGGAGCTGCTCCCGCCGGCCGACCGGCCCGCGCCGCCGCCCCGGGACCCGCCCGCCCCGCCCGAGCCGGCCGAGCCGCCCAGCGCGGACGCGCTCTTCGCGGCGCTGGCCGCCGCCTGGCCGACGGACGGGGTGCTGGTGCAGGAGTCACCGTCCAACCTGGCCGCACTGCGCCGCCGGCTGCGGATCGACCGGCCGCGGTCGTACTTCACCATGGCCAGCGGCGGGCTGGGGTTCGGGCTGCCGGCGGCGGTGGGCCTGGCACTGGCCGAGCGGGACACCGGGCGGGGCCGGCCGGTGGTCGCGGTGATCGGTGACGGCTCGGTCCACTACTCGGTGCAGGCGTTGTGGACCGCGGCGCGGCTGGGCCTGGCACTGCCCGTCGTGGTCCCGGTCAACCAGCAGTACGCGATCCTGAAGGCGTTCGCCGAGCTGAAGCACACCCCGGGCGTACCGGCGCTTGACCTGCCCGGACTGGACCTCACGGCGGTGGCCCGCGGCTACGGCTGCGCGGCCGAGGTGGTGGCGTCGCCGGACGCGCTCGGCCCGGCGCTGGCCCGGGCGTTGGTCGCGGACCGGCCCACGGTGCTGCCGGCGCCGATCAGCACCGAGGTGCCCCGGATCCTGTGACCCTCACCCGCCGGTGCGGACGATCAGCGGCGCGCCGCTGCCGACGTCCAGCACCGTACGGTCGCCCAGCGGGGCGGCGAGCGTGACGCTGACCGGCTTCATCGCGAGTTGCATGGTGCAGGGGCCGGTGGCGGGGACCACGGCGGCGCCGACCACCACCACGTCCGGTCCTTCCCGCACCAGCGGGGTCGGCGCGCCGTCGCAGGCGCCGACGCCGACCAGGTAGTCGAGCCGGTCGGCCGTCACCGTCCGCAGCTCCTGCGCGGCGACCAGGCCGGCCGGCAGTGGGCCGGTGTCCGCCGCGCCGCCGGGCACCGTGCCGACCGCGCGCGGCGCGACCGCCAGCCGGGCCACCGGCGCGGCCAGTTCCGCCACGGTGAACAGCCAGGCCGGCACGTCGGCCCGGCCCCGACTGGTCCACACCGGCGCGCTGCCCAGCCGCACCGAGGTGACGGTGAGCGGGATGCACGGGGTCGGCGCGGTGGTCGACACCGGGTCGTCCGGGCCCGGCGCGGCGGTGGCGTCGGACGGCTGCGGTCCACGAGGGCGACCGTCGCAGGGCGGCGGATCACCCCGGTCCAGTTGGGCGTACGCGTCGGCGGCGCTGACCAGCGGCACCCGCAGCACGCCGTCGGGAAAGCGGATCGAGCCCTGCGGCGGAACGGCGGTCGGCATCGCGATCTGATCCCGGTACCAGCCGGCGGCGAACGCCACCTTGGTCTCCTCGGTGAAGTCCGCATCGCCGGTGAGCACGGTGGCGTCCTGGAGCGGGACGTATCCGTCGCGCCACCGCGGATCGGGCTGCCACCGCGCGGCCACCTCGTCGGCCCGCTTGGTGAACGCGGGGCGCTGGTCCGGGTCGGCGGGTGGCGGCGCGCCCGACCCGACGCCGGGCGCGGCGCATCCGGAGAGGACCAGCAGCGGCAGCCCGAGCAGGGCGATCGATCGGCGCATACGGATCAGACGCCGATCCCCCACCTCCGGTTCCCAGCTCCCCACCCGTGCCCACCCCCGCGCGCCCATACATCCCCAACACCTCAGGGGTCTCAATCGCCGCGCCCCTCACACAGCCCTCAAGCGCCGCGCCCCCACGCGCCGCGCCGCCCACGCCGCGCCGCCCACGCCGCGCCGCCATGCGCCGCGCCCGCCGCCACGCGGCCGTCCCATGCGCCTCTTTCACGGAAAGAGTGGCCTTCGGGACCCAGTTAGCCACTATTTCCGTGAAACAGGGCGCCGGGGGCGTCGCGCCCCCTGGGCACGGGGGCGTCGCACCCAGGGGGCGGGGGCGTCGCGGCCCAGCTTGCGGGGGCGTCGTGCCCCTGGGCGCGGGGGGCATTGCCCCTGGGCGCGGGGGCATTGCGCCCGGGGCGCGGGGGCATTGCGCCCCGGGGCGCGGGGGTTGGCGTTCGGGCGGGGACGTCGCGGCCCCGAGGGGCGAGGACGTCACGTTCGGGGGCGGGGACGACTGTGCGCCCCGGTCCGGTGGACCGGGGCGCACAGGTCAAGGTGGTGGAGGTGCCGGGAATCGAACCCGGGTCCTTCGCCGGTTTGTCAGGGCTTCTCCGAGCGCAGCTCGCTGTGCCTCTACTCGGCCCCACCGCTCACGCGAGCAAGTTGGTGTGACGGGCCCAGTCGCTGATTGATCTCGCCGCACGGACCCCGCGACCGGGTCCGATTGGCCAGCCTTCTAGCTGATGCCGGCTAACTGGGTCGAAGGCGCTCCCAGGCCGACAGACTTGCTACTCGCCTCAGGCGGCGAGAGCGAAGTCAGCGCGATTGTTCTTGGCGCTTATTGGTTTCCGACGACCGATTCTCGAGACGACGTCGGCTTCCTCGGCTCGCTTCCCCTGTCGCTGCGTACGAAGTCGAAACCAGTCACCCCCTCGACAGGCCACCGACGTGGTGGCACTGACAAGCCTAACGCCTCCCGCAACGGGTTTCATCCCGAGCCCCGGTCGGACGCGCCGAACCGGACCAACGTGATGAATCAGTCGTCCATGCCCTTGCCGCGCCGGCCCGCCGCCCGCTGGATCTCCCGGTCGGCGTCCCGCTTGGCCAGATCCTGCCGCTTGTCGTACGACTTCTTACCCTTGGCCAGGGCGATCTCGACCTTGGCCCAGCCGTCCGAGAAGTAGACCTGCAACGGGACCATGGTGAGGCCGCCCTCGCGAGTCTTGCCGATCAGCCGGTCGATCTCCAACCGGTTGAGCAGCAGCTTGCGGGTCCGCCGGGGCTCGTGGTTGGTCCAGGTGCCCTGCGTGTACTCCGGGATGTGCATGCCGTGCAGGTACAGCTCGCCGTCGCGCTCCTGGGCGAACGCGTCGACAAGCGACGCCCGACCGGCCCGCAGCGACTTCACCTCGGTGCCGGTCAACGCCATGCCCGCCTCGTACGTGTCGAGGATGGCGTAGTCGTGCCGCGCCTTCTTGTTGGAGGCGACCACCTTGCGACCCTTTTCCCGTGGCATCGGCGCCACCCCCTTTCCGCCGGCTCCCCGGCCGGCGGCCGACGAGCGAAGATCATGCTACCGGAACCACAAGAGCCCTCCCGCGCCGTTTATTCCGGCACGGGAGGGCCCTTTCGGAGAGCCGTACGGGTAACTAGACCCGCAGGTAGAAGCGGAGCGTGACCCACGCGGTGATGGCGCTGACCAGGCCACCGACGGCGGCCATCAGCGGGAAGGTCAGGAAGATCTCGGACCAGGAGATCGGAGTGATCAGGCCCTCCAGCGCCGCCATCGAGCTGCCGGCCGCGAGTGTCTTCACGCCGATCAGCGCGAGCAGGCCGAGGATGGAGCCGATCAGGCCGGCCACCACCGCCTCCAGCACGAACGGCGCCTGGATGAACCAGTTCGAGGCGCCGACCAGCTTCATGACCGCGACCTCACGGCGCTTGCTGTACGCGGCCACCTGGATGGTGTTCGCGACCAGCAGCAGGGCGGCGGCGGCCATCACGATGGCCAGCGCCAACGCGCCGTTCTGGATGCCGGTGAGCACCCCGAAGACCTTGTCGAGCAGCTTGGACTGGTCGACGATCGTGTCGATGCCCTCGGCGGCCTTGTACTGGTCGTAGATCTGCTTGTACTGCTGCGGGTCGTTCAGCGTGATCCGGAACGACTCGGGCAGCTGGTCGGCCTTGACCGCGTTCACCAGGTCGGGCGCGTCGGCGTACATCTGCTGGAAGCGCTTGTACGCCTCGTCCTTGTTGACGTACGTGACGTCCTTCACCAGCGGGTCGGCCTTGAGCTTGGTCTCCAGGTCGGTCCGCTGCTGCTCCTGGACGTCGGTCTTCAGGAAGATCGACACCTGGACGTTCTCGTAGTAGAGATCCTTCATGTCGCCGACCTTCTGGTACAGAAGGCCGCTGCCGCCCAGCATGAACAGCGACACCGCCATGGTGATGATCATGGCGACCGTCATGGTGACGTTGCGCCACAGTCCGACCAGTACCTCGGACAGGACGTACTTCATCCGCATCGGGATATTCCTCCGGCTCTCCGGCGTGAGGTGTTCGTCGTCGGGGTCTTCGGGCTGCCTTGTCGGCTCAGCCGTAGACGCCGCGGGCCTGGTCGCGCACGATGCGGCCGCTCTCGATCTCGATCACCCGGCGCCGCATCTGGTTCACGATGTTGGAGTCGTGCGTGACCATCACGACGGTCGTGCCGGTGCGGTTGATCCGGTCCAGCAGGCGCATGATCTCGATCGAGGTGTCCGGGTCCAGGTTTCCGGTGGGCTCGTCGGCCAGCAGGATCAGCGGCCGGTTCACGAACGCCCGGGCCACCGCCACGCGCTGCTGCTCACCACCGGAGAGCTCGTGCGGGTAGCGGTGCTCCTTGCCGCCGAGACCGACCAGCTCCAGCACCTCCGGTACGACCCGACGGGCGACCGCCTTCGTCTTGCCGATCACCTCCAGCGCGAACGCCACGTTCTCGTACGCGGTGCGGTTCGGCAGCAGCCGGAAGTCCTGGAAGACGCAGCCGATGGAACGCCGGAAGTGGGGTCGCTTCCAGGAACGCATCGACGTGACGTCCTTGCCGTTGACGACGACGCGACCCTTGTTGGGCGTGACCTCGTGCAGCAGCAACTTGATGATGGTGGACTTGCCGGAGCCGGATGGACCGATGAAGAAGACGAACTCGCCCTTCTCGATCGAGACGGACACGTTGTCGAGCGAAGGCCGGGACGCCTTCGGGTACGTCTTCGTCACTTGCTCAAGCTGAATCACGGGTCGAGAGTCTACGCGGTGTAACCGCAGAGCCAAGCCCCACGCCCCTCAGATGCGGTGCGAGTCATCGATTCGCCGGGTCAGACCGAGATCGATGACGCGCTGCGTCCGAGGGTGATCACGCACTGTCAGCAGTGAGCTGCTGCTGCTTCCGCCAGCGGATACCCGCTTCGATGAAGCTGTCCAGCTCGCCGTCGAAGACCGCGGACGGATTGCCCGTCTCCTGCTCGGTACGCAGATCCTTCACCATCTGATACGGGTGCAGGACGTACGACCGCATCTGGTCGCCCCACGAGCCGGCGGCGTCGGTCTTCAGGCCGGCCATCTTGGCCTGCTCCTCCTGCCGCTTGCGCTCCAGCAGCCGGGCCTGGAGCACCCGCAGCGCGGACGCCTTGTTCTGGAGCTGGGACTTCTCGTTCTGGCAGGTGACCACGATGCCGGTCGGGATGTGGGTGATCCGGACCGCCGAGTCGGTGGTGTTGACGCTCTGCCCACCCGGGCCGGAGGACCGGTAGACGTCGATCCGCATCTCGTTCTCGGGGATGTCGATGTGGTCGGTCTGCTCCACCACGGGCAGCACCTCGACGCCGGCGAAGCTGGTCTGCCGGCGACCCTGGTTGTCGAACGGGCTGATCCGCACCAGCCGGTGGGTGCCGGACTCCACGCTGAGCGTGCCGAAGGCGTAGGGCACCTTCACCGTGAAGGTGGCCGACTTCAGGCCCGCCTCCTCGGCGTAGGACGTCTCGTAGACCTCGGTCGGGTAGCCGTGGCGCTCCGCCCAGCGCAGGTACATCCGCAGCAGCATCTCGGCGAAGTCCGCGGCGTCCACGCCACCGGCCCCGGCCCGGATGGCGACCAGCGCCTCCCGGGAGTCGTACTCGCCGGAGAGCAGCGTGCGGACCTCCATCTCCTGGATGGCCTTGGTCAGCCCGGTGATCTCCGACTCGACCTCGGTCAGCGCGGCCGGGTCGGACTCCGCCTGGGCCAGCTCCAGCAGCACGCCGGCGTCGTCGAGCCGGGAGCGCAGGTCCCCCAGTTTGGTGATCTCGCCGTTGACGTACGACAGCTGCGACGTCACCGCCTGCGCCTTGGCCTGGTCGTCCCACAGGTCGGGCGCGGAGGCCTCCTGCTCCAGGCGGGCCTTCTGCTCGCGCAGCTTGTCGAGGTCGAGCACGGCCTCGATGTTGCGCAGCGTGGCGTCGAGTTCCTTGAGCTGTTCGGCATAATCGGCAGCGGTCACGACAGACAAGACTACTGCCTTCGCTGGTCGACCCGCCGCAGGTGGTCAGCCGGCCGGCGCGCTCTTCAGCCAGGACAGCGCCGCCCGATGGTAGGCGACCGCGAACTCCAGCGCGCTGGCGTCGTAGCCGTCGCCCTCCTTCTTCGCGTTCTTGACCTGCTCGCGCACCGCCGCCAGCGCCTCGGTGTGGTACTCGTTGGCCGAGGCGTACAGGTTCTTGAGCTGGCTCGCCGAGTGCAGATTGCCGAACGCGATCCGCAGCGCCACCGGGTTGCGGATGGTGTCCTTGCCGGGATTCTCCGCGAGCCAGCGGGAGAATGTCCGTTTCCCGGCCGCCGTGAGCGCGTACGGCTGGCTCATCCGCGGCCCGGGCTTGCCGAGACGCACCAGACCCTTCTCGGCCAGCACCGGCAGCTCCCGGTAGACCTGGCTACGGGTCATCGACCAGTACGGCGCCAGCCGGCGCTCGGCGGCGGCCATCAACTGGCCGCCAGTCATCGGGCCGTCGTGCAGCAGGCCGAGCAGGGCCGCCGCCGTCGGGTTGACTCCGGATTCCGCCATGCCCTCTAAGCTGCCACTTTGTCGGCTCTGGCGTCCAGGATTTGCCGTTTTCGCCACTCGTAGGCGGTCCAGAGTGCACCGTCGACCGACGACAGTAGGGCGGGGCCCCTTCTCAACAGACGTCTGTTGAGAAGGGGCCCCGCCTTACACCTCAGCCCATGTGCGGGTAGGTGTGGTCGGTCGGCGGGACGAACGTCTCCTTGATCGTCCGGGGCGACGTCCAGCGGACCAGGTTGTGCCAGGAGCCCGCCTTGTCGTTGGTGCCGCTGGCCCGCGCGCCGCCGAACGGCTGCTGCCCGACCACCGCGCCGGTCGGCTTGTCGTTGATGTAGAAGTTGCCGGCCGCGTACCGCATCTTCTCCGCCACCTGGTCGACCACCCGGCGGTCGGTCGCGAAGATCGACCCGGTCAGCGCGTACGGCGCGATCGACTCGGCCTGGGCGACCACGTCGTCGAACCGGGCGTCGTCGAAGACGTGTACGCCCAGGATCGGCCCGAAGTACTCGGTGGTGAACGTCTCGTGCGCGGCGTCCGAGCACTCGAAGAGCGTGGGCCGGACGAAGTATCCGACCGAGTCGTCGGCGGTGCCGCCGGCCAGCACGCGGCAGCTGTCGTCGCCCTTGATCAGCTCCAGCGCGGCGGTGTGCCGGCCGAACGCCCGGTCGTCGATGACCGCGCCGCCGAAGTTGCTGAAGTCGGTCACGTCGCCGTACGTCAGCGCGTCCGCGGAGGCGGCGAGCCGGTCCCGCAGCCCGCCCTCCCAGAGCGAGCGCGGCACGTACGCCCGCGAGGCGGCCGAGCACTTCTGGCCCTGGTACTCGTAGGCGCCCCGGAGCAGCGCGGTGTGCAGCGCGTCCACGTCGGCGCTGGTGTGCGCCACCACGAAGTCCTTCCCGCCGGTCTCGCCGACCAGTCGCGGGTAACCCCGGTAGCGGGCGATGTTCTCGCCGACCGTGCGCCAGAGCTGCTGGAAGACCTTGGTGGAGCCGGTGAAGTGGATGCCGGCCAGGTCGGGGTCGGCGAGCACCACGTCGGAGACCTCCTCGCCGCGCCCGGTGACCATGTTGATCACACCGGGCGGCAGGCCGGCGGCCTCGAACAGCCGCATGGTGAAGTGCGCGGCGAACTGCTGGGTCGGGCCCGGCTTCCAGACCACGGTGTTGCCGAGCATGGCCGGCGCGGACGGCAGGTTGCCGGCGATGGCGGTGAAGTTGAACGGCGTGACCGCGTAGACGAAGCCCTCCAGCGGCCGATGGTCGAAGCGGTTCCACACGCCCGGCGAGGACATCGGCTGCTCGGCCAGGAGCCGACGGGCGAAGTGGACGTTGAACCGGAGGAAGTCGATCAGCTCGCAGGCGGCGTCGATCTCGGCCTGGACGGCGGTCTTGGACTGGCCCAGCATGGTGGCCGCGTTGAGCGTGTCCCGCCAGGGGCCGGCCAGCAGGTCGGCGGCGCGCAGGAAGATCGCGGCCCGCTCCTCGAACGGCAGGGCCCGCCACATCGGGGCGGCGTCCTTGGCCGCCTGGACGGCGGCGCGGGCGTCGTCGTGGGTGGCGTGCCCGGTGACGCCCAGCACGTGCGCGTGCTTGTGCGGCTGGACCACGTCGATCGACTCGCCGCCGGCCATCCGCTGCTCGCCGGCGATGGTCATCGGCAGCTCGATCCGCTCGGCGGCCAGCTCGGCCAGCCGCCGCTGGAGCCGCTCCCGGTCGGCGCTGCCGGGCTCGTAGGTGTGGACCGGCTCGTTGCGCGGCTCGGGGACGGAGAACACGGCGTCCATCACAGGCTCCTGTGCGATCTCGACGGCGATGGCGAAACCGGACCCGCGGGCACCGGCCGGGCGGCCGGGTGCCGGACACCACGCGGCGGACCGGTCGCGGCGGCGGGACCTGCGCCGATTCTGTCACGCGACGTTCCCGTCGGCCCGGGCTCCCCGGGTGCGGGCGGGGAGATCGGACGCACCCGCCCTCTCCGGACCATCGGCAGGAGTGCCTCCCACCCGACGAAACGTCAGAATAGAGAGCTTCGAATCGACGATTCGTCAGAGCCTTGTCGGGCCGGACGGGGGCAGCTCCGTCGTCAGCGCCGGGCGGTCGGCCACCGCGGCGGGGCCGCCGGAGCGGCGTCGCGGGACGCGTACGCTGGATGGCCGGTGACCCGCCCGGCCCGCGCGGGGCGATCCGGCAGCCGTCGAAAGGGAGACGATGAGCAACCAGCCCGGCAGCTCCACGGCCGCGGAACCGGACCGGCCCGAGGCCGACGCGCCGCCCGTCGCCGGCCAGGTCGGCACCGCCGCCAGCCGGCCGGGGTACGCGCCGGGCGCGCTGCCGCTGGCCGTGCTGTCGCTCGCCTGGCTGGCGGCCATGCTCTGGTCCACCCGGGAGGCGATCACCTCGACCGCGGCCGGGGTCACCGCGATCAGCCTCTCCGCGTACGCGCTCCCCGGCGTGATCACCGCGGCGCTGGTCACCGGCGCCACCGTCGCGCTGGCCGCCACGAACCGGCTGGACCGCGCCTCGCTGCGCTTCCTGGCCACCGTCGGCGCCGGCCTGCTGGTCGGGCTCGTCACCGCGGTGGGCATCAACCTCACGTACGCCGACAACGCCACCACCAACACCATCGCCGGCACCACGGCCGCCGCCGCGATCATCGGCGGGGCGCTGGCCGGCGCGCGCCAGGCGCGGGTGGTGGCCGGTCTCGCCGCGGCCACGCTCGCCGCGCAGATCTTCGTGGTGCTGTTCAGCCGCGCCCGGGATCCGCTCTCCGACCTGTACGGCGCCGGGGAGACACAGCAGTCGGTGCTGGACGCCGCCACGTGGGTGTCCCGGACGGAGTCGCTGCTCGCCGGGCTGATCGCCGGCCTGGTGGCGTACCTCTACCTCGCCTGGTCGCGCCGGCGCGCGGAGCGTCGGGACGGCGGGGCGTCGTCGCTGCGCTGGCCGGCTTACCTGGTGACCGGCGCCGGCGCCGGGCTGCTCCTGCTGCTCACCGAGGTGATCATCCGGATCGGCGGACGCGGGCTGCTCGACCTGGCCGCCGCGCTCAGCGAGGCCGACCAGGTGGCGCAGACCGCGCTCGGCACCTCCCGGGTGGACAACGCGATCTGGGTGCTCTTCGTGGGCGCGCTCACCACGCTCATCGTCTTCGGGCGCACGCTCGGACCGCGCGCCGTCGACGACGAGGAGGAGGAGGAGGAGGAGGAGGACGAGCCGGCGGCCTGAGCCGTCCGGCGGCCTCAGCCGGCGTCGCGCAGCAACAGGTCCAGCTCCGTCACGTCGTACCACTCCAGTTCGTGGTCCTCGACGCCGTCGACGGTGAACTGGGCGTCGGGGTCACCGGCCTGTGCCTGCGCCGCCACGTCGGCGGCGGCGGCCACGTCCCCGGCCGCGTCCGCGCCGTCCACGTGGATCGCGGCGACGGACTTCACCGGCACCGGTCCGGCCGGCCGGACCACGCTGGAGCCCAGCTCGCCGGCGACCCGGTCGACCGCGCCGGCCGGCAGGTCGGCCGAGACCACCACCCGCCGCCGGGGAGCGCCGGGATCGGCCCGCAGCAGGAGCAACGCGTCCTGGGCGGCCCGGGTGAAGGCGACGTACTCCAGCTCCTCCTCGTCGCCCTCGGCGTACCACTCGCGCAGCTCCGGGGTGACCGCGTGCGCCGCCTCGGCGGCCAGGCCCTCGTCCCGCAGCCGGGCCAGCATCGGGACGGTCGCCGGCAGGTACACCCGGACAAGCTCGTCGGTCACCGCACTCTCCCCGCACTCTCCGCCGCTCGCCGGCGGACGCCGGCTCCGGGCGCCGATCATGCCGTACGCCGACACCGTCATACACCCGGCACCCGCCGGGGGAGAAGCGTCCCACCGGTGTGTCCGCCGAAGCAGGCGTCAACGGTGTCGCTGGCTGGTGGCAAACTGAGGCAAACGAAGCCAACCCCGGGAGTAACCGTGGAGTCGAGGTTCCTGCTGCTCTCCGACGTCGCCGCCGAGCTGAACGTCTCGGACTCGCAGGTCTACCACATGGTCCGGAGCGGCGAGCTGCCCGCGATCAAGATCGGCGGCCGGGGGCAGTGGCGGGTCGAACGCGTGCGCCTGGAGGAGTACATCCAGCGCAAGTACGCCGAGACCGCCGAGTGGGTACGCGGCAACCCGCTGGGCGAGCGCGACGTGGAGTGACCTCCCGGGAACCGTGAGCCATTGACGCGTACGCTTCTCATGCCTGAAGATGAAGGTCGTCGAAGGCAAACACAGGCAAACGTAGGATTCGAGGGCTGACATGGTTGACACCCGCCGTCCCCGGGCACCGCGTCCACCGGTCCGGCTCCGCCCCGCCCCGCCGCTCGACCCGCCCTGCACCGACGAGGACGCGGTCTGGAGCCACGTCGGTCAACTCGCGCTCGACCTGGTCGACAGGCGTCGCCGCGATCCCGATCGCCCCGCCAACCGGGCCCCGGACCGCGCTCCCGGCTGGCCACGCTGGTCCACCTCCGGTGCGCCCCGCACCGCCCCGGGCGAGGGCAGCGCGCCCTGCGACGCCGGCGCGAGCGGGGACGGCGACGGGCGGCCGGCCCCCGGGCTGTCACCGTCCACCCTCGCCACCGCCACGCCCGAGGCCGCACGGGCGGCCCACCGGTTCGTGCGCACGTTCCTGGAGATCGTCAACGGCTTCCGGCCACCCGGGCAGCTCCGGCCGCTCTGCCTGCCCGAGGCCGCCGTCCAGGTGTCGGCCGAGCTGACCCGGGCGGCCCGCCGGGTCGCCCCGGTCCGCCGCCGCAGCGCCCGGCCGGCCCTGCTCCTGCGCCGGCTGCGCGTCTGTGAACCCCGGGCCGGCGCGGTGGAGGCCACCGCCGTGTTCGCCGGCATCGGCGGCACCGGTTGGGCCATCGCCGTGCGTCTGGAACACCGCCGCGGCAACTGGCTCTGCCTCGTCCTGGACGTGCTCTGACCCGCCCTCCCCCTCGATCGGCGCACCCCGCCTCCCACCCCCACCTCCCACCCCCACCTCCCACCTCCCGCCTCCCGCCTCCCGCCTCCCTCAGGGTTGATCAAGGAGTTCGCGTCATCACGGAGATCGACTCCGACACAAAATCCTTGATCAACGGGCCGGTTCCACCCGGCCGGCCCCGACGATCAGCCCACCGGACGCCGACGGGCCCCGGCCGGTGGCCGGGGCCCGTCGGGCTGGTGCTGGGGTCAGTTGCCGCCGTTGGGGGAGCCGTGGCAGCGCTTGTACTTGCGGCCGGAGCCGCACGGGCAGGGCGCGTTCCGGGACGGGCCCTCGCCGCCGTCGACCTGCGGGGACGCGGAGCGCCGGGCGGCACTGCTCGCGGCAGCCGCCTGGCCGCTCGCCCCGGCCGGGGTCCGACGCGGCGTCGAGGCGGCCGGGCGCTCCGGCGCCGGCTGGCCGATGCCCAGCGCCGGCGCCTGCTGCTCGACCCGCTCGATCACCGGGGCGCCACGACCGGCCTCGCCGTCGACGGCGGGCGCGGAGTATTGCAGACCCTGCTGCTGCGGCGTGCGGTTGAGACCCTTGGCCCGGATCTCCACCGGCTTCTCCAGCAGCTCCACCTCCTCGGCCTCCGGCGCGGCCTCCTCGACCTGCACGTCGAGGTTGTAGAGGAAGCCGACCGTCTCCTCCTTGATGCCGTCCATCATGGTGGCGAACATGTCGAAGCCCTCGCGCTGGTACTCGATGACCGGGTCGCGCTGGGCGTACGCCCGCAGGCTGATGCCCTCCTGGAGGTAGTCCATCTCGTAGAGGTGCTCGCGCCACTTGCGGTCGATCACCTGGAGCAGGACCATCCGCTCCAACTGGCGGACCGCCTCCTCGCCGAGGGTCTCCTCACGCCGGTCGTACGCGGCGTGCGCGTCCTCCTTGAGGCGGGCGAGCAGGAAGTCCTGGTCGAGGCCGGCCCGGGAGCCCACCTCCTCCTCCAGCTCGTCGACCGTGACGCCGACCGGGTAGAGCTGCTTCAGGCTGGACCAGAGCTGGTCGAGATCCCAGTCCTCCGCGTAGCCGTCGCTGGTGGCGCCCACCACGTACGCGCCGACCACGTCGTCGATCATGTTGCGGACCTGGTCGGAGAGGTCCTCGCCGTTGAGCACCCGGAGGCGCTCGGCGTAGACCACCTGGCGCTGCTTGTTGAGCACCTCGTCGTACTTCAGGACGTTCTTGCGGATCTCGGCGTTCTGGCCCTCGATCTGGGCCTGGGCGCTCTTGATCTGGCGGGTGACCATCTTCGACTCGATGGGCACGTCCTCCGGGATGTTGAAGCGGTCCATCACCGCCTCGACCGCGCCCGCGCGGAACCGCTTCATCAACTCGTCCTGGAGCGACAGGTAGAACCGGGACTCGCCCGGGTCGCCCTGCCGGCCGGCCCGGCCCCGGAGCTGGTTGTCGATCCGGCGGGACTCGTGCCGCTCGGTGCCCAGCACGTAGAGCCCACCTGCGGCGGCGACCTCCTCCGCCTCGGCGTCGCATGCCTGCTTCCAGGTCGGGAGGATCTCCTCCATCGCCTTGGCGTACTCCTCCGGCTGCTCGACCGGGTCGAGGCCGCGCTGGCGGAGGTCGTTGGCGGCGAGGAACTCGGGGTTGCCGCCGAGCAGGATGTCGGTGCCCCGGCCGGCCATGTTGGTGGCGACCGTGACCGCGCCCTTGCGCCCGGCCTGGGCGACGATCTCCGCCTCCTTGGCGTGGAACTTCGCGTTCAACACCGAGTGCGGGATGCCACGGCGGCGCAGCATGTGCGACAGGATCTCGGAGTTCTCCACCGAGACGGTGCCGACCAGCACCGGCTGGCCCTGCTCGTGCCGCTCGGCGATGTCCTCCACCACGGCGTTGAACTTGGCCTTCTCGGTCTTGTAGATGACGTCGGGCTTGTCCATCCGGACCATCGGCCGGTGCGTCGGGATGGTCACGACGCCGACCTTGTAGACCTTGTTGAACTCGCCCGCCTCGGTCTGCGCGGTGCCGGTCATGCCGGACAGCTTCTCGTAGAGGCGGAAGTAGTTCTGGAGGGTGATGGTGGCCAGGGTCTGGTTCTCCTGCTTGATCTCCACCCCCTCCTTGGCCTCGATCGCCTGGTGCATGCCCTCGTTGTAGCGGCGGCCGTGCAGGATGCGGCCGGTGAACTCGTCGACGATCAGGACCTCGCCGTCGCTGACGATGTAGTCCTTGTCGCGCTTGTAGAGCTCCTTGGCCTTGATGGCGTTGTTCAGGTAGCCCACCAGGGGCGTGTTGACCGACTCGTAGAGGTTGTCGATGCCGAGCCGGTCCTCCACCCGGGCCACCCCGCGCTCGCTGACCGCGATGGTGCGCTTGGCGTGGTCGACCTCGTAGTCGCCCTCGCCGTCGGTGCCGGGCTGGAGCCGGGCCACCACCCCGGCGAACTCCTGGTACCACCGGGCGGAGTGCTCGGCCGGACCGGAGATGATCAGCGGGGTGCGGGCCTCGTCGATGAGGATCGAGTCGACCTCGTCGACCACCGCGAAGAAGTGGCCGCGCTGGACCAGCTCCTCCTTCGACCAGGCCATGTTGTCGCGCAGGTAGTCGAAGCCGAACTCGTTGTTGGTGCCGTAGGTGATGTCGCACTCGTAGGCCGCGCGGTGCTCGGTGGCGGGCCGGTTCGGCAGCACCACCCCGACGGTGAGCCCGAGGAACTCGTGCACCCGGCCCATCCACGCGGCGTCGCGCTCGGCCAGGTAGTCGTTCACGGTGATCACGTGCACGCCCTTGCCGGCGAGCGCGTTCAGGTAGACCGGCATGACGGAGGTCAGCGTCTTGCCCTCACCGGTCTTCATCTCGGCGATGTTGCCGAAGTGCAGCGCCGCGCCACCCATCACCTGGACGTCGTAGGGGCGCTGACCGAGCACCCGCGAGGCGGCCTCACGGCACACCGCGAACGCCTCGGGCAACAGGTCGTCGAGGGTCTCGCCGTCGGCGAGCCGCTCCTTGAACTGGTCGGTCATGCCGCGCAGCTCGTCGTCGTCGAGGTTGACGTAGTCGTCCTCGATCGAGTTGACGGCGGCCGCGATGGCCTTCAGCCGACGCACCATGCGGCCCTCGCCGGCGCGAAGGACCTTTTCCAGAATCGACACGGATCAACGCTCCCCTAGACGGTCTCGAACCATCGTAGGCGCTCCGACGCGGCGATGGTCACTGGTGGCGGCGGTCCGAACCCGGGAACCCGACATAACGCCGCGGGCACGCGGGCAGCAACCGCTAATCGGGTTACGCCGTCCGCGAACGATCCGGCACCATGGCTCGGATGGAGCCTGTGGAGATCGTCGAGGACGGGCTGTTGCTGCGCCCCTGGCGGGCGGCGGACGCCGACGCGGTGCACCGCGCCTGCCAGGACCCGGACATCCAGCGCTGGACCACCGTACCTCGCCCGTACCGGCCCGAACACGCCCTCGCGTTCGTGACCACGATCGCCGCGACGGCCTGGTCGACCGGAGCCGGCGCGCCGTTCGCGGTCTGCGACGCCGACAGCGGCGAGCTGCTCGCCTCGTGCGGCCTGGTCTCCGTCGACCGCGCGCTCGACTCGGCCGAGATCGGCTACTGGACCGCGCCCTGGGCTCGGGGCCGGGGCGTCGCGGTCCGCGCCGTCCGCGCGGTCGCCCGCTGGGCGTTCGACGCGCTCGGCCTGCGCCGGCTGACCTGGCAGGCCGAGATCGGCAACCACGCGTCCCGGCTGGTCGCGCTGCGGGCCGGCTTCCGGGTCGAGGGGGAGCTGCGGCTGGCCCACCCGGCCGACGACGGCCGGCCGGAGGGGTGGATCGGCTCGCTGCTCCCGGCCGGGCTGGCCGCGCCGGGCGCCCCGGTCCCGTACGGTCCGACCACGCTCCAGGCCCGCCGGGCGGCCGTCTTCGGCCGGCCGCAGCCCGTCCTGTTCGCCACCGCCGGCGGCACCGAGCTGCGGCTGCGCCCGCTCGAAGAACGGGACCTCCCCGACATCACCCGCACCTGTCAGGACGCGCAGACGGTGCGCTGGACCACGGTGCCGCACCCCTACCGGCCGGAGGACGCCGAGGGCTACCTGCGGGACCTGGTGCGGCCGGCCTGGGCCCGGGGCACCGCCGCGATGTTCGCGGTGGCCGACCCGGACGACCACTACGTCGCCTCGATCGACCTGCGCATCCTCCCCACCGACCCGCTGGTCGCCGACGTCGGGTTCATGACCGCCCCGGCCGCGCGGGGGCGGGGCTACCTGCCGGCCGCGCTCACCGCGCTGTGCGCCTGGGGCTTCACCACGCTCGGCCTGGCCCGGGTCGAGTGGCGGGCCAACGTGGGCAACACCGCGTCCCGACGGGCGGCCGAGAAGGCCGGCTTCACCGTCGAGGGCACGCTGCGCGGCGGCGTCCAGCACCGCGGCGAGCGGCAGGACGTGTGGATCGGCGGCCTGCTGCCCCGGGACCTGGTGTGACCCCGGAGACGATCGAGGGGTACGGGGTCCGGCTGCGCCCCTGCGGCCCGGCGGACGTGCCCGGGACGGTGGCCGGCTGCGCCGACCCGGAGACCCGGCGGTTCATCCCGCGGCTGCCCGATCCGTACGACGCGGACAGCGCGCGGTGGTGGATCACCGAAGGGGCGCCGGCCGCCCGGGCGGCGGGCGGGGCCGCGTACACGATCGCCGACCCGGCCTCCGACCGGCTGCTCGGCAGCATCGGCCTGACCCGGCTCAGCGCCGAGCGGGCGACCTACGAGATCGGCTACTGGGTGGGGCCGTCGGCGCGCGGCCGGGGCGTGGCGACCGCCGCCACCCGGCTGCTGACCGAGCGGGCCTTCGCCGCCGGCGCGGCCCGGCTGGAACTGCTCACCCACCAGGAGAACGTGCCGAGTCAGCGGACGGCGCTGACCTGCGGCTACCGGCGTGAGGGCGTGCGGCGGGGCGCCGGCACGCCACGTGACGGCGTCCGCCCCGACCTGGTCGTCTGGGCGCGGCTGGCCGACGATCCGCCCGGGCCGACCGCCCGGCTGCTGCCGGACCTGCCCGGCGGGCGGCTCACCGACGGCGTGGTGACGCTGCGCCGCGTCGAGCCGGCGGACGAGGACATGATGTACCGGCTGCACACGCTGCCGGAGGTGGTGGCGAGCCGGGTGCCGCCGATGCCGCCGGACCGGGCGTCGATCGCCCGCCGGTGCCGGCTCGCGGCGAGTCACTGGTTGGCCGGCGACGCCGCCGACCTGACCGTCGTCGACGCGGCCACCGGCACGCCCGTGGGCGGTTGCCTGCTGGCGTACGACGAGCCGGCCACCGGTCAGGCGATGCTGGGCTACAGCCTGCTGCCCGAGGCCCGCGGCCGGGGTCTGGCCAGCGGGACGGTCCGACTCGTCGCCGACTGGGCCTTCGGCGTCGGGGTGGCCCGCCTCTGGGCCGGCACCCGACCCGAGAACGTCGCCTCCCAGCGGGTGCTGGAGCGGGCCGGCTTCAGGCGGGAGGGCCTGCTGCGCGGGCGGCTGCCCGGCCTGACCGGCACCCGCACCGACACGGTGATCTTCGGTCGGCTGGCCTCGGACGGGACATGAGCGGAGCCCCCGCGGCGGGCGGGGGCTCCGGGTCGTGGCCGAGGGTCAGGTGTCGAGCGAGATGATCCCGTAGTCGTACGCGCGTCGACGGTAGACCACGCTCGGACGGCCGGACTCCTTGTCCAGGAACAGGTAGAAGTCGTGGCCGACCAGCTCCATCTGGAACAGCGCGTCGTCGACGGTCATCGGTTCGGCGGGGTGGACCTTCTCCCGGGCGATGTGCCACGGCTGGTCGTCGGGTTCGGAGTAGCCGTCGGCGTCGGGGCGTTCCGCCACGGCGGTGGCCGTGGCGTGCCCGTTCAGCGACGCCAACCCGGGCCCGTCGAGGTCGGCCACCGGCAGCCCGGCGGTCGCGGCGGCCACCGAGAGCGGCGCGTGCCGCCCGCGGTGCACCCGGCGGCGGTCGGCCGCACGGCGGAACCTGGTGTCCAGCTTGGCGATGGCGGCGTCGAGCGCGCTGTAGAAGTCGTTCGTGCAGGCCTCGGCCCGGATCACCGGGCCCCGCGACACGCAGGTGATCTCCACCCGCTGGCAGTGGTCGGCCTGGCGCGGATTGCGCTCGTGGAACAACTCGACATCCACGCGAATGAGTTTGTGGTCGTAGCGTTCGATCTTCGCGAGTTTTTCGGCTACGTGCACCCGGTAATGGTCCGGCACTTCGACGTTACGGCCCTTGACCACGATGTCCACGTGACCTCCCTTGTTCGGACGGTCGTTCGGTCCGGATCTTCCGGTCGACGCGCCTGGGACGGCCCCGCTCGGCGTCGACCGGTGATGTACGGCTACGCCTCCTTCCAGTGCCGGGGAAGGTTGGCATCCTCACTACCCCCGACACGGAAACGCTAACTCCTGTTCGGTCACCAGTCACCCCCGGTTGTCGAGAGCGGTCGCGAAAATTAACACCTCATACACCATGGGGTGAAACGGAACCACGAAGCGTCACCGAGCACGCCGCTTTTGCGTTGCAGCGAGCACCGCCGCGACCTTTGGCGTCATTCCCGCGCCATGCAATTTCCGGCTCACCGCCGCCAACGTTGCCCCGGTGGTGACGATGTCGTCGAGCAGCACCACGGTCCCGGCCAGCGCCGCCGTCCCCGGCCGGCGCAACCGGAACGCCGCCTCCGCCGCCGCGGCCCGACCGGCGCTGTCCAGCACCACCGAGTCCGGCCGGGGCAGCGCCCGCAGCGGTCGCAGCACGCGTACCGGCCAGCCGGCCGCGCGCAGCCGGGCCGCGGCCGGCCGGACCAGCCGCTCCAGGTGGTCGCCGTAGCGGGCCCGGGCCGCGCGGGCGGTGTCCGGCACCGCCACCAGCGTCACCGGGCCGGGCCGGCCCACCGCCACGGCCACCACCTCGGCCAACAACCCGCCCAACGGCCGGGCCAACCCGTGTCGGCCCCGTTCCTTGTACGCCAGCAGCCCCTCACGCAACACCCCGCCGTACGGGCCGAGGGCCACGCAGGGCGGCAGGCCGGGTGGGGCCGGATCGGGCCGGGTCGACGCGGGCCGCAGCGCCTGGAGCTCGGCCACGCAGCGCGGGCAGAAGCCCTGCCGCAGCGCCGGGGAGCGGACCGCGCACCCGGCGCACCCGGCGGGCAGCACCAGATCGGTCAGGTCCGACCAGAGGCCGCCCAGGTCCGGCACCGGCATCTCAGTAAAAGAAGAACGGTGCGGTCGGGTTGGCCGTCCTGCCGCCCGCCGGCAGGTCCAGCACCTGCTCGGGCGTGACGAGGTCGAACGGGTTGTTCCGCCAGGCGCTGCCGGCGGTCTCGAACATGAACGAAAGCGCGGGCAGCCCGCCACTTCCGCCGTCCGGGTATCCCGCCAGTTGGGTCACCGCGGCGCCGATCCCGGACTTCAGCGTGGAGCCCAGAAGGCCGTCGATGCTGAGCTGGTGGATGGCCGAACGCCGGTCCGGGTCGTTGCCGGCGATCACCAGTTGGTCCTCCGCGATCCAGTCGACCGCCGTCACGCCGGTGAGCGGCGTGGGCAGCCGGCGGGGCTGGCCCAGGGTGACCACACCGCCCTCCACGCTCACCGGTGCCACGTAGACCGCGCCGCCGCTGACCAGCGCGATCCGGTGACCGTCGAGGGACGCGGCGACCGCCACGACGCTCCCGGAGACGTTCAGCGGGACGGGGCTCAGCGTGGCCGTCGAGTCGAACCGGTAGAGCTTGCCGTCGGCCGCCACCAGACCCGCCGGATGGTCGGTGGCCAGCGAGCGCAGCCAGGTGGGCCGGCTCATCGTCTGGAACCCGGCCTTCGGCTCGCTGGTGTTGAACACCGCCACCGGTTCCGGCCCGGTGCCCACCTTGAGCCGGAGCCGCCGGTCCGCCCCGGTCACCACCAGCGCGGCCAGCACCTGGTCCTCGGCGCGGGCGAGGGTCGCCGAGACCACGTTCCGGTTCTCCGCGGCCGGCAACGGGACGACGGCCCGCTGCTCGGTGCCGATGGCGAGTGGATGGAGGACGCCGTCGTAGACGCTGAACCGGGTGGGATTCGCGCCCCTCGGGTACGCGAGATGGGTGTCGCGCTCCCGCTCCAGGTCGACGCTGAACCGCTTCTGGTTCTGGATCTTCAGTTCGAGCTGCCCGGTCAACTCCGGCAACGACCAGGCGAGCTGGGTGCCGAGCCGGGCCAACCGCCCCTCGTTGGCGCCCGGCATGGTCAGGTTGACCTCCCACTGGGAGTCCGCGCCGGTGGCGTTGTTGATCGGGCGGGTGCCGTCCGGGAGCCCGGTCACCCCCGGCGCCAACCAGTCGGACGGGCCACCGGCCAGCCACTTCACCACCTCGGTGACGCGCCGCTCCGCCGACACCGACGACGGCAGGTAGCGCAGGTCGGGCACCAGCCGGGTCAGGTCGGAGTTCCAGAAGTAGACGGTCCGCGAGCGGTAGTACTGGCGCAGCGCCGTGTCGCTGGTCAGCAGCACGTTCGGCAGGCTGGTGATCAGCAGCCCGGTCCCGGCGGGCTCGGCCCGTCGCAACTGGAAGACGTACTCGGTCTCGGTGGCTCCCGGCGGGCCGAGGGTGCCGTCGGCCCGCAGCACCCCGACCTGCTGCACCTTGATGGTGACCCGGCTGGTGCCCTGGTTGTTCGGCGGGGTGCTCTCCTTCGCCCGCAGCCGCACCACGGTGAGTTCGACCTCGCTGGTCTGCGGCTTGCCGGGCAGCAGCTCCCGGGCCTCCGGAGCGAGGAACTTCTGGGCCCGGTTGTACGCCTGGTCGCGCTCCCCGGCAGCGGCCGCGCTCAGGTAGTTCTCGATGAACGGCACCGGCTCGTCGCTGTCGGTCGGCGCCGGCGGCGAGGCCGGCGGGCCGTTGAGCGAGCCGGCCTCACCGGCCGGCACCGAACCGTCGACCTGGACGTCCGTCTGGGCCGGAATGCCGCACCCGGCCGGCAGCAGGACGCCGGCCAGCAGCACGGCCAGCAGTCGCCGCGGCACGTTCACGGCCCCACCTCCATCCGCGCGGAGTCGTCGGCGGGGCCGACGGCCAGCGCACCGGCGCCGCTGCCCGGACCGATGGCGAGCAGGCCACCGTCGCGGGGGCCGCCGAACGGCAGGGCCGCGTCGGCCGGCACCAGTCGCAACGGCGAGGTGGTCAGTCGGTCGCCGGCCCGCGCCGGCAGCGTGAGCCGGAACTGCGCGCCCTGCCCCGGTGCGCCCCACGCCTCCAGCCAGCCGCCGTGCAACCGGGCGTCCTCCACGCTGATCGACAGGCCCAGGCCGGTGCCGCCGGTCTGCCGGGCCCGGGACGGGTCGGCCCGCCAGAACCGGTTGAAGACCAGCTTCTCCTCGCCCGGCTTGAGCCCGACGCCGTGGTCCCGCACGGTGATCGCGACCGCGCTCTGGTCGACGCCCAGCGTGACCCGCACCGGCTTGGCCTCGCCGTGCTCGACCGCGTTGCCGACCAGGTTGCGCAGCACCCGCTCGACCCGGCGCGGGTCCACCTCGGCGATCACCGGAGCGTCCGGCAGGTCCAGCTCGATGGTCACCCCGACCCGCTCGGCCAGCCCGGCCAGGCGCTCGACCACCCGGTGCACCACCGGCACCAGATCGGTCGGCTCGCTGTCCAGCACGGCGAAACCGGCGTCGAACCGGCTGATCTCCAGCAGGTCGGTGAGCAGCTCCTCGAACCGGTCCAGCTCGGCCTGGAGCAGCTCGGCGCTGCGCGCCACCGCCGGATCGAACTCGTCCCGTTCCGCGAAGATCAGGTCGGCCGCCATCCGGACCGTGGTCAGCGGCGTCCGCAGCTCGTGCGAGACGTCCGAGGTGAACCGGCGTTGCAGCCGGGACATCTCCTCCAGCCGGAGGATCTGCCGTTGCAGGTTGGTCGCCATCTGGTTGAACGAGGCGGCGAGCAGGGCCAGGTCGTCCTCCCCGGAGACCACCATGCGCTGGTCGAGCAGGCCGGCGGAGAGCCGCTGGGCGGTGCGCGCGGCCACCCGGACCGGCGTCACCACCAGCCGGGTCACCAGCGCGGCCAGCAGGCCGAGCAGGAGCACCAGCGCGACGCCGGTGGCGACCACGGTGGCCCGGGCGTCCGCCGCGGTGGCGTCCTGCCGGGCCAGGGGCACGAGGTAGTAGAGCTCGACCTGCCCGAACCGGGTGGGCACCGGGGAGCCGTAGACCAGGTACTTCGTGCGGTCGCCGCCGAGCGTGCCGGTGCGGATCTGGTGGGCCACCTTGCCGGAGGCGACGGTGGCCCGCAGCTCGTCGCCGATCACCGTGCGCACCGGCACGTCCGGGGAGACGCGAGGCTCGATGAACTCGGCGAAGTTGTCCGCGGTGATCGCCACCACCACGCCGCTGGTCTGCGCCGGGTCCCCGCCGGCCAGGTAGTTGACCGTGCCGTCGATGGTGTCCTGGAGCTGGGCCTCCTGCGGCTGGCTGTAGAGGTTGAACTGCTTCGCCGCGTACTCGCTGCCGTTGCTCAGCCGCATCCGCACGTCGGTCTCGGCGTTCTCCAGGAGGATGTTGGTGATCTTGTCGGCGATCAGGTAGGCGAAACCGCCCACCAGCAGACTCGACGCCACGAGTGTGATGGTGACCACGCGGACCTGGAGCGACCGGCGCCAGGCCTGGCGTACGCCGGCGGCGAACCGCGTCGACCGGCCGGCCAGCGCGCGCCAGAGCGCCCGCGCGGCACGGAGCCGGCGGGACGAGGCGGTCGGCGGGTCGGGCAGCGGGGCGGTCAGCACAGTGCTGACCAGGTTATCCGGTGCCCGCCTTGTAGCCCACGCCCCGGACGGTGAGGATGATTTCGGGTCGCTCCGGATCCGGCTCGATCTTGGCCCGCAGCCGCTGCACGTGCACGTTGACCAGGCGGGTGTCGGCGGCGTGCCGGTACCCCCACACCTGCTCCAGCAGCACCTCCCGGGTGAACACCTGGCGGGGCTTGCGGGCGAGCGCGACCAGCAGGTCGAACTCCAGCGGCGTCAGCTTGACCTCCTCGGCGTCCCGGCTGACCGTGTGCGCCGGCACGTCGATGGTGATCTGGTTGCCGGGCGGGCCGATGGTGAGCAGCTCCGGCGCGACGTCCTCGCCGCGACGCAGCCGGGCCCGCATCCGGGCCACCAGCTCCTTGGGCTTGAACGGCTTGACCACGTAGTCGTCGGCGCCGGACTCCAGCCCCAGCACCACGTCGACCGTGTCGCTCTTGGCGGTCAGCATCACGATAGGCACCCCGGACTCGGCGCGGATCGCCCGGGCCACGTCGATGCCGCTCATGCCCGGCAACATCAGGTCGAGCAGGACGATGTCGGGCCGGCTGTCGCGGAACGCGGCCAATGCCCGTTCTCCGTCGGCGACGAAGGACGGCACGAAGCCCTCGCTGCGCAACACGATGCCGAGCATCTCGGCAAGGGCGGGGTCGTCGTCGACCACGAGTACGCGGGCTCTCATGGGGTTTATCGTTCCATCCCCGTTCATCTGGAGGGTCGGAGTCTTTCCCGGCACGGTAGCGCCGAGCGCGCCCCCACACCACAGCTCACGGCGTGGTCACCAGCGTGGCGCGCCGCGACGGACGGGTCCACCGGATGCGGACCCGCCGTGCAACCATGATCCCCCGGGTGCCCCGCCGCCCGCCACCTCTGCTGCCCTGCCCGCCCGGGAGTACGCGTGTCCGACGTCGGCCCGACCGCGGTGCTCCCGCGCCGTCCGCTGACCGTCGGTGAGCTGCTCGACGCCGCCGTGTTGCTCCTCCGCGACCAGGCCCGGGTGCTGCTGCCGCTCGCCGTCGCGCTGGCCCTCGCCGAGCAGGCCGTGCTGTACCCGGTGCGGCTGCTGGCCGGCGCGCACCCGCCCGGCTGGTGGCCCGCCGGCGGGGAGTCGTTCGGTTGGTACTGGCTGCTGCTCGCGGCCGGCGCCGGGACCGAGGCGGCGATCATCGCGCTGCTGGGCAACCCGGCCGCGCGGGGCGGCGCGGCGGCGCTGCTCGGCCGCCGCCGCGCGCCGTCGGAGCTGCTCCACGAGGCCCGTCCGGGCGCGACTCTGCTGGCGGCGGGCGCGGTCGGGCTCGCCGTCGGCCTCGCCGGGCTGGCCGGGCCCGCCTGGTTCGTCGCGTACGGGCTGCTCGGCCTCGTGGTGCCGGTGCTCGTGCTGGACGGGGTGCCGGCGTACCGGGCACCGGGACGGGCGATCCGGCTGGCCGGCCGGGTGGGCGGGCGCGCCGCCGCCGTCCGGCTGCTCGGTTATCTGGGCTGGTGGCTGGTCCGGGTCGGCATCGGGCTGGGCGTCCCCTACGGTCTCGGGCTGCTCGACCTGTTCGACGTGTCGGCCTGGGCGCTGCCGGTCGCCGTCGTCGCGCAGGCGGCGGTGAACGCGCTCGCGTACCCGGCGTTGGCCTGCCTGGACGCGGTGCTGCACCTGGAGACCCGGATGCGCACCGAGGGGCTGGACATCCGACTCTCCCGGGCGCCGGCCGGCGTCCCGGAGCCGGTGCTGCTGGCGGTCGAGCGGTGAGCCGCTGGTGGACCGAGACGGTGGCCGCGCTGGGCGACGTGGTGCCGCTGCCGCTGGTCGCGCTGCTCCTGCTGGCCGCCGCGCTGTTGACGGCGCTGGCCTGGCACTCCTTCCCGGCCTGGGTGCCCCGCCGGCTGCCCCGGCTCAGGCTGCCCCGGCTGCGACTGCCCCGGCCACGACTGCCCCGGCTGCGACTGCCCCGGCTCCGACGACCGCGGATGCGCCTGCGTCGTCCCGCCCGCCGACAGCGGCCCGACCCGCCGGTGCGTGTCCCCGCGCCCCGGGCCGCGCCGCCGGCACCCGTCGGCGGCGCGGCGACGGCCGACCGGCTGGCCGCCGAGGGCCGCTACGCCGAGGCGGTGCGGGAACGGCTTCGGGAGATGGTCCGGCTCCTGGTCACCTGTCAGGTGGTGGAGCCACGGGCCGGGCTCACCGTCACCGAGCTGACCGAGGCGGCGGCCCGGACCCGCCCGGCGGTCCGGCCCACCCTGCACGCCGCCGGCACGATCTTCTCCGACCTCTGGTACGCCCAGCGTCCCGCCACCGCCGGCCACGACCAACGGATGCGCGCGCTCGCCGCCGAGCTGCGCCGCGAACTGACCGGTGAGGAGGACGCCTGGTGACCGTCGCCCCCGCCCCGGCCCGACCCGCGGCCCCGCCGGCGTCCCGCCGCCGGTGGCACCGCACCGTCGTCCCGCTCGGGCTGGCCGCGCTGCTGATCGGGGCCACCGTGGTGCTGCACGCGGTGGACCAGCCCGACCCGGACGAGCGCGGCTTCCTCTCCCCCGTCGCCGGCGACGACGACGGCGGCAGCCGGCTCGCCGAGGAGCTACGCGCGCAGGGCGTGCCGCTGCGCCGGGAGACCGACACCGCCGGGGCGCTGCGGGCCGCCCGGGCGGCGCCGAGCACGCTCTTCGTGCCCGCACCCGACCTGGTGCACCCGGACACGCTCACCGGGCTGACCGCGCTGCCGCCCGGCAGCCGGCTGGTGCTCGTCGAGCCGTCCCGCCGGGTGCTGGCCGAGCTGGGCACGTCGGTCGAGCCGACCGGCCGCCGGTGGGCCACCCGGGCGCTACCGCCGGACGCCGGGGGCGCGGAGTGCCGGCTGCCCGAGGCGGTCCGCGCCGGCACCGCCGCGGTCGACCACCAGCGGTACGCCGGGCCGGAACGCGCCGACCGCTGCTACGGCGGCGCGCTGCTCCGGATCCCGGCCGGCACCGAGGTGGTGCTGGTGGGCGCCAGCGACCCGTTCCGCAACGACCGGATCGACGAGTGGGGCAACCGGGACCTCGCCACCGGCCTGCTCGGCGCCACCGGTCGTCCGCTGGTCTGGCTGGACCTGCCCGCCCCCGATCCGGCCCCGACCGGGACGGGCGCGTCGCGGACCACCGAGACCGAGGCTCCGCCGACGCCCCGCCGCACCGCCGAGCGCCCCGATCGGGCGGACCCGCCGCGGCGCGCCGACAACCCGTTGTGGGACGCGTTCCCGGCCTGGTTCTGGGCGATCCTGGCGCAACTCGCGCTGGCCGGGTTGCTGGTGGTGTTCTGGCGGGCCCGCCGCCTCGGGCCCCCGGTGACGGAGCCGCTGCCGGTGACCGTCCGCGCCGCCGAGACCGTCCGCGGCCGGGCCCGCCTCTACCGGCGGGCCGGCGCCCGGAACACCGTCGCCGCGACGCTGCGCGGCGCCGCCCGGGACCGCGTCCTGCCCCGGCTCAACCTGCCGCCCGACACCCCGGACGACGAGGTGGCGGCCCGGGTCGCGGCGGCGACCGGCGACGACCCGGAGCGGGTGGCCGAGCTGCTGCACGGCCCCGCCCCGGACGACGACCGGAAGCTGCTGGAGCTGGCCCGGGCGCTGGACACGCTGACCCGTACCCTGGCCCCGCCCCCGAGCGAAGGAGAACCCCGGTGACCGGACCCGTCATCGCCGCCGCGTCGCCCGCCGCACCGTCCGACGCCCGCGCCGCCCTGCACCGGCTGCGCGCCGAGGTGGCCAAGGCCGTGGTCGGCCAGGACGCGGTGGTCACCGGCCTGGTCATCGCGCTGCTCTGCCGGGGGCACGTGCTGCTGGAGGGCGTCCCGGGGGTGGCCAAGACGCTGCTGGTGCGCACGCTCGCCGCCGCGCTCGACCTGGACGCCAAACGGGTGCAGTTCACCCCCGACCTGATGCCCGGCGACGTCACCGGCTCGCTGATCTTCGACCCGCACACCGCCGCGTTCACGTTCCGCGAGGGGCCGGTCTTCACCAACCTGCTCCTCGCCGACGAGATCAACCGCACCCCGCCGAAGACGCAGTCCGCGCTGCTGGAGGTGATGGAGGAACGGCAGGTCACCGTCGAGGGCGAGCGCCGCCCGCTGCCCGAGCCGTTCATCGTCGCGGCCACCCAGAACCCGGTCGAGTACGAGGGCACCTACCCGCTGCCCGAGGCGCAGCTCGACCGCTTCCTGCTCAAGCTGACCGTGCCGTTGCCGGGGCGGGACGAGGAACTGGGTATGCTCCGCGCGCACCACGCCGGGTTCGATCCGCGCGACCTGCGCGCCGCCGGCGTACGCCCGGTGGCCGGCGCGGCCGACCTGGCCGCCGCCCGCGCGCAGGCGCACGCCGTGCACGTGGCCGAGCCGGTGCTCGCTTACATCGTGGACCTCTGCCGGGCCACCCGGGCCGCGCCCGCGCTGGAGCTGGGCGCCTCGCCCCGGGGCGCGACCGCGCTGCTCGCCACCGCCAAAGCGTGGGCCTGGCTGGCCGGCCGCGACCACGTCACACCGGACGACGTGAAGGCGGTGGCCCGCCCGACGCTGCGGCACCGGCTCCGGCCGCGACCGGAGGTGGAGCTGGAGGGAGTGACGGCCGACGCCGTGCTCGACTCGGTGCTGGCCACCGTGCCGACGCCGCGATGACCTGGCGGGCGGGCCTGCTGCTCGCGGCCGGCGCCGGAACGCTGCCGGCCTGGCCGGCGCCGTTCCTCGGCGTCGCCGTGCTGACCGCGACCGTGCTGCTGCTTGTCGCCCTGGACCGGGCGCTCGCCGCCCCGCCGCACGCGCTCAGCGCCACCCGCGCCGGCGACCGGACCGTCCGGCTCGGCGGCACCGCCACGGTCACCCTGCACCTGGCCAACCCCACCGACCGGACGCTGCGCGCCCAGGTCCGCGACGCGTGGGTGCCGTCCGCCGGGGCGCGTCCCGGGCGCTCGCCGCGGGAGACGCTCACGGTCCCGCCCGGCGGCACGGCCACGCTGCCGGTCCGCCTCACCCCGACCCGGCGCGGCGACCGGCCGGCGGTGGCGCTGACCGTCCGCTCGCTGGGGCCGATGCGTCTGGGGTTCCGGCAGCGCGCCGAACGGCCCGGCACACCACCGTGGACGCTGCGCGTGCTGCCCCGCTTCGACTCCCGCCGGCACCTGCCGGAGAAGCTGGCCCGGCTGCGGGTCATCGACGGCGTCCAGGTGACCCGGGGACGCGGCCACGGCACCGAGTTCGACACCCTGCGCGAGTACGCCGTCGGCGACGACGTCCGGTCGATCGACTGGCGGGCCAGCGCGCGCCGCGCCGACGTGCTGGTGCGCACCTGGCGACCGGAGCGGGACCGGCGGCTCGTCTGCGTGCTGGACACCGGTCGCACCTCGGCGGTCCGGCTCGGAGACGAACCCCGGCTGGACACCGCGATCGACGCGGCGTTGCTGCTCACCGCGCTGGCCGCCCGTGCCGGGGACCGGGTGGACCTGCTCGCCGTGGACACCGCCGTCCAGGCCCGGGTGACCGGCGGCAACCGGCCGGCGCTGCTCACCCGGTTGGTCGAGGCGATGGCGCCGCTCCAGCCGGCGCTTGTCGAGACGGACTTCGAGCTGGTCGCCGGTGAGCTGCTGCGCCGGGAGCGGCAGCGCAGCCTGTTGGTACTCTTCACCGCACTGGACGCGGGCGCGCTCGGGGCGGGCCTGCTGCCGGTGCTGCCGCGGCTGGCCGCCCGGCACCGGGTGGTCCTGGCGGCCACCCACGATCCGGTGCTGACCGGGCTCGCCACCGCCACCCCGGTCGGCCCGGACGACCCGTACGCGGCCGCGTCGGCGTGGCGGGCGCTGGCCGAGCGGGACCGGGTGCGGGCCGCGCTGTCCCGGCACGGCGTGACGGTGGTGGACGTCCCCGCCGACCGACTGGCCCCCGCCGTGGCCGACACCTACCTGCACCTGAAGTCCGTCGGCCAGCTCTGACCCCCGAACTCGCCTCCGCCCTGATTCACGGAAACAGTGGCTGTCGCGGGCTCCACAGCCACTGTTTCCGTGAATCTGCGGTCAGTGGCGGAGGGGGCGCGGAGCGGCGGACGCGGCGGCGCGGCGGCCCAGGATGAGCGCGTACGCCAGGAAGGCCGCCCAGACGGTGGCGCCGGCCGCCACCCGCACGACCGTCGGCACCGGCGCCGGGGTGACGAACGCCTCCAGCAGCGCGGAGACGGCGAACAGCCCGACCAGGCCGACCGCGACCACCATGGCCGAGCGCCCCGCCTCGGCGACCGCCCGGCCGCGCCCGAGGTGCGGGGGCGGGGCGATCCACGCCCAGGCGGTGCGCAGCCCGACCCCGGCGGCGACGTAGATGCCGGTCAGCTCCAGCAGGCCGTGCGGCGTGATCAGGCCGAAGAAGACGTCCGCCCGGTCGTAGGAGACCATCACGCCGCCCACCACGCCGATGTTCAGCGCGTTCTGCCACAGCAGCCAGAACACCGGCACCACAAGCACGCCGGCGGCCAGGCACTGGGCCGCCAGCCAGGCGTTGTGCGTCCACAGGTGGAACGCGAACGTCGGCGCGGCGAACTCCGTGTAGTAGCCGGCGAAGCCGGAGTCGACGAGCTGCCGGGCCGACTCGGCGCCGATGAACGCGGCGGCGGTGTCCGGGTGGCCGGCGACGAACCAGATGAGGAAGACGCTCAACGCGCTGAAGCCGGTGGCGACGCCGCACCACCAGGGCCAGGCCCGGTAGAGGGCGGCCGGCAGGTCGGCCAGCAGGAACCGGCGTACCGCCGCCCAGGACGGCCGGGGCCGGCCGATGATCCGGGCGCGGGCGGCCAGGACCAGGTGGGACAGGTGACCGAGGAGCGCCGGCTCGGGGGCGCGGCTGCGCAGCACGGACAGGTGGGTGGCGGTGCGCTGGTAGAGCGAGACCAGCTCGTCGACCTCGGCCGCGTCCAGCCGACGCCGGCCGGTCAACTGCGCCAGCCGCCGCCACTGCCCACCGTGCTCCGCCACGTACGCGTCGAGATCCACTCGTTCATGGTGTTCACTGTCGGGGTGCGCGCGCAACCTCCCCCGCCCTCCCGGTGGGCCGACGCCGGTCTGGTCAGTGGCGAGGCGGTGGAGCTGGACGTCCGGGCCGCCCGGCTGGGTTCCCGGGTGCTCGCGCTGCTGATCGACCTGGTCGTCCAGCTCGGTCTGGCGCTGGTGCTCGGTGCGGCGCTGTCCATGCTGGTGCTCGCGATGCCGCCGGACCTGATGGACGCCGCGCTGGCCGGCGGTCTCCAGGTCGTGCTGCTGGTGCTGGTGCTGGTCGGCTATCCGGTGGTGATGGAGCGGTTCGCCGGCGGCCGGACGGTGGGCAAGCTGGCGGTGGGACTGCGGGTGGTACGCGCCGACGGCGGTCCGGTCGGGGTCGGGCAGTCGCTGGCCCGGGCGCTGGTGGGCGTCGCGGTGGAGTGGCCCGGTCTGGTGCTGCCGCTGCTGAGCTGGGCGGCGACCGTGACGGTGATGCTCACCGACCCGCGCGGCCGACGGTTGGGTGACCTGGTGGCCGGCACGCTCGTGGTGCACACCCGGGGCGCGGCGGTGTGGCGGCCGTTGCCGCCGGCCGTGCCGCCGCTGCTCGCCTGGGCGGGCACGCTGGACCTGACCCGGGTGGACGACGGGCTGGCCCTGGCCGGCCGGCAGTACGTGGACCGGCTCCCCCAACTCGCCGCCGCGGACCGGGTGCGGCTGGGCCGGGAGCTGTGGGCGGAGGTGGCCGCGGTGACGTCACCGCCGCCGCCGTGGACCGCGCCGGAGTGGGCGTACCTGGCCGCCGTGCTGGCCGAGCGCAGGCGACGGGCCGGGTACCGGCTGGGCCGGGCCCGCACGGTCAGCGGCAGGCTCTGGCCGGAGCTGGCCCCGACCCCGGCCGCGTCGCCCGGCGTTCCGCTGCGGCGGGCCGCGCCGGAACCCGCCGGACCCAATCCGGTACGCCGCTGAGCGCGGCGGGCCGACTCAGGGACGACCGGGCCGACTCAGGGACGACCGGGCCGACTCAGGGACGACCCGGGCCAGCTCAGGAGAACAGTGCGCGGCCCCACCAGTCGGCGGCGTCGCGGACGCCCGGCGGGCAGGCGAACAGGCCGCTGGAGACGTGGCGGAGGTACTCGTTCATCGCGTCGTTGCGGGCCAGCCGCGTCTGGATCGGCACGAACTGCTTGCGCGGGTCCCGCTGGTAGGCGATGAAGAACAGCCCGGCGTCGAGCCGGCCCAGCCCGTCCGAGCCGTCCACGAAGTTGTAGCCGCGACGCAGCAGGCGGGCGCCGCCGTTCTGGTCCGGGTGGGCGAGCCGCACGTGCGCGGTCGGCGCGATGACCGGCTCGCCGTCGTCGCCCTTGGCCGCGAAGTCCGGCTCGTCGAACTCGTCGCGCCGGCCGAGCGGAGCGCCGCTGCCCTTGGTCCGGCCGGTGATCGTCTCCTGCTCGGCCAGCGGGCTGCGGTCCCAGGTCTCGATCAACATCCGGATCTTGCGAGTGACCAGGTAGGAGCCGCCGGCCATCCAGTCCGGACCGTCGCCGGGCTGCACCCAGAGCTGCTCGCGGAGCAGGTCGGCGTCCTCGGCCTTGAGGTTGGCGGTGCCGTCCTTGAAGCCGAACAGGTTGCGCGGCGTGGCCTGGTCCCGCGACGTCGACGAGGTACGCCCGAACCCGAGCTGCGACCAGCGGACGCTGACCACGCCCATGCCGATCCGGGCCAGGTTACGGATGGCGTGCACCGCCACCTGCGGATCGTTGGCGCAGGCCTGGACGCAGATGTCGCCGCCGGACAGCTCCGGCTTGAGCGCGTCGCCGGCGAAGTGCGGGAGGTCGGCCAACGCGGCGGGGCGGCGGTCGGCGATGCCGAACCGGTCCCGGCCCCGGGCGTCGCGGAACAGCGTCGGACCGAAGCCGACCGTGACGGTGAGCTGCGACGGGGGCAGCCCGAGCGCCTCGCCGGTGTCGTCCGGCGGGGCCTCCGGCACGCCGCCGACCGCACCGATCAGCCCGGCGTCCTTGCCGGCGGTCATCCGGGCCGCGGCGGCGGTCCACTCCTGGAGCATCGCGACCAGCCGGTCCCGGTCCTTGGTGACCACGTCGAACGCGACGAAGTGCAGCCGGTCCTGGGCCGCGGTGGTGATGCCGGCCTGGTGTTCGCCGAGGAACGGCACCGCCCCGGCGGCCGTCTCGGTGGCCGACGCCTGGCCGCCACCGGCGATCAGCGCGCCCGCGCCGGCCGCCACCGCGCCGACGCCGGCCGCACCGACACCGGCCAGGGTCATCGCCCGCCGGCGGGAGATCCCGCGACCGGGCTGCGTGCTGTTCGGCTCGCTCGTCGCGTCACCGCCGGCCGGAGTGCTCATCGTGCGACGGCCGCCGCGATCTTGCTGACCGGCTCGGCCAGCGCGTTGATGCTGTCCGACAGCTCCTTCAGCTCGGTCTTGCTGAGCTGGGTGTGCAGCTTCCAGCCGTCCCCGGCCCGGTGCTTGCCGAGCGCAGCCTCCACGTTGGCGAACTCGGCGTCGAGTTGCTTGACCAGGTCGGGCGCGCGCTGTTCCAGGGCCGGGCGCAGCGCGCCGACGGCGGCCTTCGAGCCCTCCAGGTTGGCGTTGAAGTCCCAGAGGTCGGTGTGCGAGTACCGCTCCTCCTCACCGGTGATCTTGCCGCTGGCGACCTCGTCGAGCAGCGCCTTGGCGCCGTTGGCGAGCTGGAGCGGGGTGAGCTTCTCGGCGTCGGCCTTGGCCACGATCGCCTTGACGTCGACCAGGAGCTGGTCGGCGATCGGCCCGTCCTTGCTGATGTCGCCGGTGGTCCAGAGATCCTTCTCGATCCGGTGGAAGCCGGTGAACTCCATGCCCTCCTCGACCACCTCCTCGCGACCGTCGATCTTCGGGTCGAGGTCACCGAAGCTCTCCGCGACCGGCTCGATCCGCTCCCAGTAGGTGCGGGCCACCGGGTAGAGCGCCTTGGCCTTGGCCACGTCGTTGCCCTTGACCGCGGCCACGAACTCCTCGGTCTTGGCCAGCAGCGCGGCGGTCTGGCTGCGCACGTAGCGCTGGTAGCTGGCGGTGGCCTCGGTGAGCGCGGCGTCCGGCGCGACGCTCGCGGCGGTGCCGCTGACCTTCAGCGCGCCCCGGATGCCCCGGCCGCTCATCCCCGGCTTGCAGGCGGTCTCGTACGTCCCGGCAGGCAGCTCGACGCGCAGCTCCCGGCTCAACCCGGGGGCGATGTTCTCCACCTCGCCCATCACCCGGTCGCCGGCGGCGTACACGTAGAACTCGTTGACCTTGGAGCCGTTGTTGGTCACCTTGAACGTCACCTGGCCGGCGTCGATCTCGGTGCTGTCGACCTCGCAGGCGCTGTCCGTCGCCTTGACGGCGATCGGTCCGCCGGCGGTCGCGTCGGCGTCGTCACCACCGCCGCAACCGGCCAGTCCGGCGACGGCGAGCAACCCGGCGGCGGCGGGCGCGACGAATCGAGTGGTACGCATCGGTGCGGGATCTCCTCGGAAACGGGCGGTCAGGCGCGCGGGGACGGAACGGCGGCGGCGTCGACGGTGGCCGGCGCGGGCTCGGGGGTGGTCGCGGTGGACTCGGCCGGCGCGTTCCCGGCCGGGGTCGCGGCCGGCGCGTTGGCGGCGGGGGCCCCGGTCGACGCGTTGGCGGCGGGGGCCCCGGTCGACGCGTTGGCGGCCGGCGCGGCGGGCGGCTTGGCCGGCGTGGCCGGCTTGCGCAGGAAGAGCACCAGCACCGGCACCGCGTACGCGACCCAGGCGACCAGTTCCAGCACGGTCGGCGCGGCGGTGATGTTGAACATGCCGGCGAGCAGCGCGCCGTACCAGGCGTTCGGGTCGAGCGTGGCGGAGATGTCGAAGGCCTGGTTGTTCAGGCCGGGCAGCACGCCGGCCTCCTGGAAGTCGTGCACGCCGTACTTGAGGATGCCGGCGGCGACCAGGATCAGCAGCGCGCCGGTCCAGGTGAAGAAGCGGCTCAGGTTGATCTTCAGGGCGCTGCGGTAGATCAGGAAGCCGATCACCACGGCGGTGGCGATGCCGCCGACCAGGGCGAGCAGCGAGCCCGCGCCGGTGCCGCCGGCCACGCTCTCGGCCGCGGCGTAGAAGATCAGCGCGGTCTCCAGGCCCTCCCGGACCACCGCGAGGAAGGCCATGCCGGCGACCGCCAGCGACCCGACGGCGAGCGCCTCGGTGAGCTTTCCACGCAGCTCGCCCGCGATGGAGCGGGCCGCCCGGCGCATCCAGAAGATCATCCAGGTCACGAACACGACGGCGGCGACCGAGGTCACCGCCTCGAAGAACTCGCGCGACTCGGAGGTCCGCAGCAGCGAGGTCGAGGTGTACTGGATCAGCGAGCCGAAGACGACGGAGAGCGCCACGGCCAGGCCGACGCCGGCCCAGACCTGGGGCAGCCGGTCACGCCGCTGCGACTTCACCAGGAAGGCGACCAGGATGCTGACCACCAGGGTCGCTTCCAGGCCCTCCCGCAGGCCGATCAGGTACGTGGCGAACATCGGTAACTCCGTAGTCGGTCAGGCATGCCTCAGTTAACTTAGGGCAGCCATACCTTGCTCCTGTTCCGGCACGGCGTCAAGTTGTTCACGGCAACGTCACCTCGCCGGCCGCGACCGCCGTCCCAGCCTCGTCCCGGGCCGGCCGGACCGGACAGGGCCGGAGGACCCGATCGTCGGTGCGTACGCGAAAAGGGACCGGGACGGCCGCGCGGCGGCCGACCCCGGTCCCTCCCGGGTGCGGAATCAGTAGCGGTAGTGCTCCGACTTGAACGGACCCTCCTGGGAGACGCCCAGGTAGGAGGCCTGCTCCTTGGTCAGCGTCGTCAGCTTGGCGCCGAGCGCGTCCAGGTGCAGCCGGGCGACCTTCTCGTCCAGGTGCTTGGGCAGCACGTAGACGCCGATCGGGTACTCGTCGGTCTTGGTGAACAGCTCGATCTGGGCGATGGTCTGGTTGGCGAACGAGTTCGACATCACGAAGCTCGGGTGCCCGGTGGCGTTGCCCAGGTTCAGCAGGCGGCCCTCGGAGAGCACGATGATGGCGTGGCCGTCGTCGAACCGCCACACGTCGACCTGCGGCTTGATGTTCTCCCGGGTCACGTCCGAGCGCTTGGCCAGGCCGGCCATGTCGATCTCGTTGTCGAAGTGGCCGATGTTGCCCACGATGGCCTGGTGCTTCATCCGGGCCATGTGCTCGTTGGTGATGACGTCGAAGCAGCCGGTCGCGGTGATGAAGATGTCGGCCTGCTCGACCACGTCGTCAAGCGTGGCGACCTGGTAGCCGTCCATCGCGGCCTGGAGCGCGCAGATCGGGTCGACCTCGGTCACCACGACCCGGGCGCCCTGGCCGCGCAGCGACTCGGCGCAACCCTTGCCCACGTCGCCGTAGCCCATCACGACGGCCATCTTGCCGCCGATGAGCACATCGGTGGCCCGGTTGATGCCGTCGATGAGCGAGTGGCGGCAGCCGTACTTGTTGTCGAACTTGCTCTTGGTCACCGAGTCGTTGACGTTGATGGCCGGGAAGAGCAGCGTGCCGGCACGGTGCATCTCGTAGAGCCGGTGCACGCCGGTGGTGGTCTCCTCGGTGACGCCCTTGATGCCGGCGGCGATCCGGGTCCAGCGCTGGTTGTCCTCGCCGAGCGAGCGGTGCAGCACCTGGAGGATGACCGCGTACTCCTCGGAGTCGGCGGACTCGACCGGCGGCACGACCCCGGCCTTCTCGAACTCCGCGCCCTTGTGCACGAGCAGCGTGGCGTCGCCGCCGTCGTCGAGGATCATGTTCGGGCCCTGCCCGTCGGGCCAGGCGAGCACCTGCTCGGTGCACCACCAGTACTCCTCCAGCGTCTCGCCCTTCCAGGCGTAGACGGGGACGCCGGCCGGGGCCTCCGGGGTGCCCTCGGCGCCGACGACGATGGCCGCGGCGGCGTGGTCCTGGGTGGAGAAGATGTTGCAGGACGCCCAGCGGACCTGCGCGCCGAGCGCGACCAGGGTCTCGATCAGGACAGCGGTCTGCACGGTCATGTGCAGCGAGCCGGTGATGCGGGCGCCGGCGAGCGGCTGGGCGTCGGCGAACTCGCGCCGGATCGCCATCAGGCCGGGCATCTCGTGCTCGGCGAGCCGGATCTCCTTGCGCCCGAACTCGGCGAGCGACAGATCCGCCACCTTGTAGTCGCCCTCGGCGAGGGTGCTCGGCCGGGCGCCGGACGGCGCGCCGCTGGGGGCCGCCGGAAGCGTGCTGGTCATGGAAGCTCCTGTCGAACGAAGGGCTGCGCAGCCTTCCACCTTACGCGCGTGGGCCCGCTCACCCGGGTCCGGTTGGCGCAGGAGCGACGAACAGCGCACGGGGGCGGACGGTCGTGGACGACTTTTCCGCCCACGGCCCGGCCACCCCCGTGCATCCCCCCGGTTTGGATCCCCGCGCGTTCCCGGACGTTCGTCGCGACAACGCTGCGTACCCAAAGAGTCACACTGAGCGACCAGCCCGTCAAGCGGTTCCGGGAAATCGGCGACGCGGGCTCAGGACAGGCCACAGGTGGCCACGAACGCCTCGCCGTCGCCGGTGAGCACCAGCGGGCCGCCGGCGGCGGTGCCGACCGCGGACCGGCCCGCCGCCAACGTCACCACACCGACCCCGTCGTCCACGGTCAGCTTGCCGGCCCCGCAGAGCACCACCCGCGGGCCGGGCACCGTGAACCGCACCTCCGGCGACCCGGCGCCCACCACCACCCGGTGCAGCGCGAAATCCTCCACCGGCACCGGCCAGGTCGACACGCCCGGCGCCACCGGCTCCGGCCGCAGCACCGGATCGGCCAGCACCTCGAACCGGAGCACCCGCAGCAACTCGTCCACGTCGATCCGTTTCGAGGTCAACCCGCCGCGCAGCACGTTGTCGCTCGCCGCCATGATCTCCACGCCGGTGCCGCGCAGGTAGGCGTGCAGGTTGCCGGCCGGCATCCAGATCCCCTCGCCCGGCGCCAGCAGCACCCGGTTCAGCAGCAACGCCACCACCACACCCGGGTCGGTCGGATAACCGGCCGCGAGTGTGCGGACCAGCGCCGCGTCCGGGGACGCCGGCCCGGCGGTCGCCGCCGCCAGCACGGCCGCCACCAGCCCGGCACGCTCCGACTCCGGCCAGCTCAACAGCGAGCGTACGGCCTCCCGCAGCCCCGCCGGACCGCCACGCAACGCGGCCACCACCGGCGCCAACGCGGGTACGCCGAACCCGGCGAGCACCGCCGCCGACTCGGCCGGGTCCCGGAAGCCGCAGAGCGCGTCGAACTCGGAGAGCGCCACCAACAGCTCCGGCTTGTGGTACGGGTCGACGTAGTTGACCCGCCCGGTGTCCGCCGCGTGCCCGGTGCGGGCCTGCTCGGCGTCCGGATGCGCCTGAAGGCTCAGCGGCGCGTCGGCGGCCAGCACCTTCAGCAGGAACGGCAGCCGGGTGCCGAACCGGCCGACCAGGCGCTCACCCAGCCAGTGCCCCGGCTCGGCCAGCAACAACTCGGTGAGACTCACCGGGTCGCCGTCCCGGTCGACGGTGGCCGGGGCGCCCGGGTGGGCGCCCAGCCACAGCTCGGCCTCCGGCCCGTCGCTCGGCACCGCCCGGCCCTGCAACTGCGCGATCGCGGTGCGCGAGCCCCAGGCGTAGTCCCGGATCCGGCCCTGCATCAACTCCATCGGTCAGCTCCCGGGCCGCCCGGCCACCTCGTCGGCCTTCGTCGCCTCCGGCGCGGTCGCGTCGTCCGTCTCCGCCTCCGGCACGGCGGTGTCGGCGGCCTGGCCGGTGCCCGCCCGCTGCGCCGCCGCGCTCCAGATGTCCGGCTCCAGGTAGATCACCCGGGCGATCGGCACCTCGCGGCGGATCCGCGCCTCGACGGCGTTGATGCCCCGGGCCAGCTCCTCCGCGCTCTCGCAGGCCGGCACCGCGATCTTCGCGGCCACCAGCAGCTCCTCCGGGCCGAGGTAGAGCGTCTTCATGTGGATGATCCGCTCGACCTCCGGGCCGCCGGTGACGGCCTGCTCGATCTTGGCCAGCTCGCTGCGCTCGGCACCCTCACCGAGCAGCAGGCTCTTGGTCTCGATCGCCAGCGTGATCGCGATGATCACCAGCAGCACGCCGATCATCGCGGTGCCGGCCGCGTCCCACATGCCGTTGCCGGTGGCCAGCGTCATGCCGACCCCGAACAGTGCGAAGACCAGACCCACCAGGGCGCCGAAGTCCTCCAGCAGCACCACCGGCAGCTCCGGGGCCTTGGCCCGGCGGATGAACCGGACCCAGGTCTGCTTGCCCCGGATCAGGTTCGACTCCTTGATCGCGGTGCGGAACGAGAAGCCCTCCATCACGATCGCCGCGAGCAGCACCACCACCGGCACCCACTGCCAGCTCTCGATCGGGTGCGGGTCGGACGCCTTGTGGTACGCCTCGTAGAGCGCGAACAGGCCACCGAGGCTGAACAGCACGATCGCCACGATGAACGCGTAGATGTAGCGCTCCCGGCCGTAGCCGAACGGGTGCTGGGGCGTGGCCTCCCGCTTGGCCCGCCGGCCGCCGATCAGCAGCAGACCCTGGTTGCCGGAGTCGGCCACCGAGTGGATCGACTCCGCCAGCATCGACGACGAGCCGGTCAGCAGGAACGCGATGAACTTGGTGACGGCGATGCCGAGGTTCGCCGCCAGGGCGGCGACGATCGCCTTGGTGCCCCCGTTTGCGCTCATGCCCCGCCTCGCTCGATGCCGCACATGCTCACTGGTTTGCCAGCTCCTTCATTTCCGTGATGGCCGGAACCGCCATCGGGTCCAGCCCGTGTGCCAGGGCGAGGTAGATCGAGGCGAAGTCCGGCACCGCCACCAGCGACGCGAGCCGCTCCAGCGCGGAACCGCCCTCGGCGGTCACCACGTCACAGCGCACCCCGCGCCGCTCGGCGAGCGTCTGCACCGCGTCCGCGCGGCGCTCCTCCACCGCCAGCGGCTCGTCGGTGTCGTCGTCGGCGTTGAGGCCGCCGTCGCGCAGCAGCACCAGCCGCAGCCGGACGCCGTCCGGGTCGGAGTCGTCGGGGTCGGCGAAGATGTCCCGCTCGCCCTCGGCCAACCCGCCGAAGACGCCGTCGAGCAGTCCCACCCGACCCCGGCCGGCCTCGCCCAGCGCACCGCTCACCACCGGGTAGCGGGAGTTCGCGGACAGCGTGTCCCCGAACCGGCGGGCGGCCACGGTGGCCAACGGGGACGAACCCCACACGATCGGGATCGACCCGGCCAGCCCCAACGCGAGGGACTTCGCCGGATTGACGAACGACTCGGCGGTCGGCCGGCACCGGTCGGCGTCGGCGTCCAGCCGGGCCGCGGTCTCGGCCAGATCCGCCTCGTTGACCTTCACGAGGCCGAGCGTACGGGCGGCAAGCAGGACCGGCACGGTGAGCGCCCACAGGCTGGCCCGGGCCGGGGCCCGCCGCGGCACCGGGATGAACGGCGCGCGGGCCCGCTCCGCCACCGACTGGAGTTGCGAATCCGGAGCGCCGACCGCGACCAGCCGGGCGCCGCGCCGGTGCGCCGCCTCGGCCGCGCCCAACGCCTCCGGGCTACGGCCGGAGGCGCTCACCGCGATGACCACGTCCGCCGCGCCCACCCAGCCGGGCACGCCGGCGCTGCGGTGCGGGATCACCGGCACCGGGCAGCGCGGCCCGGCGACCGTGGCCAGCACGTCCCCGGTACGCCCGGCGGTGCCGATGCCGGCGATGACCACCGCCCGGGGTCGCCCGTCGTCGGCCAGCACGGACAGGTTCGCCTCGGCGGCCAACGCCGCCGACTCGCGCACCTGGGCGCCGGCGGAGGCGGTGAACCGCAGCATCCCGCCCGGATCCCGCTCGCCGAGCTGCGCCGGATCGTCCAGCAGGGCCTCGTCCGCGTGCCGGTGCCCGCTCACCCCGGCCGTACCGTCCATCACCGCGACGACCCGCCCCGCGCGTCGTCAGCCGCCGGACCGCCCCGCGCCTCGTCCAGGAGCAGCACCGGGACGTCGTCCCGGACCTCGAAGACGCGACCGCACTCGGTGCAGGTCAACGTCTGCGCCTGCGGGTCGTAGTCGAGCGGGGCGTGGTGTGTGTCCGGGCAGGCGAGGATCTCGAGCAACTGCGGGTCCAGGGCCACGGCGCGGCTCCTTCCACGTATGTGGTCTCACCGGTCGGCGGTGCCGTCCGGCGCACGCGATCTTAACGGCGAACCGGCCCCGGCACCCGGCCCCGTTCGACACCCGGCCGGCCGGGTCCACCCATGGTCACGGTAAACCCGGGAGCCGTCGGGTCCGGCTCAGTCCGGCATGCGGGGCAACAGGCTGGTGGCGTCCCCGTCCGCGGGGGCCGCCGGCGGGGACCCGGCGGGCGGCGTCCCGTACACGTTGCCGGTCGGGCGCGGTGGCGTGGCGCCACCGCCACCGCCGTACACCGTCGGGGCCGGCCCGGGCGCCCCGGAACGGTAGGTGGTGCTGCTGCGGGGCAGCGGGACCGGCGGATGCTCGACCACCGGGCCGTCGTCCGTCCGGTCCGCGCGGCTGCGGCGCACCAGCAGGACGATCAGCGCGATGCCGACCAGGACCAGCGCGATGCCGAACCACATGATCATGGAACCTCCGAAGGACGAATCGTCGGCCGCGGCGCCGGCGGCCGGCTCGACGGCGGCGACCACCGCCGACGTGCCCGCCGTCTCCGGCGGCGTGGCGGCGACCGTGCTGGGCGTGGGGGTCGGCGACGGCTTGCGGGAGGGCGTCGGGCTCGGGCTCGGCGTCGGCTCCGCGCCCACCAGCCGGGCCGACCGGCCGGCCCGGCCGAGCACCTGGCCGTTCGCGGCGCTCGCCTCGCCGGCGATCTCCAGCTGCCCGCCCACGGCGCCGGACAGGAAGGACACCCGGTAGCGCACCACCGCGCCCTTGCCCTTGCACAACGGCCGCCCGACCGGCGCCACCTGGGAGGTGGTCACCACGCCACCGCCACCGGCGACCGGCACCCCCACCCAGCGGCCACCGGACGCCACCTGCACCCGGACCTGATCGGCCCGCAGACCGTCCAGCCGCAACCCGAGCGTGGTGCGCAACGACACACACCCCTCGGTGCGCTTGCGCACCTCGACCGTCACCGCGCCCGCCGAGCCGCCGGCCGTGAAGCTGCTCGCCGAGCGCAGCCCGACCCGGTCGCCGTCGGCCAGCGCCGGGGACGCCGCGGCGACCACCAGGCCACCCAGCATCGCACCGGCCGTGGCCCAACGCGCCGCGTGCCGCCTCACCGACATCCCCACCTCACCGTTTCCGTCCCGGACGAGATCCGCCGGTCAGGTTACTACCGGGCCACCCGGGCACCCGCTCATCGAGCGCCCCACATGTGTGCAGCGTTACGCGCCCCGGTCAGCTCCGGTCGCCACCCGCCGCGAGGGCCCGACGGCAGAGCTGGTCGGCCGTCCGGATGGTCTCCGGCAGCCGGTACCGGGGCGTCAGAGCCAGTACCCGCTCCACCGCCCCGTCCAACCCGATCCGGTGCCCGACGCTGACGAAGACCGGCCGGACCCCGTCCCGGGTGCGCAGCACCCGCCCGACCACCTCCCCGCCGTCCCGCAGGTCGGCCCGGTCGCCGCGCCGTGGGCCCGGCCCACTCCACGAACCGACGAGCGGCGTCTTGCCCACCCCGATCGCCGGCAGCCCGGTCACCAGCCCCAGGTGGCAGGCCAACCCGAACCGGCGCGGGTGCGCCACCCCGTGCCCGTCGCACACCAGCAACTCCGGGCGGACGGTCAGCCGCTCCAACGCGGTGAGCAGCGCCGGCATCTCCCGGAAGGCGAACAACCCCGGCACGTACGGGAACGCCGGCCGCCCCACGCACACCGCCTCGTCCACCACGGCCAGTGTGGCCGCGTCCAGCACCGTGACGGCCGCCGCGAGCCGGTCACCGCTCTCCGCGTACGCGACGTCCAGCCCGGCCACCGTCGCGGGCGCGCTCGGACCGGGCCCGAGCAGGTCGACCCGCGACCGCAACTCCTCCTGTACGCGCAGCGCCTCCGCCACGTCGGCCGGCGGCCGGTACGGAATCCCCTCCGTCGCCGGCCCGGCCTGGTGCCCGGGGCGGGCGGGGTCGGCGCGCGTCACCGGCCCACGCGACCGTCGATCCGCTCGCGCAGCAGATCGGCGTGCCCGTTGTGCCGGGCGTACTCCCCGATCGCGTGCACCAGCAGCTCCCGCAGCGAGACCATCCGGTCACCCCGGTGGCCCCGGACCTCCAGGTTCGGCGCCTCCGCCACGAACCGCTCGGCGAACGTCACCTCCCGGCGCCACGCCGTCCACGCCTGCGCGACCAGCGCCGGATCGGCGACGGCGCCGGTGAAGGGCTCGTCCACGTCACCGGTCGGCCAGATCCGCGACACGTCCTTCCCGGCCATCACCCGGCGGAACCAGTGCCGCTCCCGCTCGGCGGCATGACGGAGCAGCCCGAGCAACGACAGCGTCGACGGTGGCACGGACCGCCGGGCGAGTTGCTCCGCGTCGAGCCCGGCGCACTTCAACTCCAGCGTGCGACGGTGGTACCTCAACTCGCCGGCCAGAACGCTCCGCTCGTCCGTACCCGGACCGTCGAAGCGGGGATCCTCGTCCGGCGCGACGAACATGTCCTCCCAGCCGAACCGGCGTTCCGGAAGGGCGGCTCCGGCATCGGCGCTCATGACCGGCACGGGACCATCAGGAGGCCGCGATGGTGGGGTCGGCACCGGGGTCCCCGGCCCGTTGGAGCTGCTCCTCGAACATCACAAAGGTCCGCCGCCGGATGCCCGCGACGAGTGCCGCTTCCTCCGGTGTGTACGCGCGCCTCTCGGCGGTGGCCTGCTCGTCGATCGCCCGCACCGTCTCGTAGAGCGCGAAGACGGGCCCGTCACCCTTGAGGTAGCGACCGCGGGCGGCCTCGGTGCGTTGGACGAACTCGGCGGACGTCCGAACAGAAATCTCGCCGCCGATGGCCGAGAGGACGTCGTCGATCACGTCATCGGCCGATCGCCAGCCGCCTGTCGCTCTGTCCAGCCGCCATGCGGCGATCCCTCCATCAGGCGTAGAGACCAGCTTCACCGGCGTCTTGTAATGGTCGTAGTAGGCGGGGAGCTCTACACCCTCGGATCCGTCTGTCATTAACGCCCTCCGTGCAACGCCGTCTGCAGAGCGACCCAGAAGAATTGACGCTGACGGTCGATGATGCCTCTGCGTATGGCTGACTCCATCGCGGTCACGCTACGTCCTTCCTCCTTCGCAACGGCATCGAGGTCACGCCGCACCTCGAAGAGTGAATGTTCCCATGTCGCCACCTCGTCCAACGCGGCCAACTGCAGTCGGAGCTCGGCGATATGGCCGTTGGACGCGCGCACGAACATCTGCACATCCCGATATCCACCGCTCTGCGGTGACCTGAAGCGGTCATCGAACTCCACGAGATCGAGGTGCGCATCGTTCTTGAGGGCTGCCAGTGCGCCGTAGAGGTCGTCCAACTTGCGATAAGAGACATAGCCGCCTGCCAGATCAGTCAGCTGTGACGCATCGCCGCCGTAGCCCTCGATCTTGTCCTCAGCCCTCCCACGATCCTTGGGTTTGCTGCGTGGATGATATTCGGCGGCACCACCGGAGGCCGCCGCGAGCCGGCTTCCCAGAGCGTCAACGTCGGACTGCGCGACAACCGCTAGCTTGTACAACTCGTCGAGATACTGCCTCCGGTAGCGCGCGTCATTGAGACGATCCTGATCGAAGCCCGGCTGCACGGCTTCCGGACCGTTGATGGCCAAGGACCTGCTGAGCTCCACTTGAGCATCGGTTAACGGGGTCGCTTCAAGATGCCGCGTCGGAACCGCCACGAGTGCGTCGGCTCCCTGCTCGGCTATCTCGTTCAGCACGTCCTGTAGGACGTCGATGGCCTGTTGGTGGCTGGCGAGATGGTGCAGGGTCACCGGCCTGGCGGTCAGCGAGTTGGCGAGTTCCGGCGTCGCCAGGATCATCCGCACCAGGTCGGGACGCTCCGCGAGCTGCCCCACCAGCGTCTCGGCGAGCAGTTCCCTCCGCCGCGGCGGGGCCTCCCAGCTCTGGTCCAGCATCCGCTGCACGCGGGCGTCGGTGAACAGCCGCTTCAGGTCACCGGCCGCCGCCTCGTCCAGCCCTGGCACGAGCCGCCGCAACGTCGACCCGTCGGCGTGCTGCGCCAACTCGACCGGGGTCACCCCGGCAGCGAAGGCGTCGGCCAGGCTGGCGCTTGCCGCCAACGCGTCGCGCACGTAGAGCCCGGCGGCGATGCGGTTGGCGTGGGCCGCACGGTGGACATCGCGTACCCGGTCGGGAGCGGGATCTGCCTGCGACGCGTTGCCGGGCGGGCGGTGCAAGGTGGTGGACTCGCCGAGCAGGTGGACGCGGTTGACGTCGGGCGCGCCCCCGTGGTCGCGCGGCAGCGGGTCGGGCGGTCGTGGCGGCGCCGGACGGTGCCGTGGCTCGGGCAGCACGTTGAAGTCGCCGGGCGGCCGGCCGGCGAGCGGCATCGGCCGGCCGTCCGGGCCGAGGACCAGGGCGTCCACCCCCACCACGTTCCCCTCGAACGGGACGCCGCTGTGCCGGTAGAGCGGCTGCCCCGCCACCATCCCGCTCTGCGGGTCGAGGTAGAGCACCGTGCCGTTCTGGTTGAGCGCCACCCAGGCGTGCGAGCCACCGCCCTCGAAACTGGTGATGAGGAAGGCGTAGCTGCCGTGACCGCCCGACGCCAGTTGCGCGTGCAGGTCGCGGTAGCCGCGCTCGACCAGCCGCCGCCGGGCCGCGCCGGTCGCCCCGGCGCGGTCGGACCCGCACAGGTTCTGGAACCGGCCGCCCGTCGTCTCCTCGACCCGCAGCGGGCCGTCCATCTCGCCGCCGACCGGCCGGCGCACGTCGCCCGCGAGATAACCGTCGAAGGTACGCGGCGCCGCGACCCGTGGCCGACCGTGTACCCAGGTCTCGAAGAGGGACAGCGTGCAGTCGAGGCAGTTGATGCCCCGGGTGGCGTCGGCGGCCGGGCCACCGTCGTTGGCCAGCCGGAACCAGTCGCCGCGCCGGGGATCGGCGGTCCGGATCACGCTGCCGTCCGGGTTGCGGGGCATCTGCCGTTCGAGGTCGGTCTGGTGCAGCGCGAGCGGAGGCCGGAGTCCGCCGCGCCGGCCGTAGGGGCGGGACCGGTCGACCGGCGAGGGGTGACCGTGGCCGGTGAGCGCGGAGTGGTCGGCCGTCTCCACCGCGCCGAGGGCCAGGTCCGCCACGTCGTCGTTGATCCGGTAGAAGTCGAGGTCGTCCTCGACCATCACCCGTTCCGGAACCAGTTTCCCCTTGAGGACGCGCTGCGACTCCGCGCGCAACTCCGACGCCTCCAGGCCGGCCTCATGCGCTTCCCGGTGCCAACGCTCGGCGGCGAGCGTTCGCCCCGACCGGCGCAGCTCCAGGGCCTGCGCCGCCCAGTCACTCGCCCGTTCCTCGTGGTAATCGGCGCGTTCATTGAGCCAGTCCGCCCGAGTCTGACGTCGACGGTCCTCGAACCAGTTGCGCTGGGATCGCAGGTAGCCCTGGTAGCGGCGTCGATCGAGGGCCGCCCGCTCGGCCATCAGACGCGTGGCCCGCTCCTGCGGAGTTTCGCGGTGGGAAGACGGAGGGTCGTACGGATTGAGGACGCTCGGCGGCGGACTCGCCGGCGCCAACGTCTCCAGTAGCGGGAAGCGGAGGTTCGGCACCGGCCGGGAATCGGGGCCGACGCCGGGTGCCCCCGGGTTCGGCGCGATCCGGGGATGGGGCGGCGGAGCTGGCGGCGCGGCGAGATGCCCGTCAAACCCGCCGGCGGTGATCCGATCCGGTGACGGCGGCATCGCCGGGTACGGATGGCCGACGGGCTGCGGCGAGAGTGTCGTCGGGGCCGCCGCCTGCACGGGTGTGGTGGGTGCCGGAGCATGGGTGTCGGTCACCGGCGGCGGGCCCGCGCCGCGCCAAGCGTCGGCGGCCCCCGGAAGAGCGGAGCCGGGGTCCGGCATGTCGACGGCCACCGAGGACAGCATCGGAGTGGTGGTCACGACGGCGGGATCGACGTTTCCCAGGGCGGGCAGTGTCGGGGTGGACAGTTCTGGCGTCGGGTGCGCAGCGCCCACCGGGTCGAGGTGCGGAGCCGCCGTCACGACATCGGCCAGCGGGGTCGAAGAAGGCGGGCCAGCAACCGGCCGGGAGTGCACGACCGGCTCACCACTCTGCGGGGACGACGGTCCGCCGGAGCGCTGGCCCGGAGCGAAGTCGGCCGGACCGGGCCCGGATGACACCTCCGGGACGACCGGGGGCAGGTCCAGGCCGACCGGCGGGGCTGTGAGGCCGCCCAGCCTCCCGTCGAGCCGGTGGTGCAGCGCCGTCTCGGTCTGCCCGGTGACGGAACCACTCACGCCGGACGCCGCGGCGCGAGCCAGGTCTTCCAGTGACGGGCCCTGACCGGTGGCCAGCCCGGCCGCGGTCTCGGCGAGGCTCTCGCCGGCCATCTCGCGCCCGAAGCGCTCCCCGACCTGCGCGAACCGCCCGCTTGCATGCCGCCCCAGACCGGCGAGCGGCGCGACCGCGCCGCCGGCGAAGCCACCGAGCCCCGACGCGCCCACGTCGGTCAGGTCGAGGCCGTCCCGGCGGCCGGTGGAGTTCTGGTACGCCTGGGTGGCCAGGCTGGTGCCCGCCTCCTGCCCAGCCTCCGCCAGGCCGGCGAGCACGGCCTTGCGGGCGAGCCCTCGGGCGCCGCTCTTGACGGCCTCCTTCGCGGCCCGTTCGCAGGCCTCCTTCAAACCTTCCTTGACCGCCTTGCGGGCCAGCTGGGCCACCAGCCGCTTGAAAATCTGTTGCACGGCGATCCGGGTGGCGGTGATCGCGGCGCCGGCCGCCGGTGACGCCGCGCCGAGCGTGAGCACGGTGACCACCGCGAGGGACAGCAGTTCGACGACCAGGATGCCCAGCTCGATCCAGGCTTCCAGCTTCGCGCCCTCGATGTCGCAGCCGCAGGAGTCGACGAGCCGCCCCAACTCGTCGGTGGCCGCCACGAGGGCGTGCAGCGGCGCGTCGTCGCCCCCCGCCACCTTGTCCCAGGCCGTGTCGAACGCGTGCGCCACCAGGCCGACGCCGCCGTATCCGCTCTTCACCTCACCGGCGGCGGTGGTCGCCTCGTCGCGCGGGCCGGCCAGGACGCCGGCGACGGAGTACCACTGGTCGGCCAGGTCCCAGACGGCGCGTTCGTTGCCCTCCGGCCATTCCACGCCGACCACCCAGTCGAGCGCCTCGTAGATCCAGCCGGGCACGTCCCAGGGGCAGTAGTCGAGCGGGTGCGGGATCGGGCTGGGCAGCATGCTCACGCGCGGATCCTCCGGTGGTCAGCGCCAGGGCCGATGCGGGTTGTGCCGTTGGTGCGGGATCTTCCCGAGGTCACGGGCGTTGCCCAGATCGGTCTCCACGGTCGCGGTGACCGAGCGGACCACGTCCGACCCGAGCCCTTCGAGCGAGCGGCCGAGCAGCTCCCACGCCCGCAGCAGCGTCTCGGCGTACCCCTGGTAGTGCTTGTCGAACGCGGCGCCGATGTCGTCGCGCCCCCACGGTCGTCGACCACCCGCCGCCGCGATCGGATCGCCGGTCTCGCGCCGGGACGCGGTGACTGCCCTGCCGGTCGCGGCCAGGTCGCTGCCCCCACGCCGGGCGCGGTCCGCGTCCAGCCAGATCCCTTCCCCGGCCACGGTCACTCGCCGCGTGACGCCACGGCGTCGGCCCGCCCGAGCAGCGCGCCGAAGTCATGGGTACGCAGGAAATCGACCGACGACGAGCCGGGCGGCAGATAGCCGGAGACCAGCTCACGGGTGGCGACGGACGCGGCGGCGGAGGCACGCAGCACGGTCTCGGTGATCTTCCGGCTCAGCGCCCGGGCATCCCGATCGTGGAACACGGCGGGACTCACCTCGACGGTGATCAGCTCGCCGCGCGCCCCGACCACGACGGTGACCTGGCCGTCGTCGGAGCGTTCGGTCACCCGCAACTCGGCCAGCCTGGTCTGGAGTTCGTCCAGGCCGGACCGCAGTCGCTGGTACTGGCCGTACACCTCGTCGAACCTCGCCCGCAGCGCACGGTTCGCATCCCGATCGGCACTCTCGGCCACCACCGCTCCCCCTCCGTCACCCTGGGTAGGGCCGACCATACCGGGTGCCACGGAATCCGTGGGGTCCGGTAATTTCAGGTGGTGATCGAGCGACAGCAGGCCGAGCAGATCGCCTCCGTCTGGGCCCGGCGCGACTCCGACCGTCTCGGTTTTCCCTGCACGCCGGTGGTCAAGGAGTTCGACCTGGGTTACGTGGTGCTGTCCACCGTGTCCACCGAGGCGCGGGCCCTGCCCGGCGACCTGCCCACCACGGTCATCGACAAGGAGACCGGCGAAATCTCCACCTGGCCCCGGGTGCCGGCGTCGGCGGTCGAGCAGATGTACCGGCAACGCCGGCCGGCCGCGCCGCGCGCCCCCCGCACGGTCGACCCGGCCGGGCAGTTGCTCCGTGAGCTGACCCGACTGCCCACGCCCGGCGCGGCAGCGCACCTCACCCTGGACGGTCGGCTGCACGTCGCGCAGGGCGCGAAGGGCGACGTCGAGCTGCACCACCACCCGCTCGTTCGGTCCTATCTCGACGAGTTGCCCACCGGTCACCTGGCGCGGGGCGGCGATCGGCACGCGGAGATGATCGTCGTCTCCGACGCGTTGCACGAGCACGACCACCGTCGCGCCGCCGAAGGGCTACCACCACTGACGCTCGACGAGGCAAGGCAGTGGTTGAGGGCGAGCCGCATCGAGTTCTTCCGCGTCCGCGAGTCCGGTGATCCGGCGGGCGGTCCGGCCGACCTGCGATGTGAGTCGTGCATCCGCTTCCTGGTGCACTTCGGCGTGCTGCCCTGGCCGGAGCTGGCGTACGCCGAGGAGTGGCGCCCAGATCCGCAGACGCCTCCCGATTCTGAACGGTTCCCGTCTGAAGTGGCCGACGCGCTTGTGGTCGCCGGCTGGCGTCCGCACTTCGGGGACGAGGTCTCGGCTGCCGCCTCGGTCCGCAAAGTCACCGGAGTCCGTGGGGCCCAGCACAGCCATGCTTCCTTCCCCGCCGCACTGGCGACGCTCACCGCCTATCCGGGGCTGGTCAGCGCACGGCAAGGCCCAGGCGAAGCGGTGTGGATATCCCGCTTCGACGTGCGTCCGCGCAAGGTCGCGCACACCGCCGACACCCTCGCGGACTTCGGCGCGGTCCTGGGTGTCCGCCTCTTCCCGTTGGGCAGCGAACGTCAGGAGAGCATCCTCGCGGTCGACGAGCACGGCCGGGTCTTCGCGCTCGACCAGGCCGGCGAGTGGTTCCTCGGCACCGACGTCGATGCCGCTCTCACCACGCTGCTGCTCGGCCGTGCCGCCCTCCGGGTCCGCGATGACGGCACCTGGTGACCAGCTACAACGCCACCCCGGTGAGCACCAGGACGCGCGGCTCGGTGTAGTCGTCCATCGCGCTGCGCAGCCCCTCCCGCCCGACGCCCGAGCCTTTCACCCCGCCGTACGGCATCTGGTCCGCCCGGTACGACGGCACGTCGCCGACGATCACGCCGCCGACCTCCAGTGTCCGGGCGGCGGCGAACGCCACGTCCAGCCGGTGGGTGAAGACGCCGGCCTGCAACCCGTACGCGGAGTCGTTGACCGCGGCGAACGCGGCCTGGTCGTCCGGGACCGGGGCGACCACCAGCACCGGCCCGAACACCTCCTCGGCGCAGACCTTCGCGTCGGCCGGCACGCCGCTCAGCACGGTCGGCGGATAGGTCGCGCCGTCGCGCCGGCCGCCCACCTCGATGGTGGCCCCGGCGGCGACCGCCTCGTCCACCCACGCCTCCACCCGCTGCGCCGCCTCGACGGACACCAGCGGCCCGACGTCGGTCAGCTCGGCGCGGGGGTCGCCGGTGCGCAGTTCCTCGACGGCGGCGACGAGCCGGGGCAGGAAGCCGTCGTGGAGCCGTTCCTGCACGTAGACCCGCTGCACCGCGATGCACGACTGCCCGGCCTGATAGTTGGAGAACGTGGCGATGCGGTGCGCGGCGAACGCGAGATCCTCGTCGGCCGACCAGTCGGCGCAGATCACCGCCGCCGCGTTGCCGCCCAACTCCAGCGTGACGTGCTTGTCCGGGGCGGCGCGGCGGATGGCCGCGCCGACCGGGCCGGAGCCGGTGAACGAGACCACCGGCAGGCGCGGGTCGGCAACCAGTTCGGCGGCGCGTTCGTTGGGCAGCGGCAGCACCGAGAAGATGCCCTCGGGCAGGTCGGTCTCGGCGAGGAGTTCGCCGAGCAGCAGCGCGGTGAGCGGGGTGGCCGGCGCCGGTTTGACCACGATCGGGGCGCCGACGGCGAGCGCCGGGGCGACCTTGTGGGCGACCAGGTTGAGCGGGAAGTTGAACGGGGTGATGCCGAGCACCGGCCCGCGCGGCACGCGCCGGACCAGCGCGATCCGGCCGGTGGCGGCCGGGTCGGTGTCGAGGCGTTGCAGCTCGCCGGAGAAGCGGCGGGCCTCCTCGGCGGCCCAGCGGAACGTCGAGATCGCGCGCCCGACCTCGGCCTTCGCCCACTTGACCGGCTTGCCGTTCTCGGCGGTGATCAGCGCGGCGACCTCGTCGGCCCGTTCGGCGAGCCGCCGGGACACATGATCCAGAGCGGCGGCGCGGGCGTGCGCGGGCAGGGCCGCGGCCTCCGCGGCCACCCGGGCGGCGCCCGCGACGGCGGCTTCGACCTGGTCGGCCGTGGCGAGCGTGGTACGCCCCACCGCTCGCCCGTCGTACGGGTGGGTGACGGTCAGCTCCGCCTCGCCGTGGGCGGGGCGGCCGGCGACGTAGAAGGCTCTCGGCTCCACGTCCGGCAGCGTAGACCAGGAACGCTCGCGCGGAAACAGTTGCCCAAACCCTTGTCTGCCTCGAATTCAGTAGCCAAGATGGCAGTCAGATTGCGAGAACCTCCGCTGACCTTCCTTCCGGCCACCCTCTCGGAGACTTGAGATGAGCGACCAGCAGCAGCTGCGCAACTTCGTCAACGGCGAGTACGTCGACCCGGTGGACGGCGGCTACGCCGATCTGGTCGACCCGTGCACCGGCGAGGTGTTCGCCCGCGCCCCCGTGTCCGGGCCGGCGGACGTGGACGCGGCGATGCGGGCCGCCTCCACCGCGTTCGAGGGCTGGCGGGACGCCACCCCGGCGGAGCGGCAGCGGGCGATGCTGAAGTTCGCCGACGCGGTGGAGGCCCGGGCCGCCGACCTGGTCGACGCGGAGGTGCGCAACACCGGCAAGCCCCGGCAGCTCACCACCGAGGAGGAGCTGCCCCCGGCCGTGGACGAGCTGCGGTTCTTCGCCGGCGCGGCGCGCCTGCTGGAGGGGCGTTCGGCGGGTGAGTACCTGGCCGGCCACACGTCGTACGTGCGGCGCGAGCCGATCGGCGTGTGTGCCCAGGTGACGCCCTGGAACTACCCGCTGATGATGGCGGTCTGGAAGATCGCCCCGGCCCTCGCGGCCGGCAACGCGGTGGTGCTGAAGCCGTCGGACACCACGCCGGTGTCGACGCTGCTGCTGGCCGAGATCGCCGCCGAGCACCTGCCGCCGGGTGTGTTCAACGTGGTCTGTGGCGACCGGGACACCGGCCGTACGCTGGTTTCCCACCCGACCCCGCAGCTCGTGTCGATCACCGGCTCGACCCGGGCGGGCATGGAGGTGGCCGCCGCGGCGGCGCCGGACCTGAAGCGGACCCACCTGGAGCTGGGCGGCAAGGCCCCGGTGGTGATCTTCGACGACGCGGACGTGGCGGCGGCGGCCGAGGCGATCGCGGTGGGCGGCTACTTCAACGCCGGCCAGGACTGCACCGCCGCGACCCGGGTGCTGACCGGCCCGGGCATCCACGACGACTTCGTGGCCGCGCTCACCGAGCAGGCCCGCAACACCCGCACCGGCGGGCCGGACGACGCGGACGTGCTCTACGGCCCGCTGAACAACGCCAACCAGCTCGCCCGGGTCAGCGGCTTCGTGGACCGCCTGCCGGATCACGCGGACGTCACCACCGGCGGCAGCCGGGTCGGCGAGCGGGGCTTCTTCTACGCCCCGACCGTGGTCTCCGGCGTCCGGCAGGCCGACGAGATCGTCCAGGACGAGGTGTTCGGCCCGGTGATCACCGTGCAGCGGTTCTCCGACGAGGACGAGGCGGTGCGCTGGGCCAACGGCGTCGAGTACGGCCTGTCCGCCTCGGTCTGGACCCGCGACCACGGCCGGGCCATGCGGATGACCCGCCGGCTGGATTTCGGCTGCGTCTGGGTGAACACGCACATCCCGTTCGTGTCGGAGATGCCGCACGGCGGCTTCAAGCACTCCGGTCACGGCAAGGACCTGTCGGTCTACAGCCTGGAGGACTACACCCGGATCAAGCACGTCATGCACCACATCGAGGGCTGACCCGTGGCATCCAGCGAAGAGTTGCGCAAGCGCCGCGCGTCGGCGGTGGCCCGGGGCGTGGGCAGCGTCGTCGACGCGTACGTGGACCGGGCGGGCGGCGGGACGCTCACCGACGTGGACGGGCGGGAGTGGATCGACTTCGCGGCCGGCATCGCGGTCACCAACGTGGGCAACTCCGCCCCGAAGGTGGTCGAGGCGGTCCGCGCCCAGGTCGAGCGGTTCACCCACACCTGTTTCATGGTCGCGCCGTACGAGTCGTACGTGGCGGTGTGCGAGCAGCTCAACGCGGTGACGCCGGGCGGCTTCGAGAAGCGGTCGGCGCTGTTCAACTCCGGCGCCGAGGCGGTGGAGAACGCGGTGAAGATCGCCCGCCACGCGACCGGGCGGCCGGCGGTGGTGGTGTTCGACCACGCGTACCACGGCCGGACCAACCTGACCATGGCGTTGACCGCGAAGAACATGCCGTACAAGCACCGGTTCGGGCCGTTCGCCGGGGAGGTCTACCGGGTGCCGATGTCGTATCCGCTGCGCGACGGCGGGCTCGACGGGGCGACCGCGGCGGCCCGGTCGATCGAGATGATCGAGAAGCAGGTGGGCGCGGAGAACGTGGCCGCGCTGCTGATCGAGCCGATCCAGGGCGAGGGCGGCTTCGTCGTACCCGCCGAGGGGTTTCTGCCGGCGTTGCGCGAGTGGGCGACGGCGACCGGGGTGGTCTTCGTCGCCGACGAGATCCAGACCGGGTTCTGCCGCACCGGTGACTGGTTCGCCTGCCACCACGAGGGTGTCGAGCCGGACCTGGTCACGCTCGCCAAGGGCATGGCCGGCGGGCTGCCGCTGGCGGCGGTGACCGGGCGGGCGGAGCTGATGGACGCGGTGCACGTCGGTGGCCTCGGCGGCACGTACGGCGGCAACCCGGTCGCCTGCGCCGCCGCGCTCGCGGCGATGGAGACGATGCGGGAGCTGGATCTGCCCGCCGCCGCCCGGCGGATCGGCGCGGTGATGGGCGAGCGGTTGCGCGCGATCGCCGCCCGTGACCCGCGGGTCGCCGAGGTACGCGGCCGGGGCGCGATGCTCGCCGTGGAGATCGTGCAGCCGGGCGGGACCACCCCGGATCCGGTGGCCACGGCGGCGCTGTCGGCGGCCTGCCACGCGGCCGGGCTGCTCACCCTGACCTGCGGCACCTACGGCAACGTGCTGCGTTTCCTGCCCCCGCTGGTGATCGCCGACGGCGAGTTGGGCCGGGGCCTCGACATTCTCGATGCCGCGTTCGGCTGACCCGGCCGCCCCTGATCGTGGAGCACCACGGGCCTGATCCCCCCAGGTCCCGCCCGTGGTGTTCCACTCCCCTCGTGGTCAGCGCATCCCCTCGTGGTCAGCGCATCCCCTCGTGGTCAGCGCATCCCCTCGTGGTCAGCGCAGCAACTGCACCGTGTTGCGGCGGACGACGTTCTTGCCCGGCTCGCGAACCAGGTCCATGGCCGCGGCGTTGAGCAGCACGCAACTGCCCGACGGCCCGACCACGGTCACGGTGGCACTCCTGTTGTTGTCCAGGTTCGTCACCCGCAGCCGGGTGCCGACCGGGAACTGTCCGCTGGTGGCGGCCGGTGCGCCGGCCTCGGCGGAGAACGTGATCGCTCCGGCGCAGACGCTGCCGCCGATCGGCTGCGCGTTGCCGGGCCGCGTCTCGACCGGCTGCCCGCCGCCGGGGGCGGGCGCGGCGCCGTCGAGGCGTTCCACCACGTTGCGGCGGATGACGTTCTTGCCCGGCTCGCGGACCAGGTCCATGGCCGCGGCGTTGAGCAGCACGCAACTGCCAGACGGTCCGACCACGGTCACGGTGGCGCTCCTGTTGTTGTCCAGGTTCGTCACCCGCAGCCGGGTGCCCGCCGGGAACCGGTCGCTGGTGGCGGCCGGCGCCCCGCCTTCCGCCGAGAACGTCACCGACCCGACGCAGGCGGACCGCCCGGCCGGCGTGGTCTCCGCGAATCCCATTCCGGTGCCGACCGAGAGGCCCACCGAGGCGACCACCGCCACGGTCGCCGCCAGCACGTGCTTGCGCTGCACCCTCACGTTGTCTCCCGTCGTCGGTGTCCTCGACGCCTGATACGGATGCCGGCCCCGGACCGTTCAGCCGGACCGCCGGTCAAGCGGGGCGCCCCGCTGTGCCGGAGGCGTCACCAGGGGCCCGTCCTTCCTCCTGTCCAAGATCTTGCAGCTTGTGGGCTTCGCGGGGGTGGGATGCTGGTGCCGTCCACATTGGAGTCCTTTGCCACCACCGTCCGGCAGGAGCCGCGCATGCACCAGGTCCGATCGTCCCTGCTCGCCGCCGGCCTCACCACGCTGGCCACCGCTGCCGCCCTCGGACTCGCACCGGGCGCCGCGCTCGCCGCCCCGAGCCCGGCCGCCTCGGCCCCGGCGATCTCCGTCAACTGGTTCGGCGTTGCCGACGTCCACGCGCACACCGGCACGGTGCGGGGTCGGTTCGACTGCGGCGACGAACGCGGCCTGGCCTACATCGAGGTGCACCTGGCTCAGCGGGTGCGGGGCACCGACGTCACCGGCTTCGGGTTCGGCGTGATCGGCGCGTGCACCGACGAGCGTACGGCCGGCACCTGGACGGCGACCGTCCCCGCCGACGCGGGCACCTTCCGCCCCGGCCCCGCCACCGCCACGGCCCGCCTGGTCGTCGAGCCCAACTCCCTCACCGAGACCACCGAGCGCCTACGCCTGCTCCCCCACTGCCCGCGCCCCTGACCCCCGGTGGCCCCGGTCAGGCGATCTGTCGAAGGTCGTCGCCGTAGTCGAAGATGATCCGCAGTCGGGCGCCGAGGGCGTTGGCGTACCGGCTCAGCGTGGCCACCTCGTTGACGTCGAGGTCACCGTTCTCGATCTGGCTCACCCGGCCCGGCGTGACCCCCATGAGCTCGGCGACCTGCCGCTGGGTGAGCCCCAACCGCTTGCGCTCCTCGGCCAGGTGGAAGGCGCTCACCCAGGCCTCGGTCCGGGCGCGCTCCTGCGCGTACGCCTCGTCGTCGCCGCCGAGTTCGGCGCGGACCTCGTCCCAGTCGTGGAACTCCGTCACGACTCCCCCCTTCGCTCACGTTCGTTGTCGAGCCAGGTCTTGTAGGCGATCTCCGCCGCCGGGATGTTCCGCTGGTACCAGCGACTCCAGTCGCCCGCCTTGTTGCCGGCGACCAGGAGGACGGCCTGGGACCACGGGTCGAAGACGAACAGCACCCGGATCGCCACGTCGCGACCGGAGCGGGGCCGCAACTCCTTGAGGTTGCGCAGGCTGCTGCCGCGCAGCGTGTCCACGAGGGGACGCCCCAACCCTGGCCCGACCTCGGCCAGCTTGTCCACCGCCACGCGCACGCTCTCGTAGGACGCCGGGTCGACGTGCCGCAGGTCGCGCAGCCAGTGCCGGACCTCGCCGGTGACCCGGACCGACCACCGCTTCCCGTCAGCGACCATGGCACAACTATAGCCCGGGCTAAACCCGGTGGGCCACGTTCAGCGGGAGTCGAGGAGGGGTTGGGTGGGGTTCCAGGTCGTGCCCGTCTCGGCGTCGCGGCGGCGGCGGGCTATCGCGGACAGGGCCTCAAGGACCACGCGGTTGCCGAGGTAGGCGGTGATGTCGGCGTGGTCGTACGGTGGGGCGACCTCGACCACGTCCAGGCCGACCACGGGCAGTTCGTAGCAGACCCGGCGGACCGCGTCGAGCAGCTCGCGGGAGGTGAACCCGCCGGGCTCGGGGGTCCCGGTGCCGGGAGCCATGCCCGGGTCGACCACGTCCACGTCGACGGAGAGGAACACGCCCTCGCACTCGTCGGTGGCGATGCCGAACGCCTCGGTGAGGCAGGTGTCCAGGCCGCGCGCCACGATCTCGGTCATCTCGTACGAGCGCATCCGCTGCTCCGCCATCCAGGCCAACGTGTCCGGGCCGGGCCAGTAGCCGCGCAGGCCGATCTGGAGGAACCGGTCGCCGCGTACCGCGCCGGACTCGATGAGCCGGCGCATCGGCTGGCCGTGCCCGTGCGGCGAGCCGAACTCGACGTCGCCGGTGTCGGCGTGCGCGTCGAAGTGCACCAGCGAGACCCGGCCGAGCCCGTGGTGCCGGGCTACGCCGGTGGCGTCCGGCAACGCGATGGAGTGGTCGCCGCCGAGCACCACCGGGATCGCCCCGGCGGCGGCGACCGCGTGCACGGCGGTCTCCAGCGCGGCCAGCGAGCGTTCGATGTCGCCGCCGAACATCTCCACGTCCCCGGCGTCGTAGACGCACAGGTCCTTGAGCGCGTCCACGCGCAGCGCCAGCGACGGGCGGGAGCCGTCGTGCGGGAGGTAACACGCCTGCCGGATGGCGGACGGCCCGAACCGGGTACCCGGCCGGTGCGAGGTGCCGCCGTCGAACGGCGCGCCGATGACCACCACGTCGGCGTCGGCGTAGGTGACCGGTTCCTCGACCGTGCACGGCGGCACGCCGAGGAACGTGACGTCGGGGCCGTACATCGGGCCGTAGCGGGTCATCGTTCCTCCATCCCCCAGGGAGAACCGTAGTCGGTGAGCAGGTCGAGGAAGGGCGTCGGCGGTAGCGCCTCCGGCCCGAGCACACCCGTGCCGGACCAGGCGCCGGTGGCCAGCAGCTCCAGCGCGACGACCGGGTTGACCGCGGTCTGCCAGACCACCGCCTGGTGCCCGTACTCGGCCATCGACCACTCGTTGTCGACCACGTGGTAGAGGTAGACCCGGCGCGGCCGGCCGTCCGGGCCGGTGCCGGTGACGTACGTGCCGGCGCAGGTCTTGCCGCTCATCCGGTCGCCGAGCGTGGCCGGGTCGGGCAGCGCGGCGGCCACCACGTCGCGCGGCGACACGTCGACGCCGCGCACCCGCACCGGGGCGGTCGAGTCCAGTCCGAGCTTGTGCAGCGTGCGCAGCACCTCGATGAACTCCGCGCCGAGGCCGTACTTGAAGGTGACCCGCCTCGCCTTCACCCAGCGCGGGATGAGCAGCACCTCCTCGTGCTCCACGTTGACGCACTCGACCGGGCCGATGCCGGCCGGGAAGTCGAACACCTCCGGCTCACTGAACGGCTCGGTGGTGAACCAGCCGCGGTCGGCCTCCCAGATCACCGGCGGGTTGAGGCACTCCTCGATGGTGGTCCAGATGGAGAACGACGGCGCGAAGTCGTAGCCGGCGACGGTGAGGTTCGCGCCGTCGCGTACCCCGATCTCGTCGATCTCGGTGAACAACTCGTCGGCGGCGTAGCGGGCGAACACGTCGGACAGGCCCGGTTCGACGCCGATGCCGCAGAGCGCCAGCCGGCCGGCGGCGGCCCAGCGGTCGGCGGCGGCGAACTGCTCGTCGCCGAGCTTGACGCCGGTCTCCGCGTAGGGGTGGTCGGGGTGCGGTCGGGACAGCGACATGGCCATGTCGAGGTAGTCGGCGCCGGCCGCGAACGACCCGTCGAAGATCGGCAGGACGAAGCGCGGGTCGACCGCGTTGAACACGTGGGTGATCCGGTGTTCCCGGCAGAGCGCGGCGACCGCGTCGGCGTCCGAGGCGTCGACGGTGGCGGCCACGAACCGGTCGCCGTGGCCGGCGACCGCCCGGGCGGCGCGCGCCGGGTCGTGGTCGGCGACCACCATGGTCTCGAAGAAGGAACGGCGGGCGGCGATGGATACGGCGGCGGAGCCGACGCCACCGGCGCCGACGAGGAGGATACGCATCAGGAGTCGAACCCCAGTCCAAAGCGGTCGAGAGTACGGAGCCAGAGGTTGCGCCGCCCGTCCCGCGCGTCGGCGTGGGCGAGCGACCATCGGGTGAGGTTGATGCCGGCGGCCCGGATCGGCTCCGGCGGGAACGGCAGCGGCTTGCGGCGGACCAGGTCGAGTCGGGTGAGCGGGGTGTCCGCGCCGGCGAGCAGGTCGAGTGTGACCTGCGCACCGAACCGGGTCGCGCCGACGCCGAGCCCGGTGTACCCGGCCGCGTACGCCAGCCGCCCCTGGTGGGCGGTGCCGAAGAAGGCGCAGAACCGGGTGCAGGTGTCGATGACGCCGCCCCAGCGGTGGCTGAACCGCAGTCCGTCCAGTTGCGGGAACGTGGTGAAGAAGTGCGCGGCCAGCGTGCGGAACGTGGCCTCGCGCCGCTCCAGCGCGGGGGCCACCCGGTTGCCGTAGTGGTAGACCGCGTCGTAGCCGCCGAACAGGATGCGGTTGTCGGCGGTGAGCCGGTAGTAGTGGAACTGGTTGCCGGTGTCCGCCAGCCCCTGCCGGTTGCGCCAGCCGACCGCGTCCCGCTGGGCGGCGGTCAGCGGCTCAGTCATCAGCGCGTAGTCGTAGACCGGCACGGTCCAGGCGCGCAGCCGGCGCAGCAGCGGCGGGAACGCGTTGGTGGCCAGCGCCACCCGGGACGCGCGCACGGTGCCGGGCGCGGCGTCCGCGCCGCCGGCCATGGTGGCGCGCAGCGCCGGGCCGTCGGCGGCCAGCCCGGTGACGCGGGTGTGCTCGTGGATCCGGACGCCGAGGTCGAGCGCGGCCCGGCGCAGCCCCCAGGCGAGCTTCGCCGGGTCGAGCAGCGCCGTCCGGTCGGTGTCCCACATCCCCCCGAGGTACGTCGGAGAGGCCACCTCGGCGCGTACCTCGTCGCGGTCGAGCAGCCGCACGTCGCGGCCGTGCCGGCGGCCCAGCTCGGCGTCGGCGGCGAGCCCGTCGAGCTGGTACGGCGCGACGGCCACCGCCAGTTCGCCGGTGCGTTCGAAGTCGCAGTCGATGCCGTGCCGGTCGATCGTCGCGCCGATCGCGTCCAGGTTCTCCCGGCCGAGCCGTTCCAGCTCGTCGATCTCGTCGGGGAACCGCTCGACGCCGTTGGCCAGCCCGTGCGTGAGCGACGCGGCGCAGAACCCGCCGTTGCGTCCGGACGCCGCCCAGCCGCAGGTACCGGCGTCGACAAGCAGCACGTCCCGGTCCGGATCGGCCTCCTTGGCCAGCAGGGCGGTCCACAGCCCGGCGTATCCGCCGCCGATCACCAGCAGGTCGGCGGTGGCCGGGCCGGTGAGCGGCGGCAGCGGGTCGGGGCGTGCCGGTCGGTCCAGCCAGTACGGCACGGGCGCGGCGTCGGCCAACGCCCGGCCGGTATGCGGGAGCGTCATGGCCGGCCCGCCGGGGTGGCGATCACCGCGAGCGCCGCCTTGCGGGCCCGCCGGCCGCGCAGCGAGCTGGCCCCGACCAACAGCAGCGCGATGCCGAACATGGCCGTGCCGATGACGTTGACCTGCGGCGGGATACCCCGCTGGGCGGCGCCCCAGACGTACATCGGGAACGTGACCGTGGTGCCGGCGTTGAAGTTGGTGATGATGAAGTCGTCGAAGCTGAGGGAGAACGCCAGCAACGCGGCGGCGACGATGCCGGGCAGCACCAGCGGCAGCGTGATCCGGCGGAACGTCTGCCACTCGCTGGCGTACAGGTCCATGGCGGCCTCCTCCAGCCGCCGGTCCATGCCGGCGAGCCGAGCCTTCACGGTGACCACCACGAACGACACGCAGAACATCACGTGCGCGATGACGATGGTCCAGAAGCCCTGCGGCACCCCGGCGGCGACGAAGAGCGCGAGCAGCGAGGTGCCCATCACCAGTTCCGGCGTGGCCATCGGCAGGAAGATCAGGCCGTTGATCCCGGACCGGCCACGGAAGCCGTGCCGGACCAGCGCGAACGCCATCAGCGTGCCGAGCACGGTGGAGACCACGGTGGCGATCAGACCGATCTCCATGCTGCGCACCACCGCGTCGCACATGTCGGCGGTGGCGCAGGGACGGGCCCAGTTGTCGAGCGTGAACTCGTTGAAGTCGTAGGAGACCCGGCTGGACGGGCGGTTGAAGGAGAGCCCGGCGACCACCAGGATCGGCAGCGTGAGGTAGCCGAGCACGAGCAGGGCCACGCCCATCACCCACCGGTCGGCGAGCCAACGCCTGAACCCGCTCACAGCACCTCCTCCGTGCCGGCCCGGCGCAGGTAGGCGAAGACGATCACCAGGATCGCGGCCATCAGCAGAAACGACAGCGCCGCACCCTGCGGATAGTCGAGCCGGACCAGGAACGCCGAGTCGATGACGTTGCCGATCATGTATTCGTTCGGCGTGCCGAGCAGCTCGGCGTTGATGTAGTCGCCGGTGGCCGGGATGAAGAACAGCAGCGTGCCGGCGATCAGGCCGGGCATCGACAGCGGCAACGTGACCCGGGTGAACGCGCGCAGCGGGCTCGCGTACAGGTCGTTCGCCGCCTCCAGCAGCCGGGGATCGAGCCGCTCCAGGCTCGCGTACAGCGGCAGCACCAGGAACGGCAGGAAGTTGTACGTCAGGCCGAGCACCACCGCGATCGGGGTGGCCAGCAGCCGGCCGTCCGGCCCGAGCAGGTGCACGTCGCGCAGCAGCCCGACCACCGCGCCGTTGTCCGACAGGATGGTCTTCCAGGCCAGCGTGCGCACCAGGAAGCTGGTGAACATGGGCGCGACCACGGCCACCAGCAGCAGGTTCTTCCAGCGGCCGGCCTTCTGCGCGATCGCGTACGCCAGCGGGTAGCCCATCAGCAGCGCCAGCACCAGCGCGATCGCCGAGTACAGGAACGATCGCAGGAACTGCGGCCAGTACGCCTGCAAGGCGTCCGGGTAGTTGCCGACCGCCCAGGTCATCGCATACCCGGTGGAGAGCGAGCCGGCCGGGTCGTAGAGGCTGGCGGCGGCGAGTTGCAGCAGCGGCAGCGCGAAGAAGACCAGCAACCAGGCCGCGCCGGGCAGCAACAGCAGGTACGGCAGCAGCCGGTTCCGGCCGCGCCGCGCCGGGGGCGGCGCGGGTGACCCGGCCGAGGTGGGTACGTGGGCCAGTGCGGTCACGGCAACGCCCCGACCGGCGGCTCGTCGAGCAGCGGCGTGGTCTGGTCGGCCGCGCCACCGGCCCGGGGCAGCAGGAACGCGTGCCGGGGGTCCCAGTGCGCGGTCACCGGCGTGCCGGTGGCGAGCCGACCGCCCAGCCCGCTGTTCGCCGCGAACACGGACAGCTCGCTGCCCCACGCGGTGCGCACCAGGTACTGGGTGCTCACCCCGACGTAGGAGGCGTCGGTGACCACGCCGCCGACGTGCTGGTGGCCGGCGGGCACCTCGTCGGGGCCGTCGACCAGGTGCAGCTTCTCCGGGCGTACGCCGAGGAAGGCCGGCCCGTCGACGAGCCGGGCCCGGCCGGCGGGCACCGAGAAGCGCGCGCCGTGCGCGGTGACCAGCACGTCGTCCCCGGCGTGGCCGCCGGCCTCACCGGCGAGCAGGTTGGACTGACCGAGGAAGTTCGCCACGAACGCGGTGGCCGGGTACTCGTAGATGTCGGCCGGCGCGCCGAGCTGCTCGATCCGGCCGGCGTTCATCACCGCAACCGTGTCGGCCATGGTCATGGCCTCCTCCTGGTCGTGGGTGACGTGCACGAACGTGATGCCGACCTCGGTCTGGATGCGCTTCAGCTCAAGCTGCATCTGCCGGCGCAGCTTCAGGTCGAGCGCGCCGAGCGGCTCGTCGAGCAGCAGCACCTGCGGGTGGTTGATGAGCGCCCGGGCCAGCGCCACGCGCTGCTGCTGGCCGCCGGAGAGCTGGGCCGGCCGGCGTCGGCCGTACCCCTGGAGCTGCACCAGCGCGAGCATCCGCTCGACCTGGTCGCGCACCTTGCGGATGCCCCGGCGGCGCAGCCCGAACGCCACGTTCTCGTGGATGTCGAGGTGCGGGAAGAGGGCGTAGCTCTGGAACACGGTGTTGACCGGCCGCTTGTACGGTCGCAGCCCGGTGATGTCCCGGTCGCCGAGCAGCACCTGCCCGCTGGTCGGCGTCTCCAGCCCGGCGATCATCCGCAGGGTGGTGGTCTTGCCGCAGCCGGACGCGCCGAGCAGGGCGAAGAACGAGCCCTGCGGAACGGTGAGGCTGAGGTCGTCGACGGCGGTGAAGACGCCGAACCGCTTGCTCAGGTCGGCCAGTCGCAGGTCGCCGGCCGGTGTTTCCTGCGCCATCTGCCTCACGCCCCGATGACCTGCTGGAACTTGGTCTCGTACTCCTTCTCGCGTTGCTCGTCGAGGGCCATGAAGACCTTCGACTTCGCCAGCATCGCGTCGTCCGGGAAGATCAGCGGGTTTCCTGCCAGGTCCGGGTCGATCTTCTCCATCTCGGCCTGCGCGCCCTGCACGGGGCAGATGTAGTTGACGTACGCGGCCAGCTTCGCCGCCACCGCCGGGTCGTAGTAGTAGTTCATCAGCGCCTCGGCGTTGGCCTTGTGGGTGGCCTTGTTCGGCACCAGCATGTTGTCCGACCAGAGCATCACGCCGGACTCCGGCACCACGAACTTGACTTTCTCATCCTCGAAACCGAGCTGGATCACGTCGCCGGACCAGCCGATGCACGCGGCGATGTCGCCCTTGGCCAGGTCGGGCGCGTAGTCGTTGCCGGTGAAGCGCCGGATCTGCTTGCTGTCCACGGCCTTCTTGAGCTTGTTCAGCGCGTCGTCGAACTGGGCCGGGGTGAAGTTGGCCGGGTCGTGACCGTTCGACTGGAGCAGCAGGCCCATGGTGTCGCGCATCTCCGACAGCGCGGTCACCTTGCCCTTGAGGTCGGGGCGGGTGAGCAGCTCGTCGACGGTGCGGATCTCCTTGGCCACCTTCGCGTTGTAGGCCAGGCCGGCGAGGCCGGACTGCCACGGGATCGCGAGCTGGGTGTCCTTGTCGAAGGACCGGCCGCGCAGCGACGGCAGCAGGTTCGCCTCGACGTTGGGAATCTTCGCCTTGTCCAGCTTCTGGACCCAGCCGAGCCGGATCATCCGGGCGGCCATCCAGTCGGTGAGCACCATGATGTCCCGGCCGGTGCTCTGGCAGCCGGCGAGCTGGTTCTGCACCTTGCCGAAGAACTCGTTGTTGTCGTTGACGTCCTCGGTGTAGGTCACCTGGATGCCGGTGCTGGCGACGAACGCGTCGAGCGTGGGGCGCTTCGACTCGTCCTTCTCGTCGGTGTCCATGTACTGCGGCCAGTTCGAGAACGCCAGCTTCTTCTCGGTGGCGGACACGTCGTCGCTCTTACAGCCGGCCTCGGTCTGCTGGGCGCCCTTCGTGCCGCAGCCGGCGAGCGTGCCCGCGGTGGCGAGCAGCGCGGCCGAGCCGAGCGTTCCGGTGAGCAGACCGCGCCGGGTGAGCGTCCGGAGGGGACTACGCATGTGACGACTCCTTGGGGGGCATCGTCGGCGGCGGGACGGGGGTGGCTCGCCGGCGGGAGGTCAGTGGCGATGGGGGCCTGATCCTGACATGAGAAACCCTCTCTCACAAGGGATTCCGTTGTGGGAATAGCTAAGGGCCACGAATTACGCCAGACTGCGCCGGGGCACTACGCTTCTGCACAGCGAATCGGACATGGGGAGCGGCGATGGCCAACCGGCAACTGGAGCACGGCAACGGCACCCGCCGCGTCACCGTGCGTGAGGGCTCCAATCACGCTCTGTTGGACGACGTGGCCAAGCAGATCATCGAGCAGCTCCAGGAGGACGGCCGCCGCCCGTACGCGAGCATCGGCAAGGCTGTCGGCCTCTCCGAGGCGGCGGTACGCCAGCGGGTGCAGCGCCTGCTCGACGCCGGCGTCATGCAGATCGTGGCGGTGACCGATCCGCTCCAGCTCGGCTTCCCCCGGCAGGCCATGATCGGGCTGCGCACCGACGGCGACCTGGAGCCGGTGGCCGACCGGCTCGCCGAGTTCGAGGAGGTCGACTACGTGGTGATCACCGCCGGCTCGTTCGACCTGCTGGCCGAGGTGGTGTGCCGCAACGACGCGCACCTGCTGGAGATCCTCCAGAAGCTGCGCGGCGTGCCCGGGGTGCTGTCGACCGAGGCGTTCGTCTATCTCAAGCTGCGCAAGCAGACCTACACCTGGGGCACGGCCTGAGCCCTCGTCAGTCGACGGCCGGCGGCGGGACACTCCGCTCGCCGTCGCGTCGCTCGATGCGCTGCGCCGCGCGATAGCCACGCTGCGTGTGCACGTCTGCGGTCCACCGGCGTGTTGCGGTGGGACGGGTTGGCGGACGTCCCGAACGTCCTCGACCGCTGCCCGAGACCGGACGGGCGGCGCTCCGCGCGGCGTGGGGCTGTCGGGCCCTACGAACTTGATGGCGTGGACGGCTCACGACGGTGAACCGTCCACGCGCTCAAGTTGGCAGCCGGTGAGCGCACTCGCCGTCCGGACGCGCCGGGTGCGCCGAGACGACGAGTCACGAGGGTGCGGTTTCCGTTGTGCGGAAGCCCACAGCGCGCCGAATTCGTCGCGTCAATCGCCCTGGGCCACCGATAACACTTGCCCCGGCCGTATCGACTGTGGGATAACCGTGGGCAGAGCGGCCGGTGTCACCCCTGACCGGCCCGAGACCCGATGGGGCTGACATGGCCAACGCCACCGACCACCTCTGGATGCACTTCACCCGGATGGCCAGCTACTCCGCCGGCGAGGTTCCGACCATCGTGCGGGGCGAGGGCGCGTACATCTGGGACGCACAGGGCCGCCGCTACCTCGACGGGCTCGCCGGGCTCTTCGTCGTCAACGCCGGCCACGGCCGGACCGAGCTGGCCGAGGCCGCCGCCAAGCAGGCCGGCGAGCTGGCCTACTTCCCGCTCTGGTCGTACGCCCACCCGACCGCCGTGGAGCTGGCCGAGAAGATCGCCGCGCTGACCCCCGGCGACCTGAACCGGATCTTCTTCACCACCGGCGGCTCCGAGGCGGTCGAGGCGGCCTGGAAGCTGGCCCGCGCCTACTTCAAGCGCACCGGCCAGCCCAACAAGCACAAGGTGGTCAGCCGCTACATCGCCTACCACGGCACCTCGATGGGCGCGCTGTCGATCACCGGGCTGCCCGGCATCAAGAGCGACTTCGAGCCGCTGGTGCCCGGCGGGATCAAGGTGCCGAACACCAACTTCTACCGCGCGCCGGAGCACGGCGACGACGCCGAGGCGTTCGGCCGGTGGGCCGCCGACGAGATCGGCCGGGCGATCGAGCGGGAGGGGCCGGACACCGTCGCCGCGGTCTTCCTGGAGCCGGTGCAGAACTCCGGCGGCTGCTTCCCGCCGCCGCCCGGCTACTTCGCCCGGGTGCGGGAGATCTGCGACGCGTACGACGTGCTGCTGGTCAGCGACGAGGTGATCTGCTCCTGGGGCCGGCTCGGCGAGTACTTCGGCGCCACCCGGTACGGCTACCAGCCGGACATCATCACCACCGCCAAGGGCATCACCTCCGGCTACGCCCCGCTCGGCGCGATGATCGCCAGCGACCGGCTGATGGAGCCGTTCCTCACCGAGACCGGCATGTTCGCCCACGGCGTGACGTTCGGCGGGCACCCGGTCTCCTGCGCGGTGGCGCTGGCCAACCTGGAGGTGTTCGCCCGGGAGGACCTGGTCGGGCACGTCCGGGCCAACGAGAACGCGTTCCGCGCCACCCTGGAGAAGCTGACCGACCTGCCGATCGTCGGCGACGTCCGGGGCGACGGCTACTTCTACGGCATCGAGCTGGTCAAGGACAAGACGACCCGGGAGACGTTCGACGAGGCGGAGTCCGAGCGGTTGCTGCGCGGCTTCCTCTCCACCGCGCTGTTCCAGGCCGGGCTCTACTGCCGGGCCGACGACCGGGGCGACCCGGTGGTGCAGCTCGCCCCGCCGCTGATCGCCGAGCAGCAGCAGTTCGACGAGATCGAGCAGATCCTGCGCACGGTGTTGACCGAGGCGTGGTCCCGGCTGTAGACGGTGCGCTACCAGGAGTTGTCCCACTGGCTGTCCGACCTGGACGAGCCGCTGAGCCCACGGCCCGGCCTGCCCGGCGACATGGACGCCGACGTGGCGATCGTGGGCGCCGGGTACACCGGGCTGTGGACGGCGTACTACCTGGCGCGGGCCGATCCGACGCTGCGGGTCGTCGTGCTGGAGCGGGAGATCGCCGGGTACGGCGCGTCCGGCCGCAACGGCGGCTGGTGCTCGGCGCTGTTCCCCACCTCGCTGCCGGCGCTGGCCCGACGCCACGGGCCGGACCGGGCGCTGGCCATGCAGCGGGCCATGCACGCCACCGTCCACGAGGTGGGCCGGGTGGCCGCCGCCGAGGGCATCGACTGCGACTGGCGAGCCGGCGGCACCGTGGTGCTGGCCCGCACCGGGGCGCAGCTCGACCGGGCCCGCGCCGAGGTCGCCCAGGCCCGTGCGCACGGGCTCACCGACGACGACCTGGTGCTGCTCGACGCCGCCGAGGCCACCGCCCGCTGCGCCGCCGACGGGGTACGCGGCGGCACATACACGCCGCACTGCGCCACCGTGCAGCCGGCGAAGCTGGTCCGGGGTCTGGCCCGGGCGGTGGAGCGCCGGGGCGTACGCGTCTTCGAACGCACCCCGGTCACCGCGCTGCGGCCCGGCGCGGCGGTGACCCCGGCGGGCGTGGTCCGGGCGTCGGTGGTGGTCCGCGCCACCGAGGGCTTCACGCCGGAGCTGCCCGGTCACCGGCGGACGGTCGCGCCGGTCTACTCACTGATGGTGGCCACCGCGCCGCTACCGGCGGCGACCTGGGCCCGGATCGGCCTGGCCGACCGGGAGACGTTCGCCGACTACCGGCACCTCATCGTGTACGGCCAGCGCACCGCCGACGGTCGGCTGGCGTTCGGCGGGCGGGGCGCCCCCTACCACTACGGCTCCCGGGTGCGCCCCGGCTTCGACCGGGAGCCCCGGGTGTTCGCGGCGTTGCGCCGCACGCTCGGCGAGCTGTTCCCCGCGCTCGGGCCGGACGTGCCGGTGACGCACGCCTGGGGCGGCCCGCTCGGTGTGGCCCGGGACTGGGCCGCCTCGGTGGGACTGGACCGCCGCGCCGGGCTGGCCTGGGCCGGCGGGTACGTCGGCGACGGGGTGGGCACCAGCAACCTGGCCGGCCGTACGCTCGCCGCCCTGATCCGGGACGAGGCGAGCGACCTGACCGCGTTGCCCTGGGTCGGGCACCGCTCGCCGCGCTGGGAGCCGGAGCCGCTGCGGTGGCTGGCCATGAACGCCGGCTTGAAGATCATGTCGTCGGCCGACGCCACCGAGAACCGCACCCACCGCCCGGCCCGCCGCGCCACCCTCTTCAACCGTTTCCTGGGCCACTGACTCCTGGTCACTGACCCGACGGTCAGTGGTTGGGCGGGATCACCCGGAGGTGGCCGCGACGGCCCTGCTGGTGCGGCGGCTGGGAGTTCGGCTTGGGGTGGGGGTCCTCGGGGGGCCGCGGCGGCGCCGGGCGGGCGGCCTCGCGGACCGCCTCGGCCAACGCGACCAGGTCGTCGGTGGTGGGCGGCGGCGGCTCGAACTCGCCCTCGTGCCGTACCACGTCCCAGCCGCGTGGGGCGGTCAGGCTGCGGGCGTGCTGTTCACACAGGTCGTACGTGTGCGGTTCGGCGAACGCCGCGAGCGGCCCCACCACCGCTGTCGACTCGTTGTAGACATAGGTCAATGTGGCGACCGCTTGCCGGGGGCAGCCGTTACGGGAGCAGCGCCGTGGTGACCTCACGTGCGGCAGGGTATCCCCATTACCGGGTCCGGCGCACCGCTTCGCGTTACGACACGCCCGTCACGGTGATCACAATTCGTCCGATCGGCGCACCGGCGCGCCGGGCGTGCCGCGCGACGGCGGGACGGCCCGGTCACCGGGCTACCCTGTGCGTCATGACGAGCCCGCAGAACAGCCGCCCCGGCTCGGGCCGGCGCACCCACCGCGACCGGCACGGTCGCGGGTTGCGCGGGCGGCTGGTGCCGGCCACCGTGCCGCTGGCCCGGACCAAGGCCGAGGTCTTCGACGACCTGGTGCTCGACACCGTGGAGACGCTCGAACGCCGGTTCGCCAAGGAGCTGGCCGGGGTGGAGTTCGCCGTCGAGGACGTCCCACCGGATCTGAACGTCTACGACTCGGACGTGCTGGAGGACGGCGAGGTGCCGCTCGCCCGACTGCTGCCGGGTCGCCCCGGCCGGCAGGAGGTGCCGCCGCGCATCGTGCTCTACCGGCGACCACTGGAGTTCCGCGCGATGGACCGGGAGGACCTCGCGGATCTCGTGCACGACGTGATCATCGAGCAGGTGGCGAACCTGCTCGGGGTCGACCCCGACGAACTGGCCTGACCGCCGGCTCCGTCGCACCCCGCACCCCGCGACCCCACGGACCCGGGCGGCCCCCACCGCCCGGTCCATGTCGGGTCAGGCGGCCACCCGCCGCTTGAGCTTGCGCCGCTCCCGTTCGGAGAGCCCGCCCCAGATCCCGAACCGCTCGTCGTGGCCGAGCGCGTACTCCAGACATTCCGTCTTGACTTCACACCGCGAGCAGATGCGCTTCGCCTCGCGGGTCGAGCCGCCCTTCTCGGGAAAGAACGCCTCCGGGTCGGTCTGCGAGCAGAGCGCCCGCTCCTGCCACTCCGGCGCGTTCCCGAGCAGGTCGGCCACCTCGAGCTGGCCGTCCATCGATTGCCTCCTTGTCGCGCACCGGCGTCATTCGCCGCTGCAACCCCCCACGCGAAAGGCGTGCTTGTCCGTACGGACCCAATTGGTGCGTTCCGCGCGAACAACCCCATTCAAATTACACGCGTGTAATGCGTGCGCCGTCAAGCCAAACTTGATAATGGAGTCGCCCTCCCGACACGTCCGGCGCGACCGCTGCGGCCGTCCGTAGCCTCGCAACCTGCCCTATCGATTCAGACCCCGGGCGAGTAACGCCCTCCCCGGCGAGTTGCCCCAAGTTTTCTGCCGTGGCGCAACACCGGCGGGCCGGCCGGACGCCCCCGTCGGCCGCCGCCCAAGATCACTAATGGTGGGGCAAAGGTTAACGCGCTCGGCGCGGTACCGCCCGTCCAGCCCGCCAACGCCGACCGCGCCCCGTCCAACATGTGGACGGGGCGCGTGGGTCGCTGAGCGTTCGGTCAGTCGGTTCGCGGTGGTGAGCTGGTCGGCCAGACGAATTCGGTGATCGCTCCGCCGGTGACGGAGATCGCGCCGGCCGAGGTGTCATCGTCCCACCAGACGGTATACACGCCCGCCTCCAGGTCCGGGTAGACGGCACTGTGGAAGACCCCGTCCAGGACGTGCCGCTCCCGTACCGCCGAGTGGGTACGCGGGCCCTCCCGGTCCGCGCGACTGATCTCGATCTCCCGGCCGCGCAGCTCCCGGCCGGTGTGGATGATCAGCGCGCCGGTGTCGCCGCCGAGGTCGAGCATCACCGTCCCGCGATACGACGGGCCGAGGTCGTGGTGCCGGTGCATGCCGCCCCCTCCCCTCAGGACCGCTTCGCCTGCGGGTTGCCGAACCCGTCGTACGGGGTGCCGAGGAACGGGAAGTCACCGAGGAACGGCGCGGTCACGTCCGTCGCGTCCAGACCCGGCGTGACGGCCGCCGCCGCGGCGTCCGGCTTGAACGTCTTGTCCACCAGTGGCACGGTCAGCCCGGCGATGGCCCGCAGCGCGATGGTCACCACGTCGTCGGTGACCCGGCGACCGTTGGGGAAGCCGGCCAGGTCGCCGCCGAGCACCCCGAACCGGTCCGGCCGGGCACTGGGCCGGATCGCCGTGTTCAGCCGGAGCATGTCGGCCTGGGTGTCGCCGGTGGTGTTCGCGAAGCCGTCGACCAGCCCGGCCGGTACGCCGGTGAGCAGCAGCGCCACCAGGTCGGCGCGCGGCTTCTTCGCCTTGTTCAACGCGTCCAGGTTGGGAAAGACACCCGGATAGAGCACCGGCAGCAGCGCGGCCAGTTCGGGGCGCTCGACGAACCCGGCGAACCGCTTGTCCTCCGACGGCGGCAGCGTGTTCCACAGGTCCTTCTTCGACATCGGCACGATCACCTCGTTGAACAACGGGTTACCGAGCCGGGACACCTGGACGAAGGGGCCGGTGGCGGTGTCCGCGGACACCCGGTCGCCGAGCACCCGCACCTGCTGCCGGGACGCGGTGGTCCAGACGCCGATCGTCGACGCGCGGTCGGCGTAGCCGTACCGGGCGGCCTTCCGACGCACCTTGCCCAACGGCACCTGGACCGCGATGCTGTGCACGTTCAGCCGGTCCAACGCGTTGACCGGCTCGCCCTCGGTCCGGAACAGCTTCTTGCCGGCCACGTGGAGCTGCTGGAACGGCCGCAGCGTACCCAGGTCGAACACCGCGCCCAGGTCGACGAAGAACCCGTCGGCGCGCTGGCCGGCGAACACCTTCTCGCCGGTGGACAGCTTGAACGTCGCCTGCTTCACCAGGTTCTGGTAGTTCGGCGTGGACAGCGGGCCGACATTGCACGGCGGGCAGGGCAGCTTGTTCGCCAGCACGTGCTCCCGGCCGTCCGCGATCCGGGTCAGCCGGTAGAACTGCCGCCGGTTCCAGTTCTTGCTGTCCAGCGACTCGATCGGCCCGGTGTTGTAGAGAAAACTGTTCTGATTCGTGATCTCGGTGGTGAATTCGAAACGATAGGTGACGTCCGGGTAACCGTCGCCGTCGTTGTCGACGTGGATCTCGTACCGGACGTCGTCACCGAACTCGAAGAAGTTGGGGCCGCCGGAGGGAAGCTGCACCGGCACGTAGTTGGCGATCAACGTGACCGTGTCCGGCCGGGTCGGGCTGACGAACGCGTACAGGTCGGAACTGTCGGCGACCGGATCCTTGGCGATCTCCGGGGCCTCGCGGTGAGAGGACATGGCGGACCACACCTTCGTCGGGAAACGTCTGTCGGACCGGCGCCGGGAGCCCGCGCCGGGAGGAGCGGGGTCAGCGGCGGGCGGCGCGCACCAGACGGTCGGCCAGCCCACGGTCGCGCACCTGGACCCGGGTCGTGCCGACGAAGACGTCCATCGTGCCGGTGGCGGCGTCGCGCAGGTGGACCACGATCGGCTCGTCGCGCCGGCCCGCGGTGGGGGCGTTCTGCGCGGCGGACAGGCCCGGCACGGTGAGCGCCGCCGCGCCCAGCGTGGCGCTCGCGGCGGCGGTCAGCGTCTGCCGGCGGGTCAGCCGCGGCCAGGGCCGCCGCTTCGGCGCGTCGGTGGTCTCGTCAGTGCTCATCGGCAACCTTTCCGCAACCGGCGCCGCAGCGCCGCGGGGGCCGGGCACCCGGACGCCGCCGGATCCCCGGGCTGGGGGTCACCGGCGGCGGTCCTCGCCGCAACCGCCGCCGGCACCCACAGGTACGGGACGGCGCGGCGAAAGGTTCGACGTCAGGCGCGAGCGTGACCGTACGCGGTCGTCCGCTTGCGGAACGGCCGGCCGGCCGCCGTGGCGATCGACCGCAACTGCTCCTCGGTACGGGCCGAACCGTTGCCCGAGCCGGCCATCCGGGAGATGGTCTCCTCCATCAGCGTGCCGCCGAGGTCGTTGCAGCCACCACGCAGCATCTCCACCGTGCCGGCGTCACCGAGCTTCACCCAGGAGCACTGGATGTTGTCGATCCGGCCGTGCAGCAGCAGCCGGGCCATCGCGTGCACCACCCGGTTCTCCCGCCAGGTCGGCCCCGGCCGGGCGATGCCGGCCAGGTAGATCGGCGCGTTGGTGTGCACGAACGGCAGCGCGACGAACTCGGTGAACCCGCCGGTACGGTCCTGCACGCCGGCCAGCACCCGCAGGTGGGCCAGCCACTGGCCGGGATGGTCGACATGCCCGTACATCATCGTGGAGCTGGACCGGATGCCCAGCTCGTGGGCCGTGCTGACCACCTCGACCCAGGCGGCGGCCGGCAGTTTGCCCTTGGTGAGCACCCAGCGCACGTCGTCGTCGAGGATCTCCGCGGCGGTGCCCGGGATGGTGTCCAGCCCGGCCTCGCGCAGCATGCCCAGCCACTCCCGCACCGGCACGCCGGCCTTCGCGGCGGCGGTGACGATCTCCATCGGGGAGAACGCGTGCACGTGCATCCCGGGCACCCGCGCCTTGATCGCGCGGACGATGTCGGCGTAGCCGGTGACCGGCATCTTCGGGTCGATGCCGCCCTGGAGGCAGACCTCGGTGGCGCCGGCCGTCCACGCCTCCTCGGCCCGGTCGGCGACCTGGTCGAGGGAGAGCCGGAACGCGTCCGCGTCGCTCTCCCGCTGCGCGAACGCGCAGAACCGGCAGCCCACGTAGCAGACGTTCGTGAAGTTGATGTTCCGGTTGACCACGTAGGTCACGTCGTCGCCGACCGCGTACCGGCGCACGTCGTCGGCGATCCGGCACAGCTCGTCCAGCGCCGGCCCGTCCGCGCCGAACAACGCCAGCGCCGCCGCCTCGTGCGCCGGCGTCAGCAGCGCGGCCGGGTCGTCCGCCGCCAGCCGCAGGCCGGCGCGCAGGTCGGCGTCCCCACCGGTCCCGGGCGCCGGGCGGGTGACCTTGTTCGCCACCTCGGACCAGTCGCCGTAGACGCTGTCGAAGTCGCCGCGCCGGTCCTCCGTCCGCCCGGTCACGTCGATGGTGACGTGCAGGTCGGTCCGGCCCCCGAAGACCTCCTCCGGCTCCTGCCAGGGCCGTCCCACCGGGCGGGCCGCCTCGACCGCCAGCCCGGTCGCCGGGTCGGCGAGCGCGGTGACGTGCGGTAGCAGGCGCGGGTCCAGCCACGGCCCGCCGGCCCGCACGTACTCGGGGTAGACGGTCAACCGCTCGCGCAGCGTGAACCCGGCGGTCGCGGTCCGCGCGGCCAACTCGTCGAGCTGCGGCCAGGGCCGCTCCGGGTTGACGTGGTCCGGCGTCACCGGGGAGACGCCGCCCCAGTCGTCGATGCCGGCGCGCAGCAGCAGGTCGTACTCGCCGGCGATCAGGTTCGGCGGGGCCTGGATGCGCGCCTTCGGGCCGAGCAGCACCCGGGCCACCGCCACGGTCGCGGCCAGGTCGTACAGCTCCGCGTCCGGCATGCCGCGCATCGCGGTGTCCGGCTTGGCGCGGAAGTTCTGCACGATCACCTCCTGGAGGTGGCCGTACTCCCGCATCGCGCGACGGATCGCGAACACCGCGTCGACCCGCTCGGTGAGGTGCTCGCCGATGCCGATCAGGATGCCGGTGGTGAACGGCACGCCGACCCGGCCGGCGTCGTCGAGCACCCGCAGCCGCACCGCGGGTTCCTTGTCCGGCGAGCCGAAGTGCGGCCCGCCCGGCTCCGACCAGAGCCGGGTCGCGGTGGTCTCCAGCATCATGCCCATGCTCGGCGCGACCGGCTTGAGCCGCTGCAACTCCGACCAGGACAACACGCCCGGGTTCAGGTGCGGCAGCAGGCCGGTCTCCTCCAGCACCGCAACCGCGCAGGCGCGCAGGTAGTCGAGCGTGGAGTCGTAGCCCCGCTCGTCCAGCCACTCGCGGGCCGCCGGCCAGCGCTCCTCCGGCCGGTCGCCGAGCGTGAACAGCGCCTCCTTGCAGCCCTGCGCCGCGCCCTCCCGGGCGATGGCGAGGACCTCGTCGCGCTCCAGGTAGGCGGCGGGCAGCCGGTGCGGCACGGTGGCGAACGTGCAGTAGTGGCAACGGTCCCGGCAGAGCCGGGTCAGCGGGATGAAGACCTTCTTGGAGTACGTGACCACGCCCGGCCGGCCGGCCTCACGCAGCCCGGCGTCGCGGATCTCCCCGGCGATGCGGAACAGTTCGTCGAGCGCCGCGCCACGCGCGGTGAGCAGGGCCGCCGCCTCGTCCGCGTCCAACGCCCGGCCGGTGGCGGCCCGGCCCAGCGCCCGCCGGACGCTCGCCTCGGTCGGTTGGAACTCGCTGCGCTCACCCATCCCCCCAGCCTATAGGGGTAAGGAGGGGCCCCCGCTTAACGCTTTCGGTAGCGGCGGGGGTCCCGCTTCACACCTGCCGCCAGGCGGAGTGCCGGCGCGGGCGGCGGAAGTGGTATCCGCCGCCCGCCACCGCACTCACCGGGGCTGGTTCGGGTCCTCGCGGTCGAAGCGCTGGGTGCGCTCGTCGTCGGCCGGGGACGCCGGCTGGCCCGGCTCGGTGCTCTGGCGCGGGATCGCCTGGGTCGGGTCGGCCGACGGCGGCTGACCGAACGGCGGCGCAGACGGCGCCGAACCGGCCGGCGGGGCGCCGAACTGCGGGGCGCCGAACTGCGGACCCCCCGCCTGCGGGCCACCGAACTGCGGGCCGGGCTGCTGGCCGGCGAACGGCGGGGCCGACTGCGGGGCGTGCGGCGGGGCGGTGTTGAACGGCGGCGCCGACTGCGGCTGGCCGTACGGACCGGCCTGCGGCCAACCGGGCTGCGGGGGCGCGCCCGCCGACGGGTAGCCCGCCGGGGCCTGGCCCGGCTGGGGCGGCGCCCCGGCCGGCGGGTAGCCGCCCTGGGCGGGGTAGCCGCCGGGCTGGCCGGGCTGCTGCGGCCAGCCCGGCTGGGCCTGACCGTAGACGCCGGGCTGCGCCTTGGGCTTCGGCACGTAGTAGAGCGTGCGCCAGATCTTGAACACCACGAACCCGGCGATCGCGAAGACGGCCAGCCAGGCCACCCGGGTGAGCAGCCCGAGGAACGCGTCGAGCACCTCACCGTCGGCGAGCCGGTTCACCAGCCAGATCAGGAACGTCAGCGCACCGAAGACGGCGGAGACGGCGAACTCGATCAACGCCACCTGGGTGATCAGTTTCGCCTTCGGCAACACCGGCCGGATGTGCGTGGCGAGCAGCACGGCCAGCAGCGGCAGGACCGTCGACTCCAGCCCGACGAAGGTGAAGTAGGTGCTGCCGGCCCGACCGCCGAACGTGCTGTAGTCGTCGACCGGCACCAGCAGGCGCAGCAGGCCGACGAAGAGCAGCACGGCGTTCGCGCCGAGCAGAACGAGCGCGGCCAGTTCGCGCAGCGGCTTGGTCAGTTGGCTGGCCTGCGCGGCGTCACCGGACGCGGGCTCGGTGGGGCTGGTCACGGACTCCCCCAGGGGACGAAAGCGGACAGTTGGCGACGTGAGCCTAGTCTCTCCGGCCACCGGGCGATCCACGGCGGCATGTGCGGAAGGATGGACGGCATGCGCATCGTGGTACTGACCGGCGGCATCGGGGGCGCCCGGTTCCTGCTCGGCGTCCGGGCGTACGCCCGGGAGACCGGCGCCGACGTGACCGCCGTGGTCAACGTCGGCGACGACCTGCTGCTGCACGGGCTGAAGGTCTGCCCCGACCTGGACAGCGTGCTCTACACGCTGGGCGGCGGCGCCGATCCGGAGCGTGGCTGGGGGCGGGTCGGTGAGACCTGGACGGTGAAGACCGAGCTGGCCGCGTACGGGGCGGAGCCGAGCTGGTTCGGCCTCGGCGACAAGGACCTCGCTACCCATCTGGTGCGCACCTCCATGGTCAACGCCGGTTACCCGCTGTCCCAGGTCACCGAGGCGCTGGCCACCCGCTGGCAGCCCGGCGTACGCCTGCTGCCGGCCACCGACGAGCGGCTGGAGACGCACGCGGTCATCTCCGACGAGCAGGGGCGACGGGCGGTCCACTTCCAGGAGTGGTGGGTGCGGTACCGGGCCGAGGTGCCGACCGAGCAGTTCGTCTTCGTCGGCGCGGAGGCGGCGACGCCCGCGCCCGGTGTGGTCGAGGCGATCGCCGCCGCGGACGTGGTGCTGATCGCGCCGAGCAACCCGGTGGTCAGCGTCGCCCCGGTGCTGGCCGTGCCCGGCCTGCGCGACGCGGTGGTCGGCGGTCCGGCCCCGGTGATCGGAGTGTCGCCGATCATCGGCGGCGCGCCGGTACGCGGCATGGCCGACCGCTGCCTGGCCGTGCTCGGCGTGGAGTGCAGCGCGGCCGGGGTGGGCGCCCTCTACGGCAGCCGGTCCGGCGGCGGGCTGCTCGACGGCTGGCTGGTCGCCCCGGAGGACGAGGACGCCGTGGTGCCGGGCGTGACCGTCCGCGCGGCGCCGCTGCGGATGACCGACGAGGCGGCGACCGCCGCGATGGTGCGCGCCGCGATGGAGTTGATGTGAGGCTGGAGATCCTGCCGGTGCCGGGCATCGGCCACGTGACCGAGGGCGACGACCTGGCGGCGCTGATCGCCGGCGCGGCGCCCTGGCTGCGCGACGGCGACGTGCTGGTGGTCACCAGCAAGATCGTGTCGAAGGCGGAGGGTCGACTGGTCGACGTGCCCGCCGACGGTCCGGAGCGCCTCGCCGCGCGGGACCGGGTGCTGGCCGCCGAGACCGCCCGGGTGGTCGCCACCCGGGGCCCGACCCGGATCGTGCAGACCCACCACGGCTTCGTGATGGCCTCCGCCGGCATCGACGCGTCCAACGTGGACAAGACCCGCCTGGTGCTGCTGCCGGTCGACCCGGACGCGTCCGCCAGGGCGTTGCGGGCCGCGCTGCGCGAGCGGCACGGTCTGGACGTGGCGGTCGTCGTCAGCGACACCATGGGCCGCCCGTGGCGCAACGGCCTGACCGACGTGGCGCTCGGCGTGGCCGGCATGCCGGCGATCCGCGACCACCGGGGCGAGGTCGACCCGTACGGCAACGAGCTCCAGCTCACCCAGATGGCGGTGGTCGACGAACTGGCCGCCGCCGGTGAGCTGGTCAAGGGCAAGTGCGACCAGGTGCCCGTCGCCGTGGTCCGCGGTTACCTCGGCGCGACCCGGGACGACGACGAGGGCGCCCGCGCGCTGGTGCGGGACGCCGCGCTGGACCTCTTCGCGCTGGGCACCGCCGAGGCGCACGCCGCCGGCCTCCGGGCGGCGGCCACGCTTCCCGACGGGACCGGCCCGACGCCCCCCGACCCGGCCGCGGTGGACCGGGCGATCGCCGCGGTCGCCGACGTGGTCGCCCCGGGCACCGTGTTCACCCACGTCACCGACGACGAGGTACGCGCCGGGTTCGCCGCCACGGTGCCCGACTGGCCGGCCACCGCCACCGGTCTGCTGCTCGGCGCCGCGCCGACGCCTGTCGACCGGCCGGACCTGGTCCGGTTCGGCGCGGACCTGCAACGCCTGCGCACCGCGCTGGCCGCCGAGGGCATCGGGTCGGTGCTGCTGCCACCGCCGGCGGGCAGCACCGCCAGCGCCACGCTGGCTCTCTGACCACCCCGGCGCGGTCCAGCGTCGAGGGCAGCGCGCTCAGGTGTCGCGGACGGCGCGGTCCAGCGGCGAGGGCAGCGCGCTCGGGCGTCGCGGACGGCGCGCTCAGGCACGGCGGACAGCGCGCTCAGGCACGGTGGACAGCGCGCTCAGGCGTCGAGGACGGCGCGGCCCAGCGGGGTCAGCGTGTGCAGCACGGTGTTGCGGTCCCGGTGGCTGACCAGCAGCCCGGCGTTGCGCAGCACGGTGGTGTGCTGACTGGCCGCGGCGGCCGAGATGCGCAGCCGCCGGGCCATCTCGCCGGTGGTGCAGCCCTCGTCGGCGACCTGGAGCACCGCCGCGCGGGTGCGGCCGAGCAGCGCGGCGAGCGCCTCGCTCTGCCCGGCGTCCGGGCCGGGCGTGAGGCCGCCGAGCCGGTCGACCGGGTAGACCAGCACCGGGGGCAACGTCGGATCGACGAGCGCCACCGGAGTGCGGGAACAGAAGAAGGACGGGACGAGCAGCAGCCCCCGGCCGTCCAGGTGCAACTCCCGGCTGTCCGGGTAGTCGAGCACCTCGAGCACCCCGCCGCCCCACCGCATGGCCGGTCGCAGGCTGGCGAGCAACCCCTCGGCGCCACCGTCGAGCATGGCTCGGGCACGGCGGGCCCGATCCGCCTCGACGGCGGCCTGGACCCGGGCCCAGTAGGGCGTGACGGCCAGGGACTGGTAGCGCGCCATGGTGTCGGTGAGGTTCTGCAACACCTCGGGTTCGCCCCGGGCCAGCGTGTTCGCCGAGGGCGGCAGCGGGGTCTCCGCGCCCAGCATGGTCAGGTCACGGCGCAGCATGCCACGCGGGGTGCCGCGGACCGCCTCCAACCCCGCCTCGATGCCGTCCTTGCTGGCGGACGGCGTGAGGAAGTCGGGAAAGTAGCCGCGCGGTGGATTGAGCGCCAGGAGCAACCGGTAACGCTCGGCGCTGTTGTCGGCCCGCAGCCCCTGCGCGACGGCGCGCCGCCAGGTGGTCATCATGGGGTCACGACCGCGCCCCTGGAGCAGGTGCAGGCTGAGGACCAGTTCCCAGAGCGGATCCGCGGCCGGGGCGACCCGGGTCCGCAGAATGTCCTCACTCGAGAAAATAATCTTCAGCATGGAGAGCGCTCCCGGGTGGACGGCGGAGGTGCCCGCCACCCCTCGCACTTTACCCGCCGGCAGTAATCTCCATCTTTAAGCGTGACGTGAAAGACCTCGACGGTGGGGCGGCCGGTTCGGCAGACTCTTCCTTGCCCGCCGACGCCGGGGCGCAGTGTCGACCCGGGCGCCGGCTGACGGGCGTGGCCGGGCGGCACCACGAGGGTCTGCGGATTCGTTCCGCAGGGGTGCCGCCCGGCCCTCGCTCATCCGATCCAGAGCGCCACCCGGTGGTCCTCGTCGGTCACGTAATAGCAGCGTCCCGCCTCCTCGGCCAGCCCTTCCACGTGATGGAACGGGGCCAGCTCCGCCACCAGCTCCGCGCCCACCCGGGCGTCGTCCGCGGCACAGTGGCGGAACCGCACGTGGCGGGACGTCACCCTCCCGCCGTGCGGGTGGTCGTCGAGCAGCACCGAACCCTTGCCCAGCGCGTCGATCGACCCGATCACCGCCGCGTAGCCGCCGTCGTCGGTCGGCGTGATCGCGCGGAAGCCGGCCAGCGCGCCGGCCGGCGTCACCCCGGTCAGCGCGTACGCCCCGAGCGCCCGGGGCCAGCTCGGCGCGGCCCGGTCGAACATCCCCGCCACCCCGGCCAGCTCCACGTAGATCGGCTCACCGGCGGCGGTCACCGGGAAGCGCAGCCCGAGCAGCGCCGTCCCGGCCGGTGTGAACGCCGCCGCCTCCACGTTCAGCGGCAGGTCGTCCTCGGCCAGCCGGCTCACCCAGCCCTTGGCCCGGGCGGTGCCCCGCGCCACGGTCTCCGTCACGAACCGCTGCCGGACCCGCTCGCCCGGCGGCAGCGTGGCCAGCGGCGCGGCGACGAGCGCGTCGTTGATCGCCCGGTGCAGCCGGAACCGGTTGCGGACCACGTGCACGGCGAGCGGCCCGGACACCGCGTCGTCCTCCCGGAACCGGGCCACGAACGCGCGCCGGGGCCGCAGCGGCCCGGCTTTGGACCCGAAGTGCGAGCCGAAGACGTACACCCAGCCGTCGTGGTGGGCGAGCGCCTCGCCGTCCTCGGTGCGGCCGTTCTCCGGGCCCGCGTCGGCGGGCACGTGGTGCGCCACCCACTCACCGTCGTCGCGTTCCAGCAGCAACGCCAGGCACTGCTCGACCGGCCCCTCGTCCAGCACGGTCCAGAAGCCGCGCCGTGCGCCGTACGCCCGCAGCAGCGTCGGCGAACGGACCGGCAGCAGGTCGCTGGCCTCGTTGCCGGCCACCAGGAACTCGACGAGTCGAAGGGTCACCGGGTCAGGGTACGGAGGCCGCGCTCGTACAGTGTCCGGGTGCCCGACACCGATCACACCGCGTATGCCGACCTGCACGCCGACGCCACGACGACGCTGAGCCGCTGGACGGCGACCAGCCCGGCCGCCGCCGCCAACCGGGACCGGACGCTGGCGCTGCTGGCCGCCGGGCCGGTGGCGTTGAGCCGCGCGCACCGGCCCGGGCACGTCACCGCCAGCGCGTTGGTCCTCGACCCGACCGGCGCTCGGGTGCTGCTCTGCCTGCACGGCAGGTTCCGCAAGTGGGTGCAGCTCGGCGGGCACTGCGAGCCCGGCGACCGGACGCTGGCGGCGGCGGCGCTGCGCGAGGCGACCGAGGAGTCCGGGATCACCGGCCTGACCCTGGACCCGGAACCGATCGACGTGGACGTCCACCAGGTCGCCTGCCAGGGCGGCTCCCTGCACTACGACGTCCGGTACGCGGTGTTCGCCCCGGCCGGCGCGGTCGAGCGGGTCAGCGACGAGTCCGAGGCGCTGGGCTGGTTCCCGCCGGACCGGCTGCCGGAACCGCTGGCCGGCGGGACCGCCCAACTGGTGACGCCGGCGCTCGCGGCGCTGGCCCGTCGCGCCACCGGGTGACGGGACGGGCCGACGCCGCGGCGGCTCAGACCAGGCCCTCCTCGCCGCGCTCCTTGAGCTGGTCGACGATCTTCTTCACGTCCTGTGCCCGGTCCCGGGGGCAGACCAGCAGCGCGTCCGGGGTGTCCACCACGATCAGGTCACGCACGCCGACGGTGGCGACCAGACGGCCGGAGTGCGGCACCACCACCGTGCCGGCGGTGTCGTGCAGCAGCACGCCCGGCTTCGCGTCGCCGCCGAGCACCACGTTGCCGGCGGCGTCGGTCGGCAGCACCTCGCTGAGCGTGTGGAAGTCGCCGACGTCGTTCCAGCCGAAGTCGCCGGGCACGGTCGCCACCCGGCCGGCGGTCGCCGCGCCCTCCATCACCGCGTAGTCGACCGAGATCTTCGGCAGCGTCGGCCAGACCGTGCCGAGCACGTCGTCCTGCTCGGGGTTGCCCCAGGCCGCCGCGATCGCGGTGATCCCGGCGTGCAGCGCCGGCTGCTGGCGGGCCAGCTCGGCCAAGAAGACGTCCACCCGCCAGACGAACATGCCGGCGTTCCAGAGGTGCCGGCCGGAACGGAGGTACCCCTCGGCCACCTCGGCCGCGGGCTTCTCCTTGAACTCGTGCACCGGGCGCAGCGGCCCGGCGCCGACCGGATCGCCGGTCTCCAGGTAGCCGTAGCCGGTCTCCGGGCGGGTCGGGGTGATGCCCACCGTCATCAGCAGCCCCTGCTCGGCCCCGTGGATCGCCTGCCGCACCACCTCGGCCCAGCCGGCCGGGTCGGCGATCAGGTGGTCGGCGGCGAACGCGCCCATCACCGCGTCCGGGGCGCGGCCGGCGATCACCGCGGCGGCCAGCGCGATGGCCGCGCAGGAGTCCCGTGGCGACGGCTCGACCAGGATGTTCTCCTCCGGCAGGCCAGCCAGTTGCCGGGCCACCGCCGCGGCGTGCGCGGCCCCGGTGACCACCAGTGTGCGTTCCGGTGTGGTCAGCGGCCCCAACCGGTCCACCGTGGCCTGCAACAGCGAGGCGGAGGTGCCGGTCAGCGGGTGGAGGAACTTGGGATGGCCGGCGCGGGACAGCGGCCACAACCTTGTGCCGCTGCCGCCCGCCGGGATGACGGCGTAGAACATCAGCACATCATGCCCGAAGCGGGCGAGCCGCCACGGCGGATGAGGCGGCGCGCCGCCCGCCGGTCAGGCGCGGGCCCGCCGCCAGGCGGCGATGTGCACCTCGGCGCTGGACTCCCAGGTGAACTCCTTGGCCCGGTCGAAGCCCGCCTTGGCCAGCGACAGCCGCCGCTGCTCGTCGTCGAGCAGGGCGCCCAGGTCGGCGGCGATCTGATCCGGGTCCTCGCTGGTGTACGCCACCGCGTCGCCGCCCACCTCGGGCAGGGAGAGCCGCGGCGTGGTGAGCACCGGCGCGGCGCACGCCATCGCCTCCAGGATCGGCAGCCCGAAGCCCTCGCCGTAGGACGGGTAGGCGGCGACCAGCGCGCCACCGAGGAAGCCGGGCAGGTCGGCGTAGCGAAGGTATCCGGGGCGTAGCAGCCGCAGGTGCGACGGAACCTCGGCGACCGCGCGGTCGATGTCGTCGTCGTGCCCCTGGCCGCCGGCCACCACCAGCACCGGCGGGTTCGGCCGGTCGGCCACCGCCCGGGCCCAACCGCGGATCAGGTTGGGCACGTTCTTGCGCGGCTCCTTGGCGCCGAGGAACGCGATGTAGCTGTTGTCACCCAGCCCCAGCCGGGCCCGCACCCGGGCCTTCTCCTCGTCGCCCGGAGCGTGGAAGGCGGCCTGGTCGACACCGTGGTAGGCGACGTCGATCCGGGTCGGGTCGGCGTCCAGCAGCCGGATCAACTCGTCCCGGGTGGCCTTGCTCGGCACGATCACCCGGGCGGCGCGACGCAGCGAGGTCTTGATCGCGCTGCGGAAGAACGTCCGGCGCGACTTGTCGTAGTGCTCCGGCTCGGTGAAGAACGTCGCGTCGTGCACGGTGACCGTCACCGGACACCCGGCCCGAAGCGGACAGGTGTAGAACGGCGAGTGCAGCACCTCCGCGCCGACCTGCTGGGCCAGCAGCGGCAGGCCGGTCTGCTCCCAGGCGAGCCGCGCGGGCCGGTGCGCCACCGCCGCCGGCGCCGGGACGATCTCGGCCCCGGGCAGCATCCGGGTGTAGCGCTCCAGGTCGGTGCGGAGACTCACCACCGCCAGGTCGACGCCGTCGCCGCAGACCCGGCCGAGCGCGCCGAGCAGGCCGTCGACGTATCGACCGACGCCGCCGCGATCGGCGGGGACACTCGTGGCGTCGATGAGAACGCGGGGCGGGCGACCGGCGGTCACGGGGCGACTCCTCAGGTGGCGCGGTTGTGGGGAAGAACACTGTCGGCAAGCCTACGCCGCGCGGGCCGTCCGACGCTGACTGCGACCCGACGGTACGCCGACTTGTCGCCGTCATCGAGTACGCGGTCCGGGCGCGTATCGTTCGCTCCGATGGCCGACAACATTGCCCGGGTCTTCGCCGACGCGATCGCGCCCGACCCCACCCGACCGCTGCTGACCTGGTACGACGATGCCACCGGCGAGCGCACCGAGTTGTCCGGCGCGACGCTGGCGAACTGGGTGGCCAAGACCGCCAACCTGCTCGTGGACGAGGTCGGCACCGCACCGGACGAGATGGCCGGCGTGTTGCTGCCGCCGCACTGGCAGACCGCCGCGGTGCTGCTCGGCTGCTGGTCGGCGGCGTTGACCGTGGTCGACGCGCCGGGCCCGGTGGAGGTGCTGTTCACCGCCGTCGACCGGGTCGACGAGGCGGCCCGCTGGCCGGCCGGCGAGCGTTACGCGCTGGCGCTGGACCCGTTCGCGCTGCCGATGCGGCAGGTGCCGGCCGGCTGCACCGACTTCGTGTCGGCGGTACGCGGGCACGGCGACCACTTCACCGCGTACCCCTCGGGTGGCGCGGGGGACGCGGCGCTGCTGGCCCGCGCGGAGGCCCGCGCCACGGAGCTGGGCCTCACCCCCGGCGACCGCCTGCTGGTCGACGTGACCCGGCATCCCGACCCGGTCGACTGGCTGCTGGCCCCGCTGACCGCAGGCGCCACGGTGGTCGCCTGCGCCCACCCCACCCCGACCCACCTGCCCGCCCGCGCCAACACGGAACGAACCACCCACACCCTGCCCTGACCCCCACCCCTCCCCGCGATCTTGCAGTTGCGGCCCCCAGGTTGAGGCATTCACCCCGTTTGCCGGGGCAGAGAGTGCAAGATCGACGAGGTGGGGTGGGTGGGGTGGGGTGGGGTGGGTCAGGAGGCGCGTTGCTGGGCCAGGGTGGCGAATGCGTTGAGGGACTCGGGGTTGGCCAGGGCGCCCTTGGCCGCTGCCGCGTCGACCGGGGTGCCGGTCAGGATCTTCTTGACCGGGACCTCCAGCTTCTTCGCGCTCAGGGTGCGCGGGACCGCGCGGACCTGGTGGATCTCGTCGGGCACGTGCCGGGGCGACAGCGCGGTCCGCAGTTCGCGGCAGATCTTCTTCCGCATCGCGTCGTCCAGCTCCAGGCCGTCCGCGAGCACCACGAACAGCAGCAGTTCCCCCGCGCCGCCCTCGTCGTCCTCCAGGTGCACCACCACCGAGTCGACCACCTCGTCGAGCCCCTCCACCACGGAGTAGAACTCGGCCGTGCCCAGGCGCACGCCGCCCCGGTTCAGCGTGGCGTCCGAGCGGCCGGTGATGACGCAGCCGCCGCGCTCGTTCACCGTGATCCAGTCGCCGTGCCGCCACACCCCCGGATAGACCTCGAAGTACGCCTCCCGGTAGCGGGCCCCGTCCGGGTCGTTCCAGAACCCGACCGGCATGCTCGGCATCGGCTCGGTGATCACCAGCTCGCCGAGCTGGCCGACCACCGCCGAGCCGTCGGCGGAGCGGGCCTCCACCTTCGCGCCGAGCGCCCGGCAGGCGATCTCACCGGCGTACACCGGCAGCAGCGGCACGCCGCCGACGAACCCGGTGCAGACGTCCGTGCCGCCGGAGAGCGACTGGAGCTGGAGGCGGTCGCTGACGTTCTCGTACACCCAGGTGAAGCCCTCGGCGGGCAGCGGCGCGCCGGTCGAGCCGAGGCCGCGCAACGCGGACAGGTCGGCGATCTCCCGCGGCACCAGCCCGGCCTTGCGGGAGGCCAGCAGGAACGGGGCCGAGGTGCCGAAGTAGGTGGTGCCCGTCTCCGCCGCCAGCCGCCACAGCGCGCCCAGGTCTGGATGGCCCGGATTGCCGTCGAACAGCACGATCGCCGCGCCCACCGCCGGCCCGGAGACCAGGAAGTTCCACATCATCCAGCCGGTGGTGGTGAACCAGAAGAACCGGTCGGACGGGCCCAGGTCGTGGTGCAGCGCCAGCATCTTCAGGTGTTCCAGCAGGATGCCGCCGTGGCCGTGCACGATCGGCTTCGGCAGGCCGGTGGTGCCGGAGGAGTACAGCACGTACAGCGGGTGGTCGAAGGCGACCGGGGTGAAGGACAGCGGCTCGTCGGTCTCCGCCGCCAGCTCCGCCCAGGTGATCGCGCCGTCCGGGGCCGGGCCGGCCGGATCGAGGTACCCGACGGCGACGGTGTGCCGCAACGAGGGCAGCGCGGCCCGGATCGCGGCCACCTCGGCGCGCCTGTCGATCGGCTTGTCGCCGTACCGGTAGCCGTCCACCGCGACCAGCACCGTGGGCTCGATCTGCTGCCAGCGGTCGGTGACGCTGCGGGTGCCGAACTCCGGCGCGCAGGAGGAGAAGATCGCGCCCAGGCTGGCGGTGGCGAGCAGCAGGACGTACGTCTCCGGGATGTTCGGCGCGTACGCGGCCACCCGGTCGCCGGGGCCGACGCCGAGCCGGCGCAGGCCGGCGGCCACCCGGCGGACCCGCTCGCGCAACTGCGCCGCGGTCAGCGTCTCCGCCGCGCGGGTCTGCCCGTGCGCGATCACCGCCGGGTCGTCGTCGCCGAGCCCCGGCATGCGCAGCACGTTCTCCGCGTAGTTGAGCGTCGCGCCGGGGAACCAACGGGCGCCGGGCATGGACCTCCCGGCCAGTGTTGCGGTCGGGGGCGTGTGCGCGAGCACGTCGAAGTAGTCCCAGATCGAGGACCAGAACCCGGTCAGCTCGGTCACCGACCACTGCCACAGCGCGTCGTAGTCGGCGAACTCCAGCCCGCGGTGCTCGGCCAGCCAGCGCAGGTAGTCACCGATCCGGGACCGCTCGCGCACGTCGGCCGGGGGCGTCCACAGCACGTCAGACACGTTCCACCCTCCCCTGGGGCCCGGCACGACACTGTGCATGGGCCGTGGCGCCATCTTGCCCTACCTCGTACCGCCATTCTCCGCACCCGGTGCCGCCCACGGGGCGTGCCCACCCCACACCCCATCCCCCGCCCCCATGTGGGCCCCGCGCTCAAGCGGGGCGCGTATCTCTACCGGAGGCGTTGAAAGGGGCCCTCCTTGCGCCTCAGGTGGCGCGGTGGGCCTGGATGGCACGCCGGCGGGCCAGCCGGTGGGCGCGCCGGATCTCCGCCTCCCGGAAGCGGCGTTCGTCGTCGGGCGTCTCGGGCAGCACCGGGCGGACCGGGCGGGGCGCGCCGCCGACGTCCACGCCCACGAAGACCAGGTACGCGGTGGCGACCCGGACCGGCTCGTCCTCGGCCGAGTCCCAGCGTTCGGCGACCACCCGCACCCCCACCTCCATCGAGGTGCTGCCGGTCCAGTTGACCTGGGCGTGGGCGTGCACGAGGTCACCCACCCGGACCGGCTCGGAGAAGACGATCTCGTCGATGGAGGCGGTGACCGCGGTGCCGCCGCTGTGTCGGGCCGCCGCCGCGCCGGCCACGTCGTCGACGAACTTCATCAGTACCCCACCGTGCACGGTCCCGTACAGATTGACATCGACGGCGGTCATGATGCGACTCAGCGTGACGCGGGAGTACGAGGTCGGCTTACCCGACGGGACCGCGGGATGATCTGTCATGCCGAAAACGGTACGGTGCGCGGATGCGACATCTCTGGAGCTTCCTCGCCGGGTTGGTGGTGGCACCCGTCACCTGGGTGCTCGTCACCCTCGGTCAGGACGGATCTGGGCGGACCGTCAACCGCTGGGTGGAGATCGGTACGTACAGCACCCCCAACCTGATCGAACCGGCCGTCTACCTGGGCGTCGCCGGCATCCTGCTCGGCCTGCTCGGCACGCTGCGTTTCTCGCCGCTCGGCCCGCTGGTGGCGGGGCTGCTGCTCGCGGCCCCGTACGTGGGGCTGTTCGTCGCGCCCTTCACCGTGCGGGACCGGATCCCCGGCGACCTGAAGCTGCTCGGCGACCCGCTGCCGCTGCGCCAGCCGCTGGACAACGGCACGCTGTTCCTCATCGGCCTGCTGCTGCTGATGGCCGTGTTCAGCGGTGGACGCTGGCGTCGCCGGCCCGCGCCGGAGGGAGCCGGGGCGGAGCTGACCCCGGCCGGCGCTCCGGCCGAGCCCGAGCCCGCGCTCACCGGCTGGTCCGCGCCGGGCCCGGCGAAGGACCCGGACACCGCCCCGCTCACGCTGGCCTATCCCGAATCCCCCACCGAACCCCTGCCCCGCCGCACCGGCGGCGAGTCGCCCTGGTCGGCGCCGCCGCGCGCCGGCACCCGACCGGACAGCCCCGACAACCTCCGCTGACCACCCCGGGTGGGCCGCCGGTCCCCGGTCGGCCCACCCCTCCGGGGACCGGCGACGCATCGGCCGAGTCGGATCTCGGACCCCGACCGCGGTACCCACGAACAAGTGACTGTCACTACAGTCAGCCGTTATGCCGATGCCTTCCGTCAGGACGCGACGGGCCGTCGGCGTGGCCACCGTCGTCCTGGCGTCGGCGCTCCTGGTCACCGGCGTCCGCCTGGCCACCCGGGGCGACCCCCCGGTCGACGACGCCACCCGCGTCTGGTGCCTGTCGGCGGCCCACCGGCCGGGCCTGGTGGACGCCGCCCGCGCGCTCGGCCTCGCCACCCCCGGTCCCGCCGAGGGGCAACTGAGCTGGTCCGGCCGTCAGGGCAGCCCGGAGCAGTGGCAGGCCGACCGGCGGGCCGACTTCGACCGCACCTGCCGGGCGCTGACGGCCGCCGCCCGGTTGGACCGGGCCGGCGCCGGCACGCCGCCGCCGTCGCCCTGGGCCACCCTCCTCCCGTCGATCCTGCTGGCCGCCGCCAGCGCCACGCTGGCCGCCTGGTTCAGCCGCCGGTCGGCCACCGCCGGCACCCGGCGGACGGAGGCGGACGCGCTGCGCGCGGCGACCCGGGAGTACGCGCTGGCCGTCGAGTCCCTGCTGTCGCACGTGGAACGGGTCACCCCGGGCCCGTTCCCGGGGGTGGACGACCTCCGGGCCCGGCGTCGCGAGCTGGCCAGCCGACTGCACACGGTGACCGGCGCGCGTCCGCGTTGGCGGCTGGCCCACCGACTGGGTGACGCGCTCGACTCGTCCGCGGGCCCGCTGCACGACGTGCCGCGCGGTGGCGCGGCGGACGATCCCCGGCGCGCCGAGTGGGTGCGCGGGCAACGCACGGAACTGAGCCGGCTGGAGGCGCAGGTGGCCCAGGTGGCCCAGGCGGTGGAGAATCCCGGGCTGGTCCCGGGCCGCACCCCGGCGGCCGTACGGTGAACCCCCAGCCGCCCGACGCGCCGCCACCCGACGCGCCGCCGCCGCCCGACGCGCCGCCGCCGGGTCATCCGCCGAACCCGTTCGCGGTGCCCAGGTTGGGCAGCACCGACCCGCTCAACCCGCTCTGGTACGCCGAACACGTCAACTACTACGTCCCGGTGGACAACACCGAGGCGTCCTTCGAGCAGTGTCAGGGACGGTTCGCCGACGTCGCCCACCTGCACCACGAGGGGCGGCTGGTGCTGGTCCGGGGCGAGCGGGGGTGCGGGAAGACCGCGCTGGTCAACCGCTGCGCGCACTGGCTGCGCGATCGGCTCGGCCGGGACGGGCTGCGCGCGGAGGTGGTCAACCTGCGCCAGGAGGCCCACGAGAACGACCCGATCCCCACCCGGCGGGAGCACACCTGCCGGGCGCTGCTCGACAAGCTGAACGAGCTGCAACTGCTGCGCCACAACCTGGCGTACGAGATGCGCGACCGGCCCGACGACGCGTACCGCAACCTGCCCGGCTGCCTGGACACCCACCAGGCGCTGATCGTGCTGCTGCCGCCGGTGGAGCTGATCGAGGAGCTGCACTACTACGCCGCGCGGGCGCCCCGGCGAATGGTCTTCTTCGCCGAGACCACAAGCGCGCTTGATCGCCGGGACCGGGACGTGCTGGGGCGCAACACCGTGCACCTGGAGGTCGACGGCTTCGACCACCAGCACGCGGCCCGTTTCGCCGCCGACCGGCTCGGCCGGCTGACACCCGGGCTGCTGCCTCCGCTGGCGGATACCGCACTGGAGGAGTACATAGACGACGGCAGATTGGCAACGATCCGCGAGATGCAATGGTTACTCTTCGGCGTGTACGAGACACTACGTGTGCAAGATGAGCGACCCAACCAGGTGACCTGGCAGGATCTGGCCCGACACTTCATGAGAGAAGCCCGCCGCCTCAGGGAGCAGCCTTGATGGACGCGTACGACCCGGCCCCGATCGGCGAGGCGAACCCCTATCCGTCGAGCGCCGTGGCGCAGGTCGCCGACACCGGGTCGACCGTCTACACCATTCCCACCGCGGCGGTCCGCCGGGCCACCGACGCGATGAACGGCTACCTCGACGCGCTGCACGACGCGCCGCAGACGCCGGCCGGTCGGGTGGTCGCCGTGGTGGGCGACTACGGCACCGGCAAGACCCACCTGGCGTCCTACCTGGTCCGACACGCCACCGAGCGCCTCGACGGCGATCTCCAGTCGATCTACCTGACCGCCCCGCCGGACACGTTCGTCTCGCTGTACCGCACCTTCGCCGACAAGCTCGCCGACCGCCGGGAGGTGGTGCACCGGCGCGTCCGCGGCCTGTACGCCGACATCCTCGCCGTCGAGTTGCGCCGGTCCCGGGTCACCGAACCGCTGGCGGAACAACTGCTCGCCGGCACCCTGGACCCGGTCGCCGTGGTGGACACGTTCAACATGATGGAGAGCCAACTGCTCGGGCAGTTGCGCGACCGGCTGCGGAAGGTCACCGAGAACGCCGAGTTCGCCCGCGCGCTGACGCTGCTGCTGCGCGGCGGGTTCGAGGACCCGGTCTGGGAGTGGATCGCCGGCCGGCCGCCGGCCGACGTGCTCCGCGAGCGGGGGATCACCGGCACGCTCACCGGCAGCGAGGCCACCGCGCTCCAGGCGATGGGCGTCTTCGCGCTGCTGATCGGGTACGGCCCGAACCCGTTCGTCCTGGTCATCGACGAGTTGGACCAGCTACTCACCGCCGCCGGCCGGCGGGAGGACGAAGCCCTCGACGCGTTCAAGGAGATGCTGCGGGTCTTCGCCGCCTCCAACACGTTCCTCCTGCTCGCCGGGCTGCCCGACCTGCTCAGCACGCTGCGCCGCGACGTGCGGGACCGCAGCGGCGAGCAGATCACGATGACCCCGCTCAGCGCGGCCGACGTGCTCGACTACGTGCTGCGGCGGCAGCGGGGCCGGCTGGAGCCGTTCAGCGAGGCGACCGTCGGGCAGCTCGTCGAGCTGGCCAACGGCGTCCCCCGGGGCATCATCTCGCTCTGTCACCGGCTCTGGCGTCGGGCCCGCGACCAGGGCCGCCAGGTCACCTCCGGCATGGTCCGAGAGGCGGCCCGCGAGCTGTACGGGGGCGTCGGCGCGCAGCACATCCTCGCCGAGATCCGGCGGGTGCTGGTCAGCACCGGCCACGAGAACTTCCAGCCGGACTACTTCCCCATCGACCACCCGGACAGCCGCGTCGACTACTGGATCCCGGCCGGTCGGGACGACGCCGGGTGCGGCATCCTGTTCTCCGGTCCGCTGCTGGAGGAGAGCGACGCCGCCCGGGTGGAGACCCGGGCCCGGATCAGCCACGCGCACCACGACTGCGAACTGCTGCTCGTCGTGCTGGAGCCGGTGCCCGAGCGCTTCCTCCCCCGGATCCGCGAGGCCGTCGGCCGGGAGCCGCTGCTCTACCGCCCCCGGTCGTTCGCCGACCAGCTCGCCGCCGAGGTGACGTCGATGACCGGGCGGCTCAAGGAGCGTTACCCGGCCGACGGGCCGCTGGTGCCGTTGGCACCGCACATGGCCCGGCTGGACCGCCGCCAGTCGGCCACCCAGCACCTGCTCGGCCTGCTCAACGGTTCGCTCAGCGACCTGCGGGCCCAGAACGACGAGCACCTGGCGGCGATCCGCCGGGAGCTGCGCGAGCTGCAACGCTGGCCGGTCCCGCCCGGCGACCACCGCAACGGCGACGACCTCGCCGACCTGCCGACGTCGGTGACCGAGCTGTTCGACCGCGCCTTCGCCGTGGTGGACCTGCGGACGCCGGTCGGCGTGCTGTTCCGGCGGGCGTTCGTCGAGGACGAGGGCGGCCGGGGCGCGCGGCAGGCGGTCCGGGCCCGGGTCCGGACCCCGGAGGTCCAGTCGGCGGTCGGCGTCGCCGCGCTGCTGAACGCGCTCGTCGAGGCGTTCGGGCTGGCCGTGGCGGAGTGGTACCGTGCGGCCCGCCAGCGTCCCGGCGGTCCCGCCCCCTTCCAGTGGGACCGGTTGAACGAGATGTGCCAGATCTTCGACGCCGTGCACGAATACCTGCCCGTGCGGCAGCTCCGCGGCGCGCGGGACCTCGTGGACGACGACATCCGCCGGGCGGAGACGGCGAGCGACGTGCTGACCGACTTCAGTGCGCGGGTACGTCGGGAGCTGGTGACCGCCCTGACCGACGACGCGGCCTGACCGCCGGCGCCGGCCCGGCCGGGGCCGTCCGCGGACCGTCCCGGCCGGACGCCTCCCGCAGGCCGTTCGTCAACGCGTGCACCAGGTTGACGACGAGGATCGCCGGCGCCACCACGGCGACCGTGCCGACGAACTGCCGTTCCAGCACCAGCGCCAGGATCACGGCGGTGATGCCGTTCTGCTGGCCGAGCAGCACGTCGAGGCGATCGGCGGCCGGGAGCCGGGCACAGATCACGGACGCCACCACCACGTGCGCCGCCACGGCGGCCAGCCCCAGCACCACGCCCGGCACCGGGTCCACGCCACCGACCAGCACCAGCCCGAGCGCGAACGTGGCGGCCAGGAACGCCCAGCGGGTCAGCAGGTCGAGCACCCGCCCGATCGGCGGGCGGTAGAACAGCCCGGCCACGGCGAGCCCGAGCAGCAGGAACTGGGTGACCGCCAGCGCCGCGAGCCCGAGCAGGACCACGAGCTGACCGACGGTCACCGCCCGGCCGACCCACCGGGCGCGGGTGGCCGCCCACCGGTGCAGGGCCCGGGTACCCCACCAGGCCACCGCGGCCCCGGCGGCGAGCAGCGCGTTCCGCGCCAGGGAGAGCGTGAACCCGCCCAGCTCCGCCGTCGTCGGGCCGGCCGGATCGCCGGGCAGCGCGGGGACCACCCAGGCGGCGGCGTACACGGTCAGCAGCACGGTGACCGGGTCGTCGAACGACGCCCACGCGGACAGGATCGACTGTGCCTGCCCGGACATCCGGGAGCGCAGCCGGGTCGCCGCGAACGACAACGGGTCGATCTGGGCGACCGCCACCCCCAGGACCAGGAACGCCGGCCGACCGAACGCGAGGTACATCACCGCCGAGATCAGCGCCGCCTTGACCAGCACGCCGACGGTGACCGCCAGCAGCACCAGCCGCAGGTTCCGCCGGGCCGCCGCGAGGTCGATGCCGTGGGTGCTGGCGAAGAGGCCGACCGCCAGCAGCGCGGTGGCCACCGTCAGGTAACCGGCGGACCGGTGGACGTCGGTCCAGCCCCGCCCGGCCGCCAACGCCCAACCGGCGGCGGCGACCAGCACGAACAGGGCGCTGCGGCGCAGCGAGGGCAGCACCGCCTCGACCACCCGGGCCCGGCGGTCGGCGGGAGCCGGCCCCGCCCCGCCCGGCGGCGCGCTCACCCGGCCAGCTCGGCGCCGAACACCGCCGCCTTCTCGTCCCCCTCCGCCACCCGGTCCTGGTCGAGCGTGACGGCGAGCAGGTAGCGGTCCAGCCCCACCGGATAGCAGTAGAACGCGCCCTGGTCGACGTCGAGCACCAGCCGGCGCACCCGGGAGCCGATCGCCGGGTGCGCGGACCGCACCACGGCGCGCAGCAGCTCGTCCACCCGCTGGGCGAGGTGGTCGTAGAAGGCCCGCCGCCGGGCCGGGGACGCGTCCGCGAAGAAACCGTCCAGCCGCGGGTCGTCGAGCACGTCCGCGGTGGCCTCCAGCCGGCCCGGCCGGCACACCGCCACGTAGTGCAGGCCCTCGGCGTGGACCTGCCCGGCGCAGCGGGCCGCCAACCCGGCGTACGACTCGTCGCGTACCCGGGTCCGGGGCCGCAGCTCGGCGGCCGGCGGACCGGACGGGCCGGGCGGTCCCGACGCGGTGCTGGCCGGGGTGAGCCAACCGCCGTAGTTGGTGGGCTGCTCGCCAGCGGCCGTGTGCTCCGCGTTGGCCAGCCGGGACAGGCCGATGTCGGTGGCCCGGATCGTCGGCTGCCGGGGCGGCGGCTCGTCCGCCGCATCCTCCACCCGGACCACCCCGACGAGGTGCTGTTCCCGGCTCAGTTGCAGGGCGAAGAGCGCGCCCCGCGCGGTGTGCAGCACCACCCGGATCAGGTCGCCGCTGCGCGCCGGGCGCAACACCCCGCCCAGGGTGGTCATCGCGTGCACCACGTCCCGGTCGACGAGCTGCCGCTCGTCGGCGTCCAGCTCGTGGGCGCCGCCCACCGGCGCCGGGGCGTCCAGGGCGAAGTCGCAGACCCCGGTGCGGTACCGGGCGAGGTGGAGCAGCCCGGGCAGGCTGCGCATCAGTCGCTCGCACGCGTCCACCATGGCCGGCCGCCCCCGGACGTGGTCGGCGAGCATCACATCGATCCGCCCGTCGACACCGGACGGCTGGGCCGCCTCGTCGGCGGGGATGGGGGCGCTCATGTCGCCGGGACCTCCATGTCGACGAAGTCGAGCTTCGCGGGGCCGTACGGGATGCCACCGCTGATCTCGCCGTCGGTCACCAACGCGGCCAGGAGCCGCCGGGTGGCGCGCAGGTACGGGTGTTGGAGCCCGAGGAAGTGGCGGCCCTCGTCGAGGACACCGCGCAGCAACCGCTCCGCCTCGGTGGTCCGCTGCGCCGCCGCCAGGCTGCCGGCCAGGTTGACCTGACCGCCGAGCGTCCACGGGTGCGACTCGCCGAGGGTGGCCGCCAGTCCGGTGGCGGCCTGACGCCCGGCGGACACCGCCTCTTCGAGGTCGCCGACGCCGCGCAGCAGCACCCCGCGCAGGCTCAGGCAGACCTGGGTGAACGGATGCTCGGGCGGGAGGTCGCGCCGGTAGCCGGCCAGGCTCTCGTCCGCCAGCCGCACCGCGTGTTCGCTCTCCCCACCCAGGTGGTAGTCGACGGCGAGACTGAGCCGGCAGGACTGGGTACGCGGATTGTCCTCGCTGAGCAGCCGTCGCAACGCCAGGTAGGCGCGGCTGTTCAGTTCCTTGGCCCGGGTGAGTTCCTCCTGCCGGCGGGCGATGACCGCCAGGTGGCGGATGATCCGCAGCAGCAGCGTGTCCTCCTCGCCGTTACGGCCGGCCGGCAACCGCTCCTGGTACGCCTCCTGGAGCAGCTTCCGCGCGCTGGCGAGGTCGCCCAGGTCGCCCAGGTAGCGACCGAGGTCGCTGGCGAGTTCCAGGGTGTCGGGATGGTCCTCGGCGAAGAGCCGCCGACGGCGGGCCAGCGTCTCCCGGGCCACCCGGACCGCCTCGTCGGTGCGCCCGGCCAGGTAGTACGACTGGGCCAGGTTGTGCGCCGCGACAAGCGTCTCCGGGTGGGAGTTGCCGAACTGGTCCCGGAAGCCCCGCCAGGTGGCCTGGTCCTCGATGAGCGCCGGCCGGAACCGGCCGAGCCCGCGCAGGTCACCGGCGAGACCCCGGCGGGTGACGAGGACACGCGGATGGTCGTGACCGAGCAGGACCGTGCTCTCCCGCAGCACCTGCCGGCTCAGCGTCAACGACTCGTCGCTGTGGCCCAGGGACCGGGTGACGTCGGCGAGGCGGGTGGCCAACCGCAGCGTGATCCGGTCCTGCCAGCCGTACGCGGCCAGCCAGCGGTCCAGCACCGGCCGCCAGAGCCGGTGCGCCTCGGCGGCCTCGTCCTCGCCCCGGGCGATGAGGTGTTCGAGCTGCTCGACCACCAGCCGGCGGACGTCGTCCGGGCCGTCCGCGTCCAGCGCGCCGGAGCTGAGCAGGTGCTGGTGCAGCTCGTGCCGCAGCTCGGAGGCCGCCGCGATGGTCCGGGGCGCCGCCCCGGCCAGGGCGAGCAGGAACCGCCTGCGGCGCGCGGCGTGCTTCCCGGCGGTCATGTCGGCCAGCACGGTGGCCTGCACGGCGGGGTGCATCCGGACCCTCCCGTCGCGCCCCCAGCCGACCTCGAACAGCCGGAACCGCATCCCCAGCGCCAGCGCCCGGTCCATCTCCCACCCGTCGGCGCGCAGCAGGGCAGCGTCCTCGTCGGCCAGGTCGGCGGCGACCTGACCGCGCATCCGCCGGGACTGGACCAGCGCGAGCGACATGCCGATCGGCGCGGCGAAGGCGTACATCTCCGTCAGCATCACCGCGACCCGACCGCTGAACTCCTCGTCCATCAGCCGCAACGCCACCCGGACGATCCGTCGGGTGGGGGACGCCCCGTCGCCGGTGGGCCGGATCGCCTCCAGGAAGGCCGGCACCGCCGCGTCCGGGCCACGCGACCCGGTGACCGCCTCCCGCTTGTCGAGCAGGATGCCGGCCTGGCCCAGCAGCCCCGACGCCAGCCGCAGGTCCAGTGGGAACGTGCCCACCGCGTCGACGACCGCGGCGGCCGGGGCGGCGGACAACCCGGGCACCTGCCGGATGAGCAGCCCGGTCGCGTCGTCGTGGCGCAGCCCGTCGACGGCCACCGAGGGGCCGTAGACCGGCTGGTCGCCAGTGCCGCCGGTGACCACGACGTGCCCGCGGCCGGAGGGCAGCAGCCCGACCAGGTCCGCCGGGTCACCGACCCCGTCGTAGACCAGCAGCCACTGGTCGCCGCGCTTGCGCAGCTCGGCGAGCATCTCGTGGACGGCGTTGCCGCTCGGCTCGACCCCGAGCGTGTCGGCGAGCGCCGCCAGCGCGGTACGCACCGCGTGCCGGCTGCCGGCCGGGATCCAGACGACCAGGCGGTAGTCGCGGTGGAACCGGGCCACGTACTCGCGGGCCAGCGTGCTCTTGCCGGCGGCCAGCGGGCCGCGTACCCACACCGGTTGGCCGCCCGGGTTCGCCAGCAACGCGTCGCGCAGCTCGCCCAGCTCCCGGTCCCGGCCGACGAACAGCCGCGGCCGGTCGGGCAGGCCGAACGTCTTGCGGGACTGGTCGTCCCGGCCCGGGAAGCCCACCCGCCAGGGCCGGTCCAGCGGCGAGGGCTTGAGCGCGGCCAGGCCCAGCGCGGCGCGCAGGCGTCGGCGTGCCTCCGGCTCGTCGCAGTCGAAGAGGTCCACCGGTCGACCGGCCGGGGGTGGACCGGCCGGGACGGTACGCAGCACCAGCAGTTCCGTGCCGGGCCGCGCCGCCACCTCCCGGGTCAGCGCGTCGAGCCACGCCTCGTCGTCGTCCTCGACGCCGGGCCCGCCCGCCCGAAGCGCGGTGGGGTCCGGGGCGACCGCCAGCACGGTGGCCGGCCCGTCGAGGGCCGGACCGCGTGGGCGCCAGGGTCGGACCCGGATGTCGAGTTCGGTCAGCTCCGCGCTCAGCCAGTCGGCCCACGGCCGTTGCCGTTCCGGGGTGGCCACGAACAGCTCGCCGACGTTCTCGGCGAGCGGCCGGCCGAGCCCGAACCGGTAGCGCGCCCGGACCGGCTCCGCCTCCGGCTCGGCCCGGTCCAGCTCACCCTGCGTCAGCAGGCTCAGCAACTGGCCGTACGCCGCCAGCACCGACGCGCGGTGCGGGGACTCCTCCAGCAGCGGGGCGAGCGGCTGGCCCTCCGGGCCGCCGGGAATGGCGACCTGCCAGAAGTCGACGCCCACCGCCGGCTCGTCCAGGGCGCCGCGGAAGCTCGACGCCACGTCGTCGGCGTGCCGGCGGGCGGCCACCGCGTCGGCGGGGGCCGACTGCGTGGTGGCGGCGATGATCCGGATCCCGGCGGGAGCGCCGCGGTGCACCTGGCGGGCCACGGCGGCGGCGTCGGCGAGCCGGGGCGCCCGATAGGGGAAGCAGACGACGAGCGCGTCGCAGAGGACGGCCAGCCACTGGGCGACCGTCTCGGAGAAGTCGGCGGGGTCGAGCAGGACGTCGTCGTACTCGATGAACCGCAACTGCCGGCGCAGTTCGCTGCGGATCGTGCCGCCCAGCCCACCGCCGATCTCGGTCACCGGCGGCCAGGTCGCCGACTCGGGCACCCACACCACGTCGAGGTGACCGGCGGGGGCGGCGTAGCGCCGCAGGGTGGGCTGCCCGGCGGTGAACCCGGGCAGCGCGAACATCAGGTCGGTCAGCCCGCGCGGCAGGTGGTCGGTGAGGGGCGACTCCCCGCTGTAGAAGGGGCTGAGGTGCTCGTGCACCCGGACCGCCCCCCGGCCGGCGTCCACCACGAGCACCCGACGGCCGGCGCGCGCCAGCAGCCAGGCCACGTTGCTTGTCACGTTGGTGCGCCCGGTCAGGCTCTCCGCGGCGACGAAGGCGGTCACTCTGGTCTCGGCCGCCCCCGGCTCGGGCCGGGACGCGGGCGTGCCGCGCGCCGGGGCGTCCGGAAACCCGTCGATCGTCATGCCGTCCCCCCGTCGGACCCGGTGTCGGACGTCGTCCACCGCCGCCGCGCGCCCGGATTGTCGGCCTGGTTGCCGAACCAGAGGAACTCCGCGGTCGGGTCGCCGCTCTCGTCGATCAGCCGCCGCAGGGACCGGTGCAACTGCCGGCGCGGAATGGCGTCGAGGTCGGCCGGGTCGAGTTCCGCCACATCGAGCAGTTGGGATATCAGTGGCCGGTCGCCACCGCTCACCCGTTCCGACATCTCCGGCCCAACCTTCGATCCATCGACACCACCACTCCGCACGGCACAGCCAGCGTTCCGGCAGTAACATATCGTAGCCTTCATCGATGTCCACCGCCGTCGCGGTGGGCCGCCGACTGGTCTGGGGAGGCCGCGGGTGCGGACGGGCCGGTACGAGATGCCCGTCGGCACGTTCCGGGCGCTCGCCCGGGGCGGTGGCGGCCGGGAGGTGGTCCGGCGGTTGCTCGCGGTGCCGGTGAGTCGGAATCTGCTCGCGCTGCGCTCGACCGTGGTGCTCGCCACGGACCTCGGCCACCCGCACGCGCCGCTGGTCAACGACGCCTGGCAGCTCCTCGGCGAGCTGCGGCGGTCGGCTCCCGGGCCCACCCGCGTGGTGCTCGGCTACCCCACCGTGAGCGTCTGGGCGGCAGGCACGCTGCGGGCCCTGGGGCACGGCGACCGGGGGTCCGCCGACGACCCGGCGACGCTGGGCGCGGTGGTGGCCGCGGCGGCGATGCGGGCCGGCGGGCGGGCCCGTGTCAGCTTCCCGACAAGCCCCTCCGGTGCGGTGACGGTGGCCCTGCCCGGCCTGGGCCGGGTCCACCGCGGCCCCGGCGGCGGGGCCGGGCTGGCGGAGCTGACCGTGGACGGGGCGCGTCGCACGCTGACGCTCGACGGCGTGCCGGTGACCGGCCCGGGACTGTCCGCGCGGACGACCGGGACGGCGGGCGGCAGCCCGGCGCCGGCCTGGCACCCGGTGCCCCGGCTACGGGCCGACGGGCACGGCCCCCGGCTGCACCTGGACGATCTCCGGTCGCTGGCCCGTCCGGCCGCCGTCACACCCGTCGACGCGGTCCGGGCCGCCCACTGGGCGGCCCGGCTGTCCCCGGGCTGGCGGCTGCTGGCCACCCGGCACCGGCGGGCCGCCACCGAGCTGACCGAGGCGATCTCCATGGTGATGCCGCTGACCCGGGACGCGGCCGGCCGGCCGTGGGCGGCGGTGACCAGCGGGGGCACGCCCGACGAGCTGACCGCCCCGCTGATCAGCGGCACGTTCCCCGCCGCGGTCGGCTGCCTCGCCCTGTCCGACGGCCCCGGGGCGGCCGGCCCGATCGCCGCGGCCCTCGTGCACGAGCTGGCGCACAACAAGCTGGCCGCCCTGGACCACCTCTTCCCGCTCGTCGAGGCGGCGGAGCCGGCCCGTCACCCGGCGCCGTGGCGGGCCGGCGCCCGGCCCCTGCCGGCGCTCGTGCAGGGCCTCTACGCCCACGTGGCGGTCGGCGAGTTCTGGCGTCGGGAACGGCGCTTCGGTACGACCACCGGCCGCCACCTGGCGCACGCCGAGTTCACCCGGCTCCGGGGGGCCTGCCGAGAGGTGGCTGACCTGCTCCGGACCGCCGACGGGCTGACCGGGTACGGACGGCTGCTCGTCGACCAGCTCGACGACGTGGTCGACGGCTGGTCCGGCGGACGGGCCGGGTCGACCGGCACGGGCCGGGCCGGGCGACGCCGACGGCCCCGCCCGGCCCCGCCGGTCAGCCCTTGAGGAGCTGGCGGGCCATGACGATGCGTTGCACCTGGTTGGTGCCCTCGTAGATCTGGGTGATCTTGGCGTCCCGCATCATCCGCTCGAGCGGGTAGTCCCGGGTGTAGCCGTAGCCGCCGAGCAACTGCACCGCGTCGGTGGTGATCTCCATCGCGGCGTCCGAGGCGAAGCACTTGGCGGCGGCGCCGAAGTAGGTCAGGTCCGCGTCGCCCCGCTCGGACTTGCCGGCGGCGGCGTACGTGAGTTGCCGGGCCGCCTCCAGCTTCATGCCCATGTCGGCGAGCATGAACTGGATGCCCTGGAACTCGGCGATCGCCTTGCCGAACTGCTTGCGCTCCTGGATGTAGCCCCTGGCGTAGTCGAGCGCGCCCTGGGCGATGCCGATCGCCTGGGCGGCGATGGTGACCCGGGTGTGGTCAAGCGTCCTCATCGCGGTGGCGAAGCCGGTGCCCTCGGCGCCGATCATCCGGTCGGCCGGGATCCGGACGTTGTCGAAGTAGACCTCGCGGGTCGGCGAGCCCTTGATGCCGAGCTTCTTCTCCGGAGCGCCGAAGCTCACCCCCGGGTCGGACTTCTCCACCACGAACGCCGAGATGCCCCGCGACCGGGCCGTGGCGTCGGTCACCGCGAAGACGGTGTAGTACTCGGAGACGCCCGCGTTGGTGATCCACCGCTTCACGCCGTTGAGCACCCAGTGGTCACCGTCACGCACCGCCCGGGTGGTCATCGACGCGGCGTCACTGCCCGCCTCCGGCTCGGAGAGGCAGTAGGAGAACATCGCGTCACCCGAGGCCACCGGCGTCAGGTACCGGCGCTTCAGCTCCTCGGAGCCGGCCAGCAGCAGCGGCATGGTGCCCAGCTTGTTGACGGCCGGGATCAGCGAGGACGAGGCGCACGCCCGCGCCACCTCCTCGATCACGATGGCCGTGGCCAGCGCGTCCGCACCGGCGCCGCCGTACTCCACCGGGACGTGCGGGGCGTGGAAGTCGGCCGCCCGCAGCGCGTCGTAGGACGCCTTCGGGAACTCACCTGTCTCGTCCGCCTCAGCGGCGTGCGGCGCCACCTTGGCCGCACAGACCTCACGGACCGCCTCCCGGATCGCCTCGTGCTCCTCCGGCAACCGGTAGACGTCGAACGACTGCTCTGCGGCCATGTCGGCCCTCCCCTTTCACCGCTATCATGCGCAGTCCGGGCCGCCCGAGGGCCGCCGACTGCCGCAGACTGAAGAATAGCCACCGGGCCCCGACCGGACCTTACCGGCGGGTAGGCTCGCGCCCGGGTGGCGGCAACCCGACCCACTACCCTCACACCAGAATCAGTTTCCCTCGGTGCCCGGCCTAGGCGCCCCTGCAGAATGCGACGCGAGGATGCGCCGCCAGTGCGAGCGGAGAAGACAGGCGTGACGATCCCGTACCCGAACTCCCAGCCGATGCCCGCCATCGCCGCGGTGACCCCGCCCTCCGGCGCGGCCCGGCCCCGGGTGACCTTCCTCGGCACCGGTTACCTCGGTGCGACGTACGCCATCTGCTACGCCGAGCTGGGCTACGAGGTGCTCGGCTTCGACGTCGACGCGGACAAGATCGCCAAGCTGAACGCCGGTGAGGTGCCGATCCACGAGCCCGGCCTCGACGAGCTGCTCCGGCGCAACCTGGCCGCCGGCCGACTGCGGTTCAGCACCGACATCGCCGAGACCGCCGACTTCGGCGACGTGCACTTCATCTGCGTCGGCACCCCGCAGCGCGCCGACGGCATGGGCGCCGACCTGTCGTACGTCGAGGCGTCGGTGACCAGCCTGGCCCAGCACCTGACCCGCAAGGCGCTGATCGTCGGCAAGTCCACCGTGCCGGTGGGCACCGCCGAGTGGGTGGAGCAGCTCGTCGGCAAGCACACGCCGGCCGACCTGGGCGTCGAGGTGGCGTGGAGCCCGGAGTTCCTCCAGGAGGGCTTCGCCGTCGACGACGTGCTGCGCCCCAACCGGATCGTGGTCGGCGTCAAGAGCGAGTGGGCCAACGGCATGCTCTTCGCCGCCCACAAGGGCGTCTTCGACCTGGCCGCAACCGAGGACCGGGAGGTCCCGCTGGTGGTCACCGACTTCGCCACCGCCGAGCTGGTCAAGGTCGCTGCCAACGCGTTCCTGGCCACCAAGATCTCCTTCATCAACGCGATGGCCGAGGTCTGCGAGGCCGCCGGCGGTGACGTCACCCAGCTCGCCCGCTCCATCGGGTACGACCCCCGGATCGGCAACCGCTTCCTCCAGGCCGGCCTCGGCTTCGGCGGCGCGTGCCTGCCCAAGGACATCCGCGCCTTCCAGGCCCGCGCCCAGGAGCTCGGCGCCGGCGAGGCGCTCCGCTTCCTGCACGAGGTCGACCTGATCAACCTGCGTCGGCGTACCCGGGTGGTGCAGCTCGCCGCCGAGCTGCTCCACCGCCGTTCCGGCCCGGCCGGCCCGGACCTCTCCGGCACCCGGATCGCGGTGCTCGGCGCGACCTTCAAGCCCAACACCGACGACGTCCGCGACGCCCCCGCCCTCGCGGTGGCCGCGCTGCTCGGCAAGGCCGGCGCCGACGTGCACGTCTTCGACCCGCAGGGGATCGAGAACGCGCGCCGCGCGGTGCCCGGCCTGGCCTACGAGGAGACCATGAACGACGCCGTCCAGGGCGCCGACCTGGTCTGCGTGCTCACCGAGTGGGCCGAGTTCCGCAACGCCGACCCGGTGGCCCTGGGCGAGCTGGCCAACGGCCGGCGGGTCGTCGACGGGCGCAACTGCCTCGATTCGACACTGTGGACGCAGGCCGGCTGGGAGTACCGCGGCCTGGGCCGTCCCTGACCGATCGACGCCGGGCCGGCCGGCCGGGGAGCAGCCTCCCCGGCCGGCCGGTCTTTTTGTTGTCCGGAACGCGCCGGCAACTGTCGAAATCCCGGCCCGCTCAAGGCATGCTGCCTCTGGGAGGTCCACAGTGCGAGGGCACAGGCGGACGGGAGACGGTCGTGGAGAGCTTCAGGTGCGCCTCGTGCGGGCGGGAGATCAAGCCCGCCCCCGTCTGTCCGCACTGCGGCACGGAGCAACCGCAGTGGGCCGAGCACCTGGCCGACATCGAGCGGTCGATCGCCGAGATGAAGGCCCGGGACGCCGAGATCGCCCGTGAGCAACGGCAGATCGCCGCCAAGATGCAGGCCGCGCTCTTCCAGCGGGACATCCTGGCGCACGCCGGTGAGGAACGGGTCAAGCAGGCCACCCGGCCCCGCCGGGTGCTGCGGCGACGCCCGGGACGCCGGCCGCCCACCGCCGCCACCGGCGCGCCACCGCGGGTGCCCCGGCAGGGCACCCCGCCGCCCGGACCGGACGACCTTCCCCCGTCACCGCCCCGCGGCCGGCCGCAGTGGCTCGACGCGGACGACCCGGAGCACCCGCCGGAGGCGTCCTCGCGCGAGGTGCAGAACATCCCGCTCGGGCTGGGCGCGCTGCTGCTCGGCGTCGCGGCGGTGGTGTTCGCGGCGGTCGCCACCAGCTCGATGGACGCGCTCGCCCGGCTCGGCGTGCTGCTGGTCGCGACCGTGCTGATGCTGCTCGCCCCGCCGGTGCTGGCCCGCCGCGGGCTCACCTCGACCGCCGAGACGATCGCCGCGGTCGGACTGCTGCTGGTGCCGTTGGCCGGGTACGCGGTCTGGGCCGTGGACCGGATCGGCGGCGGCACCTCGGGCGCCGCGTTCGCGGGCGCGATCTTCCTGGTCACCACCGTGGTCGCGGTCGGGTACGCGTACGGCACCGGGCTTCGCGCGCCCCGCTTCGCGACCGTGCTGGCCGCCCAGCCGGTGCTGCCGCTGCTGGCGTACGAGCGGGTGACCGGCCCGACCGGCTGGGCGCTGGTGCTCACCCTGGTGGCGGTGCTGAACCTGGCGCTGGTCCGCTCCCCGGTGGTGCGCGAACGGCCGGTCCGGGCGGACCTGCCCCGCACCGCACCGCCTGCACCCGCCGCGTCCCGGCAGCGCGCCGACGACGACCGGCCCGAGTCGGCGCCGGAGGAGTCCGGCGAGGTGCTCGGCGGCGAGCCGCCGGCCGGTCCGGCCGCCGCCGCGCCGGCCCGCCCGGTGCCGTGGCTGCGCGAGCTGACCTGGCTGCTGCACGGCGCGGCGGTGGCGCTCGCCCTGGCGTACGCGGTCACCGCCCTGCTGCGCGCCGCCACCGTGCCGGTCGCCGCCGGCGCGGGCGCGGTGCTGCTGCTCGCCGCGCTGACCGCGCTGGCCGGCACGTTGGCGCTGCGCCGGCCGCCGCTGCCCGACGTGGGCGCCGGCATTCTCACGCTCGCGGTCATCGGCGCGCTCGGGCGGGTCGCCTCGGTGGCGTTGCCCGGCCGGTCCCTGCTGCTGATCGCCGCGGTCATCGCGCTCACCGGCCTCGCCGTCCGGGCCATGCCGGAGACGGCCCGCCGGGGCCCGCAGCTCGCCTCCGCGGCGGCGTTGACGGTCAGCGGCCTGGTGGTCGCCGGCGGCGCGTTGCGCGCCGGGCTGGCCCCGGCCCGGGCGTCGCTGCCCGCCTGGTCCGCCGACCTGGGCGGCTGGCACGCCGAGCTGGCCCGGGCGGTCGGCCCGACCGGCTGGCAGCTCGCCGCCGCCGCCCTGCTGCTCACCGTCGCCGCCGTGGTCGCGCTGCCCACCACGATCCGGCGCGAGTTCGCGGTGGTCGGCGCCGCGCTCACCGCGCTCGCCGTGCCGGCCTCGCTCGGTCTGGGCTGGGCGGCGGCCTGCTGGCCGATGCTGGTGACCGCCGTCGCCATCGGGGTGCTCGGGCTCACCGCCGGCACGGAGCGGGCCGCGGTGGCGCACGCGGTGACCGCGGCCGGGCTGGGGCTGACCGGCGCCGGCGCCGCGCTCGCCCGGCCCGCGCTCACCGCCGCCGCGCTGACCCTGCTCTTCCTGGCCGGGGCGTTGGTCTCGCTCGCGCCCCGGGTCCGGATCGCCGCCGCCGCGACGGATGCCGTCTGCGCCTGGGCGGCCGGTGGCGCGGCGTTCGCCCTGCCCGGCGCGGTGGCCGCGTTCGTCGCCGCCACCGTGCCGACCCCGCCGGCGCACACCCCGGCCAACCTGCGCGAGATCACCGTGCCGATCCTCGCGGCGAGCTTCCTCGCGGTCTGCGTGACGCTCGCCTACGCCGCCCTGGTCCAGGTGGCGCAGCGGCAGCTGAGCATGCCGCACGCGCTCGGCACCGTGCTCGGCGCGGTGACCGTCGCCGCCGCCGCGCTCTTCGCGCCCGGCGCCACCTCGGCGGACGCCTGGGTGGGCGGGCTGCTGCTGATCGCCGCCGCGCTGCTGGCGGCGGCGCCCCGGATCGACGCCCGACGCCGCGCCGACATGTCGCTCGACGGCTCCGACCTGGCGCTCGCCGCCACCACGGTGGCGCTGGTCGCCACGCTGGTGCGGATCGCCGCGGTGCTCGCGCCGGGCGGCCAGCTCATGGTGGCCGCCGCGCTGGTGCTGGTGGTGGCCGTCGCGGCCCGGGCGCTGCCGGAGGAGTGGCGGCGCGGCCCGATTCTCGGCATCGCCGCCGGCGGTGCCCTGATCGGTCTCGTCGCCGCCTGGAGCGCGCTGCGCGGCGGCGTCGGCGTGCTGGCCACCCCCGGCCCGATCTGGGCCGGGGACCTGAGCGGCTGGCCGGCCGCGCCGACCGGCGGAACGACCTGGCAGGCGCCGGTCGCGCTGGCGTTGCTGGCGGCGACCGCCGCCGTCCTGCTGCCGCCGCCCTGGAAGTACGACGTGTCGGGCGTGTGCGCGGTGCTCGCCACCGTGGGCGCGCCGGCCGCGTTCGACCTGCCCTGGTGGTCACCGGTGCTGGTCGGCACCATGGTGGCCGCGGTCTTCGGGATGGCGGCGGTGGCCGCGACGGATCCGAGGGCCGCACTGTCCCGGGCCACCGTGGCCGGTGTGGTGGCGTTGCACGCCACCGGCGCCGGGCTGGTCCGGCCCTGGACCACCGCGTTGGCGCTGAGCAGCATCGCGTTGATCGGGGTGACGGTGGCGGCCCTGGCCCGGTCGTTCGCGCCGGCGCTGGTGGAGGACGTCCGTACCGAGGGCATGCCGCCGCACCTGGTCCAGGTGGGCGGCGCGGCGGCCGGGTCGGCGCTGCTCGCCCTGCCCGGCGCGGTGGCCGCGCTGTCGGTCGAGTTCGGCCGTCCCGCGCAGGTGGTGCTCACCGCCGCCCTGGCCGCGGCCAGCCTCGGCCTGGCGGTGGTCGCGGCGGTCCGCCGGCAGGTGCCGCAGTACCTGCCGTACGCCAGCGTGGCGGTGGTGGGCGCGGGCACCGTCACGGCGGCCACCGCCCTCGTCGTCCACCTACCCGCCGGGGTGTTCGCCGCCGCCGCCGCGCTGCTCGGTGTGCTCGCCGAGCTGATCCGGGCGGCCACCGTCCCGCCGGTCGGCTCGGCCCGACCGGTACGCCGGTGGTCGGTGCTGCTGAACGGGGCGCTGCGCCGGGACCCGGACCGTCCCACCGAGCTTCGGTGGCGGGTCAGCCCGGCGGCCGGCGCGTTGGCCGCGGCGGCGCTGCCCACCGCGCTGGCGCTCGTCACGCTGGCGCCCACGCTGGTGGTGGCGCTGTTCTCGACGTTCGTGGTGCTGGGCCGGGTGTGGCAGGGGCCGCCCCCGGAACTGCTCACCCCGCCGCCGGACGCGGTGGACCCGACCCACGTGCTCACCGCGCTGCTGCTCACCGCGACCGCCGCGCTGGCCGCGACCGGGTTCAGCGGCGGTCGCCGCTCCCGGGCGGTGCCGGTGATCCTGCCCGGGGCGGCCCTCACGCTGCTGATCGCGCCGGTGGCGCTCGGCCAGGGCTGGCCGGTGACCGCGGAGGCGGGGCTGGTGGTGTTCACCATCTCGATGCTGGGGTTGGCGCTGACCCCGCCGCCGGCGTTGGCCGAGCCGGGTCGCTCGATCCGGGTCGCCCGGGTGCTGGTCTTCGTCATCGGGCTGGCCGCCGGCGGCGCCGGGCTGGCCGGCGCGCTCGCCACCCGCGACCTCACCCTGATCACGTTGGGGAGCGCGGTCGGCGTGGGCGCGGTGGCCGCGTTCTTCGGCACCACCCAACGGGCCCGCATCCTCGGCTGGCTGTTCGCCTCGCTGATGGCGCAGCTCTTCGTGCTCACGCTGGGGCTGGTGGCCGGGCTGGCCGCGGTGTGGTCGGCGTTCGGCGTGCTGGCGGTGGGCGCGGCGTTGCAGGTGTTCGCCGCCACGCTGCCCCGGCTGCGCCGGCCCGAGGCGTACCGGGAGGCGGCCACCGTCGAGTGGAGCGGGTACGCTGCGGCGCTCATCGCGCTGGCCCTGGCGTTCGACTCGCCCCGGCACATCGCCGCGTTGCTGGCCGCCTGGGGTGCGGTGCTCGGGGTGGCGGCCAGCCGGCCGGGGCGTCGCCCGGTCGAGCGGAACCTGCTGTTCTGGGCGGTGGTGGCCTGCGAGATCACCGCCTGGTGGATCCTGATGTGGGTGGCCGACGTGGCGCTTCCGGAGGCGTACACTCTGCCGTTCGCCGCGCTGGCCCTGCTGGTCGGCGTGCTGCAACTTCGGCACCGGCCGGACATGTCGAGCTGGGTGGCGTACGGGCCGGCGCTGGTGACCGCGTTCCTGCCCACGCTGGCGATCGTGCTGGCCACCGACTCCAGCATGCTGCGCCAGGTGTTGCTGCTGCTCGGGGCCGTGGCGGTGCTGATCTTCGGCTCGGTGAGCCGGCAGCAGGCGCCGGTGATCGTGGGCGCGACGGTGACCGCCGTCGCCGCGGTGCACGCGTTGTTCAGTCTCGGCCCGTGGCTGGTGCTGATCCCGGTCGGCCTCGTGCTGCTGGTGCTCGGGGCCAGCAACGAACGGCGCCGCCGGGCCCAGGAACGCCTACAGACCGCGCTGCGCGGCATGCGGTGACGGGGTCCTCTCGTCCGCCTGACCGATGCCGAGAACCATGGTCGCGACGACTGGGAGGCGGCCGGCAGGAACCGGCGGCCGGCGCACACCGGCCAACAACGACGGTCACCCTGTGCACCGGACCGGCCGCCGGCCCGGTCGCCCGTTGACGCCCTTTGCTCTGCAGCCACGGGCGCATCGATCACCCTGCGTGACCGACCATTACCACGCCACCAGCCCAGGGCGGAGGCACCACCGCAGTTCAGCGCGGTGCTGCGTTGATGGCTGCAGAGCAAAGGCGGCGAAGGCAATGACCACTTCGGCCGCCACCGATCACGCTCAGCGACGACAGGCCGCCGACACGCAGAGTGAGCGAGCTGCCAGCGGGTCAGGCCAGCGAGGCGCGGAGCGCCGCCTCCTTCTCGGCGACCAGGTCCTCCAGGCTCGCCTGGTAGGCGGCCATCCGGTCACGCAACGCCGGGTCGGCGGCGCCCAGGATGCGGACCGCGAGCAGCCCGGCGTTGCGGGCGTTGCCGATCGACACCGTGGCGACCGGCACGCCGGCCGGCATCTGCACGATGGACAGCAGCGAGTCCATCCCGTCCAGGTACTTCAGCGGCACCGGCACGCCGATCACCGGCAGCGGGGTGACCGAGGCGACCATCCCGGGCAGGTGGGCGGCCCCACCCGCGCCCGCGATGATCACCCGGATGCCCCGGCCGGCGGCGGACCGACCGTACTCGATCATCTTGACCGGGGTGCGGTGCGCGGAGACCACCCCGACCTCGTGCGGCACGCCGAACTCGTCGAGCGCCTCGGCGGCAGCCCGCATGGTCGGCCAGTCCGAGTCGCTGCCCATGATCAGCCCGACCGTACTCATGCTGTTCCCTCCTGAAGCCACCGCGCCGCGCGGGCGGCCCGGGCCCGCACGTCGGCCAGGTCCGTGCCGAGCACCGTGACGTGCCCGATCTTGCGGCCCGGTCGGACCTGCTTGCCGTAGAGGTGGACCTTGGCGCCCGGTTCGGCCGCGAACAGGTGGTGCAACCGCTCGTCGATCGAGATGCCGCCCGGTTCCCCGCCCAGCACGTTCGCCATCACCACCACCGGCGCGGCGAGCGACGTGTCCCCCATCGGGTAGTCCAGCACCGCGCGCAGGTGCTGCTCGAACTGGGAGGTGCGCGCACCCTCGATCGTCCAGTGGCCGGAGTTGTGCGGACGCATGGCCAGCTCGTTGACCACCAGCCCGGAGGGCGTGTCGAACAGCTCCACCGCGAGCAGCCCGACCACGCCGAGCGCGGTGGCCAGGTCGATGGCGAGCTGCTGCGCGGCCACCGCCCGCTCCTCGGGCAGGTCGGGCGCGGGCGCCAGCACCTCGACGCAGATGCCGTCGCGCTGCACGGTCTCCACCACCGGGTACGCGGCCACCTGCCCGAACGGCGACCGGGCGACCTGCACGGCCAGCTCCCGACGCAACGCCACCCGCTCCTCGACCAGCAGCGGCGTGCCGCCGTCGAGCAGCGTGGCGGCCAGCTCGGCGGCCTGGTCGGCGTCGTCCACCAACCAGACGCCCCGGCCGTCGTAGCCGCCCCGGGCGGCCTTGAGCACCACCGGCCAGCCGCTCTCCTCGCCGAACCCGACCAGGTCGGCCGGCGACTCCACCGGACGCCAGGCCGGGTTCGGCGCGCCCAGGTCGGCGAGCCGCTCCCGCATCACCCGCTTGTCCTGCGCGTGCACCAGCGCCTCGGCCGGCGGGAACAGCTTGACGCCCTCCGCGGCAAGCGCACGGATGTGCTCGTTCGGCACGTGCTCGTGGTCGAACGTGACCACGTCGCAGCCCTTCGCGAACGTGCGGAGCGCGGTCAGGTCGGTGTGGTCGCCGTACTGGACGTCGGCGGCGACGAGCGCCGCGCCGTCGTCCGGGGCGAGTGCCAGCACGCGCAGCGACTGGCCGAGAGCGATGGCGGCCTGGTGGGTCATCCGGGCCAGTTGGCCGCCACCCACCATGCCCACGACGGGGAGTCCGGTCCGGGAGTCCATAGCGCCGCCAGCCTAACCGGGCCGGCGGCGGGCCCGACCGTGAGGGCGGCCCCCGCCGGGACTCAGCCGAGCTGGGCGACCAACTCCTCGACCGAGGTCACCGGCCGCTGGCAGACGAACCCCCGACAGACGTACGCGGTCGGCCGCCCGTCGACCAGGGGCCGGCCGGCCAGCAGCGGCACGCCGGGCTGATCCGGGGCGCCCGCGACCACCACCGCGCCGGGCGGGGCGTGCCGGTGCGCGGCGGCCACCAGCGGGTCACCCGCCGGGTCGTCGGTCGCCACCGCGATCTCGTACGGCCCGGAGAGCAGCGCCTCGCCCACCGTGGCGGCGTAGCCGGTGAACCGGGCGTGCCGGTCCACGATCGGCGCGACGGTCGACAGGGTCGCCTCCGCGGCCTCCCGGTAGCGGGTCTCCCCGGTCAACGCCGCGTACGCCACGAGCGCCGCGACGATCGCCGACCGGCCCGACGGGGTCGCGTTGTCGGTCGGGTCGGCCGGCCTGGTGACCAGGCGTTCGGCGTCGTCGGCGGTGTCGTAGAAGCCGCCGTCCGGCGCCGCGAACCGGGCCAGCGCCACGTCGAGCAGCTCACCGGCCAGCGTCAGCCACCGCCCCTCGCCGGTGAGCTGGTGCAGCGCGCAGAACGCCTCCGCGACGCAGCCGTAGTCCTCCAGCACCCCCGCCGGCGCGCCCACCACCCCGTCCCGGGACACCCGGCGCAGCCGGCCGTCCACCAGGTGCACGGCGGCCAGGTGCTCGGCGGCGTCGCGCATCGCCCCGTCGGCGACGATGACGACACCCTCCATCAGGTTCGCGTCCTCGTCCTCCGGCGTCGCGTAGAGCGCGGCGACCTGCTGGAACTCCGCGATGGCGGTGATCGCCAAGCCGTTCCAGGCGGCCACCACCTTGTCGTCGCGGGCCGGTTGGGGGCGGGTGTCACGGGCGTGCAGCAGCCGGCCCGCCACGTCCCGCCAGCGGTCCCGGACCGCCGGATCGGCGTCGTCCACGTCCCGGGCCAGCCGCAGCACGCTGGCGCCCTCCTCGAAGGTGCCGTCGGCGGTGACGGTGAACAGGTCGGCGGCGAACCGGCCGTCCTCCTCGCCCAGCACCTCGACGAGCTGGTCCGGCGTCCAGACGTAGGTGAGCCCCTCGACGCCCTCGGTGTCCGCGTCCAGCGCCGAGGCGAAGCCCTCGCCGGCCCGGTGCAGCTCGTCGGCGAGGAACCGGGCGGTGTCGCGGGCCACCCGGCGGGCCAGCCTGTCGCCGGTGACCCGCCAGAGCTGGGTGTAGACGCGCAGCAGCAGCGCGTTGTCGTAGAGCATCTTCTCGAAGTGCGGCACGGTCCAGTGGCCGTCCACCGAGTAGCGGGCGAAGCCGCCGGCGAGCTGGTCGTTCAGGCCGCCGCGGGCCATCGCCTCGGCGGTGTGCCGGACGATCTCCAGGCTGCGCGCCGACCCGGTCCGCCGGTGGTGCCGGAGCAGGAAGAGCAGGTTCATGTGCGGCGGGAACTTCGGGGCGCCGCCGAAGCCGCCGTTCGTCTCGTCGTACTCCTTCGCGAGCTGGGCGGCGGCACCGTCGAGCAGCTCGGCGGTGAGCGGGGCGGTCATGCCGCCGACGGCCTGGGCGCCGCCGATCGCCTCGACCACGGCGGCCCCCTGCCGCAGCACCTCCTCGCGCTGGTCCCGCCAGGCGGCGGCGACCGAGCCGAGCAGCCGGACGAAGTTGGCCCGGGGGAAGTAGGTGCCGCAGAAGAACGGGGTGCCGTCCGGGGTGGCGAAGACCGTCATCGGCCAGCCGCCCTGGCCGGTCATCGCCTGGGTGGCGGTCATGTAGACGGCGTCGACGTCCGGGCGTTCCTCGCGGTCGACCTTGACGCAGACGAAGTCGTCGTTCATGAGCCGGGCCACGGCCTCGTTCTCGAACGACTCGTGGGCCATCACGTGGCACCAGTGGCAGGCGGCGTAGCCGACCGAGATGAGCACCGGCACGTCACGCCGCCTCGCCTCGGCGAACGCCTCGTCACACCAGGGCCACCAGTCGACCGGGTTGTCGGCGTGCTGGAGCAGATAGGGCGAGGTGGCCTCGGCGAGTCGATTCACCATCCGACCATAGCGAGCGCGCGGTGCCCGCGCGCCGCGAGTGGCCGGCCGGGTCGGGGACCACGGTCCCGACCCGGCCGCCGGGTCAGCGGGTCAGCGTGAGCGTCGAGGTGTCCGTCACGGTGAACTCGTTCCAGTACTCGAAGTCGCGGACCGTGATCTCGCTGACCGCCTGCGCGGTGCCGCGCTGGAACGTGACGTCGGCCGGGTAGGTGGTCGCCGACCAGGGCACCTCTTGGCCCGGGACGCACGGGACGTACGGCGAGAAGTAGGCCCGCACGGTGCCTGCCTTCTTCTGCTGCTGGACCAGCTCGCCGGCGATGTCGAAGGTGTCCGCCCGGGTGCAGGTGATCGTGCCACGGATGGTGGCGATGCCCTTGCTGTCCACCGTGGCCGCGGGGTTGACGGTCAGCGTGACGTCGAGCGCCGGCAGCGGCGGCGGGTTCGAGATGTGGATCTCCCCGCGCAGGCCGCCGGTCGCCCCCTCGCACTGGATCTCGAAGGTGGCGTCGAAGCGCTCGACGTAGTCGAACGGGCCCCAGGCGGCGTCGAGGACGGTGAACGAACCGGTGCTCTGCGCGCAGGAGCGGCCCCAGCCGGCGTTGGAGAGCCGGATGCCGGCCGCGTCGCTCCCGTAGGCCGGCTGGCCGACGCCCTGGAAGGTGTCGCCCGCCTTCAGTGTCTGACCGGCCGGCGCGGTGATGTCGAGATACCAGTAGTTGTCGACATCGCTCCAGAACTGCATCCCGAACTGTCGTTGCTCGGCGCCGGACGCGCTCATCTCGTCGCCCGGGGTCGGCGCGGCGGAGCTGTAGGAGTAGGAGTTGCCGGCGGTTATCGGGTCACCGGGCTCGCCGGTGACGCTGAACGACCAGGACTGCACCGGCCGGGCCTGCGCCGGCGCGGAGCCGACCAGGCCGGCGGCCCCGGCGGTCAGCGCCATGGTAGCGGCGAGCAGAACCGATCTCCAGGAACGTCTCATCATCGTCTCCCCCGTGTGGACGTCGACGGGGACGCCGGTCGCGTCCGCCGTGCCAGCAGACTAGGGCCGACCAGCGGTCCCCCGCTGCCCCGCACCGGCGGGATGTCGGCAGCCCGACGGCCCGCCACGAAACGTCCTTCCGTTATTCATTCTGGTCTATTTGAATCGGCGCATGTCCGGCGTCGCCCACCGCCGGCACGTCCGAAGGAGACGGTCCATGCGCAGACCCCCCGTCCGGCTCGCCCTGCTCGCCCTCGCCGCCCTCGCCGGCGCCGCGCTGACCCCCGCCGCCGCGTCCGCCGCGGTGCCACCGGAGACCCGCTGGTCCGCCACCACCACCGTCGGGATCCACAACACGTACGAGCGCGGCACCTACACCTACCTGGCCCAGGCGCTCGACGCCCGACCCGGCCTGATCGAACTGGACGTCTGGCCGGACGTGCTCACCCGGCAGTGGCGGGTCAGTCACAGCAACCCGCTCGGCAACGACAACAACTGCGTGGCCGCCACCAGCGCGGCCCAGCTCTACACCGGCACCCGGAACAAGAACCTGGAACACTGCCTGGACGACATCCGGCTCTGGCTGGGCGTCCACCCCGACGCCGGCCCGGTGATCCTCAAGCTGGAACTCAAGACCGGCTTCAGCAGCCGTACCGGGCAGGGGCCGGCCCAGCTCGACGCGGTGCTCGCCGCCCGCCTCGGCGACCGGGTGTTCCGCCCCGCCGACCTGCTCGGCGGCCACCCGGGCCTGGACGCCGCCGCCCGCGCCGACGCCTGGCCCACCCGGGGACAGCTCGCCGGCAAGGTGATCGTGGAGCTGATCCCCGGCACCGTCGAGGAGGGCAACCCGACCGACACCCTCTGGACCGACGTGGAGTACGCGCGCCACCTGGCCGGCCTGGCGGCGGCCGGCACACTGGACACCGCCCGCGCGTTCCCGGCCGTGCACCGCGCCCAGGCCGGCGACCCCCGCACCCGGTACGCGGACCCGGCCCTGCGCCAGTGGTTCGTCGTCTTCGACGGCGACGCCTCGGCGTACGTCACCGGCGGCATCGACACCGCCTGGTACGACACGAACCACTACCTGCTGGTGATGACCGACGCGCAGAACGTCCCGCCGGCGGTCGGCGCCGGTGACGCCGACGCGGCGGCGGCCCGGGTCGCCCAGCTCGCCCGCGCGCACGCCACCATCGCCTCCGCCGACTGGTCCAGTCTCCCCACCGTCCTCGACGACGTCCTCCCCCGAGGCTGACCCCTGAGTTGACGCCCCTGTTTCACGGAAAGCGTGGCTGTCCGGGCCCGGACAGCCACGCTTTCCGTGAATCTGCGGCAGAGAGGGGGTGGGGGTGGGGGGGTCAGGAGGCGCCGTCGGCGCGTAACGGGAAGACGTTGCCGCGAGCCGTGTCGCGCAGCGAGCCGAGCACCGCGCCGATCTTGTCCGCCGGCATCGGCTTGAAGAAGTGGTAGCCCTGGGCGGCGGTGCAGCCCAGCTCCGCCAGCGCGGTGCGCTGCTCGGCGGTCTCCACGCCCTCGGCCACCACCCGCAGGCCCAGCTCGTGGGCGAGCCCGACGGTGGTACGCACGATCGCCGCCGCCTCCGGCGAGTCCGCCATCCGGATCACGAAGGAGCGGTCCACCTTCAACTCGTCGACCGCGATCCGGGTCAGGAACGTCAACGAGGAGAAGCCGGTGCCGAAGTCGTCCACGGCGAGCTGCACGCCCATCGCCCGCAGCGTGGCCAGCACCTCGTCGATGACCTCCAGCTCGCTCATCACCACCGTCTCGGTGATCTCCAGGACCAGCCGGCGCGGCGGGACCTGGTGCCGGCGCAGCGCCTCCTCGATCTCGGCGGGCAGCCGCGGGTCGAGCAGGCTGCGCGCCGACAGGTTCACCGAGATCGGGACGTCCAGCCCTTCCCGCGCCCACCCGGCGGCCACCGCCAGCGCCTTGTCCAGCACGTAGCGGGTGAAGCTGCCGAGCTGCTCGCTGTTCTCCACCGGCCGGATGAAGTCGGACGGTCCCAGCCAGCCCCGGCGCGGATGCCGCCACCGGATCAACGCCTCCACCCCGGTCGGCGCGCCGGTGGCCAGGTCGACCGCCGGCTGCAACGCGAGCACCAACTGGTCGTCGGCGGCCAGCGCCTCGCGCAGCTCCGCGAGCAACGCCAGGTGGTCGGTGCTCGCCGCGTCCCGCGAGCTGTCGTACGCGGCGACGCTGCCGCCGCCCTCCTTGGCCTGGTACATCGCGATGTCGGCACGCCGCAGCAGCTCGGTCAGGTCGGCGGCGCCCGCGTCGGCCGCCACCACGCCGACCGCCACCTCGACCGACATCCGCACGCCGGCCACCTCGGTCGGGGCGGCGAGCCGCTCGGCGACCTCCCGGGCCTGACGCAGCGCGTACGTCAGCGGGGCCGTCCGGTCGTCGATCACCGGGACCGAGGTCAGCAGCAGCGCGAACTCGTCGCCGCCGAGCCGCCCGAGCAGGTCGCCCGGCCGGGTCAGCACGGCCAGCCGGTCGGCGGTCAGCCGCAGCAGCTCGTCTCCGGCGGCGTGCCCCAGCGTGTCGTTGACCTCCTTGAACTGGTTCACGTCCAGCAGGAGCAGGGCCACCGGGTGGTCGTGCGGACGCTGCCGCAGCGCCTGGTCGCCCCGGGCCAGCAGCGCCGCCCGGTTGAGCAGCCCGGTGAGCTGGTCGTGCACCGCCTCGTACGACGACCGGGCGGTGACCAGCCGCAGTTCACGGTGGGTCGCGGCGTCGTGCAGCGCGGCGGTCAGGGCGTCGGAGAACGCGGCCACCCCGTCGCGTTCGGCGGGGCTGGGCGGGGCGGACCGGGCGAAGCGCACCCGCAGCCGGCCCACCTCGACGGTGCCGACGGCGAGCCGCCGGACCAGCTCGTGCTCGCCGGCCTCGGCTTCCGCGGTCGGGTCCACCTCGACGTCCCGCACCTGACCGCCGAGGTCGGTCCGGTAGCGGAGCCAGCGCCCCTCCCCGCGCGCCACGTCCACCTCGACCAGCTCGGCCCCGAACAGGGTGAGCGCCCCGGTCACCGCGGCGGTCGCGACGCCGCGTTCGTCGAGCTGGTTGAGCGCGGCGGTGGCCTCGGCGAACGCCCGCCAGGTCCGCCGTTCCTGGTCGGCCCGGAGCCGGTGCCGGTAGGTCTGTTGCAGCAGCCACAGCGGGGGCGGCAGGAGCAGCAGCCAGCGTGCGTCGAGTTCGAGCAGCGCGACCACCACCAGGCCGACCGCGACGTTGCCGACGAACATGGGCAGCTTGCCGCGGAGCGCGGCCAGCAGCGGCGGCCCGATCGGGATGCCGTGCCGCAGGGCGATCGTGGCGGCGCCCAGCCAGGCGGTGGTGAGCAGGTAGGTGACCGCGCCGGCGCCCAGCGCCAGGGCCAGCTCCGGGGTCGGTGCGGCGAGCAGCGGCCGGCCGAGCGCGCTCGCGACGGCCCCGGCCAACGCGGTGGCGGCGGTGAGCGAGCCGGCGATGCGGACCAGTTCCAGCACCGGGCGGCGGTCGGCGACGAGCGACATGGTGGTCCAGGCGGCACCGGCGCCGAGCAGCGCCGCGCCCGGGAGCCAGCCGGCGGGCACCAGCCAGAGGCAGACCACGAGCGCGGCCTCGCCCCAGGTGATGCTGACCATGCCGGCCGCGGCACGGAAGCGCAGGCGGGCGAGCTGGGCGACGGCGAACGTGACCGCGGCGAGACCGAACCGCGCCGGCCCGGGCAGCGGGTCATCGACCGGCAGGTGCGCCGGTACGGCGAGACCGAGCACCGCCGCCAGCAGCGCGGTGACCGCGACCGCGGCGGTCAGCAGCACGACGCTCCACGGGGTGCCGCGCAGGCCGAGCCGGTCGGGGGGACGGTCGGCCGGTTCGGAGGTCACGGCCCCGCCCCGGGAGGGCCCGGAATCGGGGCACGGTCGGGGCCCGTGGCTGTCCTCGACATCGACGCCCCCCTTCCGCGCAGGGTCCGGGGCCTGACGGTCCCCCCGGCGGAAGGCTAAGCCAAAGCCGGTGGTCGCAACAGGGGTCGACGACCGACTTGGGCGTGATTCACGTGGTGTTCAGCTGTTGCGGCGCTGCTGGGAGCCGTTGGGAGTATTCGTCGGTGAATCCTGCTCGACGGTCCCCTCTGTCGGATCGACGACCGCCGCGTCGACCCGCCCCGGCTCGGCCTGGTGCGGGAACCGGTCCGGCAGCCGGCGCAGCCGGGCGTTCATGTTGCGGATCAGCAGGACGGTGACGGTGGCCAGCGCGACGATGAGGAAGAGGCCCATCGGGCCGGCCAGACCACCCGTGCGGGTGTCACCGAAGTTGTTCTCCGCGAGCACCTGGGCGGTGGTCAGCATGGTGTTCCTCCGATGTGCGGCTGACGACCAGGGTAGCCCGCGCCGACGTCAGTGGGCACGGCACGTCTCGCGCACGCCGGCGAAGAGGTCGGACTCGGGGAGCGGGCTGTCCACCAGCGAACGGGCGAGTTGGAAATCCTCCGTGGGCCAGGCGCGCTGCTGGAGGTCCATCGGCACCTGGAACCAGAACCCGTCCGGGTCGATCTGGGTGGCGTGGGCGCGCAGCGCGTCGTCGCGGACCGGGAAGTAGGCGGCGCAGTCGACCCGGGTGGTGATCCGGTCGCCCTTGTCGGGGCGGTCCTCCCAGCGCTTCATCCACTCCACGTACGGCGACTCGCGGCCGGCGGCGAGCATCGCCTCGTGCAGGCTCATGATCTTGGCACGGGAGAAGCCCACGTCGTAGTAGAGCTTGAGCGGCTGCCACGGCTCGCCCAGCTCCTGGTGGCGCTCCGGGTCGCCGGCCGCCTCGAACGCGGCCACGGTGACCTTGTGGGTCATGATGTGGTCCGGGTGCGGGTAGCCGCCCTCCTCGTCGTACGTGGTGACCACGTGCGGGCGGAACTGCCGCATCAGCCGCACCAGTGGCGCGGCGGCGACCTCCACCTCCTGGAGGGCGAAGCAGCCCTCCGGTAGCGGCGGCAACGGGTCGCCCTCGGGCAGCCCGGAGTCGACGAAGCCGAGCCACGCCTGCTCGACGCCGAGGATCGCGCGGGCGGCGTCCATCTCGGCCCGGCGGATGTCGCCGATGTTGGCCCACACGTCCGGCCGGTCCATCTTGGGGTTCAGCACGCTGCCCCGCTCGCCGCCGGTGCACGTGACGACAAGCACCTCCACCCCCTCGGCGACGTATTTCGCCATGGTGGCGGCGCCCTTGCTCGACTCGTCGTCGGGATGGGCGTGCACCGCCATGAGACGCAGTTGCTCTGCCACCTTGGGCGCTCCTCGTCTGTGCCCACCGGCCGACCCACCCGGGCCGACCGGCTGACCTGCCGGAATCTCCCCCCGCGCCCGCGAAAGCCCCCGTGCTGGCCGGCCGGCACCCCGCCGGAGTGGCCGGGACCACTCGGGCCGCTCGGGGCCGACCTGCCATCCTTGGCTCAGCGCCGGGCTGGGAAGATGGACCCTGCCATTCTTGCCGATGCCGCCGACAACAACGCCAGGAGATACCCGCCGGTGAGCGAGACGCACGCCACAGTCGTACCGGGCACGCCGGTCTTCCCGCCCGGCCGCTACGGCCGCCGCCGGGAGCCGGGTCGCCGCCGGCCGCTTCTGCTCGCGCTGACCGTGGCGGTGGTGCTGGCCGTGCTCGGGTTGGGAGCCGCGAAGCTCTACACCCAGTACGGCGACCCGGAGTACCGGGGCGAGATGATCAGTTACACCGGGATCACCGACTCCCGGGTGGTGGTCGACTTCCGGGTCACCGTGCCGCCGGGCGGCGCGGCCACCTGCCTGCTGCGGGCCCGCTCGCACGACGGCGCCGAGGTGGGCCACGTCGAGGCCACGGTGACCGCCGGGCCCGGCCAGCGGCACGTCCGGGCCAGCCAGGAGGTGCCGACCAGCGCCCGGCCGTTCATCGGTGAGGTGTTGCGCTGCCGACCGGCCTGAGCCGGAGCGCCGGCGAGCCGCCGGACCTCGCACCCGGGTGGGTCCCGCCGCCGGCACCCCGGGTGATCGAGCGCACCCGGACGGGCACGGCACTGGTAGCTTGGTAGTTCACCTGTCAGCCAGTCCGCACCAACCGAGGAGATCGCCTGTGTCCACCAACGGAAACGAGGCGCCCGCCACCTGGCTGTCCCAGGACGCGTACGACCGCCTGCAGGGCGAGCTCGACGAGCTGATCGCCAACCGGCCGGTCATCGCCGCCGAGATCAACGCCCGGCGCGAGGAGGGCGACCTGCGGGAGAACGGTGGCTACCACGCCGCCCGCGAGGAGCAGGGCAAGGCCGAGGGACGCATCCTCTACCTCAAGGAGCTGCTCCGCACCGCCAAGGTCGGTGAGGCGCCGGATGCCGACGCGGTGTCGCCCGGCATGGTCGTGACGATCTACTTCGACGACGACGCCGACGACACCGAGACCTTCCTGCTCGGCTCCCGCGAGATCGCCTCCACCACCGAGCTGACCGTCTACAGCCCCGAGTCGGCGCTCGGTAAGGCGATCCTCGGTGGCAAGGCCGGCCAGACCTGCACCTACACGGCGCCGAGCGGCGCCGACATAAAGGTGACCGTGGTGTCCTTCGAGCCGTACTCCGGCTGACCCCGCTGGCGGACCCGCGCCGGCCGGCTCGGGTCCGACCCGACCGAGGCTGACAGGCTCCTCGGACCCGAGCCACACCACGCGAACGCCCCGACCGGATCATCCGGCCGGGGCGTTCGCGATCTCACACGGCGCCGACCAGATCCACCTGGTAGCCGCTGGCCCGCAATGCGCTGATCAGCTTGTCCGAGTGCGTCACCCCGCGGGTCTCCACCGAGAGCGCCACCTCCACCTCCCCGAGCCGCAGGTGCGGGTTCGCCCGCTGGTGCACCACGTCCACCACGTTGGCCCGGTGCCCGGCGATCTCACCGAGCAGCGAGGCGAGCTGCCCGGGCCGGTCCGTACAGCGCACCGTGATGCGCAGGAAACGCCCGGTCGCCGCCAGCCCGTGCTCGATCATCCGGAGCATCAGCAGCGGGTCGATGTTGCCGCCGGAGAGCACCGCGACCACCGGCGACTCCACCTCCACGACGGCCGCCAGCAGCGCCGCCACGCCGACCGCGCCGGCCGGCTCCACCACCTGCTTGCCGCGCTCCATCAACGTCAGCAACGCCCGCGAGATGTCCTCCTCGGAGACCGTGACCACGTCGTCGACCAGCCGCTGGACGTGGGTGAACGTCAGTGCGCCGGGACGACCCACGGCGATGCCGTCGGCGATCGTCGAGAAGGCGGGCAGCCGCACCGGCTCGCCGGCCAGCAGCGAGGGCGGGAAGGCGGCAGCGCTCGCCGCCTGCACCCCGATCACCCGGATGTCCGGGCGCAGCGCCTTGGCCACCACCGCGATCCCGGAGACGAGGCCGCCGCCGCCCACCCCGGTCACGATGGTGCGCACGTCGGGGCACTGTTCGAGGATCTCCAACGCCACCGTGCCCTGACCGGCGATGACGTCCGGATGGTCGAACGGGTGGATGAACACCGCGCCGGTCTGCTCCGCGAACGCCTGCGCCGCGACCAGCGCCTCGTCGACGGTGGTGCCGACCAGTTCGATGCGGGCGCCGTACCCCTTGGTCGCGGAGACCTTCGGCAGCGGCGCGTTCACCGGCATGAAGACGGTGGCCTCCGCGCCGAGCAGGCCGGCGGCGAGCGCCACGCCCTGGGCGTGGTTGCCGGCGCTGGCCGCCACCACGCCCCGGGCCCGGTCCTGCGCCGAGAGCCGGGAGATCCGCACGTACGCGCCGCGCACCTTGTACGACCCGGCGCGCTGCATGTTCTCGCACTTGAGCATGACCGGCCCACCGAACGCGGCGCTGAGCGGCCGGAACGGCTCCAGCGGGGTGGTCCGGGTGACGCCGGCGAGCAGCTCCCGCGCGGCCTGTACGTCGGCGAGACCGACCAGTTCCGTCATGCCCCGATCGTGCCACCCGCACCGGGCGGAAGCTGCGGCGACGTCGCCACGGGCGCACCGGGCGCGGGCCCCACGACAGGTGCGGGGCCGGCCGCCCCGGCCGCCGACCAACCGGGCCGGCCAGCCTGGCCGGACGGCCCTGACCAGCCGGAATGTCCCGGCCAGCCGGGGTGACCGGGCCAGCCGGGGAACGCCGGTCGGGCCCGCGCGATCCGGTCCTGCTGGGCGACGGAGATCCGGCGAACCAGCACGACGAAAGAGATCGCGGCGACCAGGCAGGCGAGCACCGGCAACAGGCGGGGTGCGAGCGCCTCCCGGTAGAACGTGACGTACGTGGCGAACTCGGCCTCGCTACGCGGCCACTCGGTCAGCCGCTCGTACCGCTGCTCCTCCAGCTGCGCCACCACCCGCTCCCCGATGGAGAAGACCAGCCAGGCCGCCCACCAGAGCGGCACCAGCCACGGCGTGCGGCGGCGCCACAGGCTGAACCGCGCCACCTCGGCCACCACCCGGGCCGGCACGACGAAGTTGGCGAACGGCACCAGCCAGCCGGCGATCGCCCAGGCGGGGCTCTGCGTCGGCGCGGCGCCGGAGAACGCGTCCAGGTTCTTGCGCACCCGCCACGTCCAGATCACCACCAGCGTGGCGGCCACCAGCACGGCCAGGATGAACGGCAGGGTGAGCAGGACCTCGGCGAGCACCGCGCCGAGCAGCACGTCCCGGTCGAGCTGCTCGGCGGCCGAGCGGGCCAGGCGAACGCCGAGCAGCGGGAAGAGCGCGGAGAGCGTGAACAGCGCGGCGGTCGCGCCGACCGCGACGCAGACGGCCGACCCCAGGCCCCGGACCGGGTACGTGGGCACGCCGGGCAGCACCGGGGGCTGGCCGTGGCGGGTGCCGCAGCGCTGGCACTCGTCGAAGGCGGGCGAGGTGGCGTCCCCGCAGGTCTGGCAGTGCATCGGGACCGTCCGGAGGAGTGCGCGCGACAGGGACGCGCACACGTTAGACGATCACGCGACGGCCGGTGACCCCGTTCCGACGCGGGGATAGCCGGGGGCGTGCCGCTGCCACGGCGCCTGCATCTCGAACTGGCCGGCCACCCCGAGCAGCAGCAGCTCGGAGCCGGGCGGGCCGACGAACTGCACCCCCACCGGCAGCCCGTCCGGGCGACGCCCGACCGGCACCACGATCGACGGCAGGCCGGCGATGTTCCACGGCGCGGCGTACGGGGCGTACCTGATGTTCGTCGACATGTTCGCCAGCCAGGAGCGGCCGGACCAGCCGGCGGCCTCCGGCGGCGGCCCGGCCAGCGCCGGGGTGAGCAGCAGGTCGACCGACTGGTCGTCGAAGAAGTGCACCGACCGTTCGCGCCAGGCGGCCCGGTCGGCCTCCCTGACGTACCCCCGACGCTGCGCCCACTCGCCGAGCGCGACGTGCCGGCGGCTGCGCCGCTGGAGCTGGCGTGGCGCCACACCGGCGGCCCGCACGTCGGCGGCGGCCGCCGCGAACCAGGTGGCGATGCCCTGGAGGCCCAGCCGGGTCGGGTAGACCGGGTCGGCCGGGACGGTGTCGTGCCCGGCGGCGGCCAGCAGCCGGCCGGCGGCGGCCACCGCGTCGGAGTTCGGCGCGTCCGGCGAGACGCCCCGGACCGGGGAGCGCAGCGAGACGCCCACCCGCAGCCGCGGCGGCGGGACCAGCTTGTCCGGCCGGCGGCCGGCCAGCACCGAGAAGCCGACCACCGCGTCCGCCACCGTCCCGGTCAGCATGCCGTGCTCGGTGAGACCGAACCAGTCGTCCGCGCCGAGCTGGCAGGGCACCACGCCCCGGCCGGGCTTGAGCCCGACCAGACCGCAGCAGGCCGCCGGGATGCGGATCGAGCCGAGGCCGTCGTTGCCGTGCGCCATCGGCACCAATCCGGCGGCCACCGCGGCGGCGGCGCCGCCGGAGGAGCCGCCGGGGGTACGCGTCCGGTCCCAGGGGTTGCGGGTCACGCCGGTGTCGTCGTCGGTGAGGGCCCAGAGGCCGAGTTCCGGCATCCGGGTCACCCCGAGGATCACCGCGCCCGCGCCGCGCAGCCGCCGGACCACCTCGTGGTCGGCCTCCGCCACGCCGGTACGCATCGCGGCCGACCCGTTCCAGGTGGGCAGGCCGGCCACCGGCGTGTTCTCCTTGACCGCCACCGGCACCCCGGCCAGCGGCAGGTCGGCCAGTTCCTCCTGCTCGTCGACCTTCTCCGCCTCGGTGATCGCCTCGCCGCCCCGGACCGTGCGGAACGCGGCCAACTCGGCGTCGACCCGTGACACGTGGTCGAGGTGGTCGGCCACCACCTGGGTGGCGGAGACGTCGCCGCGGCGTACCGCGCGGGCGATCTGCTTCGCGGTCGCCCCGACCCAGGTCGTCGGCAAGATGTCCGGCACTGCCACCCTCCCGTCCAGCGGTCAGCCCAGTGCCTGCTCCAGATCGGCGAGCAGGTCGTCGACCGTCTCGATGCCGACAGACAGTCGCACGAGATCGCCGGGAACTTCAAGCGGCGAGCCGGCAGCGCTGGCGTGTGTCATCCGGCCGGGGTGCTCGATCAGGGACTCCACCCCGCCGAGCGACTCGGCGAGCACGAACAGCCGGGCCCGGTTGCAGATCTCCACGGCGTGCTCCTCACCGCCCGCCGCGCGGAACGAGATCATGCCACCGAACCGGCGCATCTGCTTGGCGGCCACCTCGTGACCCGGGTGCGACGGCAGGCCCGGGTAGAGCACCTGGGCGACCTTCGCGTTGCCGTCCAGGTAGGCGGCGATCCGCTCGGCGTTGTCGCAGTGCCGGTCCATCCGTACCCCGAGGGTCTTGATGCCGCGCAGCGTGAGCCAGGCGTCGAAGGGGCCGTTGACCGCGCCCATCGCGTTCTGGTGGTAGCGCAACTCCTCGCCGAGCCCGCGGTCCGCCGCGACCAGCGCGCCGCCGACCACGTCGGAGTGCCCGCCGACGTACTTCGTGGTGGAGTGCACCACCACGTCCGCGCCGAACGCGATCGGCTGTTGCAGGTACGGCGAGGCGAACGTGTTGTCGACCACCAGCAGCGCGTCGGCGTCGTGCGCCACGGCGGCCAGGGCGGCGATGTCGGCGATGCCGAGCAGCGGGTTCGTCGGCGTCTCCACCCAGACGATCCGGGTGGCGCCGGGCCGGATCGCGGCCCGGACCGCGGCCGGGTCGGAAACCTTCGCCGGGGTGTAGTCCAGGCCCCAGCGCTCGGCCACCTTCGCGAACAGCCGGTAGGTGCCGCCGTACGCGTCGTCCGGGATCACCACGTGGTCGCCCGGCTTGCAGACGGTCCGCAGCAGGGTGTCCTCGGCGGCCAGACCGCTGGCGAAGGCGAGCCCGACCGGGCCGCCCTCCAGCGCGGCCAGGCACTCCTGCAACGCGTCCCGGGTGGGGTTGCCGGAGCGGCTGTACTCGTAGCCCTCGCGGGGCGCGCCGACCGCGTCCTGGGCGTACGTGCTGGTCTGGTAGATCGGAGGGATCACCGCGCCGGTGCGGGCCTCCGGGTCCTGGCCGGCGTGGATGGCGAGCGTCTCGAAGCCGTGACTCATGCCCGAGACGTTAGTCCCGCCGGTTCACCCCGGTTCCGGGAACCCGGCGCGCGGGTCACAACCGGGAGCTCGTCGCCCGGTCGGCCATACTGGGCCGGTGAGTTCGACCGAAGCGCTGCCCTCGCGCCTGCACAGCGTCGTACACCGAATCCCCACGTCGCTCGCGCTCTGGGAGAGCCGAATGCCCGGCCTCACCGCATAGCCATGGACCGCCCGGTCGGGGACAGGGCACGCCCGGCGGGACCGGTGGGCCTAGCCTGGGCGGATGGCTGGGTGCGTGTTCTGCGGGATCGTGGCCGGTGAGGTGCCGGGCTTCGTGGTGACGGACGAGCCGGACGGGGTGGCGTTCCTCGACACCCGGCCGGTGTTCAAGGGCCACGTGCTGGTGGTGCCGCGCACCCACCTGGTGGCGCTGACCGACCTGCCGGGCGACGCGCTGCCCGGCTACTTCCGGCTGGTGCAGCGGATCGCGGCGGCGGTGGAGACCGGTCTGGGCTCCGGTGGGACGTTCGTGGCGATGAACAACAAGGTGTCCCAGTCCGTCCCGCACCTGCACACCCACGTGGTGCCCCGAACCAAGGGTGACGGGCTGCGCGGCTTCTTCTGGCCCCGGACCCGCTACGCCGACGACGCCGAGGCGACCGGCTTCGCCGGGCGGATCTCGGCTGCGCTGGGTGGCTGAGAGGAGGCCCGCCGGAGCAGGCGCTCGGCGCGTCTCCCCGGAGTCGACAATTTTGTTCGGTACGTTTTGATTCCTCGAAACGAACAAAATTGGAGCAGGTCATGTCCGGCCCTGGGCGCCCTTCCCGCGCCGCCGTGTACCAGCGCATGGAGGAGGCAGTTCGCGAACTGCGAGACCGGCTGGGCGGGCTACCGACACCCGCCGAGGCGGAAGACATCTGGGCCGAGATCTGGCACCAGGAGGCGCACCACAGCACCGCCATCGAGGGGAACACCCTCGTTCTCCAGGAAGTCGAGAAGCTTCTCGACGAGGGTCGCGCCGTCGGGGCCAAACCGCTGCGGGACTACATGGAGGTCCGGGGCTACGCCGACGCGGCCCGATGGGTTTACGGCCAAGCGTTGGAGCCCGGCGAGTGGCAGTCCGAAACGCTGCTCTCACTTCAGGAGGTGCGGCACATCCATCACGTCGCGATGACCCCGGTCTGGACGGTCGACCCGCACCCGCACGCCACCGACCTCGAAGGGCCCGGCAACTTCCGACGGCACGAGATCGCACGCTTCCCCGGCGGGATGAAGCCGCCGTCCTGGCCGGAGGTCGATGCGCGGATCCGGAGTTGGCTCGACCGTGTCGCGGAACTGCAGGCGAAGACGGAAACACCCCTTGCCGAACGGCTGGCGGTGCTTCACAACGACTTTGAAGCCATTCATCCGTTCCTCGACGGAAACGGTCGAACAGGCCGCCTGGTGCTGAGCCTTCTTCTCGGCAGGCTGGGTTATCCGCCCGCCATCATTTACAAGCGGGACCGGGATGCCTATCTACGCGCCATGCGCCGGGCCGACGTCGGCGACCCCGGGCTGTTGGGAGAGCTGATCGCCCGCAGCGTCACCGCGAACCTCTACCGCTTCGTCATGCCCGCGGTGGCCGGTCCGGTGAAGTTGCTGCCGCTTCCCGCGTTGGCCACGGCCGACCTGACCGAGAACGCCCTTCGCGTTGCCGCCATGAGAGGTCGACTGAGAGCCGTCAAGGCGGACGACGGCACGTGGCGAAGCAGCCAGAAGTGGGTGAACGACTACACGAAGAGCCGTTACCGGCGCGGCCGGCCTGCCTGACGGTCGCCCGAACGGGTAAGGAACCGGGGACCGGCGCTGTTACACGCTGGGAAAGCCACGAGAGGAGTCCCACCGTGTTCCTCCGCCGCATGAAGGCCGAGATGATCACTCCCGACCAGGCCCTGCCGGGCCGCCCGCTCGCCATGCCGGTCGCCGACCGGCACGAGGTGCTGCCGTCCTCGCTGAAGGGCCCGTTCCCGGAGGGCGCACAGGTCGCCGTCTTCGGCATGGGCTGTTTCTGGGGCGCCGAGCGCCTGTTCTGGACGCTGCCCGGCGTGCTCACCACGTCGGCCGGCTACGCGGGCGGGTACACCACCAACCCGACGTACGAGGAGGTCTGCTCGGGCATGACCGGGCACGCCGAGGTGGTCCAGGTGGTCTACGACCCGTCGACGATCAGCTACGAGGACCTGCTCAAGGTCTTCTGGGAGAACCACGACCCGACCCAGGGCATGCGCCAGGGCAACGACGTGGGCACCCAGTACCGCTCCGCGATCTACACCACCACCGACGAGCAGCTCGCCGCCGCCAAGGCGTCGCGGGACGCGTTCGCGCCGATCGTGGCGCGCGCCGGCAAGGGTGAGATCACCACGGAGATCACGCCGCTGGGCGACTACTTCTTCGCCGAGGACTACCACCAGCAGTATCTGGCGCCGACGAAGAACCCGAACGGCTACTGCAACCACGGGCCCAACGGGCTGAGCTGCCCGGTCGGCGTGGCCCGCACCGCCGGCTGATCTCGGACAGCCGCCCACCGGGCCTGCGGTGTTCGTCACACCGTGGGCCCGGCGCATTTCCGGCATCCGTCCCGCGCGGGCAGGAACCGAGACCGTGACAGGCAACCACCGTCGGTGATGGCGCATCGTAGCAAGCTGTCACACGTTCGTCATCGTCTCAACAGGCGAACTGCAACAAGCTCTGGCAGCATTGGCTCGTATGTGCGGACTTGCGGGAGAGTTCCGTCGTGACGGTTCACGGGCCGATGTCTCGGCCGTGGAACGGATGGCGGCCACGATGAGTGACCGAGGGCCCGACGACAGCGGCATCTGGTCGCAGGGCCCGACCGCGCTGGGGCACCGGCGCCTGAAGATCATCGACTTGTCCGCAGCCAGCGGCCAACCCATCGTGGACGCCGCCGCGGGCCTCACCGGGGTCTTCAACGGCTGCATCTACAACTATCGCGAGCTGCGCGCCGAGTTGCAGGCCAAGGGACACCGCTTCTTCTCCGCCGGGGACAGCGAGGTCGTGGTCAAGGCGTACGCCGAGTGGGGGCTCGACTTCGTCGACCACCTGGTCGGCATGTTCGCGGTGGCGATCAGCGAGCGGGACTCCGGCCGTCTGGTGCTGGCCCGGGACCGGCTCGGCATCAAGCCGCTGTACCTGGCCGAGAGCCCCGGCGTGGTGCGCTTCGCCTCCACGCTGCCGGCGCTGCTGGCCGGTGGCGGCGTCGACACCACCATCGACCGGGTGGCGCTCGCGCACTACCTGAGCTTCCACAGCATCGTGCCGCCGCCGCGGACCATCCTCGCCGGCGTCACCAAGCTGCCGCCGGCCACGGTCCGGGTGTACGAGGCGGACGGCACCACCCGCGAGCGGGTCTACTGGGACCCGACGTTCGGCCGGGCCGCCGAGCGGGCCGGCTGGTCCGAGCGGGACTGGCAGGACGCGCTGCTCGACTCGCTCACCACCGCGGTACGCCGCCGGATGGTGGCCGACGTGCCGGTGGGTGTGCTGCTCTCCGGCGGCCTCGACTCCAGCCTGGTGGTCGCGCTGCTGGCCGGCGAGGGGCAGGCCCGCTCCGGCCTGGCCACGTTCTCCATCGGCTTCGACGCGGTGGGCGGCCGGGAGGGCGACGAGTTCGTCTACTCCGACCTGGTGGCGAAGACGTTCGGCACCGACCACCACCAGATCCGGGTGCCCACCGGCGACCTGCTGCCGCCGCTGGAGGCCGCCGTGGCGGCCATGAGCGAGCCCATGGTCAGCCACGACTGCGTGGCGTTCTGGCTGCTCAGCCAGGAGGTCGCGCGGCACGTGAAGGTGGTCCAGTCGGGCCAGGGCGCGGACGAGATCCTGGGCGGCTACCACTGGTACCCGCCGCTGGCCGGGGTGGACCGGGAGGCGGCGCTCGACACGTACGCGAAGGCGTTCTTCGACCGCGACGCGGCCGGACTGGCCCGGGTGCTCAACCCCGACTGGCTGGCCGACGGCGACCCGGCGCGCGAGTTCGTCGCCGCGCACCTGGGTCGGCCGGGCGCGCAGACCGCTGTCGACGCCGGCCTGCGGATCGACACGCAGGTCATGCTGACCGACGACCCGGTGAAGCGGGTCGACAACATGACCATGGCGCACGGGCTGGAGGCCCGGGTGCCGTTCCTCGACCACGAGTTCGTCGAGCTGGCCGCGAGCTGCCCGCCGGAGCTGAAGCTGGCCCAGGGTGGCAAGGGCGTACTCAAGGAGATCGGCCGCCGGGTGCTGCCGCACGAGGTCATCGACCGGCCGAAGGGCTACTTCCCGGTGCCGGGCCTCACCCACCTGGAGGGCAAGCTCCTCGACCGGGTACGCGACGCGCTCGGCGCCCCCGAGGCGCGCCGCCGTGACCTGTTCCGCGCCGACTACGTCGACGCGCTGCTCGCCGACCCGAACGCCGAACTGACCCCGTTGAACGGAAACAAGCTGTGGCAACTGGGACTCCTGGAAATGTGGCTCCAGAGCCACGGAATCGACTGACCGTGACCGACACCCTCGCCACCGGCTCGGCTCGCACCGACCGGGAACGGGTGCTGGGCCGGCGTCGGGAACGCACCGGCCCGGGCGGTGACCCGGTCGCCCCCGGTACGCCGGAGCCGGCGCTGCCGTCCACGGCCGTGGCCACCGACGCCTCCGGCGTGGTGCTGGACTGCGGCTGGGGCCGGCTGGTCTTCGGCCAGACCTTCACCGACCAGGTGCACGTCGCCGACGTGCTGCGCTCCGAGGCCAACGGCGCCCGGGACATCTGCATCTACCTGCGCGACCCGCACGTGCTGGTCTCCCGGCTGCCGGACGAGCTGTTCATCGACCCGTCGCTGACCTACCGGCTGCCGCTGGGCGAGCACCGGCCGGCCGCCACCGAGGGCGAGGAGATCCCCGGGTTGACCGTCCGGCCGCTGCGCGACGCCGACGACGCGGACGCGGTGAACCGGATCTACGCCCGCAACGGCATGGTCACCGCCCCGGTCGAGGTGCTGGTGGACAACGCCGCCACCGACCGGTTCCTGCACCTGGTCGCCGAGAACGCGGCCGGCGAGGTGGTCGGCACCATCACCGGCGTGGACCATGTCGCGGTCTTCGCCGACCCGGAGCGGGGTGCCAGCCTCTGGTGCCTGACGGTGGACTTCAACACCGCGCCGCCCGGCACCGGCCAGGCGCTGCTGACCGCGCTCGCCGACCAGCTCGACGCACGCGGCCGGGCGTACGTGGACCTGTCCGTGCTGGCGGAGAACTCGGGCGCGATCCGGCTCTACGAGCGGCTCGGCTTCCACCGCACCGGCACGCTCTGCGTGAAGCGGAAGAACCCGATCAACGAGCGGCTGTTCCTGCCGGCCATGCCCGAGGGTTACGACGAGCTGAACCCGTACGCGAAGATCGTCGCGGACGAGGCGATGCGGCGCGGCATCCGGGTGGAGGTGACCGACCCGCACTGGGGTGAGCTGAAGCTGACCAGCGGCGGCCGGACCATCCACACCCGCGAGTCGCTGTCGGAGCTGACCTCGGCGGTGGCGATGAGCCGCTGCGACGACAAGCGGGTGACCCGGCGCATCCTCACCGAGGCGGGCCTGTCCGTGCCGCGTGGGCGCACCGCCACCGGCGAGCCCGACGACCTGGCGTTCCTGGCCGACGTCGGCCCGGTCGTGGTCAAGCCGGCGCGCGGCGAGCAGGGCAACGGGATCACCGTCGGCGTCCGGACGCCGGAGGCGCTGACCGCGGCCGTCGAGCTGGCCCGGCGGTTCTGCCCGGACGTGCTGATCGAGGAGTTGCGCGCGGGCGAGGACCTGCGGGTGGTGGTGATCGACCACGAGGTGGTGGCCGCCGCGGTCCGCCGGCCGGCGCAGATCACCGGCGACGGCGTGCACGACGTCACCGAGCTGATCGGGCGGCAGAGCCGCCGCCGGGCCGCCGCCACCGGTGGCGAGTCCCGGATCCCGATCGACGACATGACCCGCGAGGTGGTGGCCGAGGCCGGCTACCAGATGCACGACGTGCTGCCGGAGGGTCAGGTGCTGGCGGTCCGCCGGACGGCCAACCTGCACACCGGTGGCACCATCCACGACGTGACCGCCGAGCTGCACCCGGTGATCGCCGAGGCGTGCGTGACGGCCAGCCGGGCGCTGGACATCCCGGTCACCGGGCTGGACCTGCTGGTGCCCGCGCCGGACGCCCCGGAGCACGTGTTCATCGAGGCCAACGAACGGCCGGGACTGGCCAACCACGAGCCGCAGCCGACCGCCGAACGCTTCGTCGACCTCCTCTTCCCGGGCACGCGGGCACCGCAGCGACTCTGGTCGCCGGCCGGTGCGGCAGGCTCTGGGGCATGACCGCACGCAAACCCCAACCGCTCAAGCTCGACCTCGAATACCTGCGCCAGGTGCTGGTGGAACTGCTGGAGATCCCCAGCCCGTCCGGGCGCACCGACCACATCCAGCAGTACGTCGGCGAACGGCTCTCCGCGCTCGGGATCAGCTCCACGCTGACCCGGCGCGGGGCGCTGAGCGCCTGCCTGCCCGGACCCCGGCCGACCGGCGCGGACCGGGCCGTCGTGGTGCACACCGACACCATCGGCGGCATGGTGAAGCGGCTCAAGGAGAACGGGCGGCTGGAGATCAACCCGATCGGCACACACAGCGCCCGCTTCGCCGAGGGCGCCCACGTGCGGATCTTCACCGACGACCTGGACCGGGTGGTCACCGGCCAGGTGCTGCCGCTGAAGGCGAGCGGGCACCGCTACAACGAGGCGGTCGACCTCCAGGGCGTCGGCTGGGAACTGGTCGAGGTCCGGGTGGACGAGCCGGTGCACGACGAGGCCGGCCTGCGGGCGCTCGGCATCGACGCCGGGGACTTCGTCGCGCTGCTGCCCAACCCGACCATCACCCCCACCGGGTACGTCAAGTCCCGGCACCTGGACGACAAGGCCGGGGTGGCCGCGGTGCTGACCGCGTTCAAGGCGATGGTCGACGCCGGCGTCACCCCGGCGGTCACCGCGCACCTGCTGGTCACCGTCACCGAGGAGATCGGCCACGGCGCCAGCCACGGGCTCGACCCGGACGTGGCGGAGATCGTCTCGGTGGACGCCGCGGTGGTCGCGCCCGGCCAGCAGTCCCGGGAGACCGCCGCCACGCTGGCCATGGGCGACGGGGTCGGGCCGTTCGACTACCACCTGACCCGCAACCTGGCCGCCATCGCCAAGGAGCACGGCGTCGACCTGGTCCGTGACGTCTTCGACTACTACCGCTCGGACGCGGCGTCCGCGGTCGAGGCCGGCGCGCACGCCCGGGTGGCGCTGCTCGGCTTCGGCGTGGACGCCACCCACGGCCACGAGCGGACCCACCTCGACGGCCTCCACCAGCTCACCCAACTGCTCTGCCTCTACCTCCAGAGCCCGCTGGTCTTCCCGGAGTGGGACGCCGAGCCGGAGGGCGACCTCGCCGACTTCCCGTCGCTGGCGGTGCAGCCGGCGCACGAGGACGGCCCGCGCGAGGGCCCGATCGGCGTGGAGTGAACGTCTGTGATCGAAATCCGTTGCCGATGCCGCCGGGAAGTGGATAGCGTGGCGGTACACGGGAAAGGAGGTGGTCCAGACTTGTATAGCAATCGGACTCGTGAGGTGGCTGTCCGCTAGCCGCTGTCCTCGACAGTGAAACACCGTCCGCCGCGAGGCGGGCAGCTCGATCGTCGAGACCGTGTGGCAGCGGTGCGGCGAAACCACGACAGCCACCCGACCCCCGGGGTGCCGGCCCAGTCCAGCCGGCCCGCGCGCGAGCGCGGAAGCCCCGGGGGTCGTTCCATGTCAGCCGGAGGATGCGGTGTCGATGCGTGAGCTGGTGGTGCTCGGCACGGCCAGTCAGGCCCCCACCCGGGCCCGCAACCACAACGGTTACCTGCTGCGCTGGGACGACGAGGTGATCCTCTTCGACCCGGGCGAGGGCAGCCAACGCCAGATGCTGCACACCGGCGTGACCGCCACCGACCTGACCCGGATCTGCGTCACCCACTTCCACGGCGACCACTGCCTCGGGCTGCCCGGCATGATCCAGCGCCTCTCGCTGGACCGGGTCCCGCACCCGGTGGCCGTGCACTTCCCGGCCGGCGGCGGCGACTACTTCGCCCGGCTGCGGCACGCGTCCAGCTTCCACGAGACCGCCGAACTGGCCGTCGAGCCGATCGACGCCGACGGGCAACGGATCACGCTGGGCGTCGGCACACTGGAGGCCCGCCGGCTGCGCCACCCCGTCGAGACGTACGGCTACCGGCTCGTCGAGCCGGACGGCTGCCGGATGCTGCCGGAGCGGCTGTCCGCGTACGGCATCGTCGGTCCGGCGGTGGGGCAGTTGCTGCGCGAGGGCCACCTGGACGTCGGCGGACGCCGCGTCACCACCGACGAGGTGAGCGTCACCCGGCCGGGGCAGCGGTTCGCGTTCGTCATGGACACCGGGCTCTGCGACGGCGTGTTCGCGCTGGCCGAGCACGCCGACCTGCTGGTCATCGAGTCGACGTTCCTGGCGTCGGAGGCCGCGCTCGCCGCCGAGGTCGGCCACCTCACCGCCGGCCAGGCCGCGCGGGTGGCCACCGAGTCGGGGGTACGCACGCTCGTGCTCACCCACTTCTCCCAGCGGTACGCCGACCCGCGCCGCTTCCACGACGAGGCCCGCGAGCACTTCGCCGGCGACCTGGTGATCGCCGAGGACCTCCAGACGGTGCCGGTGCCGCCCCGGCGGGTACCGTCGCCCGGGTGACCGTCTCCCTACGCCCCGCGACCGAGGCCGACCTGCTGCCGGTCGGCGCCCTGCACCAGCGCTCCCGGGTGGCGGCGTACGCGTCGTTCCTGCCCCCCGAGGCGCTGGCCGAGCCCACCGCCGAGGCGATGGGCCACTACTGGGTGGAACGGTTGACCTGGGAGGGCACGGACCACCGGATGACCGTGGCCGAGCGGGACGGACGGCTGGTGGGCTTCAGCTATCTCGGGCCGGACGACGAGGGCGACCCGGCGACCGGGCTGCTCCACGCCCTGCATCTCGACCCGGACGAGCGGGGCCGGGGCACCGGCCGGGCGCTGATGCTGGACGCGCTGGACGCGGCGCGCGCCCGTGGGTGGACCCGGGCGGCGCTGTGGGTGCTTGCCGACAACGCGTCCGCGCGCCGCTTCTACGAGCGCGGCGGCTGGCACGCCACCGGCACCCGGCGCACCGACCGGATCGGCCCCCGGCGGGTCGCCCGGCTCCGCTACGCGCGGGAGGTGTGAGGGGCCCCGTCGCCGGGTCCCCGCACCCCGCTCAGCGCGCGCCGAGGTGGGCCAGCAGGTCCTGCCGGGTCAGCACACCCTTGGGCTTGCCGTCGACCAGCACGAGCGCCGCGTCGGCCTTCTCCAGCAGCGTCACCGCCTCGCTGACCGGCTGACCGCCGCCGATCATCGGCAGCGGCTCGCCCATGTGCCGCTCGATCGTGTCGTGCAGGTGGGCCTGGCCGGTGAAGAGCGCGTCGAGCAGGTCCCGCTCGGCGATCGAGCCGGCCACCTCGCCGGTCACCACCGGCGGCTCGGCCTTGAGCACCGGAAGCTGGGAGACGCCGTACTCGCGCATGTAGTCGATGGCGTCCCGGACCGTCTCGGTCGGGTGCACGTGCACCAGCTCGGGCAGGCCACCCGGCTTGCCGCCGAGCGCGTCGGCCACGGTCGGCTCGGCGCCGGCGTCGTCCAGGAAGCCGTACCGGGCCATCCAGCGGTCGTTGAAGATCTTCGAGAGGTAGCCCCGGCCGCCGTCCGGCAGCAGCACCACCACCACGTCGTCCGGGCCGGCCTTGCGGGCCACCTCCAGCGCGCCCACCACGGCCATGCCGCAGGAGCCGCCGACCAGCAGCCCCTCCTCACGCGCCAGCCGGCGGGTCATCTCGAACGACTGCTTGTCGGACACCTCGACGATCTCGTCGGCGACGGACCGGTCGTACGTCTCCGGCCAGAAGTCCTCGCCGACGCCCTCGACCAGGTAGGGCCGGCCGGTGCCGCCGGAGTAGACCGAGCCCTCCGGGTCCGCGCCGATCACCTTCACCCGGCCCTCGGACGCCTCCTTGAGGTAGCGGCCGATGCCGGAGATGGTGCCGCCGGTGCCGACGCCGGCGACGAAGTGGGTGATCTTCCCTTCGGTCTGCCGCCACAGCTCCGGGCCGGTCGTCTCGTAGTGCGAGCGCGGGTTGGCCGGGTTGCTGTACTGGTTGGGCTTCCACGCGCCGGGGATCTCCCGGGCCAGCCGGTCGGAGACGTTGTAGTAGGAGCGCGGGTCCTCCGGCGCGACGGCGGTCGGGCAGACCACCACCTCGGCGCCGTACGCCCGCAGCACGTCCTGCTTGTCCTGGCTGACCTTGTCCGGGCAGACGAACACGCAGCGGTAGCCCCGGAGCTGGGCCACCAGGGCCAGCCCGACGCCGGTGTTGCCGCTGGTCGGCTCCACGATCGTGCCGCCCGGCCCGAGGATGCCCGCCTTCTCGGCGTCCTCCACCATGCGCAGCGCGATCCGGTCCTTGACCGAGCCGCCCGGGTTGACGTATTCCACCTTCGCCAGCACGGTCGCCTGGATGCCCTCGGTGACGTTGCGCAGGCGAACCAGCGGGGTGTTGCCGATCATCTCGACGACGTTGTCGTAGTACCGCACCTCGTTGTGCCCTTCGTAGCGCCGCCGTCGGAGGGCGGCCGGTCAGCCGGTTCGCCGCCCAGCGTACGTGCCCTCAGGGGGCCACCTGCCCCGGGATGACGGAGCTGCGTCGTGCCTCCCACTCCAGGAACCGCTCGGTCTCGGCGAGCACGCTGCCGGCCAGCCAGGTGACCATGACGGCGTCGTCGGCCAGCCCGAAGATCGCCAGCGGGATCTCCGGCAGCAGGTCGATCGGGGAGACGACGTACGCCGCCGCGCCGGCCATCAACGCCAGGCGCAGCCCGCCGTCGTACTCCCCCCGCCCGGTGGCCCGGATCATGCGCGGCAGCGCCGCCAGTCGGGCGCCCAACGACGGCCCGCCCCGCGCCCCGGCCGCCAACGCCCGGGCCAACGCGGCGAACGCGGCGCTGCGCTTCAACGTCTTCCCCATGATTCCGCCTCTCTTCGCCCGACCAGGGTGCGGCCCCGGGGCAAGCCCACCCCACCCCGGTACCCAGAACGGCCGGCTCCCAGCCGCCCGATCGAGGACAGCGGTCGTCGTACCGGCGCGATACTGTCGATTCATGGGGGACGTCGGTTCCGTCGTGCCGGCCCGCTGGCAACGCGCCCGGCAGATCGCCCGCCTCGCGGCGATCGGCACGGGCGCCACGGTGGCGGCCACGGCTGCCACCGGTGGTGTGCTGCTCGGCCAGGCCCGGCAGGCCCGCCGCACCATCCCGATGGCCGAGGCGCCGCCACCACGCTGCGACGGCGTCTACGGCGCGCGGTTCCCCGGCCAGCCGGTCACCATGGTCGTCCTCGGCGACTCCTCCGCGGCCGGTTACGGCGTGCACCGACGCCGGGAGACGCCCGGCTCGCTGCTGGCCACCGGGCTGTCCCGCCGGCTGCACCGCCCGGTCCGGCTGCACCGGTTCGCCGTGGTGGGCGCGCTGTCGGCCGGGCTGAAGCCGCAGGTCGAGTCCGCCCTGGAGGTCACACCGGACGTGGCGGTGGTGCTGGTCGGCGGCAACGACGTCACCAACCGCACCCCGCCGGCGTTGGCCGTGCGCTACCTGGTCGACGCGGTCCGCACGCTGCGCGCCGCCGGGTGCGAGGTGGTCGTCGGCACCTGCCCCGACCTGGGCACGATCCGGCCGATCCAGCCGCCGCTGCGGTGGCTGGCCCGACGCTGGAGCCGCCAGCTCGCGGCCGCCCAGACGGTGGCCGTGGTGGAGGCGGGCGGCCGGACGGTCTCCCTCGGTGACCTGTTGGGGCCGCGGTTCGCCGCCGAGCCCGGCCGGATGTTCGCCTGGGACCGGTTCCACCCCTCCGCGGAGGGGTACGCGATGGCCGCGGCGGCGCTGCTGCCCACCGTGCTCTCCGCGTTGGGCGCGGTGCCGGAACGCCGGCCTTCGCGCACCGGGCTGGAAGGCGTACGGTCGCTCCCGGAGGCGGCCCACCAGGCGGCCCGGCACGCCGGCACGGAGGTCAGCGGCGCCCAGCTCCGGGGCCGCGACCGCGGGCCGGGTGGGCGGTGGGCGCAGCTCCGCCGGCGAGCGTTCTTCGGCGTCGGCGCGATGCCCCCCAGCGGCACCGCCACCGACTCGGCCACGCTGGAGGGAATGGCATGAGCGAGCGAAGCGGAGTGCCGGCATGAGCGGATCGAACGAGACGGCGGCCCGGTGGGGCCGGGCCGCGGCGCTGTCGCTGCTGGCTGGCACGGTGGGTGGCGCGGCGGTCCTCGCCGGCCAGGCCATCGCCGCCCGCACCCGGGAGTACGCCCAGCCCGAGCTGGGTCTGGTGCTGCGCGCCACGGTCGGCCGGGCCGACGCGCCGCCGCTGCGGCTGGTGCTGCTCGGCGACTCGTCGGCGATCGGGGTGGGCGTCGACCGGTTCGAGGAGACCATCGGCGGCCAACTCGCCCACCTGCTCGCCGAGGGGCCGACCGGCCGGCGGGTGCACCTGTCCAGCGTCGGGGTCTCCGGTTCCCGCGCCACCGACCTGGCCACGCAGGTGGCCCGCGCGCTGCTCGGCGAGCGGCCCGACGTGGCGGTGGTGCTGATCGGGGCGAACGACGCCACCGCCATGGGCCGTCCGGCCGACGCGGCGGCCTACCTCGGCTCGGCGGTCCGCCGGCTGCGTGAGGCCCACATCGAGGTCGTCGTCGGCACCTGCCCCGACCTCGGCGCGGTACGCGCGGTCGCCGCTCCGCTGCGCCAGGTGCTCGGCTGGTCCGGGCGGCGGATGGCGCGGGCCCAGACAACGGCCGTGCTGGACGCCGGTGGCACCGTCGTCGACCTGGGCACCGAGACCGGCCCGGTGTTCCGGGCCGACGCCGGCACGCTCTGCCACGACGGCTTCCACCCCTCCGCGGACGGCTACCGGGTCTGGGCGCACGCGCTGCTCCCGGCCGTCGAGGCCGCCGCCGCGGTCGCGTTCCGGCACCACCGCCGACCGCCGGCGGGGTGACATTTCCCGCCCGGGGCGCGGCTTCCACCACAAGTTACCCGCGGGTTAACGTTGGTTCATGCCGATTGAGTCGCCCCGCGACGCCGTCATCGTCGCCACCGCCCGGTCCCCCATCGGCCGCGCGTTCAAGGGTTCCCTGCGCGAGGTCCGCCCGGACGACCTCGCCGCCACCATCGTCCAGGCCGCCCTCGACAAGGTGCCGGCGCTCGATCCCACCACCATCGACGACCTCTACCTCGGGTGCGGTCTGCCCGGCGGTGAGCAGGGCTTCAACATGGCCCGGGTGGTCGCCACGCTGCTGGGCCTGGACGGGCTGCCCGGCGCCACGCTGACCCGCTACTGCGCCTCCTCGCTCCAGACCACCCGGATGGCGATGCACGCGATCCGGGCCGGTGAGGGCGACGTGTTCGTCTCCGCCGGTGTGGAGATGGTCTCCCGTTACGCCCGGGGCAACTCGGACACGCTGCCGCCGGAGGCGCAGGCGCTGGTCGGCGGCGGTTGGGAGAACCCGCGCTTCGCCGAGGCACGCGAGCGCTCGCAGGCCCGCACGCAGGCCGGCGCCGAGGTGTGGACCGATCCGCGGGAGGCCGGCCGGCTGCCGGACATCTACCTCGCCATGGGGCAGACCGCGGAGAACCTGGCCCAGGTGTACGACGTCACCCGCGCGGACATGGACGCGTTCGGCGTCCGCAGCCAGAACCTGGCCGAGAAGGCGATCGCGGACGGCTTCTGGGCCCGCGAGATCACGCCGGTCACCACGCCGGACGGCACCGTGGTCGGCGCCGATGACGGCCCCCGCCCCGGGGTGACCCTGGAGGGCGTGGCCGGCCTCAAGCCGGTGTTCCGCCCGGACGGCCGGATCACCGCCGGCAACTGCTGCCCGCTGAACGACGGCGCCGCCGCCGTAGTGATCATGAGCGCCGGCCGGGCGGCCGAGCTGGGGCTCACCCCGCTGGCCCGGATCGTCTCCACCGGCGTCACCGCGCTCTCCCCGGAGATCATGGGCCTCGGCCCGGTCGAGGCGTCGAAGCAGGCGCTGAAGCGGGCCGGCATGACCATCGACGACGTCGACCTGGTGGAGATCAACGAGGCGTTCGCCGCCCAGGTGATCCCGTCGTACCGGCAGCTCGGCATCCCGGAGGAGAAGCTGAACGTGGCCGGTGGCGCGATCGCGGTCGGTCACCCGTTCGGCATGACCGGCGCCCGGATCACCGGCACCCTGCTCAACGCGCTGGAGTGGCACGACAAGACCATCGGCCTGGAGACCATGTGCGTCGGCGGTGGCCAGGGCATGGCCATGGTGCTCGAACGACTGAGCTGAACCCGGTTCACCACGGCACGCGCCGGGTACCGGAGCCCGCATGGCGACCGTCGTGGAACGCGAGCGCAAATTCTCCGGCGACGGGGGTTTCCGGCTGCCCGACCTGACCGGGTGCGGTGGCGTCGTGACCATGTCCGACGCCACCGACTCGGAGCTGGACGCCGTCTACTGGGACACCGACGACCTGCGACTGCTGCGCAGTGGTCACGCGCTGCGGCGGCGTACCGGCGGGCACGACGCGGGCTGGCACCTCAAGGTGGGCGCGGTCGGTGGACCCCGGGTCGAGCACCAGTTCCCGGCCGGGCCGGCCGACGCCGGCCCACCGGCCGAGCTGGTCGCGTTGATCCGGGGCACGTCCCGGGGTCGGCCGGTGGCCCCGGCGGCCCGGATCGTCAACCACCGCCGGGAGCGACGGCTGCTGGACGCCGACGGTCGCGTGCTGGCCGAGGTGGCCGAGGACGACGTCCGGTCCGAGGACCTGGTCGACGGCACCGCCCAGACCTGGCACGAGATCGAGGTCGAGCTGGTCGACGGCGACGACGAGCTGCTCGACGCGGTGTCCGCCCGGCTGGCCGGGGCCGGTGCCCGGGGGGTGCCGGTCAGCAAGTCCCACCGCGCGGTCGCCGGGCGGCTCTCCCGGTTCGACGACCGGGCGCCCACCGGCCCGGCCGAGCCGGTCGTGAGGTACGCCCGGAAGCAGCGGGACGCGATCGTCGGCAACCACGCGGCGGCGTACCAGGGGGACGCGGACGCGGTGCACGACATGCGCGTCGCGATCCGCCGGCTGCGGGCCACGCTGCGCACGTTCCGCGGCCTGTGGGACCGGCGGGAGAGCGAGGCGGTCCGGGGCGAGCTGCGGCAGCTCGGCGGCGACCTGGGTGCGGTCCGCGACGTTCAGGTGCTGACCGCCCGACTCGCCGCGGCGGTGCACGAGCTGCCCGACGAGCTGGTGCTCGGCCCGGTCGCCGCGCGGATCGGGGAGCGGTTCGCCGCCGACCTGGCCGGATCGACCACCGCCCTGCGCGCGGCGCTGGACGCGGACCGTTATCCCGACCTGCTGTCCCGCCTGGACCGGCTGCTCGACGGCCCGACCAACGAGGTGAACCGCCGCTGGGTGGACCGCCGGGTACGCCGCGCGGTGCGCCGCGCCGACGAGCGGCTGGACCGGGCGCTGGCCGACCGCGGACCGGCCGGGGACACCGCCCTGCACGAGGCGCGCAAGAAGTACAAGGCGGCCCGGTACGCGGTGGAGGTCCGGGTACCCGACGCCGGCAAGCCGGCCGCCCGCCTGGTGAGGCGGCTCAAGACGCTCCAGAATCTGCTCGGGACGCACCAGGACTCGGTGGTGACCCGGGAGGCGCTGCGCCGGCACGCGCTGCGGGCGTACGCCGAGGGCGAGAACACGTTCACCTACGGCCTGCTGCACGCGCGGCAGGCCGAGGCCGCCGGGCACGACCGGCCGGCGGTGCTGCGCGCGCGGGACCGGTCCCGCCAGCGCACGGTGCGCCGCTGGCTGAAGCCCTGATCACCGACTCTCACTTCGCCCGCCACCCGACTACCTGAGCCGTACCCGCTGCCCGGCCCAGCCACCCGGCAGGCCCCCGGAGTCCGGCCGAGAAGTCCGACCCAGAAGTCCGGCCCGGAGTCCGGCCCAGAAGTCCGACCCGGGAGTCCGACCCAGAAGTCCGGCCCAGAAGTCCGGCCCGGGGGGGTCTGGCCCGGGAGTCCGGCCCGGCTGCTCCGGCTGCCTCCGGCCACCGGCCCGCCCCTCGGGTAGGGGGATGCTCCGGTCGCCACCGCCTACCAACTTGATGGCGTAAACGGGTCGGCCTTGATGGCGTAAACGAGTCCGCGCCGCGCGGCGGTCGCCGCACCCGGTCCACGTCGTCCGCCCGACCCATCCACGCCATCAACCTCGTAGGCACCCGACAGACCACGGCACAACCGCCGCGCTGCGACCGCCCGGACCACCGAACCCGAAACGCGCTGCGCCTCGCCCGCGATCTTGCACTTCCGGCCCGAGGTTCGCCCGTCATGTCCGATTAACCGGGGCGACAAGTGCAAGATCTGTGAAGGTGTTTGTCAAGCGGTGGCTTCGAGGGTGCGCCAGATTTGGCGGGCTATGTAGCGTTTGAGGCTGCGGGTGATCTC
>NZ_JBITFD010000016.1:0-195300 GCF_044455765.1 Micromonospora sp. NPDC051141
GCGCAGACGGTGCAGGTGTCGGCCTACCCGGACGCGTACGCGCAGTGGGAGAAGCAGGCCACCGACCTCGTCAACCAGCACTGGACCAAGTAAGAACGCCACGAAGGCCGGCACCCCGGGCAGGGGTGCCGGCCTTCAGCGGCTCACCGGGCGGCGGCAGTGGTAGACCAGGGCCGGTGGCAGGTTCGCCCAGACCGTCCGCCCGATCGTCACCTCCTCGAACGCGCCGGTCAGCAGGTGCCGGAAGCGGCGGGCCGGCCGGGTCGCGAGCGCGTGCCGGTACGCGAACGTGGTGAACACGCCGCTCGGCCGTAGCGCCGCCCGCACCGCGTCGAGAACGGCCAGTTGCCGCCCGGCGCCGAAGGCCGCCCAGGGCAGCCCGCTCACCACCACGTCGGCGGCGGGAAGGTGCCGCTCGGTCAACACCCGGTCGAGGGTGGCCGCGTCGGCGCGTACCACCTCGACGGCGGCGTGACGACGTGCCAGCGCGGCGGCGAAGCTCGGGTTGAGTTCGACCGCCAGGTGCTGGCCGCGCCCGGCCAGCCGTTGCTGGATGGCCCGGGTGAAGGCGCCGGTGCCGGGGCCCAGCTCCACCACCAGCGGATGCCCGTTGCGGGGCACGGCGGCGGTGATGTCCCGGGCGAGAACCGACCCGCTCGGCAACACCGCGCCGGTGGCGAACGGGTGCCGGGCGAACTGGCCGAGGAAGGTGGAGGCGTCGCTGATCACGCCGACCGACGGTAGGCGCGCGGACGCCGCCCCGATCTCGTGCGGCGGGCCGGCACACCGGCCAGTCGGAGGAGGGGCGCCGGCCGGTGGAAGGGCTGGCCGCGGCGTCCGGCTCCGTATGGTGGCCGCATGGGGAGCAGGCGGTGGAGCTGGTGGCCCGAGCTGCTGCTCGGGCTCGGCACGGCCGCGCTGGGGTTGATCAGCACTCGGATCGTCATCCCCGGCATTCCGCGCGAGGCGTGGGCGGGGGTCTTCGCGGTGCTCACCGGCCTGGTCCTGGTGGGCGTCCGGCGCTGGCCGTGGCCGGTGCTGCTCGCCACGTCGGCGCTGCTGGTGGTGGCCGACGTGGTGACGGTGACCGGCGCGGACACCGCCCAGTTCGCCGCCGCGGTCGCGTTGGGCTACGTCGCGTACCGGTCGAGCTGGCCGGCCACGGCCGCCGGGTACGCGTTGCTGCTGACCGTGACGCTGATCAACGTGATCGACCCGGGCAACACGGAGGTCCTCCGTGGCGGTGTCGGCGTGTTGCGGCTGGTGATGCTGGCCGGGATAACCGCCGCGCCGGTGGCGTTCGGCCGCTATCTCAGCGGCGTGCGCCAGGCCGCCACCGCGGCCGAGGAGCGGGCCCGGGAGGCGGAGGAGCGGCGGGCGACGGAGGCCCGGATGGTTTGGCTGACCGAGCGCACCGCGATCGCCCGGGACCTGCACGACATCGTCGCGCACCACGTCGCGGCGATCGCGCTGCGGGCCGGCGCCGCCCGGTACGCGGTGCAGCACACCGGCCGCCCCGACGAGGCGGTGTTGGCGCTCGACGAGCTGCGGGACACCGCCGGCCAGGTGCTGGACGAGCTGCGGGAACTGCTGGAGGTGCTCCGTGACCCGGACGCGGTGGCGCCGGCCGAGACCTCGGTCGACCCGGCGCAGGTGATCCGGGACGCGGCCCGGCGGGTACGGGAGGCCGGCCTGGCGGTGCAGGTACGGATGCCCGAGGTGCTGGACATGCCGCTGGTGGGTGGCACGACCGCGGCCCGGGTGGTGCAGGAGGCGCTGACCAACAGCCTGAAGCACGCCGGGCCGGGCGCGGTCGTCTCGGTCGACGTCCAGGTGACCGGTGGCGCGTTGCTGATCGAGGTGTGGGACAGCGGCCCGGCCCGTCCGGGCCCTCGGCTGCCGGCCTCGGGGCACGGGCTGCGGGGCATGCGGGAGCGGGTGGGCCTGCTCGGTGGGACGCTCGTCGCGGGTGGCACCGAGGGCGGCGGCTGGCGGGTCCGGGTGCGGCTGCCGATCAGGGAGAACGAATGATCAGAGTGTTGGTGGTCGACGACCAGACGCTGGTCCGGGCCGGGGTCGGCCTGGTGCTGCGGACGGCCGGGGGCTTCGAGGTGGTGGGCGAGGCCGGCGACGGCCACGAGGCGGTCCGGCTCGCCGAGCGGCTACGGCCGGACGTCATCCTGATGGACCTGCGGATGCCCCGGCTGGACGGCATCGAGGCGACCCGGCGGATCCTGCGGCAGCAGCCGGCGGCCCGGGTGCTGGTGCTGACCACGTTCGCGGACGACGCGAACGTCTACGGGGCGCTCGGCGCGGGCGCGCAGGGCTACCTGGTGAAGGACGGCGCCCCGGAGGAACTGGTCGACGCGGTCCGGCGGGCCGCCCAGGGTGAGCCGCTGCTCGCCCCGCCGGTGCTGGCCCGGGTGCTGCGCCGCGCGCTCGCCGCGCACGACCGCGACCGTACCCCCGATCCGGCCGTCGCGGGGCTCGGGCTGCTCAGCCCGCGGGAGCGGGAGGTGCTGGCGCTGGTCGGGGCGGGACTGTCGAACGCGGAGATCGCCGCCCGGTTGCACCTCGGCGTGACCACGGTGAAGACGCACGTCTCGGCCGCGATGGAGAAGCTGGAACTGCGGAACCGGGTGCAGGCCGCGGTGGTGGCGCACCGGCTCGGCCTGGTCGACGACGGGTTCAACCCGGTGCCGGATCCGGGTGGACCCTAGGGCCACGACCGGCCACCCGGAGGACCCGCCCCGGCCGCGGGCAGGACGTCACCGGCCGACGCCGCGACGACGCTGGTAGGCATGATCTTCCTGGACTCCCTGGTGGACCGGCTCGACACCCTGCCGCCGGGCCTCCTGCTGCTGGTCGCGGCGGCGGTGCTCGCCGGCGAGGTGGGGCTGCTGGCCGGGCTGGTGCTGCCGGCCGCGACCACCATGCTGACGGTCGGCCTGCTGGCCCGTTCCGGCCGCGTCGACCTGGGCGCCGCGCTGGCGGTGACCACCACCGCCGCGTTCGTCGGGGATCAGCTCGGCTATCTGGAGGGACGGCTGCTCGGCCCCCGCCTGCGTGGCGGGCCGGTCGGCAGGTGGGTGGGGGAACCTCGCTGGCGGCGGGCCGAGGCGCTGGTCGCCGCCCGGGGCGGGACCGCGGTGCTGCTGGGTCGCTGGACGGCGTTCGCCCGCACGCTGGTGCCCCGGGTGGCCGGGGCGGCCGGGTTGCCGTACCGCCGGTTCGTGCTCTTCGACGGCCTGGCGGTCGTCGTCTGGGTGCCCGGCACGGTGCTGGTGGGCTGGGCGGCCGGCGGACTGCCAGCCGGTCTCCCGGCCGCCGCCGGGGTGGCGGTGGTGGTGGCGGTCGCGCTCGCGGTGGCGTTCCGCCGTCTGCGGGTACGCCGACGGCGCGCGGCCCGCCGCGCCTGCTCCGGGCCGGTGCCGGCGCGGGCGGGCGGCGCCCGCCGCCGGCCGGGTTCCCGCCGTCCGGGGGAGGGCCGGACCGCGCCCGTCCGGCGGGGCGCGGTCGACCGCTGCTGACCCGGCCGGCTGCTCCGCCGGAAACCGGTCACCGGGTACGACTGGCTGCCGTCAGGTCGGGTATGCGGGCCTGCGCGTGGTGCGGCCCGCCGACGGTCAGCGCTTCCCGCCCGGCACCCATAGCACATCGCCGCCCGGATTAGCCGTTCTTGACAGGATAAAGAGCAGATCGGAGAGCCGGTTGAGATACTTTGCCGGGAGCGTGCTGGTCCGATCGGGGTCGTGCGCGACCAACGCCCATGCCGCACGCTCGGCGCGCCGGGCGGTCGTCCGTGCCACGTGCAGCAGCGCCGCGCCCGCGGTGCCGCCGGGGAGGATGAAGGAGTCGAGCTTGCCCAGGCGCGCGTTGAACTCGTCGCACCAGCCCTCAAGGCGCTCGACGTACTCCTCGGTCACCCGCAGCGGCGGGTACTCCGGGTCCGGCTCGACCGGTGTCGCCAGGTCCGCGCCGACGTCGAACATGTCGTTCTGCACGGACTCCAGCACCCCCCGCAGCTCGTCCGGGAGCTGCCCCAGGGCGAGCGCGACGCCGATCGAGGCGTTGCACTCGTCGACGTCCGCGTACGCGGCGATCCGCGGATCGGTCTTCGGCACCTGCTCGTTGTTGCTCAGCCTGGTCATGCCGGCGTCGCCGGCCTTGGTGTAGATGCGCGTGAGGTGGACGGCCATGACGCACAGCCTACGGATACCGGACCTGACCATCCCGGTACGGCCCGACCGGCCGACCGCGGTGGGGCCGGGTGACGCCGGCGACCCGGCGGTCAGCGACGTCGACGTCATCCGGGTACGCGGGGACGCCCGGCTGGCCGGCACCGTGCACGTGGTGGGCGCGAAGAACTCGGCGTTGAAGCTGATGGCCGCCGCGCTGCTCGCACCCGGCCGTAGCGTGATCACCAACGTGCCCCGGATCACCGACATCGCGATCATGGGTGAGGTGCTGCGCCGGCTCGGCTGCGGCGTACGCTTCGGCCCCGACGACCCGGTCGACCCGATGGTCGCCGGCGGCGGCAAGGAACGGTCCCGCTCGGTCGTCATCGACGTGCCGGAGCGGCCGGGCGCGGAGGCCGACTACGACCTGGTCCGCCGGCTGCGCGCGTCGATCTGCGTGCTCGGCCCGCTGCTGGCGCGGCGCGGGCACGTCCGGGTGGCCCACCCCGGCGGCGACGCGATCGGCTCGCGCGGCCTGGACATGCACATCGCGGGGCTGGCCCGGATGGGCGCGGACATCTCCGGTGAGCACGGCTTCGTCATCGCCGAGGCGCCCGACGGGCTGCACGGCGCGGACATCGTGCTGGACTTCCCGAGCGTGGGCGCCACCGAGAACCTGGTGATGGCGGCGGTGCTGGCCCGGGGCACCACGACGATCGACAACGCGGCCCGGGAGCCGGAGATCGTCGACATCTGCACCATGCTGAACCGGATGGGCGCCCGGATCTCCGGCGCCGGTTCCTCGACGGTGCAGATCGTCGGCGTGCCCGACCTGCGCCCGGTGCGGCACGCCACGGTGGGGGACCGGATCGTGGCCGGCACCTGGGCGTTCGCCGCCGCGATGACCCGCGGCGACGTCACCGTGACCGGCCTCGACCCGGCCTACCTGGAGGTCGCGCTGGACAAGCTGGTCTCGGCCGGCGGGCTGGTGGAGACGCGCGGCGACGCGTTCCGGGTCCGGATGGACGACCGGCCGGCGGCGGTGGACGTGGTCACGCTGCCCTATCCGGGCTTCGCCACCGACCTGCTGCCGATGGCGATCGGGCTGGCCGCGGTGAGCCACGGCGGCTCCCTGATCACGGAGAACATCTTCGACGGCCGGTTCATGTTCGCCAACGAGATGATGCGGCTCGGCGCGGACATCCGCACCGACGGCCACCACGCCCTGGTCTGCGGCCGGGAGCGGCTCTCCGGCGCCCCGGTCCGGGCCACCGACATCCGGGCCGGCGCCGGCCTGATCATCGCCGGGCTGTGCGCGGACGGGCTCACCGAGGTCTCGCACGTGCACCACGTCGACCGGGGCTACCCGGACTTCGTGGCGGACCTGCGGGCGCTCGGCGTCGAGGTGGAGCGGGGCACCGCGCCGGAGGAACCGGACCTGGCCATCTGACGGTCCTTATCTCTCGTTAAGTAGGGTTCTCCCAGACGTTGTCGGAAACGGGCGAGGGAGAAGCAGATGGCGGGTCGACTGGCGGTCGTCGGTGCCGGGCTGATGGGCTCGGGCATCGCCCAGGTGGCGGCGCAGGCGGGCTGGCAGGTGACGCTGCGCGACGTCGACGACGCGGCCACGAAGCGGGGCGTCGACGGCATCCGGAAGTCGCTGGCGAAGTTCGCCGAGAAGGGCAAGATCGAGGCGTCCGACGTCGAGGCGACGCTGGCCCGGATCACCCCGACCACCGAGCTGGAGGCGGCGGCCGACGCGGACATCGTGGTCGAGGCGGTCTTCGAGAAGATCGAGATCAAGCACGAGGTGTTCCGCGCGCTGGACAAGATCTGCAAGGCGGACGCGGTGCTGGCCACCAACACCTCGGCCATCCCGGTCACCCAGATCGCCACCGCCACGCAGCGTCCGGAGTCGGTGGTCGGCACCCACTTCTTCTCGCCGGTGCCGATGATGAAGCTCTGCGAGCTGGTCCGGGGCTACAAGACCGCCGACGCGACGATGGACACCGCCCGGTCGTTCGCCGAGGAGATCGGCAAGACCGTCGTGGTGGTCAACCGGGACATCGCCGGTTTCGTCACCACCCGGCTGATCTGCGCGCTGGCGATGGAGGCGGTCAAGCTGGTGGAGTCCGGCGTGATCTCCGCCGAGGATCTGGACACCGCCTGCAAGCTGGGCTTCGGGCACGCCATGGGCCCGCTGGCCACGGTCGACCTGACCGGCGTGGACGTGCTGCTCAACGCCACCCGCAACATCTACACCGACACGGCGGACGAGAAGTTCTTCCCGCCGGAGCTGCTCCAGCGCATGGCCACCGCCGGTGACCTGGGCCGCAAGTCCGGCCAGGGCTTCTACCCGTACTGAGCGGGTCGACCGCCCCGCCCCGGACGACTCACGGCCGGGGCGGGGTGAGCGCGCCGCCGATCAGCGCGAACGCGTCCGGGATGACGGTGCCCCAGTAGCCGAAGTTGTGTCGCCCGTCGGCCCAGGCCGCGCGTACCGGGCGTTCGGGCAGCACCCGGGCCAGCGCGCGGACGTCCTTCAGGAAGTTGTCCTGCCGGCCGCACCAGAGCCCGACCGGTGTGCCGCGCAGCCTGTCGACGCCGGTGAAGACCGCGTCGCCGCGGCCGACCGCCGGTGAGAAGGCCGCGACCATCCGCAGCCAGTCCGGGTACGTCTCAGCGAGCAGCAGCGCCCCGAAGCCCCCCATCGACCAGCCCCAGACGGCCAGCCGGCTGCTGTCGAAGCCGCGCCGGGCGCACCAGGCGGGCACCTCCTCGCGCACCATCCGCTGCGGGTCGTCGTTGCCCGACGGGCGCCAGGAGAGCCGGCCGCCGGTGGCGCCGGCGAGCGCGAACGGCGGGGCGCCGCGACGTACCGCGTCGGTGAGGAAGCGGGCCAGCCCGAACCGGCCGTAGTCGCGCGGGGTGGCCGAGGCGCCGTGCAGGACCAGGCAGACGGGCAGGCCGCGACCGTCGCCGTATCCCTCGGGCACGGCGGTCCAGAAGTCCACCTCCCGGCCCCGCGCTCCGGAGGCGATCCGGATCAGCCGTTCGTCGCCGGCCGGTGCGTCCGGCAGGGTGGGGCCGGGCCCGGGGCGGGGCTCGGCGAGCTGCCGGGCGGCCAGGCCGCCGACCAGGCCGGCGACGGCGATCCCGCCGGCGGCGGTCAGCACCGTCCGCCGGCTCAACGTGCGTCCCATGCCGGCGAGTGTGCCACCTCGGGTTAGGCGGGGCCCCTTCCTATACGCCAGGCGTCAAGAAGGGGCTCCGCCTCGCACCTCAGCCGTCGCGGCGGGTGGTCCAGCGGAAGGTGGTCAGGCAGAGGACCAGGCCGATCACGCACCATGCGCCGAGCACCAGCGCCACCTTGCCCAGCTCGAACGAGCCGCCCGGCTCCTGACCGCCGAAGCTGTCCGGCAGGAAGACCGAGCGCAGGCCCTGGCACATCCACTTCAGCGGGAAGATCGCCGCGACCTGCTGCATCCAGGTGGGCAGGCTGGTGAAGACGAAGAACACGCCGGAGATGAACTGGAGGACCAGCGCGACCGGGGTGACCACGGCCGAGCCGCTGCGGGCGGTGCGGGCCAGCGACGAGATGGCGATGCCGCAGAGCGTGCAGGCGGTGACGCCGAGCACGGCGACCCAGCCGAACGTGAGCCACTTGGCGGCGGTCTGCGGCAGGTCCAGGTCGAACAGCGCCACCGACACGGCGAGCAGCAGCGCGGTCTCGGCGACGCCGATCACCACCACCATGATCACTTTTCCGGCGAACCAGACCCACTTCGGCATCGGCGTGCCCCGGTAGCGCTTGAGCACGCCCCGGTCCCGCTCGATCGGGATCCAGATGCCGAGGTTCTGGAAGCTCACCGTCATCAGGCCGGTCGCGATCATGCCGGTGATGAAGTACTGGGTGTAGCTGACGCCCGGGGCGATCTCGTCGCTGAAGATCGCCGCGAAGATCAGGATCATGATGATCGGGAAGCCCATCGTGAACACGACGGACTCCCGGCTGCGCAGGAACTGGGTGATCTCCAGCCGGCCCTGGCGCAGCGCCAGCGCGCCCGCGCCGGTCCGCCGGGCCGGCGCGGCGACGACCGGGGCCGTCGGCTTCGTCGTGGTGGTCATCAGTGTCCGATCATCCGCAGGTAGACGTCTTCCAGGGTCGGCCGGGTCACGGTGAGGCCGGGCACCTCGCCGCCGAAGCGCGCGGCCAGGTCGTACACCAGCGCCGTCGGCGTCGCGGTCTGCGCCGACCCGGGCGTCCCGTCCGGGTTACGCCAGGAGACGGTCGCCAGCGCCTCCTGCCGGTTGCCAAGCATGTTCGGCGGCGCGACCTCCACCACCCGGCCGGCCGCGATCACGCCGACCCGGTCGGCGAGCGCCTCGGCCTCGTCCAGGTAGTGGGTGGTGAGCACGATGGTGGTGCCGGCGGCGGCCAGGTCCCGGATCAGTTCCCAGAACTCGCGCCGGGCCTCGGGGTCGAAACCGGTGGTCGGCTCGTCGAGGAAGAGCAGCTCGGGGCGGCCGATGATGCCCAGCGCCACGTCCAGGCGGCGCTTCTGGCCGCCGGAGAGCGTGTGCGTCCGCGCCTTCGCCTTGGCGCCCAGCCCGACGCGTTCGACCACCTTGGCCGGGTCGTCGGCGTCCGGGTAGAAGCCGGAGAAGTGCCGGACCACCTCACCCACGGTCAGCTCGTCGAACTCGCCGGTGCCCTGGAGCACGATCCCGACCCGGGCACGCCAGTCGGCGTCGGGTCTGGCCGGGTCGACACCGAGCACCCGCACCTCGCCGGCGTCGCGGTGCCGGTAGCCCTCCAGGATCTCGACCGTGGTGGTCTTGCCTGCGCCATTCGGGCCGAGCAGGGCGAACACCTCACCCCGGTGGACGTCCAGGTCCACCCCGGCCACCGCGACGTTGTCGCCGTACGTCTTGCGCAGTCCCCGTACGGAGATCGCGAGCTGCTGGTCCATGACTCAAGTGTGCGTCCTGCTGCCGTCCGAGCCGGTCCCGGGTTCTCTATATACTCGGGGTATACACTCGGTGTAGTCTGGGTCCATGACCGTTCCCCTGACCCTGCTCGGCCTGCTCGAACGCGAACCGAGCCATGGCTACGACCTGAAACGCGACTACGACACGTTCTTCGGGCGCGGCAAACCGCTGCCGTACGGGCAGGTCTACTCGACGCTGAGCCGGCTGGCCCGGGACGGCAAGGTGATGGTCAGCGACGTCGAGCCCGGCGCCGGCCCGGACCGTAAGCGCTACGTCATCACCGACCGGGGCGCCACCGAGGTGGAGCACTGGCTGACCGAGCCGGTGGAACCGGAACCCCACCTCCAGACCGTGCTGTTCGCCAAGGTCGTGCTCGCGCTGATGCTCGATCGTCCGGCCGAGGCGTACCTGGATACCCAGCGCGCCGCCCACCTGCGCCGGATGCGCGAGCTGACCGAGGTCAAGCGCAACGGCGGGCTGGTCGACGTGATGCTCGCCGACCACGGCCTCTACCACCTGGAGGCGGACCTGCGATGGATCGAGACGACCGGCGCTCGACTCGACGCGCTGCGGACGGAGGTCCGGCGATGACCGTGACGATCGAGGCCCGCGACGTCACGTTCGCGTTCGGCGAGACCCCCGCGCTGCGCGGCGCGAGCCTGGCCGTGGCGGCCGGTGAGGTCGTCGCCGTGATGGGGCCCAGCGGCTCCGGCAAGTCGACGCTGCTGCACTGCCTGGCCGGCATCCTGCCGCCCGACTCCGGCGAGGTCCGCTTCGACGGCAACCGGATCGACACGCTCGGCGAGGCGGAGCGCAGCGCGCTGCGCCGGGACCGCTTCGGGTTCGTCTTCCAGTTCGGCCAGCTCGTCCCCGAACTCACCGCCGCGGAGAACGTCGCGTTGCCACTGCTGCTCGGCGGGGTCCGCCGCGCGCCGGCGTTGCGGGCCGCGCACGGCTGGTTCGACCGGCTCGGGCTGGCCGGCCTGGAGCACCGCCGCTCCGGTGAGCTGTCCGGCGGGCAGGCGCAGCGGGTCGCGCTGGCCCGGGGCCTGGTCGCCCGCCCGCAGGTGCTCTTCGCCGACGAGCCCACCGGCGCGCTCGACTCGCTCACCGGCGAGGAGGTGATGGCCCTGCTCGTCGACACCGCCCGGGAACAGGGCACCACCGTCATCCTGGTCACCCACGAACCGCGCGTCGCCGCGTACGCCGACCGGGAGGTCGTGGTGCGGGACGGTCGAATCAACGCCCCGGCCGGAGTCGCCTCGTGATCGCCCTCGCGCTGCGGCTCGCCGTCGCGGGCGGCCGGGAGGCGCTCGTCCGGCTGGCCGCCATCGCCGCCGCCGTCGCGATCGGCACCGGGCTGCTGCTCACCACCGTCGCCGGCGTGCACGCCACGAACGCCCAGCTCGGCCGGTACGCCGCGACGTACCCGCAGGAGACGGCGGGGGGCGCCACCGATCCGCTGCTCTGGTCGACCCGGTTCGACTACTTCCACGGCACCCAGATCCAGCGCATCGACGTCGCGGTGACCGGGCCGGCCGCGCCCACCCCGGTCGGCGTGCCCCGGGCGCCCGGCCCCGGCGAGTACTACGCCTCCCCGGCGCTGCGGAAGCTGCTCGCCACCACCCCGGCCGACCAGCTCGGCGACCGCTATCCCGGCCGCGACCTCGGCCCTGTCGGCCCGGCAGCGCTCACCTCGCCGGACGCCCTGCTCATCCTCGTCGGCGGCACCCCGGACCGGGTGGGCGCGTTGGCCGGGGTGCGGGAGGTCACCCGGCTGGACGGCAACGAGGCGCCGCTGCCGGAGACCGCGATCGACCTCATCCTGGGCGTGGTGGTCGGCGGGCTGCTCTTCCCCGTGCTCATCTTCATCGGCACCGCGACCCGGCTCGGCGCCGCCCGCCGGGAGCAACGCTTCGCCGCGATGCGCCTGGTCGGGGCCACTCCTCGACAGATCTCGGTGGTCGCGGCCGTGGAAGCCACGCTCGCCGCGGCCGTCGGCGCCGCGGTCGGCTTCGCGCTGTTCCTCGCGTTCCGCCCGCAGCTCGCCGGGATCCCGTTCACCGGCATGCCGTACTTCCCCGACGATCTCGCCCTCGGGGCGCCGGACGTCGTGGTGGTGGCGCTCGGGGTGCCGGCGGGCGCGGCGGTCGCGGCCCGGGTCGCCCTGCGCCGGGTGCGGATCTCCCCGCTCGGCGTCACCCGGCGGGTGACACCGAGGCCGCCGCGGGCGTACCGGTTGATCCCGCTCGTGCTCGGGTTCGCCGGGCTGGGCCTCGGCCTGCTCTACCGGCCCGTCACCGGTGACGGCCAGACCGCGCTCTTCCTGCCGTCCCTGCTGCTGGTGATGACCGGGCTGGTCACCGGCGGGCCCTGGCTGACCATGGTCGGCGCGCGGGCGATGGCGGCCCGGGCCAGCCGACCGGCGGCGCTGATCGCCGCCCGCCGGCTCGCCGACAACCCGGCGGCCGGGTTCCGGGCGGTCAGCGGCGTGATGCTCGCGTTGTTCGTGACGACCGTGGCGGTCGGCGTGATGGGCACGATCGCCGCCGAGCGCGGTCCGGCCCCCCGGGGTTCGCTGGAGGCGGGTCGGCTGTCCTTCTATCTGGGGGACGACGCGCCGGTGCCCGCCACGCTGCTGACCGACCTGGCCGCGGTGCCCGGCGTGCGGGACCCGGTGGTCGTCCGGGAGAACCCGGTGCGCGGCGGCGACCGCGAGCCCGGCGTGATCGCCTGCGCTGACATCCCACCGGCCTACGGGCGGTGTCCGGCCGGGGCGGTCGTGGCCGAGGTGGCGCCGGACCTGGTGCCCTGGTTGGCGTCCGCCTCGGCGGATCGGGTCTGGTCGCCGTCGACGGTCGACCCGGCCGCGCTCGCGCGGCTGCCGGTGGAATCCGTGGCGCTCGACGCGGACGGTCCGGCCACGGTGGAGCGGGCCCGGACGGTCATCGAGGCCGCGTTCCCCGCCTACGTGGTGGCGCCGAACGTGCCCGGCGACTTCGAGTCCGACTTCGCCAACACGATGCGGGGCTGGCAGCGGTTGGCCGACGTGGTCGTGGTGGCCAGCCTCGTGCTCGCCGGATGCAGCCTGGCGGTCGGTGTGGCGGCCGGCCTCAGCGAACGGAAGCGGCCGTTCAGCCTGTTGCGGCTCAGCGGCGCGCCGGTGCGGCTGCTGCGCCGGGTGGTGGCGCTGGAGAGCGTGGTGCCGATGCTGACCGTCGCCGCGGTCGCGGTCGGGATGGGCCTGGTCGCCGCGCACCTGTTCCTCCGCGCGCAGATGGACTACGACCTGCGGCTGCCCGGGCCCGGGTTCGCCGCCGTGGTGGCCGTCGGGCTGCTCGGCTGCCTGGCCGTCATCGCCGCCACGCTGCCGCTGCTGGAACGCGTCACCGGCCCGCAGACCGCCCGCAGCGAGTGACCCGCCCGGTGGGTCGGCCACATGTGCGGGCCCGGCCGACCCACCGGCGCGGACATCCAACTGTGTGGTTTTGCACAGCCGCTTTTACTGAACGGTAACTTAGACTCCGGCCATGGACGACGCGATGCCGGGACGCCTGCCGGAGCGGGACCGCCCGTGGGTGATGCGCACGTACGCCGGGCACTCCTCCGCCGCGGCCTCCAACGCGCTCTACCGCCGCAACCTGGCGAAGGGGCAGACCGGGCTGTCGGTCGCGTTCGACCTGCCCACCCAGACCGGCTACGACCCCGACCACGAGCTGGCCGCCGGCGAGGTGGGTCGGGTCGGCGTGCCGGTGGCCCACCTCGGCGACATGCGCACGCTCGTCGAGGGCATCCCGCTGGCCGAGATGAACACCTCGATGACCATCAACGCGCCGGCGATGTGGATGCTCGCGCTCTACGGCACGGCCGCCGTCGAGCAGGGCGCCGAGCTGCGCCGCTGCGCCGGCACCACGCAGAACGACATCATCAAGGAGTACCTCTCCCGGGGGACGTACATCTTCCCGCCGGCCGCCTCGCTGCGGCTGACCGCCGACGTCATCGCGTACACGCTGCGGGAGATGCCGCGGTGGAACCCGGTCAACATCTGCTCGTACCACCTCCAGGAGGCCGGTGCGACGCCGGTGCAGGAGGTCGGCTTCGCGCTCGCCACCGCGGTCGCCGTGCTGGACACCGTGCGCGACTCCGGCCAGGTGCCCGCCGAGCGGATGGGCGACGTGGTGCAGCGGATCTCCTTCTTCGTCAACGCCGGTGTGCGCTTCGTCGAGGAGATCGCCAAGATGCGCGCGTTCGGCGCGCTCTGGGACGAGATCACCCGCGACCGCTACGGCGTGACCGAGGCGAAGCAGCGCCGGTTCCGCTACGGCGTGCAGGTCAACTCACTGGGCCTGACCGAGGCGCAGCCGGAGAACAACATCCAGCGCATCGTGCTGGAGATGCTCGGCGTCACGCTGTCCCGGGACGCCCGGGCCCGCGCCGTGCAGCTCCCCGCCTGGAACGAGGCGCTCGGCCTGCCCCGCCCGTGGGACCAGCAGTGGTCGCTGCGCATGCAGCAGGTGCTGGCGTACGAGTCGGACCTGCTCGAATATCCCGACCTGTTCGACGGCTCGCACGTGATGACCGCGCTCGTCGACGACATCGTCACCGGTGCCCGGGTCGAGCTGGACAAGGTGCTGGAGATGGGCGGCGTGGTGACCGCCGTGGAGTCCGGCTACCTCAAGAGCGCGCTGGTCGCCTCGCTGGCCGACCGACGCCGGCGGATGGAGGCCGGCACCGACGTGGTGATCGGCGTCAACCGGTTCACCGAGACCGAGCCGTCCCCGCTGACCGCGGCCGGCGCCGAGGCGATCGAGCAGGTGGACCCGGCGGTCGAGGCGGCTGCCGCGGCCGGCGTACGCGAGTGGCGGGCCGGCCGGGACGCGGCGGCGGTCGACGCCGCGCTGGCGCGCCTGCGCGCGGACGCCGCGACCACCGTGAACCTGATGCCGGCGACGCTTGCCTGCGTGGCCGCCGGGGTGACCACGGGGGAGTGGGCCGGCGCGCTGCGCCAGGTGTTCGGCGAGTACCGCGCGCCGACCGGGCTGACCGGCGCGGCCGGGGCCGGCGGCGACGCGAACCTCGCGGCGGTCCGGGAACGGGTCGCCGCCACCGCGCGGGAGCTGGGCACCGGCCGACTGCGGCTGCTGGTCGGCAAGCCGGGGCTCGACGGGCACTCCAACGGCGCGGAGCAGATCGCGGTACGCGCCCGCGACGCCGGCTTCGAGGTGGTCTACCAGGGCATCCGGTTGACCGCCGGGCAGATTGTGGCCGCCGCGGTGGAGGAGGACGTCGACCTGGTCGGGCTCTCCGTGCTCTCCGGTTCGCACCTGGCCGCCGTGCCGGCGGTGCTGGATGGGCTGCGGGCGGCCGGCCGGGGCGACCTGCCGGTGGTGGTGGGCGGCATCATCCCGCCCGCCGACGCGGACGCGCTGCGGGCCGCCGGGGTGGCGCGGGTGTTCACGCCGAAGGACTTCGCGCTCACCGGCATCATCGACGAGCTGGTCACCGTCATCCGCGAGCGGATCTAAGGAGGGGCCCCTCCTTGACGCATTCGGTAGAGGCGGGGCCCCTTCTTGACACCTGTCGGCCGAGCGGGCGGTCAACGGCCCCGGTAGGTCATGCAGTCGGCCATGTCCATGTCCGGGCCGACCGTGATGGCCGGGGCGTGGCACTCCAGATCCGCATTGTGCTGACAGTCGGATCGCGAGCAGGCGCCGACCTGGGCGATCGACTGTTCGATGCCGCCGCGCACCGGCATCTCCACGAAGGTGTGGCAGTGCGCGTGATCGCTGCTGCCGATCGTGATGGCGAAGGCATGGCAGTCGTTCGTGTGGTTGTAGGCGCAGGAGCGCACGGCGCACTCCTGGACCCGTGGCATTTCCATCGACGCGGTCATTCCCGTACCTCCATGGGTTTCTTGCCCCGATTTTAGAGGTTCTGGGGGTTGATGCGGGTCAGACGCGGAAGCCGGCGGCCCGCGCCGCCGCGCGTTCCCGGCGGCGGTCCTTGCGGCGGCGGAACAACCAGACCACGAAGACCACCAGGCCGACCGCGAACACCAGCACCAGCACCGGCAGCAGGATCGCCGCCACCGACATGACCACGCTCGTCGCGTCCTCGGCGGTACTGGCCACCGGTGCGCCGAAACCGGCCGTGGTGGCGTTGACGACCGGTCGGGCGGCGGCCTTGAGCAGGTGCACGCCGAGCGCGATCAGCACGCCCATCACCACCGGCACCCACTGGTGGGTGGAGAAGAACGTGTCCGGGTCGCTGACCGTGACCGTCTCCGAGCCGGATCCGGCGCCGAAGGCCAGACCGCCGGCGGTCGGCCGGACCACGGTCTGCACCATGTCGTTGACGTGGTCGACCACGGGCACCTTGTCGGCCACCACCTCGACCGCCAGCAGGACGGCGAGGATCGCCAGCACCCAGCCGTTGCCGAGCCACTGCCAGCCGCTCGGCAGCTCGATCAGGTCGGTGTAGCGGGCCAGCAGGCCCATCAGCATCAGCGGGATGTAGGCGTTCAGACCCGCCGAGGCGGCGAGACCGGAACCGGTGAGGACTTCGAGCACGATCTCAGAATGGCACCGGTGCGCCAGTGGCGCTCGTCGGCGACGGTCGAGGGCTCGGCTACCCTCGTCGGGTGCGGTTGGTCATTGCGAAGTGCTCGGTGGACTATGTCGGACGGCTCTCGGCGCACCTGCCGCCGGCCACCCGGCTGCTCATGGTCAAGGCGGACGGCTCGGTGTCGATCCACGCGGACGACCGGGCCTACAAGCCGTTGAACTGGATGAGCCCGCCGTGCCGGCTGGAGGAGGCGCCCGGCGTCTGGCGGGTGGTCAACAAGGCCGGCGAGGAGCTGCGCATCACGCTGGAGGAGATCTTCCAGGACACCTCGTACGCGCTGGGCGTCGATCCCGGGCTGCGCAAGGACGGCGTGGAGGCGCACCTCCAGGAGCTGCTCGCCGCCAACCCGGGCACGCTCGGCGAGGGCTACACGCTGGTCCGGCGGGAGTACATGACCGCGATCGGCCCGGTCGACCTGCTCTGCCGGGACGCCGACGCCGGCGCGGTCGCGGTCGAGGTGAAGCGGCGCGGCGATATCGACGGGGTGGAGCAGCTCACCCGCTACCTGGAGCTGATGAACCGGGACCCGCTGCTCGCGCCGGTCACCGGCGTGTTCGCCGCGCAGGAGATCAAGCCGCAGGCCCGGGTGCTCGCCACCGACCGCGGCATCCGCTGCGTGGTGGTCGACTACGACAAGCTGCGCGGCATCGAACGCGACGAGCTGACGCTGTTCTGAGCCGGGCCGAGCTGACGCTGTGCTGAGCCGGGACCGCCCGGCCGGGCGGTCAGCCCTTCCGGCCGTACATCAGCTTGGCGACCTTGACCAGGCGGGCGACGTCGGCCGGGGTGCGCTCGAACGTCATGGCCGGCAGCAGTGAGCGGGCCCGACGGCGGGTGACCGCCTTGGGTCGGCCGAACTCGCGCAGCCCGTCCTCGCCGTGGATCCGGCCGAAGCCGGACTCGCCGGTGCCGCCGAACGGCAGCGTGGACATGCCGGCGAAGGTCAGCGCCGAGTTCACCGAGGCCATCCCGGAGCGCAGCCGCCGCGCCACGGCCACCGCCCGCGCCCGGCCGAAGACCGAACCCCCGAGCCCGTACGGCAGCGCGTTGGCGCGCTCGACGGCCTCGTCGACGTCACGGACCCGGTTGACGGTCAGCGTCGGCCCGAACGTCTCCTCGCGGACGGCGGCGGAGTCCTCTGGCACGTCGACCAGCACGGTCGGGTGCACGTACGGCGGCTGGACCGCCTCCGGACCGCCGAGCACCGCCCGGCCGCCCCGGGCGACCGCGTCGTCGATGTGCCGCCGGATCACGTCGATCTGGGACGGCATGGTGATCGGGCCGAGGTCGGTGCCGTCGGCGCCCACGGTCAGCCGGCCGGCCTTCGCCACCACCTTGTCGACGAACGCGTCGAAGACCTGGTCGACCGCGTAGACCCGCTCGATGCCGATGCAGGTCTGGCCGGCGTTGGTCAGCCCGCCCCAGACGGCCGCCTCGGCGGCGGCGTCCAGGTCGGCGTCCGAGTCGACGATCATGGCGTCCTTGCCGCCGGCCTCCAGCAACACCGGGGTCAGCGTCTCGGCGCAGGCCGCCATGACCTTCTTCGCGGTGGCGGTCGAGCCGGTGAAGGCCACCTTCGCCACGCCGGACCGGCACAGCGCCGCGCCGACGTCGCCGAGCCCGTGCACCGCCTGGAACACCGGCTGCTCCGGCACCACCTCGGCGAACCGGTCGACCAGCCATTGGCCCACCGCCGGGGTGTACTCGCTCGGCTTGAACACCACCGCGTTGCCGGCGGCCAGCGCGTACGCCGCCGAGCCGATCGGGGTGAAGACCGGGTAGTTCCACGGACCGATCACGCCGACCACGCCGTACGGCTGGTATTCCAGGTGGCCGGTGAACTCGGCGAGGATCAGCCGGGAGCGGACCCGGCGGGGCCCGAGCACGCGCCGGGCGTTGCGGGCCGCCCAGTCGACGTGCTCCAGCGCGGTGAGGATCTCCACCACGGCGTCGCCGACCGGCTTGCCGCCCTCGGTGTGCATCAGGTCGGCCAGCTCCTCGATGCGCCGGGCGAGCACGCCGCGCCAGCGCTGGAGCCGGTCCCGCCGGCCGGTGAAGCCGAGCCCGGCCCACCACTCGCCGGCCGGACGGGCCCGGTCGACGGCGGCGCGCACGTCCGCCTCGGTGGCCACCGGGAGCCGCCCGGCCTCCGCGCCGGTCGCCGGGCTGGTCGACACCAGTCGACCGGCCTCGATGAGCGGGGTTCCGGGGAGATGCACTGCGGTCATGGCCGAAGTCTAGACCCGAATATTACTCATGGGTAGGTGGTGGAGGCCCGCTACGCTGCCCGGACCGATGCCCGTCATATCGACACACGTGATGTCCGAACGCGCCCTGTACGGCCAACCGAACGGCGAACGGGAGGTGACCGGCCGGGGTCGCGCGGGTGACCGCGCGGGGGTGGGAGCCACTACGGTGAGGTGGCAGGCTGACGCCGCGGGGCGATGTGGGGTGGAGGTCGACTGTCCATGGAGGAGCATCCGGAGTTGATGCCGTTGCTGACGGTGTCGGGCGGAGCGATGCGCGGGCTCAGTTTCCGGGTCGGCCGCGGCGTGCAGGTGATCGGCCGCGCGCCGACCGCCGACGTCGTGCTCGCCGACCCGCACCTGAGCCGACGGCACGCCACCATCCAGGCCACCGCGGAGGGGGTGCTGCTCACCGACCTCGGCTCGACCAACGGCACCTGGCTCAACGACACCCGGATCACCGGCAGCGTGCCGATCTCCGACGGCGACGTGGTCCGGCTCGGCCGCACCGACCTGCGCCTCTACGATCCCGGCGTAGCCCGGACCGACCCGGTCGGGATGACCTTCGGCGCGCCCCGCCGCGACCAGCGGCCCACGCTGCCGCTGCCGGTCCCGGCGCCCCGGCAGTCGATCGAGTCCCGCGAGGCGCAGCCCGCCGACGCCCGCTGACCGGCGCCCACGCGCGCACTCCCACGCACTCGCGCCCACTCCCACGCCCACGCCCACGTTCACCGTGGGCGCGAATTCACGGAAAGTGTGGCTGTCGCGGCCCGAATGGGCGCACCTTCCGTGAAACAGGGCGCCGCGGGGTGGCGCGGCGGTGTGTGGGGCGGGCACATGGCTTCCCGGCGGGCGGTGTGCCAGCATGCGCTGATGCGGAGCGCGCGGCACACGGTCCAGGCCAACGGCATCACCCAGGCGGTCCGGGTGGCCGGGCCCCTCGACGGCGTGCCGGTGCTGGTGGTGCACGGCAACGTCTCGTCGTCGGCGTTCTGGGAGCCGCTGCTGCCGGAACTGCCGGCGACGCTCCGGGTGGTCGCGCCCGACCTGCGCGGCTACGGCGAGACCGACACCGCGCCGGTCGACGCCACCCGCGGCGTCGGTGACTTCGCCGACGACGTGGCCGCCCTGCTCGACGCCCCCGGGCTGTTCGCCCCCGGCGCCCGGCCGGTGGTGGTCGGGCACTCGCTGGGCGGCGGCGTGGCGATGCGGCTGCTGGTCGACCGGCCGGAACGGGTGGCCGGGCTGCTGCTGGCGGCGCCGGTGTCCCCGTACGGCTTCGGGGGCACCCGGAACCTCGACGGCGCTCCCACCACGCCCGACTTCGCCGGCACCGGCGCGGGCGGCGCGAACCCGGACTTCGTGGCCCGGCTCGCCGCCGGTGACCGGGGCGCCGACGGCCCCACCAGCCCGCGCAACGTGCTGCGCGCCGCGTACGTGGCCGACCCGGCGTCGCTCAGCGACCACGAGGACCTGCTGCTGGAGAGCATGCTGACCACCGCCACCGGGGACGACAACTATCCCGGCACCGCGACCGCGTCGGACCACTGGCCGGGGACCGCCGCCGGGCGGCGCGGCGTGCTCAACGCGTTGGCCCCGACCCACTTCCGGCTCGCCGACGAGCTGGTCGCCGTGCCGGTCAAGCCGCCGGTGACCTGGGTACGCGGCGACGCCGACGTGATCGTCTCGGACACCTCGCTGTTCGACCTGGCGTACCTCGGTCAGCTCGGGATCGTGCCCGGCTGGCCCGGCGCCGAGCGGTGCCCGCCGCAGCCGATGGTCGGCCAGACCCGCGCGGTGCTGGACCGGTACGCGGCGGCCGGCGGGTCGTACCGGGAGGTGGCGCTGCCCGGCTGCGGGCACAGCCCGCACCTGGAACGGCCGGCGGAGTTCGTCGCCGAACTGCTGGCCCTTGCCGGGGTGACCGCGCCGGCGTGAGGCGCGGTGCGTGAAATATCCCACCGCGTCTCGACAACACAGCGTCACGTGGCAGACTCCGGCGCATAACCTTAGCGGCCGTTCATGTCGGCAACGGCGGAGGCAACCGAGGGAGGCCGGTCGTGGCGCGCGAGTTCACCCGGGTGGGCGTGGTGGGTCTGGGCACCATGGGTGCCGGCATCGTCGAGGTGTTCGCCCGCAACGGTGTCGACGTGACTGCGGTGGAGATCTCCGACGCCGCGCTGGAACGCGGCCGGGTCACGCTCACCGGTTCCACCGACCGCGCGGTGGCCAAGGGCAAGCTCGCCGAGGCCGACCGGGACGCGCTGCTGGCGCGGGTGGACTTCCGGGTCGGGCTGGGCGCGCTGCACGACGTGGACCTGGTGATCGAGGCGGTGCCCGAGCACCTGGACCTCAAGCAGCGGATCTTCGCCGAGCTGGACCGGGTCTGCAAGCCCGACGCCATCCTGGCCACCAACACCTCGTCGCTGAGCGTCACCGAGATCTCGGTCGCCACCACCCGGCCGAACCAGGTCATCGGCATCCACTTCTTCAACCCCGCCCCGGTGATGAAGCTGGTCGAGGTGGTGCGCACGGTGGTCACCTCCGCCGAGGTGGTGGCCGACGTGGAGGCGCTCTGCGCCCGCCTCGGCAAGGTCGACGTGACGATCAGCGACCGGGCCGGCTTCATCGCGAACGCGCTGCTCTTCGGCTACCTGAACCACGCGGTCGGCATGTTCGAGGCGCGCTACGCCACCCGCGAGGACATCGACGCCGCCATGAAGCTCGGCTGCGGCCTGCCGATGGGCCCGCTGGCGCTGATGGACCTGATCGGCCTGGACACCGCGTACGAGATCCTGGACACGATGTACCGGCGCGGCGGCCGGGACCGCCGGCACGCCCCGGCCCCGCTGCTCAAGCAGATGGTCACCGCCGGGCTGCTCGGCCGGAAGTCCGGCCGCGGCTTCTACACCTACGAGCGGCCGGGCTCGCCCAAGGTCGTACCCGACGAGCACACGCCGGTGGCCGCGGAGGCCGCGCTCGCCGACGGCGCACGCGTGGTCGCGAAGGTCGGTGTGGTCGGCTCCGGGACCATGGCCACCGGCATCATCGAGGTCTTCGCCAAGTCCGGCTACGAGGTCATCTCGGTGACCCGGGGCGCGGAGAAGTCCGCCAAGGTCTGCGAGGCGGTCAAGACCTCGCTCAACAAGGGCGTCGTCCGGGGCAAGCTCGCCGAGACCGACCGGGACGCCGCGCTGGGCCGGATCACCTGGTCCGCCACGCTGGAGCACCTCGCCGACGTCGACCTGGTGGTCGAGGCCGTGGTCGAGGAGCTGAGCGTCAAGAAGGCGCTGTTCGCCAGCCTGGACGAGATCTGCAAGCCGGGCGTGGTGCTCGCCACCACCACCTCGTCGCTGCCGGTGATCGACGTGGCGATGGCCACCCAGCGCCCGGCCGACGTGATCGGCCTGCACTTCTTCAACCCGGCGCCGATCATGCCGCTGGTGGAGATCGTGCGGACCATCCGCACCTCCGCCGAGACGTCGGCCACCGCCCGCGCGGTCTGCGCCACGCTCGGCAAGACCGGCGTGGTCTGCGGCGACCGGTCCGGTTTCATCGTCAACGCGCTGCTCTTCCCGTACCTGAACGACGCGGTGAAGATGCTGGAGGCCAGCTACTCCACCGCCGACGACATCGACCACGCGATGAAGCTCGGCTGCGGCTACCCGATGGGCCCGTTCGAGCTGCTCGACGTGGTCGGCCTGGACGTCTCGCTGGCCATCCAGCGGGAGCTGTACCTGGAACTGCGCGAGCCCGGCTTCGCGCCGGCGCCGCTGCTGGAGCACCTGGTCACCGCCGGCTACCTGGGGCGCAAGAGCGGTCGCGGGTTCCGCGACCACACCAACCGCTGACCGGTCAACGGCTCGCGCCGGTGACGGCGTCATGAGGGTGTGACCTTCGAGGAGTACGTCGGCAGCCGGGGCCCGGCCCTGTTGCGCCTGGCCCGGCTGCTGACCGGCGACGCGCACCGCGCCGAGGACCTGACCCAGGACGTGCTGGCCCGCGCGTACGTGCACTGGCGGCGGATCGCCCGCGCCGACCGGCCCGACGTGTACGTGCGCCGGATGCTGGTCAACGCCAACAACTCCTGGTGGCGGCGGCGGTCCAACCGCGAGCTGGCGACGGACACGTTCGCCGAGCGGCCCGAGCGGGGCGACCTCGACGGCGAGGCGGCCGACCGGGACGAGATGTGGCGGCTGATCCGCGCCCTGCCCGACCGCCAGCGTGCCGTGCTCGTGCTGCGCTACTACGAGGATCTGGACGACGCGACGATCGCCCAGATCCTCGACTGCTCCCCGGTCACCGTCCGCACCCACGCGATGCGGGCGCTCGCCCACCTCCGGGAGCGCTGCGGCGTCCCGACGACCAAGGGGAGCCGGCCGTGACCGACCTCGACCAGCGGATCGCCTCGGTGCTGCGGGAGCACGCCGAAGGGGAGACCGACACCGGCCGCCTGCTGCGCGGTTCCCGCATGCTCGGCCGGCGTCGGCAGGCACGCCGCCGGGCCGCCGCCGGCACCGCGCTTGCCCTGGTCGGTGTGCTCGGCTTCGTCGGGGTGGAGCGGGCGGACGTGGGTGGGCTGGCGGGGCGCCTGCCCTGGACCGCCACCACGCCGGCGACGCCCCCGCCCCCGGTGCCGCCGACGGCCGACGGGGTGCCGGGGGCGGCCACCGACCCGGCCCGGATCGGCGCCGACCCGGGGGTGCTGCACTTCGGCGTCGACCCGACCCGGGTCCGTTATCTGAACTGGGAGGTCCTCGACCAGGTCGAGTCCGTCCAGGTGGACACCGGGCACGGCCCGCCGGTCACGGTGCAGGTGGCGCGTTCCCGGCAGGAACTCGATATCCGTGAGATCGAGGGGTTCTCGGCCCAGGTGAGCCGGGAACGGCTCAACTTCGACGGTGAGCGCTGGTCCAGGGTCGGCCCGGACGGTCGCACGCCCGTCGCCTGGATCCAGTCCTGGCAACCCGCACCGGGAGTCTTCGCCCGCGCGGCCACCAGCAGCGGTGACCTCTCGGTGCTGGCCCGAGCGGTGAACGCCCTCCGATGGGACGAGGCGCGCCGGTGCGCCGCACCGGTACGGATCGACGCGCTTCCGACCGGATCGATGGTCGGCTCGTGCCGCGCCGACGTCTCCTCGTACCCGAAGTTGGTCACCGCCCAGTTCTCGGTGATGCGGAACGGCGCGACGATGACCGTCTGGTATCGCTACGCGGTGGGCGCGGGCACCAGCACCAAGGCCAACCGGTCGTACGCCGGCCGGCCGGCGTACGTGGCGCCTGGTGGATGGACGCTCGACCTGGTCGGCGTCCCGAAGGTGGAGCTGAGGGCCACCGTCGGCGCGGCGGCGCCCGGATTCACCGAGGCGGAGGCGGGGATGCTGCTTGCCGACGCGCGACTGGCGAAGGACCCGTCCGACCTGACGACGTGGCCCTGACCGTGCGACATCCTGGTACGGGAGCCGCCCCGCGAGCGCGGGGCCGTACCAGGATCACCCGGATGCGGGCCGTACGCTTGGTGACCGTGAGCCCCCGTCGCAATCGGCCCCGCCGGGACGAGTCCACCGGTCTGGACGCCGAACGAGCCCGCCACGGTGTGCCGACCGTGCAGCAGTGGCGCGACGGCGACTGGCAGGTGCGCGGGATCAGCGGTGGCGCGTCCGCCAAGACGTACCGTTGTCCCGGGTGTGACCAGGAGATCCGTCCGGGCGTGGCGCACCTGGTGGCCTGGCCGGCCGACGACCGGGGTGACCTGACCGATCGCCGGCACTGGCACAGCGGCTGCTGGCGGGCCCGGGACCGGCGCGCCCCCAACCTCCAGCGCGGCCGGGGCGCACCCCGGCACGGCTGAGCGATCTGGATCACCCGGTTCCCGCCCCGGCGGGCGGCGGGGCCGGCGGCGCGGGACACTGGCAGGGTGAGCACTCCGATTCGCGCGTCGTCGATCCTGCCCGGCCGCCGGGAGGACATCGAGCTGCACACCGCCGACGGGCTGACGCTGGTCGGCGAGCTGGCCCGGCCGGTGGAGCGCGAGCCGGTCGGCACGCTGGTGTGCCTGCACCCGCTGCCCACCCACGGCGGGATGATGGACAGCCACGTGTTGCGCAAGGCCGCCTGGCGACTGCCCGCGCTGGCCGACCTGGCCGTGCTCCGGTTCAACACCCGGGGCACCAGCAGCGTCCGCGGCACCAGCGAGGGGGCGTTCGACAACGCCGTCAGCGAGCGGTTCGACGTGGCCGCCGCGATCGAGTACGCCGAGTTCCACGAGCTGCCGAACATCTGGCTGGTCGGCTGGTCGTTCGGCACCGACCTGGCGCTGAAGTACGGCTGCGACCCGGCTGTCACCGGCGCGATCCTGCTCTCCCCGCCGCTGCGCTTCGCCGCCCCGGAGGATCTCGCGGTCTGGGCCGAGTCGGGCCGGCCGCTGACCGCCCTGGTGCCGGAGTTCGACGACTACCTGCGCCCGGACGAGGCCCGGCAGCGGTTCGCCGCCGTGCCGCAGGCCGAGGTCGTCGGCGTGGACGGCGCCAAGCACCTCTGGGTCGGCGACGCGGAGAAGGCGCTCGACGAGATCGTCCGGCGCGTCGCCCCGGGCGTGCCGGTGCCGCTGCCGACGAGCTGGGACGGCCCGATGGAGACCGGCGACGTCAGCGCGTACGCGGACCGGACGGTGGCCGCGTTCGCCGACACCCCGGTCCCCGGCCCGGCCCAGCGCAGCGCCGAGTAACGCTGTCCCAGCCGGCCGGCCCTCCCTCTGGGTGGACGACGGGTGATCAAGGAATTCGCGTCAGCGCGGAGATCGACTGTGACGCGAACTCCTTGATCGATCCCTGGGGTCAGTCCTTGTCGACGGTGACCGCGCTGGGCTTGGCGCTGCGCTCGTCGGTGGTGGGCTTGGTCGGGCGCTTGCCGTTCTCGCCGGTACTGGTGATCTTCGTCGGGGTGGCGCCCCGGCCGCCCTCGCCCGGCACGGCGGCCACCGTGGGCTCCCCGTCGACGCCCGTGCCGGCGGCCGAGTCCATCGTGGTCACCGGCTCGGCGACCGGCTTCGCCGGCCCGGCCTCCGCCGGCTCGCCGGCCGACCGGTTCCCGCCCTGCTCCGGCCCGGCGCCGTTGGCCGTCACCGCAGCCGTGCCCTTCGCCGTGCCACGACCAACCGGGGAGCCGCCCACGGGTACGCCGTCACCCGCCGGCCGGCCGCTGTCGCCCGCTGGCCGCCCGCCGGCGTCGGCCGGCCGGCCGCCGGCGGCGGCGGCGGTGGCCAGCGCCGCCGGGTCGACCGGGGTGGCCGAGATGCCAACCGAGTCGGCGTCCCGACGCAGCTCGGTGAGCCGGCGCTCCAGGTCGTCGGACTCCTGCCGGGACTTCCACGTCGCGGTGCGCAGGTCGGCCAGCTCCTGCTGCGCCGTGGCGATCTCCAGCATCACGTGGGCGAGCTGCTGCCGGCCGGCGGCCACCTCCTGCTGGGTGGCGGCGAGGTGCTGCTGGGTGGTGGCCAGGTGCTGCTGGGTGGTGGCCGCGTACTCCTCGAACTGGCGACGCGAGGCCGCCACGTGCTCGTCGGCCCGGCGGCGTTGCTCGGTGGCGTCCGCCTCGGCCCGGCGCAGCAGCTCGGCGGCCTCCAGCTCGGCCTGCTGCCGCATGGTGAGCGCGTCGGCCTCGGCGGCCTGCCGGATGCTCGCGGCGTTGCGCTCGATCTCGTCGCGCCGGGCGGCGTACGCCTGCTCCAGCTCCTCGTGCCGGCTGGTGTGCTGCTTGTCGAGCTCGTCGCGGCGCTTGGCGAACTCCTGCTCGGCGGCGGCGCGGCGCTGGGCCAGCTCCTTCTCCGCCTTCTCGCGCTGGCCGGCGACCTCCTTCTCCACCCCGGCCCGCCACGCGCCCAGCTCCTGCTGGGTCTGCGCGCGGGACTGCTGCACGTACGCCTCGGTCTCGGTGCGCATCCGCTGCACGTACGCCTCGACCTCGGCGCGGTTGCGCTTACCGGCCTCGGTGGCCTCGGTGGTGAGCCGGCTGGCCTCGGTGCGGGCCCGGCCGCGGGTGGCCTTGGCGGCCTCCTCCGCGTCGTCGACGATCTTCTTGGCCTCGGCGAGCGCCTTGGCGTGGGTGGCCCGGCCCGCCTCGGCGGCGGCGTCGGTGAGCCGCTTGGCCTCCTGCTGACCCTTGGCGTGCACCTCCTTGGCCGCCTCGCGGAGCTGGTTGGCCTCCCGCTGCGCCTTGGCCAGCACCTCCTTGGCCGCCTCGCGCAGCCGGGCCGCCTCCTGCTGGGCCCGGGCGTGGATCTCCTTGGCGGTGTCCCGGAGCTGGGTGGCCTCCTGCTGCGCCTTGGCCAGCGCGTCCTGGGCCGTCCGGCGCAGCTTCTCGGCCTCGTCCTGGGCAGCCGTACGCAGCTTGGCGGACTCGTCCCTGGCGGCCTTCAGCGTCGCCTCCGCCTCGGCCTTGCGGGTCGCGGTGTGCCGCTCCTCCTCGGCGCGGCGGGCGGCGAGCGCGATCTCGAAGTCCTTGAGCGCCTGCGCGGCCTGCTCCCGGGCCTCCTCGACGATGTGCTCGGCGGCGGCCCGACGGGCCTCGATCTCCTCGTTGGCGGCGGCGAGGATGTCGTCGGCCTGCTCCTCGGCCATGGTGAGGATCTGCTCGACCCGGGGACCGAGGTGCCGGAACGAGGCGCGGTCCACCACACCGACCTGCTTGCGCACCTGGGCGAGATCGCGCTGGAGCACCTCGACCTGGCCGGCGAGCTTGTGGATCTGGGTGTACGCCTGTTCCCGCTCGGTGGTCAGCGCCGCGATCTCGTGTTCCGCGCGGGCGACGTAGCGGTCGACCTGTCGTTTCTCGTATCCCCGCAGCGCGGACTCGAAGCTGGGCTCCGTGGTCACGTCCCCGCCGAGCGCGAACAGTTCCTCGCCGTGCGACATGCCCCCATCCTCACACGCCTCCGCCTCCACGGGGGCGATACGGACGCCCCTTCTGGGACCTACTTCACCCTCGTGGCGAAACGGGCCGGGGAAAGCATGACGGCGCGGGGCGGCACCGGTCACCCGGTGTCACCCCGCGCCGTGGCTCATGCCCCGTCAGCGGGTGGTGGCTCAGCCGGCCGACTCGGCCGTGACCTTCTGCCCGGAGGTGTCGGCCTTCGCCGCCTCGGCCGCCTTGTTGCCGCCCGCCGGCACGCCCGGCACGATGCCGGCCAGGCCGGAGAGCATCTGCCCGAGCTGGGAGGTGACCGCGTCCTTCTGGCGGGTCAGGTCCTCGACCTCGCGGCGGGCCGCCTGCGTGGTCAGCTCCGCCTCGGTGCGGGCCTCGTTGAGCACCCGCTGCGCCTCGGCCCGCGCCTCGTTGAGCGTCTTGTCGGCCAGCGCCTTGGCCTTGTCGACCGTGTCGTTGGCGGTGCGCTCGGACTCGACCCGGCGCGACTCGGCCCGCTGCTCGATCTCCTTGGCCCGCTCCTGGGCGGCCCGGGCCCGCTGCTCGGCCTCGTTGACCATCTTCTGGGTCTGCGCGACCTGGGCGGCGTGTCGCGCCGACTCCTCGCGCTCGGACTTCTCCCGCCGCTCGGCGAGCTGGAGCTCCAGGGCCTGGAGGTCCTTGTCGCGCTTGTCGCGCGCGTCGGTGAGCAGCTTGGTCGCCTCGGCCCGCTTCTCCTCGGCCTCCCGGGCGGCCTTGGCCCGCTGCTGGGTGATCTCCCGCTCGGCGGTGGCGCGCAGCGTGGCGACCTCCCGCTCGACCGTCGACTTCAGCTCGGCCACCTCGTGCGCGGTGACCGTACGCAGCTGCTTGGTCTCCCGGTCGGCGTCGGAGCGCAGCGTGTCCGCCTCCCGGCGGGCCTGCACGCGGACCTCGGCGGCCTCCCGCTCGGCGGCGGTGCGGACGGTGCCGGCCTCCCGCTCGGCGGTGGCCTTCATGGCGGCGGCCTCGGCGCGTGCCTTGTCGGTGATCTCGCGCGCCTCCAGGCGGGCGGCGGAGAGGATGCCCTCCGACTCGCGCTTGGCCTCGTTGCGGTGGTCGTTGGCCTGCTCCTCGGCCAGCCGCAGGATCTGCTCGACGCGGGTGCCCAGGCCGGAGAGGGTCGGCCGGCTGTTCTCCTCGAGCTGCTTGTTGGTCTCGGTGAGCTTCTGTTCGAGCGCACCCTGGCGCTGCTCGGCCTGCCGGAGCCGGCGCTGGGCGTCGTTCATCCGCTGCTCGGCCTCGGCGCGGGCCTGCTCGGACTGGCTCAGTGCGGCGCTCAGCCGGCCGATGAAGTCGTCGACCTGGTTGGTGTTGTATCCGCGCAGGCCAACAGTGAAATCGGGCTGTGAGTTCGCGTTATCGAAGAACGCAAGAGGGGAGGACTGCTGCTGGGGCATTGGGACATACTCGCAGACCCCCCAGGGTGGTTCGCAAGAGTGGTCGGCAGCTTTCGCGTCCTCTTTACATGGTCAACTTCTGTCGGCCGGGGGACCGGACCAATCGGCGATCTTGGCAGGTCCCGGGCCGGACGGTGGCGCCGGGCGGTCGGCGGGAAAGGGCCGCGGACGGGTGCCCGCGGCCCTTTGTGTTCACGACTGTCTTCATGAGTGTCCGGGCGACAGTCGAATGGCGTCCGGCTCCGCCGGAAAGGCAATCCGTCGACGCCGTACGGTCAGTGCCCGCGGAACCGGTTGATCGCGCTTTCGTGCCGGGAGCGCAGCTCGGTGTCCCGGACGCCGAGACCGTCGGTGGGCGCCAGGCAGCGCACGCCGACCTTGCCCTGGTGCGCGTTGCGGTGCACCTCGTACGCGGCCTGACCGGTCTGCTCCAACGGGTACGTCTTCGACACCGTCGGGTGCACCTTGCCGAGCGCGACGAGCCGGTTGGCCTGCCACGCCTCGTGGTAGTTGGCGAAGTGGCTGCCGATGATGCGCTTGAGGTGCATCCACAGGTAGCGGTTGTCGTACTGGTGCAGGAACCCGCTGGTGGAGGCGCAGGTGACGATCGTGCCACCCTTCTTGGCGACGTAGACGCTGGCGCCGAACGTCTCCCGGCCGGGGTGCTCGAAGACGATGTCCGGGTCCTCACCGCCGGTCAGCTCGCGGATCCGCTCGCCGAAGCGCCGCCACTCGTCCTGGTCCTGCGTGTGCTCGTCGGACCAGAACCGGAAGCCCTCGGCGGTGCGGTCGATGACCAGCTCGGCGCCCATCCGCCGGCACAGCTCGGCCTTCTCCGGCGAGGAGACCACGCAGACCGGGATCGCGCCGCCGCCCAGCGCCATCTGGGTGGCGTAGCCGCCCAGGCCGCCGGAGGCGCCCCAGATCAGCACCACGTCGCCCTGCTTCATGTTCGCGCCGTGGTGCGAGACGAGCTGCCGGTACGCGGTGGAGTTGACCAGCCCGGGGCTGGCCGCCTCCTCCCAGCTCAGGTGGCGCGGCTTCGGCATGAGCTGGTTGGCCTTGACCACGCACAGCTCGGCCAGGCCGCCGAAGTTGGTCTCGAAGCCCCAGATGCGCTGCTGCGGGTCGAGCATGGTGTCGTCGTGGCCGGCGGCGTCCTCCAGCTCGACCGACAGGCAGTGCGCGACCACCTCGTCGCCGGTCTTCCAGCGGGTCACGCCGGGGCCGGTCCGCAGCACCACGCCGGCCGCGTCCGAGCCGACCACGTGGTATGGCAGGTCGTGGCGGCGGGTCAGCTCGGAGAGCCGGCCGTAACGCTTGAGGAACGTGAACGTGGGCAGCGGCTCGAAGATGCTGGTCCACACCGTGTTGTAGTTGATCGCGCTGGCCATGACCGCGACCAGCGCCTCGCCCGGCCCCAGCTCGGGGGTGGGCACCTCCTGGACGTGCAGCGCCTTGCGCGGGTCCTTGTCCCGGGTGGCCATGCCCTCGAACATCCGGGTGTCCTCGGCCCGCACCACCACGCCCCGGTAGCTCTCCGGCACCGGCAGGCCGGCCAGGCCCGCGAGGTCCCGTTCCGGCCGCGCCGAGCCCTCCGTCGCCATGATCGCTTCAAGGATGTCCTGCACGGTGACCTCCCGTTCGTCAGCACCCGCACCGGGGCAGGGGTGCTGCCATCGTCGGCGCCGGTGCGACGGGACCGCCATGTCGGCAATCGACACATCCGGCACCGGTCGCGCTCCTGTGGGCCGGGACGTTACTGAACGGTAGCTTGGGTCGGAAGGGCTGTGTGAAAAACTGCATCGGCCGATGCGTGGAGATGTCCGTGGGAACGCGCAACCGCGCATGGCCGCGCGTGTTCCCACTTGTTAGGAAGGGCCCTTGTTAACGGACGTCTGTCAACAAGGGGCCCCTCCTTGCGCCTCAGGCGGGTTGGACCAGCTCGATCAGCACGCCGCCGGCGTCCTTCGGGTGCACGAAGTTCACCCGGGAGTCCGACGTGCCGCGCCGGGGCGCCTCGTACAGCAGCCGGACGCCGCGCTCGCGCAGCGCCGCGCAGGCCGCGTCGATGTCCGCCACCGTGTACGCGACCTGCTGGATGCCCGGCCCGCGCTTGTCCAGGAACTTGCCGATGGTGGTGTCCGGCGAGAGCGGGGCGAGCAACTGCACCATGCCGCCGGAGGCGTCCGGCCCGACCGCCAGCATCGCCTCGCGTACGCCCTGCTCGTCGTTCGTCTCGGTGTGCACGCAGCGCATCCCGAAGGTGCGCTGGTAGAAGTCGATCGCGGCGTCCAGGTCCGCGACCGCGATCCCGACGTGGTCGATGCGGCGCAGGCCGATGTCTGTGACAAACTCGGCAGCGGGCTCGACGGGGGAGTTCTCAGCCATGGCGCTAGTCTGACCGAACAATCGTTAAGGCGTACAGGTCGGCACCCCTCGGAGGCAGGCATGGCTTCGGTGATCGTCAGCGGCGCGCGAACCCCGATGGGGCGCCTGCTGGGCAACCTCAAGGACCTCCCCGCGACCGCACTCGGTGGCATCGCGATCAAGGCCGCGCTGGAGCGCGCCGGCGTCGCGCCGGACCAGGTGCAGTACGTGATCATGGGGCAGGTGCTCCAGGCCGGCGCCGGGCAGATCCCGGCCCGCCAGGCCGCCGTCGAGGCCGGCATCCCGATGTCCACCCCGGCGCTGACCATCAACAAGGTGTGTCTCTCCGGGCTGGACGCCATCGCGCTGGCCGACCAGCTCATCCGGGCCGGCGAGTTCGACATCGTGGTGGCCGGCGGCATGGAGTCGATGACCAACGCCCCGCACCTGCTGCTCGGGCAGCGCGCCGGCTACAAGTACGGCGACGTCACGGTCAAGGACCACATGGCGCTCGACGGTCTCACCGACGCCTGGGACTGCTGCTCGATGGGGGAGTCCACCGAGCGGCACGGCGCGAAGCACGGCATCACCCGCGCGGAGCAGGACGCCTTCGCCGCGGCCAGCCACCAGCGCGCCGCCGCCGCCCAGAAGAACGGCCACTTCGCCGAGGAGATCACTCCGGTGATCATCCCGCAGCGTAAGGGCGACCCGCTGGTGGTCAGCGAGGACGAGGGCATCCGGCCGGACACCACCGCCGAGTCGCTGGGCCGGCTGCGTCCCGCCTTCGCCAAGGACGGCACCATCACCGCCGGCAGCTCCTCGCCGATCTCCGACGGCGCCGCCGCGGTGGTCGTGATGAGCAAGGCCAAGGCCACCGAGCTGGGCCTCACCTGGCTGGCCGAGATCGGCGCGCACGGCAACGTGGCCGGGCCGGACAACTCCCTGCACTCGCAGCCGTCCAACGCCATCAACCACGCGCTGCGCAAGGGCGGCCTGAGCCTGGACGACCTCGACCTCATCGAGATCAACGAGGCGTTCGCCGCGGTCGGCATCCAGTCCACCCGTGACCTCGGGATCAGCGCGGACAAGGTCAACGTCAACGGCGGCGCGATCGCGCTGGGCCATCCGATCGGCATGTCCGGCGCGCGGCTGGTGCTCACGCTGGCGCTGGAGCTGAAGCGGCGCGGTGGCGGCACCGGCGCGGCGGCGCTCTGCGGCGGTGGCGGCCAGGGCGACGCGCTGATCATCCACGTGCCGACGGGCGGCGAGTCGCACGCGTGAGTGACGTGACCAATCCGGCCACCCCTCCGGTGCGCCGCAGCCGCGACGTACCCCTGCTGGTCGAGCGGGCCCGCGCGGGCGACGCCCGCGCGGTGGCCCGGCTGATCACCCTGGTCGAGTCCGGCGACGAGGTGCTGCCGCAGGTCGCGGCGGCCCTCGCGCCGTACGCCGGGCACGCCCAGGTGGTCGGGCTGACCGGTTCGCCGGGCGTGGGCAAGTCGACCACCACGAACGAGCTGGTCCGCGCGCTGCGGGCGCGCGGTCACCGGGTCGGCGTGCTGGCCATCGACCCGTCCAGCCCGTTCACCGGCGGGGCGATCCTCGGCGACCGGGTCCGGATGCAGGACCACGCCACCGATCCCGGCGTCTACATCCGTTCCATGTCCAGCCGGGGCCATCTCGGCGGGCTCTCCGCCGCGACGCCCCAGGCGGTGCGCGTGCTGGAGGGCGCCGGCTGCGACGTGGTGCTGGTGGAGACCGTCGGGGTGGGGCAGGCCGAGGTGGAGGTGGCCTCGCTGGCCGACACCACGCTGGTGCTGCTCGCGCCGGGCATGGGTGACGCGATCCAGGCGGTCAAGGCCGGCATCCTGGAGATCGCCGACGTGTTCGTGGTGAACAAGGCCGACCGGGACGGCGCGGACGCCACGGTCCGCGACATCCAGGGCATGATCGCGCTCGGCGAGCGTGGCCCGGGGGAGTGGCGTCCGCAGGTGGTGCGCGCGATCGCGGCCCGCGCCGAGGGCATCGACGACATCGCCGCCGCGATCGACAAGCACCGCGACTGGCTGGAGCGCCACGACGAGCTGCGCCGTCGCCGGGAGGCGCGGGCCGCCGCCGAGATCGAGGCGATCGCGCTGGGCGCGCTCCGCGCCCGGATCGGCTCCCTGCGCGACGGTACGCAGCTCCCCGCGCTCGCCGCCAAGGTCGCCCAGGGCGCCCTCGACCCCTACGCCGCCGCCGACGACCTCCTCACCCAACTCGCCACCTGACCCGCTCTCCCCTTCCCCCTTCCCTGCCTCCGGCTCGTCGATCTTGCGGTTGCTGCCCCGGCAAAGGCGACACAGGGGGCATCCGCCGGGCACAAAGTCCATGATCGACGGTGGTGTCGGGCGGGGGCGTGGCCGGAGCGGGGTGGCTTGTACGCTCCCGGGGTCGGTTGGAGCGAGGGTGGGGGAGAGCGTGGAGCACGAGGCTACGCAGGAGCTGTCGATCACGCCGGCCGCGACGGCGGGCGGGACGACGCACGTCGCCGACGAGGTGGTGGAGAAGATCGCGGTGGCCGCCGCGAAGTCCGTGCCCGGCGTGGCCGAACTGGGCGGCGACGTGGCCCGGTTCTTCAACGCCGTGCTGGACCGGGTCGGCCTGGACCAGGTCGGCGACGCCCGGCGCGGCTGCTCGGCCCATGTCACCGACGGTGCGGCCGTGGTCAACCTGGTCATCGTGATCGACGGCGGTCACCCGGTGCCGCAGGTCACCGACGGTGTGCGGGCCGCGGTCACGTCCGCGGTCGAGGCGTACGGGCTGCGCGTCGACGAGATCAACATCCGGGTGGACGACGTGGCGATCGGGGAGCCGGGCGCGCCCCTCGGCTGATCGTGCGCGACGAGCGACGCTCGGCTGGACCCAGAGCTGACCGAGGCGGCGCAGGACCCGCCTCGGCGTGAATCTTGGTACGGGAGCGCCCCCGGAGGGGCCGTTTCGTACCAAGATCTCTCAGCGGTGTGAGCGCGGACCGCGCTCGGGTTCGGCCTGCCGGGTCGGTCAGGCGGATGGTCGGGGCCGGCGCTGTCTGCTCCGCGCCGACCATGACGGGTCCGGCTCCCGGTTACCGGCCGGTACGCCGGTCCTTAGCGATCGTTCAGGCATTCGTTCTACACTCGGTCTTCACGAGGACCGAGGAGGAGCTCCGCGCATGGACGCTGACGAGATCGCCGCCGGCCGGGCCCGCTGGCAGGCCCGCTACGACGCCGCCCGCAAGCGCGACGCGGACTTCACCACGCTCTCCGGCCTGCCGGTCGACCCGGTGTACGGCCCACCGGAGGGGACCGCCTACCCGGGCTTCGAGCGGATCGGCTGGCCGGGCGAGTTCCCGTACACCCGGGGGTTGCACCCGACCGGCTACCGCGGACGGGCCTGGACCATCCGGCAGTTCGCCGGCTTCGGCAACGCCCAGCAGACCAACGAGCGCTACAAGATGATCCTCGGCGCGGGCGGCGGCGGGCTCTCCGTCGCGTTCGACATGCCGACGCTGATGGGCCGCGACTCGGACGACCCGCAGTCGCTCGGCGAGGTCGGCCACTGCGGCGTCGCGATCGACTCGGCCGCCGACATGGAGGTGCTCTTCGACGGCATCGACCTGGCCGGCGTCACCACCTCGATGACCATCTCCGGGCCGGCTGTGCCGGTGTTCTGCATGTACCTGGTCGCCGCCGAGCGCCAGGGCGCCGACGTGTCCACGCTGGACGGCACGCTCCAGACGGACATCTTCAAGGAGTACATCGCGCAGAAGGAGTGGCTCTTCGACCCCGAGCCGCACCTGCGCCTGATCGGCGACCTGATGGAGTACTGCGCGGCGGAGATCCCCCGCTACAAGCCGCTCTCGGTCTCCGGCTACCACATCCGCGAGGCCGGCTCGACCGCCGCGCAGGAGTTGGCGTACACGCTCGCCGACGGGTTCGGCTACGTCGAGCTGGGCCTGTCGCGCGGGCTGGACGTCAACGTGTTCGCCCCCGGGCTGAGCTTCTTCTTCGACTCCCACCTGGACTTCTTCGAGGAGATCGCCAAGTTCCGCGCCGCCCGCCGGATCTGGGCCCGCTGGCTGCGCGACGTGTACGGCGCGACCAGCGAGAAGGCGATGTGGCTGCGGTTCCACACGCAGACCGCCGGGGTGTCGCTGACCGCCCAGCAGCCGGTCAACAACGTGGTGCGCACCGCGGTGGAGGCGCTGGCGGCGGTGCTCGGCGGCACCAACTCGCTGCACACCAACGCGCTGGACGAGACGCTCGCCCTGCCCACCGACGAGTCGGCCGAGATCGCCCTGCGGACGCAGCAGGTGCTGATGGAGGAGATCGGCGTGACGAACGTGGCCGACCCGCTCGGCGGCGCCTGGTACGTCGAGGCGCTCACCGACCGGATCGAGGCCGAGGCGGAGGAGATCTTCGCCCGGATCCGGCAGCTCGGCGGCGACGGGCCGCACCAGATCGGGCCGATGACCTCCGGCATCCTGCGCGGCATCGAGGACGGCTGGTTCACCGGGCACATCGCCGAGTCGGCGTTCGTCTACCAGCAGGCGCTGGAGAAGGGCGACAAGAAGATCGTCGGCGTCAACTGCCACACCGGCACGGTCGCCAAGGAGTTGGAGATCCTCCGCATCTCGCACGAGGTGGAGCTGGAGCAGCGCCGGGTGCTGGCCGAGCGCAAGTCGGCCCGCGACGACGCCGCGGTCACCGCCGCCGTACGCCGGATGGTGGAGGTCAGCCGGACCGGCGAGAACATGATCCCGGCGATGCTGGACGCGGTCCGCGCCGAGGCCACCCTGGGCGAGATCTGCGACGCGTTGCGCGGCGAGTGGGGCGTCTACCGCGAGCCCGCCCGCTTCTAGGCGAGAAGAAGGGCCTTCCTGACGCGGCGTCTGTCAGGAAGGCCCTTCTTGCGCACTCTGAGCAGGGGTGAGAGTCGCAACGTCGCCGTTGCGGGTGAGCGGAGTTCGGTGCGGTACGTGCGAGACTAGACAACCATGAGCGACCCACGGATCACCTCGTCGATCTTCACCCGCGGCGCGGTCGACCTCAGCGCGCTGCGCACCCCCGCACCGGCCGACACCTCTCCCGCCACACCGTCCCAGGGCGGCCCGCCCGCCGGGCTGCCGGGCAGCCCCGCCGGCTCGGCCGCCGTGATCGACGTGACCGAGGCGAACATCCAGTCCGAGGTGCTCGAACGCTCGCTCGCCACACCCGTCGTGGTCTTTTTCGGCGCCGCCGGGTACCCGGAGAGCGACCAGTTCGCACCGGTGCTGGAGCGGCTGGCCGCCGAGGGCGCCGGCGCGTGGCTCCTGGCCCGGGTCGACGTGCAGCAGCAGCCCCGGCTCGCGCAGATGTTCCAACTCCAGACGTTGCCGACCACCTACGCGATCGTCGGCGGGCGGCCGGTCGACGCCTTCCCGGGCGTGGTGCCCGAGGCGCAGCTGCGGCAGTGGATCCAGGCCGTGCTCAAGGCCGCCGGCGTCGAGGTGGCCGAGCCGGAGGACCCGCGGCTCGACGCCGCCGACGACGCGCTGATGAGCGGTGACCTGGACGCCGCCGAGGCGGCGTACCGGAAGATCCTGGCCGAGACCCCGACGGACGCCGCGGCGGAGGCGGGTCTGGCGCAGGTCGGGCTGGCCCGCCGGGTGGCCGGGGCGGACCCGCAGGGGGCGCTCGACGCCGCCGCGGCGGCCCCCGACGACGTCGACGCCCAACTGCTGGCCGCCGACATCGAGGTGCTCAGTGGCCTGGCCGATCGGGCCTACCAGCGACTGGTCGGCCTGGTTCGCCGCACCGCCGGTGAGGAGCGGGACCGGGTCCGCCAGCACCTGATCGGCCTGTTCACCATCGCCGGCCCGGACGACCCCGCCGTGGCCTCCGCCCGACGCGCCCTGGCCAGCGCCTTGTTCTGAGTTCGTCGCACGCCCGCGCGGGCCGGCGCGCCGCCGGCCCGCCCGACCATCGAGGACGGGAGCTCATGATGCGCCGGATCGCCGTCCTCGACGCGCCGACGAACCTCGGGCTGCGCCCGCCCACGGTCAGTTCCGTACCCGGCTGCGGCAAGGCGCCCGGCGCGCTGCGCGACCACGGGCTGCTCGCCCGGCTGCGGGCCCGCGACGCCGGCTGTCTCACCCCGCCCCGGTACGACCCGGGCGACTGGCGGCCCGGCGACGGCGTCTGCCACGCGCCGGAGATCTCGACCTACTCGGTGGCGCTGGCCGACCGGATCGGCGCGATCATCGACCGGGGCGAGTTCCCGTTGGTGCTCGGCGGGGACTGTTCGGTGCTGCTCGGCTCGGCGCTGGCCATGCACCGGCTCGGCGAAGCGGTCGGCGGGCGGATCGGGCTGGTCTTCGTGGACGGCCACTCCGACTTCCGGCACCCCGGCAACGCCTCCTACGTCGGTGCGGCGGCGGGGGAGGACCTCGCCCTGGTCACCGGGCGGGGGCAGCCCGACCTGGCCGCCATCGAGGGGCGGCGCCCCTACTTCCGGGACATCGACGTGGTGGTGCTCGGCATCCGCGCGCAGGACGAGTACCGCCTCGATCTCCAAGCCGCCGGCATCACCACCCGACCGGTGCCGGCGCTGCGCGCCGAGGGCGCGGCCCGGACCGCCCAGTGGGCGCACGAGCAGCTCGTCGACTGTGCCGGCTACTGGGTGCACATCGACGTGGACGTGCTCGACCCGGCCGTGATGCCCGCCGTCGACGCGCCCGACCCGGGCGGTATCGCCTTCGCCGAGCTGGAGATCCTGCTCGCCGGGCTGGTGGACACGCCGCACTGCCTCGGCGTCGAGCTGACCGTCTTCGACCCCGACTACGACCCGGACGGGGCGTACGCGGCGGAGATCGTGAACACGGTGGTGGCCGGGCTCGCCCCGGTCGTCGCCCCGGACGCGGTGCCGCCCCGACTGCTGCCGGCCGGCCCGGCGGCCCCGGCACCCCGGGCGGGTGACGGCCGGGTGCCGCGCCCGGCGACGACGGTGCCCGTACCCGCCGTCGCGGCGGACCCGATCGGCCCACCGGCCGTCCTGGACGGGCACGACGGTGACGACGACCCGGCGGCGTGGCTGCCGGAGCCGGGCGAGAAGGACTCCGGGCCGGCCGTCGGCCCCGGGCTGCTCCGCCGCGTCGCGGTGCCCGGGACGGACGTGTCGCCGGTCGGGGAGTCGTCGCCGGCCGCCGAGGACAGCGCCTGACCGAGTAGCCGGCTCAGGCGAACAGCACCAGCGGCCGGCCGGCGTCGCGCACGCCGACGAAGCAGGCCGCCGTCGCCCGGGAGCCCCGCGCCACCCGGCGTACGCCGTGCACGCGCGCCGCGTCGAACATCAGCAAGTCTCCCTGGCCGGGCTCGCAGGACCAGTGTGGCTCGCCGAGCTGCTCCCGGTCCAGGCCGTAGTCGGTGCGACGTCGCGTGTCGTACGTGTCCTCGTCGGACCAGAGCGACCAGAAGTCGACCTGCCCGCCGCTGCCGGGCGGTGGCACCTCAAGGTAGACGTTGGTGCCGATCCGGCGGCGCAGACCGAGCCCGGCGAGCAACGGGATCGCCCGCTGGTCGATGTGCGGGTTGGCGTGCCCGCCGGCCGGCCAGCGGCGGATGATGCCGGGCAGCATCAGCCGGCCCTCGTGCCGGGCCACCGTGGCGCCGGCCGGCCACATCTCGTCCAGCCGCAGCCGCAGCTCGTCGAGGGGCGAGAGCCGGCCCGCGAAGATCCCGTCCCGGATCAGGCCGAGCGTGTCGGCGGCGGTTTCCAGGTAGCGCCGCTCGTCGGCGGCGGACTCGGCGGCCTCACCGATCGAGGTGCCGACGCTCTGGAAGTCGCCGGTCAGCGTGTAACGCGACCGTTCGCACGCCTCGACCAGCCGGGGCAGCACCGCCCGGCAGGCGGACGGTGGGTGGAAGCCGCGGACCCAGACGGCGTCCAGCGTTCCCTCGGCGAGTTGGGCCAGCGTGACGGCGTTCAGTTCCTCGGCGTACTTCACGGTCAGACCGAGATCTCGCCGTGCCAGACCGTGACCGCCCGGCCGCCGAGCCGCATCCGGTCGCCCCGGCGGGCCAGGCGCAGCGTGCCGCCGCGCGGTGAGAGCTGCTCGGCGACGAGGTCGTCACGGCCCAGGCGCTGCGCCCACCAACTCCCGATGGTGCAGTGGGCGGAGCCGGTGACCGGGTCCTCCGGGACGCCGACCGCCGGATAGAAGCACCGGCTGACGATCCGGTTGCGGGCCGGATCGTGCGCGGTGAGGATGACGCCGCGGACCGGGATCGAGGCGAGCGCTGCCAGGTCGGGGCGGGCGGCCCGCACGTCGTCCGGCCCGGCGACTTCGACGAGCAGGTCGGACACGCCCCGGGTGACCGCGACGACGGTGACCCCGTCGCCGAGTGCGGCGCGGAGCGGCTCGGGCATGTCGATCGGGGCGGGCGGATCCGCCGGGAAGTCCATCTCGATCCACCCCTCCGGGGAGACCGAGCAGGTCAGGTCGCCGCTGCGGGTGCGGAACCGGGTGTGCCCGCCGAGCACGTGCGCGGTGGCGAGTGTGGCGTGCCCGCACAGGTCGACCTCGACGGTCGGGGTGAACCAGCGCAGGTGCCACCAGTCGTTCTCCGCCGGCGACGCGAATGCGGTTTCCGAATGGCGCATCTCGCTCGCGACCGACTGCATCCACGCGTCGCTCCGCTTGTCGGCGAGAATGACGACGCCGGCCGGGTTGCCGCGGAACGGTTCGTCGGTGAACGCGTCGACGACGAAGAGTCGGCTGCCGTTCGCGCTCATGCCCGATCGCCCGTCGGCTGCGCGCCGGCGACCATCGGGATCCGGCCGCCGAAGGAGAGCTGGGGGTCGACCTCCAGCGCCACCTCGTACGCCTTGACCATGTCGCGGGCGATCTGGCGGAGCGCCTCGGCCGGCGGGGCGGGGGGTGGCAGGTGCCCGTGGCAGGTGCCGGGTGATTCCGGCCCGGGCTGGTCGTCGACAGGCATTCGCGCCCCCCTGAGTCGAACGTTGTCCTTTGAGGTTGGTCCGCCCCGGCCGCCGGGACAACCGCCATTCGGAGGATGCCACGACGTCGACGGACGACATTGCCTCCGAGGTGACGGAAATCCGTCCAATCGAAGACCTGTCACGTTCCGGAATCCATCCGGTGCGGATTCCGCTCGCGCCGTTCCGGTTCGGTCCCGGCCGGCTGCCTGGGCCCCACGTACGGCGCCAGCCGGGCGAGTGTCTCGCGGGTGGCGACCGTGTCGGGATGCTGCTCCCCGATCACCCGCTCGCGGTCCTCCAGCAGCCCGGTCAGCACCGCGCGGGCGGCGACCACGTCCTTCCGGGCGATCAGGACCTGGGCGAGGGTCCACCGCAGCAGCAGCACCTCCGGGCGGACCATCTCGTCGGCCCGCAGGCCGGTCAGAGCCGCCCGGAGCTGCTGCTCCGCCTCGTCGAAGCGGGAGAGGTCGAACAGGCACCGGGCGAGGCTGTGCCGGACCAGCAGGGTCTCCGGTTCCTCCGGCTCCCAGTGCCGGAGTCGGATCGCGAGGATCTCCCGCAGCATCTCCTCGGCCTCCGCCGTCCGGCCCTGGTGGCGGACGGCCCGGGCCAGCGTGTGCCGGATGATCATCGTGTCGGAGTGTTCCGGACCGCGGACCTTGTCCTCCGCGGTGACGATCGACCGCAGCTCCTTCTCCGCCTCGCTCCACCGGTTCGACGCCATGATGGCGCGGGCGAGCTTGTGCCGGCTGGCGAGGGTGTCCGGGTGCTGCGCGGTCAGCACCGCCTCGCGGCCGGCGATCACGTCCCGCAGGAGCGCCTCCGCCTCCGCGGGGCGCTGCTGCTCCAGCGCCGCCCGGGCCAACTCGTGCCGCAGCGCGAGGATCTCCCGGTCGGCCGGGCTCATGCCGTACGCGGCGCAGTTCTCCACCACCGGGGTCAGTATCTCCTCGGCGGAGCGCGCCAGGCCGGTGGCGAGGAGGTACCGGGCGGTCAGCCGGACCAGTTCCAGCACGGCGAGCACGGTCAGCCGCTCGTACCGGACGCCGCTGCCCCGCAGGTGGTCCCGGGCCAGCGCGATGGTGTGCGGGGCCAGCAGGTACCAGCCGTCCCAGTCGGCGGCGGCGTCCGGGTTGAGGCCCCGGACCGCCGCGGTGAGCAACTGCGCGCAGAGCGCATGGTATTCGGTGGTCTGTCGGCGCAGCTCGCGGTCGTCCCGCATGATCCCGTGCACCAGCGGATGCAGCGAGAGCACGTACCGGAAGTCGTCGATCCGCACCTCCGGCAGTTCGTCCGGGGCCAGCAGCGACAGGTCGGCCAGTCCTTCGAGGACGGTCAACTGCTGCTGCGCGGTGAACTCGGAGAAGAGCGGGGACCGCTTCAGCACGTCCTGGTCGAGCAGTCGGTGGTAGGGCACCGGCCCGACGCTCAGGCAGGCGAGGACCCGCAGCAGGTTGCCGGCCTGGGTGAGACCCCGCCGGGCGAGCAGCTCCAGCGAGATGTCGAAGACCTGCGCGGTGATCCCCAGGCCGGTCAACTCGTCGAGTTTCGGCGCGCCGGGCGGCAGTTCGAGACGTCGCTGGAGGTCGAGCCGGTAGCTCTCGAAGTCACGGAGCACCTGCCGGCCCTGGTAGATCTGCGTGGTGTGGACGGACTTGAGGTAGTCGCCCACCGCGCGGAGCGCCAGCGGGAGCCCGCCGAGCGCCGCCGACAGCGCGCGCGCCTGCTCCACCGTGCCGGCCCCGCCGCCGGCCCGGGCCAGCAGCACCAGTGCGCCCTCGGCGTCGGTGAGCGGTCGCACCGCGTGCCGGCGGGACCAGGCGGGCCAGGTCTTCCGGTCGCCGTCCCGACTGGTGACCACGACGAGATTGGCCGGATCCTGCGGTGGACGCAGCCAACCCCGGCCGTCGGTGAGGTCGTCGTCGACCGGGTCCAGTTCCCGGGGATCGTCGGCGTTGTCGATGATGAGGACCCACCGGCGTTCGGCCTTGTCGAGAAAGCGCCAGACGAGGTCGGTGGCGCTGGCGTCTCCCGACCACGCCCGGTCGACGAGGCCGCTCGGGGCGCCGAGGCGGGTGGCCACCTCGCGCATGTTGGAGCTGAGGCGCTGCGCCGAGACCCACCACACCTGCCGGTCGGCGAGCCGACTGCGCCGGGCGATCTCCAGCGCCAGGTAGCTCTTGCCGGAGCCGGGCAGCCCGTGCAGGACGTGCACCGATGAGGGCTCCCCGGCCGGCGCCCGCCCGCCCGAGGTGATCTCCTCGATGAGCTGGTCCCGGCCGTACAGCGGGGAGTCCAGGCGGCCGAGTGGCGGTTCGACCGAGATGCGCCCGGCCCGCTCCGGCCGGTCGGTGAGCGCTCTGTCCGGGGCGCCGGAGCCCTCGGTCGAGGTCGTGGCGGGGTCCCCCGGCCACTCGCCGGCCTCCGCGGCGGTAAGGATCTCCTTGCGCAGCGCCAGGTAACGGGAATCGTCGCGGGTCGCCGGGCGAATCACCGAGAAGTGGTCGCCCGCCACCACCCCGCTCGCGGTGAATGATCCTTTCGCGATGAAGGGCGGAACGATGTTGTCCGACATTCCGGCGTACGTGGATATCGGTAGCGGCCACTCGTGTGGTCCCGCCGCGCGGGCCTGGAGGACGCCACGCTGGAGGGCGTCGTAGGTCTCGGCGATCTCCTTGGTGAGCGGACGCAATTCCCGTTCCTGGGGATTGCGGCAACGGAACGTCATTCGTCGCAGGGAACCGAGGAACTGTGATCCGGAATTCGGGCAGGCGTACATCGCCACCCGCCGGATCCGCGCCAGTTCCGGCCCGCCGCCCCGGGCCAGCGTCCGCACCAGGTACCGCTGGATCACCAGCCCGCCCTGGCTGTGCGAGACCAGCACGATCCGGCTCGCGGCGGCGACCTCGTGCGCGAGGTAGGTGCCGAGTCGGTCCGCGATGTCGTCCAGGCGCGGGATCCGCCGGTCCGGCCGCAGCCGGACGACCTGGGAGTCGTACTCGAAGAAGTGGGTCCGGACCTCGGGCAGGTCGGGGTCGGCGGCCAGCAGAGCGTCCATCTGCTCCCAGGCGCGTCGGGAGGAGAAGAGGCCGTGCACGAACACCACGTCGACTGTGTTCATCGCGGATCGTCCCGAAGCCCCGGCGCCGGCGGGGCGGTCGACGGCGGTGGCCCGGTAAGGGGTGGCACGCTGTCGCCGCCGGCCGGTTCGGCGCCGGTCGCGGCCACCACGTCGACCATGACGCGCGTGAGCAGCGTGGCCAGCGCCAGGAGCACGCAGATCGTCACCGCGGCCCGCAGCTCGGGACCGTGCGGCAGCACCTCGGCCAGGACCAGGAGGGACAGCGCCGTCCCGAGCACGATGGTGGCCACGATGAAAAGGGAGTAGACCCGCACGCGGGACCTGGTCCAGAAGAGGACACCATCGGGGTCCGCGCGCCGGAGGTGCCGGTTCTGCTCGCGCAGGCGGTCCAGAAAACGGGAATCCCAGATCAGCGCGAGCAGCAGAACCGGAAGCACCTGGGCGGCGGTCGCGTAGAGGTCGGGGAACATCGTGGCCCCTTTCCGCTGCGGTCGGAAGCCATATCATCCGGCGACTCGACATTGGCCAGGGTCGCACGAATGGGCAAGCCCGTTCGGCGGCCCGGCCGGAATCGATCGCGGAAAATGCGCCGCGGCCCGACGGATCGGCGTGATCCGGAAGGATCAGCGGGCGAGACCGCGCAGGAACCGCTCGGCGATCGGCACCGCGCTGGCGGTGCTGGAGCCGCCCTGCTCGACGAAGACGGCGAAGGCCACGTCGCCCTGCCAGCCCACGAACCAGGCGTGCGTGTGCGCCGGGTTGTTGTCGTACTCCGCGGTGCCGGTCTTGCCGTGCACCGGCTCGCCGGGCACCTTGGCCAGGGCGGTGGCGGTGCCGGCGGTGACCACGCCGCGCATCAGGGTCTTCAGCGCGGCCACCGACTCCGGCTTGAGCGCCGGCCCGGCCGGGGCGGGCTTGCCCGGCGCCGGGTCGAGCAGCAGCCTGGGTTGCTCGAAGCGGCCCCGCGCCACGGCCGCGGTGGCGCCGGCCATCGCCAGCGGGCTGACCAGCGTGGTGCCCTGCCCGATCGCGGCGGCGGCCTGCTCGGTGCGCTCCCCGTTCGCGGAGATCTTGCCGGTGAACACGTCCGCGCCCAGGTCCCACCCGGCCTCCAGCCCGAGCGTGCGGCCGGCCTGGGCGAGCCCGTCCGGGCCGAGCTGCGGGGCCAGCGCGGTGAAGGCGGTGTTGCAGGACTTCGCGAAGTCGGTGGCGAACGGCACCGCGCCGAGCGCGAAGTTGTCCGAGTTCTTGAAGATGCGCCCGTCGACCTCGGCGGTCTTCGGGCAGTTCACCGTGGTCTGCGGGGTCACCGCGCCGCGGTCGAGCAGGCCCAACGCGCTGACCATCTTGAACGTGGAGCCGGGCGGCACCTGGGCGGTGAACGCGAGGTTCTCGCCGGCCGCGCCGGGGCCGTTCGCGGTGGCCAGCACCGCGCCGTCGCTGATCCGCACCGCGACCAGCGCGGAGCGGCGGGTCTGGCCCCGCAGCGCGGCGTCGGCGGCGTTCTGGGTGGCCACGTCGAGCGTGGTCCGCACCGGCTGGCCGGGCTTCGGGTCGCTGCGGAACACCTCGGTGCCGGTGGGCTCGGTGGCGCCCTCGGCGGCGGGCCGCTCGGTGATCACGGTGACGCCGGGCACGCCGCGCAGCCGCTCGTCGTACCGGCCCTGGAGGCCGCCGTGGCCGACCAGGTCGCCGCGGGCGTACCGGTCGGGGTGGGCCTGGAGATCGTCGGCCTGGGCCTGGTCGACGGAGCCGAGCAGCGCCCGGGCGAACTCCCGGGTCGGGGCCAGCATGAGCTGGTCGGTGGGGAACCGGGTGCCGGGCAGGTCGTAGATGCGGGACTTGATCTGCCGGTACGCCTCGTCGCGCAGCGTCACCACCTCGACGAGCGCGTCCCGGTCGGCCTCCTTGAGCCGCTTCGGCAGGTCGCTGAGGTCGACCGGCGGGCTGAGCGCGGGCCGGACCGCCTTGAACGCGGCGTCGAGCTTGCGCACCAGGCCGGGCACGTCCTTCACCTCGCCGGGCGCGACCTGGACCCGGACCACCGGGCGGGGCGCCACGACGGGCTTGCCGGCGGCGTCCAGCACCGCGGCCCGCTCCGCGGGCTCCCGGCGCAGGGCGAGGCGGTCGCCCTCGGTCAGCTTCTCGTGCACCACGGCCGGCTCCCAGATCACCTGCCACTGGTCGCCGCTGCCCTTGAGGCGCACCGGGTTCTCGTAGGCCCAGCGGGCGCCGCCCGGCAGCGTCCAGGTCAGCCGGACCCGGGCGGTGGCGATGTCGCCGGCGGTCGTGACCTCGCCGGTGCGTTCCAGCGTCGGCGGCGTCGCGGCCAGGTCACCGGCGAGCGCCGTCAACTGCTTGGTCACCTCGGCCGCCGGCACCCGCGCGCCGGTCGGCGCGAGGAAGCCGACCGGTTGCAGGTCACCCGAGCGCCAGCCGCTCAGGAAGGCGTCGATGGTGCTCCCCGGCCCGTCCTCGCCGGAGCACCCGGTCACCGCGCCGGCGGCCAGCAGCGCGGCGACCAGTGCCGCGATCGGCCGGCGGCGGGATTGGCGACGGGGGTGGACGGGGTACGACAGGGGCATGAAGCGGTCCTCCGGTGTGAAGCTGACCTGCACGCTAGTACGCCACGTGGCTCCCCACCGCCCCGCCACCGCCCGCGGCGGGTTCAGAACTGGCATGTGGCAGTGTGATGAACATCGCCAGCCGGGGTAATCCGCGACCGGCCGACCACGGACCCGCAACAGGTGAAAGGGCACAGTCCCGATCCGGACGTCCGGCCGGTGGTCCGCCGACGGAGGGGCACAACGGCAGGGCCTAGGCTGGGCGGCAGAGTGACCCACAACGCGGTGGGTCGAGGGGAGTGGCACCGATGGACCGGCGTCCGGCGATCAAACCGGGACCCGATCTCCAGGCTGACACCAGCCGGGACGATGACAGCTTCGATTCGGCGACCGACGGGGACGGTTTCGGCCGTCTCGACACAGGAGTGACCGGCCTGACCGGTTCCAGCATCGACACCCTCTACGACCTGGGCCTGCCCGCGCAGGCACTGGCCGACGACGTGGAGGGCGCCGAGCTGGACGAGCCGGTGCCCAACGCGGAGCGGCTGGTCGCCCAGGCGGTCGCGCTGGCCGGCGACGACCACGACGCGGCCACGCTGGTGGACCGCTTCTGGCGGTTCGCGCCGGACGAGGAGCTGATCGGCTTCACCGCCGAGGAGATGCTGGAGGCGGCCCGGGCGCACCGGGACCTGGCCCAGCAGCGGGTGCCGGGCGAGCTGAAACTGCGCATCCACGAGCCGGACGCCGAGCAGCACCACACCGTGGTCGAGATCGTCACCGACGACATGCCGTTCCTGGTCGACTCGGTCACCGCGCTGCTGAACTCCCGCCACCTCGACGTGCACCTGCTGGTGCACCCGTTGGTCGTGGTCCGGCGGGAGCCGCTGGGCCGGCTCACCGAGGTCTCCGCGGACGTGGAACCGGACGACGCGATCGCCGGTGACCTGGTCGAGAGCTGGATGCGGATCGAGATCGACCCGGTCCGTGACCCGGCCGAGCGGGAGGCGGTGCGCCGCGAGCTCCAGCGGGTGCTCACCGACGTGCGGGAGGCCGTCGAGGACTGGCCCAAGATGCGGCAGCGGGCGTTGGCGCTCGCCGACGAGCTGGCCGCCGCGCGGACGTCGGACAGCCGCCCGCCGGTGCCGGAGAAGGACATCACGGACTCGGTGGAGTTGCTGCGCTGGCTCGCGCACGACCACTTCACGTTCCTCGGCTACCGGGAGTACCGCCTGGTCGACGCGGACGGGGCGGCCGGCGGGCAGGCTTTGGAGGCGGTCCTCGGCACCGGGCTGGGCATCCTGCGGTCCGACTCGCCGGAGGCCCGGTCGTTGAACTCGATGACCCCGGAGGCGCACGAGCGGGTGCTGGAGAAGCGCCTGCTCATCATCACCAAGGCCAACTCCCGGGCCACCGTGCACCGCTCGGCCTACCTCGACTACATCGGCTTCAAGATCTTCAACGACGCCGGTGAGGTGGTCGGGGAACGGCGCTTCCTGGGCCTGTTCTCCACCGCCGCGTACCGGACCAGCGTGCAGGAGCTGCCGGTGGTCCGCCGCAAGGTCGCCGAGGTGCTGGACCGTTCCGGCCTGAGCCTGCGCAGCCACTCCGGCAAGGACCTGCTCCAGATCCTGGAGACCTACCCGCGCGACGAGCTGTTCCAGATCAAGACCGACGACCTCTACCACGCGGTGATCGGCGTGCTGCGGATGGCCGGCCGCCGGCAGCTCCGGGTCTTCCTGCGCCGGGACGCGTACGGGCGGTTCATCTCCTGCCTGATCTACCTGCCCCGGGACCGGTTCACCACGCAGAACCGGCTGCGCATGCAGGACATCCTGCTGCGCGAGCTGAACGGCGTCGGCGTCGACTACACCACCCGGGTCACCGAGTCGATGCTGGCCCGGGTGCACTTCATCGTCCGCACCGACCCGAACAACCCGCCCGGCGAGATCGACGCCGACCTGCTCGCCGAGGAGCTGGCCGACGCCACCCGGCTCTGGGACGACGACTACCGGCTGGTGTTGGAGCGCAAGCTCGGTGACGAGCAGGCCAAGCACCTGTTCGCTCGGTACGCCGACGCGTTCCCGGAGGGCTACAAGGACGGGCACACGCCGTACGAGGCGATGAAGGACCTGGCCAAGCTGGAGCTGCTGGAGGAGCCCGGCCAGCTCGAGATGCACCTGTTCCGCAAGCAGGTGGCGCCGCGGGCCTACTCGGGCCGGGCGAACGACGGCGACGAGTCGCTGGACGTGCGGTTCAAGGTCTACCGGTACGGCGAGCCGATGATGCTCTCCGCCGTGCTGCCGGTGCTGCACTCGCTCGGCGTGAAGGTGGTCGACGAGCACCCGTACGAGGTGGAGCGCGTCGACGGCCGGATCTGGCTCTACGACTTCGGGCTGGAGCTGCCGGAACGGCACCAGGACCTGGCCGAGGTGCGCCCGCACGTGGAGAACGCGTTCGCCGCCGCCTGGCGGGGCGAGGCCGAGGTGGACGGCTTCAACGAGCTGGTGCTGCGCACCGGGCTCACCTGGCGGCAGGTGGTCGTGCTGCGCGCGTACGCGAAGTATCTGCGGCAGGCCGGCACCGTGTTCTCCCAGGAGTACATGGAACAGACGTTCATCGCGTACCCGAGCATCGCCGGGCTGCTGGTGCAGCTCTTCGAGATCCGGTTCGCGCCCAGCCCCATCACGATGGACGAGCGGCGCCAGCGCGGCGCCGAGCTGGTCGACGCGATCGGTGAGGCGCTGGACGAGGTGGCCAGCCTCGACCAGGACCGCATCCTGCGGGCCTTCCTGACGTTGATCCAGGCCACGCTGCGCACCAGCTTCTACCAGAAGCCGGTGGGCGGGCGGCCCAAGCCGTACGTGGCGTTCAAGCTGGACCCGCAGGCCATCCCGGACCTGCCGGCGCCGCGGCCGAAGTTCGAGATCTTCGTCTACTCGCCCCGGTTCGAGGGCGTGCACCTGCGGTTCGGGCCGGTGGCCCGGGGCGGCCTGCGCTGGTCCGACCGGCGCGAGGACTTCCGCACCGAGGTGCTGGGCCTGGTCAAGGCGCAGATGGTGAAGAACGCGGTGATCGTGCCGGTGGGCGCCAAGGGCGGCTTCGTGCTCAAGCAGAAGCCGGGCGACCGGGACGAGGCGGTGGTCTGCTACAAGGAGTTCATCTCCGCGCTGCTCGACGTCACGGACAACATCGTCAGCGGCGAGATCGTGCCGCCCGAGGACGTGGTCCGGCACGACGTCGACGACCCGTACCTGGTGGTGGCGGCGGACAAGGGCACCGCGACGTTCTCCGACATCGCCAACGAGATCTCCACCGCGCACCGCTTCTGGCTCGGTGACGCGTTCGCCTCCGGCGGCTCGGCCGGCTACGACCACAAGAAGATGGGCATCACCGCCCGGGGCGCCTGGGAGTCGGTGAAGCGGCACTTCCGGGAGCTGGGGCACGACACCCAGACCCAGGACTTCACCGTGGTCGGCGTCGGCGACATGTCCGGCGACGTGTTCGGCAACGGGATGCTGCTCTCCGAGCACATCCGGCTGGTGGCCGCGTTCGACCACCGGCACATCTTCCTGGACCCGGACCCGGACGCGGCCACCTCGTTCGCCGAGCGCAAGCGGCTGTTCGACCTGCCCCGGTCGTCCTGGGAGGACTACGACCCGGAGCTGATCTCGGCAGGCGGCGGCATCTTCCCGCGTACCGCGAAGTCGGTGCCGCTCACGCCGCAGGTCCGCGCGGTGCTCGGCCTCGACGACGACGTCACGCAGCTCAGCCCGCAGGAGCTGATGAAGGCGATCGTCACCGCGCCGGTGGACCTGTTCTGGAACGGTGGCATCGGCACCTACGTGAAGGCGTCGAAGCAGACCAACGCCGAGGTCGGGGACAAGTCCAACGACGCCATCCGGGTGGACGGCAAGAGCCTGCGCTGCCGGGTGGTCGGCGAGGGCGGCAACCTGGGCTTCACCCAGCAGGGCCGGATCGAGTACGCCGCCGGCGGCGGACGCATCTACACCGACTTCATCGACAACGCGGCCGGGGTGGACTGCTCCGACCACGAGGTCAACATCAAGATCCTGCTGAACACCGCGGTCGCCGACGGGGAACTGGACCGGCCGGAGCGGGACGAGCTGCTGGCCCAGATGACCGACGAGGTCGCCGAGCTGGTGCTGCGGGACAACTACGACCAGGCGCGGGCGCTCAACAACGCGCAGACCCAGGCCGCCTCGCTGCTCCCGGTGCACCGCCGGATGATCAACGAGCTGGAGCGGTCCGGTGCGCTGGACCGGGCGCTGGAGGCGCTGCCGTCGGACGAGGAGCTGGCGGTCCGCACCGAGACCGGGCTGACCCCGCCGGAGTTCGCGGTGCTGCTCGCGTACGTGAAGATCGTGCTGGAGCGGGAGATCGTCAGCGAGGGGCTGGCGGACGAGGAGTGGACGACCGACGTCCTGGTCAACTACTTCCCGACCCCGCTGCGGCAGCGCTTCGCCGACCGGATGGGCCGGCACCGGCTGCGCCGGGACATCGTCACCACGGTGCTTGTCAACGAGGCGATCAACCGGGGCGGCATCTCGTTCGTGTTCCGGGTGGTCGAGGAGACGGCCGCCTCGGCGGCGGACGTGCTGCGCGCGTACGTGGTGGTCCGCGAGGTGTTCGGGCTGGGCGAGCTGTGGAACGCGGTCGAGGCGCTTGACAACAAGGTCTCGCCCGAGTTGCAGACCGCCGTCTACCTGGACACCCGACGGCTGCTCGACCGCGCGGTGCGCTGGCTGGTCACCAACCGGCGCTCGCCGATCGACGTGCCGGCGGAGATCGCCCGGCTGCGCGACGGCGTGGCCCAGCTCATGCCGGATCTGGAGCACCTGTTTTGGGGCACCGAGCGGGAGGCGATCGCGGCGCACATCGAGACGCTGGTCGGCAAGGGGCTGCCGCGTGAGCTGGCCGTGCAGGCGACCCGCCTGATGTACAGCTTCGGCCTGCTCGACATCGTCGAGACGGCGAAGACGACCGGGCGGGAGGTGAGCGAGGTGGCCTCGGTCTACTTCGTGCTCTCCGACCGGTTCCGGGTGGACGCGCTGCTGTCGAAGATCTCCCTGCTGCCGCGGGAGGACCGCTGGCAGACGCTGGCCCGGATGGCGCTGCGCTACGACCTGTACGCCGCGCTTGCCGCGCTCACCGCGGAGGTGCTCAGCTCCACCTCGGACAGCCAGCCGCCGGTGGAGCGGGTGCAGGAGTGGGAGCAGGCGAACGCGACCTCGATCCACCGGGCGCACCGGGCGATGGGGGAGTTCGACGAGTCCCGCGCCGACCTGTCCGCCCTGTCCGTCCTGCTGCGCCAGATCCGTACCCTGGTCCGCACCTCCGCGGCGGCCTGACGCGTCTCGTCGTCCGGCCCGCTCGCTGATACACGGAAAGAGTGCCCATCGCGCTTCGGATGGGCACTCTTTCCGTGCCTGAGGTGGATCAGCGGGTCATCCGGGCGTAGACCACGATGTTGTTCAGGTAGCTGCCGGCGGTGCGGTCGAACACCCCGCCGCAGGTGACCACGCGTAGGCCGGGCACGGTGGACGGGCCGTAGACCTGTTCCGCCGGGAAGGCGGTCTTCGGGTACGACCGGACCTCCGCCACGGTGAACGTGACGGTCGAGCCGTCCTGCCGGGACACGGCGATGGTGTCGCCCGGCACCAGCGCGCCCAGGTTGAAGAAGACCGCCGGGCCGAGCTTGGCGGAGTCGACGTGCCCGACGATCACGGCGTTGCCGACCTCGCCCGGGCTGGCGCCGGGGGAGTACCAGCCCGCCTTCATCGCCTGGTCCAGCGGGGGCACCTGGACCGTTCCGTCCGGGTTGGTGCCGAGCGTCATGACCTCGGCACTGACCCCGATCCGGGGGATCACGACGGTGGTGGGCGCGGAGCGGGGCAGTGCGGCCGGGGCACCCGTGGGCCCGGTCGGCGCGGCGCCGGGGGCCACCGGCACGCTCCCGGGCGGTGTGCCCGGTGCGGTCCCGGACCCGGTCCCCGACGGCGTGCCCGGCGCGGTCCCGGGTGGGGTCCCCCACGGCGTGCCCGGCGCGGTCCCCGACGGCACTCCGGGTGGGGTCGCCGGCGTGGCACCGGAGGGCGTCCCCGGCACGGCGCCGGGTGGCGTGGCCGGGTCGGCGTAGGCGGTCGACGGGCCGTCCCAGGGCGCGCCGCCGTCGGCGTCCGGATCGGTGTCGGAGGCGGTCGGCGGGTCGGTGGCATCCGTCGTGCCGGCCGGTCCGGCCTGCGCGATCGGCTGCGGCGGGGTGGGCGGCGGGACGGTGCGGACGGACGCGCCGATCAGGCCGGAGCCCACCATGGCGAGCAGGACGACGACGGCCGCGCCGACGGCGCGCCACGGTTTCCCGTGACGGCCGCCGGCCCGGTTCGTCGTCCGGTCAGACCAGGCCACCGGCCCGCCGCCGACGCATCAGCACCAGCCCGCCGAGTGCGGCGGCGCCGATCATGCCGGCACCCCCGGTGGCAAGACCACGGTCCAGGCCGGTGGTGGCCATGCCGCCGTCACCGCCGTCGACCCCGCCCCGGGGCAGGACCACCAGTTCGCCCTCGCCGCAGGAGCCGTTCAGCTCGTAGCGGCCCGGGTGGACGTCCTCGGAGACGCGGGCCTCGCCGTAGTAGACGAAGTCCTTCCCGTGCTCCCAGCCGGCCTCGTCCTCGCCGTGGCCGTACCCCTTGTCGTCCTGCCGGTCGCCGTGGTGCTCGTCCTTGGCGTCCCTGCCCTGTTCGTCCTTGCTGGCCTCCGGCGGGGCGCCGTGCTCGTCCTTGGCGTCCCTGCCGTGCTCCTGCTTGGCGTCCTTGCCGTGCTCGTCCTTGTTGGCCTCGGACCGGGCACCGTGTCCGTCCTTGCCGTCGGCGCCGTGCTCGTCCCGGGTCCAGTCGGCGGCCGACCAGCCCGGCTCGGCGTCCTGGCCGTACTCCTCGTGGCCCTGCGGTCCGAGGTTCCCGGCGTCGGCGGCCATGCCGGCACCCGCACCGCCCGGCTTCGGCGCGTCGGCCGGCGGCTCCGGCATGCCCGCCTCGCCGGGACCGTGCCCGCCCTTGCCCTTCTCGTCCTTGCCCTCGGGGCCCTTGCCGTGTTCGTCCTTGCCGTGCTCGTCCTTGGCGTCCTTGCCGTGCTCGTCCTTGTCGGCCTCGGGCGGGGCACCGTGCCCGTCCTTGCCGTCGGGCCCCTGGTCCGCGTCCTCGGCCCGGTCGCCGCCCTGGTCGGCCCAGTCGCCGCCCTGGTCGGCCCAGTCCCCGTGCTCCCCGTCCCGGGCCGGGTGGAGGTCGACCTTGCCGGTCACCTTCGACCAGACGTAGGCGTGCTCCTGGGGCTCCGGGCAGATCTGGAGCAGTTCCACGGTGTCACCGGCCTTGACCACGTGCGGCTTGGCGATCACCTTGCCCTCGTCGTCGTGCCCGCCTGCGTAGGCCATTCCCGGGGTGAACACGAGAAGGCCCGCACCGCCGAGAGCGGCACCCGCGACGATCTTCCCGAGCATCTTGTCAGCCATACCAGCGTCACTCCATCCCTGTTCGTCCTGAGCCCGACGTCAGTCGAGCTACGGCCGACGTTAGACCTTTTCGCGAGCTATCCGGGGAAAGTTTCGTTTTTCGGCCTTTGTCGATGATGCCGCATTTCGCGTAGCCCCAGCACCCCCGAGCCCTCTGCGCCCTCTGTGCCTCCCGCCCGGTCCCCGCGCTCCCCGCACCCGGCGATCGACGATCGGTGATCATGGGTGGGGGTGGGGGTAGGGTCGGGGTGCGTATCGAGGCATTGCCATGGAAGCGCTCCCATGCAAGAATCGCTGCACGCGGTTCGGGGAGCCACACCGCGAGCACAGACGTCGAGGGCAACCGGTCTCACCGGACGACGTCGGGCTCCTTCGACCGGTCCTGCGGACCGGTCGGCACCACCACCACCCTCACGCCCGTCCGGGTCGGGCGTCCCCCGAAGTAACCCGTGGCGCGCACGGTCGTTCCCGCAGGGCCGACCACCGCCGCCATTCCGCCGGGCCGTACGCGGATCCGGTCTCGCCCAAGGAGATCAGTGGTATGAATCTGTGGAGAAGGCTGTCCGGCCGGAGCCGGACGCTCGCGCTCACCGGCGCCGGCGTCCTCGTGGCCGGCGGGCTGGTGACCCTCCCGGTCACCGCGGCACAGGCCGCGACGCAGTGCAGCGTGGACTACACCACCAGCGACTGGGCCGGTGGCTTCACCGCGAACGTGGTCATCAAGAACCTCGGTGACCCGGTCAGTTCGTGGACCCTCGGCTTCACGTTCGGCAACAGCAGCCAGCGCGTACAGCAGGGCTGGTCGGCGAAGTGGACCCAGAGCGGCCAGAACGTCACCGCGCAGAACGAGTCCTACAACGGCTCGCTGGGCACCGGCGCCAGCACCAGCATCGGGTTCAACGGCGCGTGGAGCGGCAGCAACCCGAAGCCGACGCAGTTCACGCTCAACGGCACGGTCTGCAACGGCGGCACGCCGCCCACCAGCACCCCGCCGACGAGCACGCCGCCGACGAGCACGCCGCCCACCAGCACCCCGCCCACCACCCCGCCGCCCACCACCACCCCGCCGCCGGGGCAGAAGGTGGACAACCCGTATGCCGGGGTCAAGGGGTACGTGAACCCGGAGTGGAAGGCCAAGGCCGAGTCGGTGGCCGGTGGCAACCGGGTGTCGAACAACCCGACCGCGGTCTGGCTCGACCGGATCGCCGCCATCAACGGCACCACGGACAGCAGCTCCAACGGCGCGATGGGCGTCCGCGCCCATCTGGACGCCGCGCTCGCCCAGGGCGCCGGCTACATCCAGTTCGTCATCTACAACCTGCCGGGCCGGGACTGTGCCGCGCTCGCCTCCAACGGTGAGCTGGGCCCGGACGAGCTGCCGCGCTACAAGTCCGAGTACATCGACCCGATCGCCGCGATCCAGGCCGACGCGAAGTACAAGAACCTGCGGATCATCAACATCATCGAGATCGACTCGCTGCCCAACCTGGTGACCAACACCTCGGGCAACGCGGGCGGCACCGCGATGTGCGACACGGTCAAGGCCAACGGCGCGTACGTCAACGGCGTGGGTTACGCCCTCGCCAAGCTCGGCGCGATCGGCAACGTCTACAACTACATCGACGCCGCGCACCACGGCTGGATCGGCTGGGACAGCAACTTCGGCCCGGTCGCCGACCAGCTCAAGGCCGCCGCCGTCGCGTCCGGCAGCACCGTGAAGAACGTGACCGGCTTCATCGTCAACACGGCGAACTACTCCGCGCTCAAGGAGCCGTACATCAAGATCACCGACTCGGTGAACGGCCAGACCGTGCGGCAGTCCAAGTGGATCGACTGGAACCAGTACGTCGACGAGCTCTCGTTCGCCCAGGCGTTCCGGCAGAAGCTGGTCTCGGTCGGCTTCGACAGCAACATCGGCATGCTGATCGACACCTCCCGCAACGGTTGGGGCGGCACCGCCCGGCCCACCGGCCCGGGCCCGCTGACCAGCGTGGACGCCTACGTCAACGGTGGCAAGGTCGACCGCCGCATCCACCTCGGCAACTGGTGCAACCAGGCCGGCGCGGGTCTCGGCGAGCGGCCGAAGGCGGCGCCGGAGTCCGGCATCGACGCCTACGTCTGGGTGAAGCCCCCGGGTGAGTCGGACGGCTCCAGCAAGGAGATCCCGAACAACGAGGGCAAGGGCTTCGACCGGATGTGCGACCCGACGTACACCGGCAACGCCCGCAACGGCAACAACCTCTCCGGCGCCCTGCCGGACGCGCCGATCTCCGGCGCCTGGTTCCCGGCCCAGTTCGCGCAGCTCATGCAGAACGCCTACCCGGCGCTGTAGAGCCCCGCGGCCGGACCACCCGCCGCGGCGGGAGTGAGGCACCGCCGCGCGGGTTTCCCCGGGCCCCTGGTCGACGCCCACGTCGACCAGGGGCCCCCGGCCGTTCCGGGTCAGGGCACCGTCTTCTCGATCGCCGCCTGGCCCAGCTCGGCCAGGTCACGGCGGGCCCGCTCGACGTTCTCCGGGGTCACGTCCTGGCCGCGGGCCCGGACCAGGTCCTCCGGTTCCCAGGGCTGCTCGGCGCCGGTACGGATGTTGTCCCCGCCCGCGCCGGTGCCGGTGCCGGTCGCGCCGGTGCCGGCCGCGTACGGGTCGCCGAGGATGTCCGGCGAGCCGGTGTCGGCCACCGCGCCGTCCGGCTCGGCGAACGCGGGATTGTCCGGATCGGTGCCGCCACCGCGGAACTGCGGCACCGTGCTGTCGTCCGCCACCGCGGCGGCCACCTCGGGGGTCTCCTCCAGCGGTCGCTCGCCACCGGGGTCACGATCGGTCATGCTGCTGCCTCCTGTCCCCATCCGTGCCTGGTGTACCCGGTGCGACGCCGGGCATGCCGGCGGGGCCGGTGCGGGGATCCGGTGCGGATCAGGACCCGTTGGAGCGCGTCGACGGGGCCTCGGTCGGGCGCAGCCGCTGCCAGAGCAGCATGAGCAGCCCGAATACCAGCATCGCCGCCCCGGCCCACAGGTTGATCCGCAACCCCTGCGCCTTGTCGATCTCGGCCGACGAGTCGAACAGCCCCATCAGCCCGACGATCAGCCCGTACGCGACGAACAGCCCACCGATGACCCGGCGGATGTCGAACAGCCGGGCCGCGGCGGAGTGCTCCTCCCGGGCGTCCTCGGTCTCGTCGACAAGCGGGTCGTGGGCCTCGCCGTCGGAGTAGCGGTCCGCGTTGTCTGCCATGACGTGGGTCCCTTCCTCAGAAGACCGGGATGTAGAAGAGGGCGGCGAGCACCACGGCGACGACGCCGAGCAGCACCGGGGAGCGGTACCACGCCGCGTCGCCGGCCAGCGAGTCGTCGGCGAGCGTGGTGTCGCTGAGGCCGTACACCAGGCCGGTCAGCTCCTCGTCGGTTTTCGGTCGGGTCAGTGGCGTGATGATCGCGGCCACCACGGCGACGGTGACGAAGGCCAGGCCGGCGCCCCAGAAGCTCTCCTCCAGGTCCGAGTTGAAGCTGATCACGCCGGTCTTGTAGAGCACGTACGTCGCGACCGCCACCACGGTGCCGGCCAGCAGCGACCAGAAGCCGGCCAGCGCGCTCATCCGCCGCCAGAACATGCCGATGATGAACGTGCCGAACAGCGGCGCGTTGAAGACCGAGAACAGCGCCTGGATGTAGTTCATGATGTTGCTGAAGCCGGCCGCGATGAATGCGGTGCCGATGCCCACCACCACCGCGATCACGGTGGCGATCCGGCCCACCTTCACGTAGTACCCGTCCGGGCGGTCCCGCCGGAAGTACGCCTGCCAGATGTCGTACGTGAAGACGGTGTTGAACCCGCTGACGTTGGCCGCCATGCCGGCCATGAACGACGCCACCAGGCCGGTGACCGCGATGCCGAGCACGCCGTTGGGGAGCAGGTCGCGCATGAGCAGCGGGATGGCGTTGTTGTAGACCAGGTCGCCCTGGTCGGCGCCCAGCCCCTTGACCGTGATCAGGGCGATCAGGCCGGGAATCACGGTGACCAGCGGGATGAGCAGCTTCGGGTACGCCCCGATGATCGGCGTACGCCGGGCGGCGCTCATGTTCCGCGCCGACAGGGCGCGCTGCACCTCGGCGAAGTTGGTGGTCCAGTAGCCGAAGGAGAGCACGAAACCGAGGCCGAAGACGATGCCCAGCCAGTGCGCGCCGAGCGGGTTGTCGGTGCTGCCGGTGCCCTGCCAGGCGTGCAGACCGGCCTCGCCGAGCTTGGACTCGCGTACCGCGTCCATCAGGCCGCTCACGCCGCCGACCTTGACCAGGCCGATCACCGTGATCGGCACCAGGCCGGCGATGATCACGAAGAACTGGAGCACCTCGTTGTAGATCGCCCCGGACAGCCCGCCGACGGTGATGTACGCCAGCACGATCACCGCGCCGACCACGATCGCGATCCAGAGCGGCCAGCCCAGCAGCGCCTGCATGATCAACGCCAGCGCGTAGAGGTTGACTCCGGCGATCAGCACCTGGGCGACCGCGAAGCTGATCGCGTTGAGCAGGTGGGTGGGGCGGTTGAAGCGCAGTCGCAGGTACTCCGGGACGCTGCGGACCTTCGAGCCGTAGTAGAACGGCATCATCACGATGCCGAGGAAGACCATCGCCGGCACCGCGCCGATCCAGTAGTAGTGCACCGTCATGATGCCGTACTGGGCGCCGTTGGCGGCCATGCCGATGATCTCCAGCGCGCCCAGGTTCGCCGAGACGAACGCCAGACCGGTGACCCAGGCGGGCAACGACCGCCCGGACAGGAAGAAGTCGACGCTGGTCTTGATGGCGCGACGGGCGGCGAAGCCGACCCCCAGCACCGTGACGAAGTAGAGCGCCAGGATCAGGTAGTCCAGGGCGTTCATGTTCAACCGTAGGCCGCTGCCCATGCCTGTTGCTCCCCTCGTGTGGGTGCGTGCTGCGGCGGCAGGTACCCCGATCGCGACGTTTCATGCCTACTGGTCGATCCGCAGTGCGCGACGGAGCCCCGACCGGGTGACCGGCCGGGGCTCCGTCGCGGGTGCGGGGCGTCAGCGGCCCAGTACGCGGTCCAGGAAGTCGCGGTAGCCGCGCACCGCCACCCGGAGCTGCTCGGTGTCCCCGGACTCCTGCCAGGTGCCGAGCCGGCTGCGCTTCTCCCGCAGCGCCGTGGACAGCGCCTCGATCGCCTCCTCGACGAGCGACTCCGCCTCGCCGACCGCGGCCTTCGGGTCGTCCACGAAACGCAGCTGGACGTCGCGCCAGCGGTCCCGGAAGCCCTGCGCCGCGTCCGGGTCGAACAGCGTGGCCGCGTTCGCCGGCACGGCGCCGGACGTGGCCCGGCCCGCCCCGGCCACCGCCGCGTCCGCCGCGTCGCCGGTCGGCGTCACGCCCGCCGCGTCGCTGGCCGCCACCGCGCCGACCTCGCCGCCGGTCACGGTCGCGCCCGCCGGGCCGCCGGCCGCCGTCGTGCTGCCGGTCGCCGTGCCTGCCGCCGCGAGGGCGGCGTCCCGGTCGGCGGTGTCGTGGTGCCGGCCGGAACCGTCGGCGTCGGCGCCCGCCGCGACCGGCACGGAATCCGGGTCGACCAGGCCCGGCTCGGGGCTGCCGTATCCGACCGCGCCGGCGGCGACCGCGTCGTCGGAGTCCCGGTCGGCGGTCACCCGGTCGTGGCGCCGGTCCGCGTCGGCGGTCACCGTGTCGTCGTCCCGGTCGATGACGTCCGCGTCCCGGTCGATGACGTCCGCGTCCCGGTCCGCGTCGGCGTGTCCGGCCGCCCAACGGTCCCGGTCGTGCAGCCGGTCCCCGGCGGTCGGGTCGGCCCGCTCGTCGTCCAGCGGGTCGGTACGCCCCGGCGCGCCGTCGCCCGGCGCGGCGGTGTCCTCACCACGCGCGTCCCGCTCGTCCTGCGGACGACCGCCGGCCAGCGCCGAGGCGGCCACCGCGTCGCCCACCGTGGCCGCGCCGAACGCCGTCGGCAGCGGCGCCGGCTCGTGGAAGGCGGGCCGCTCGCCGTCCCGCGTCCCGTCGGCGTCGTCCGACCGGTCCGCCGCGTCGCGCAACTCGTCGGCGTCGTACGCCCGGGTCTCGTCGGGCCGGGCGTCCGGTCCGTCGGTCACGGCCGGGTCGTCGAACGTGCCCCGGTCGTCGAGCGCGTCCTCCGGAACCTCGGCCCGGCCGGCGCGGTCGGTCCCCGACCGGTCGGCGTGGGCGCGGTCGTCCGGCGGCGGGACCGGCACCGGCGCGGATCGTACGGTCTCCGGGTGCTCCGGCGTGACCTGCTGCTCTTCGTGGCGCATGGCGGCGGCTCCTCAGCGGCTCGTGGCGTCGTGCTCGGGGTCGGGATCGGGGTGGCGCTGCTCCGGCGAGCGCTGGCCGACCGGGTCCGCGCCGAGCAGGTCGGCGAAGAGGGCCCGGTAGTGCACCAGCGCCTGGCGGAGATCCTCGGTGCCGGCCTCGCCGCGTTCGTTGCGCTGCCGGATCTCGTGGGCGTCGCGGTAGTGGGTGAGCGTGCGGGCGTGCTCGACGGAGAGATGGGCGATCTGGTCGGAGAAGTCCCCGGTGGGGTATCCGCGCTCCGCGATCAGGTGACTGACCAGCTCGTCGGCGTCGCCGACGGTTTCGGCCGGCGAGTCCACGAAACGCACCTGGAGTTCCTCCCAGGCGGCGGCGTAACGGGCCCGGGACTCCGGGGTGAGCGGGGTCAGCTCCAGCTCGGCGTGCCGACGCTCGCGCTCCCGCAGCTCCCGCTCGGCGGCGCCGCGGCTGTCCTGCTCGGCGACGACCCGGTCGTACTCCGGGCCGAAGCGCTGCCGCAGCGCCCGTCGGCGGTTCGCGACCACGGCGAACGCGACCAACGCGGCGACCACGGCGACGACGATGACTATGACGACTACCTGCGTGGGCGACATGGCTCCTCCTTCGCCAGCTGGTATTCCCTCCTCCGGGTGATCGCCAATCCCGTTCCGGGGCACTTTCCCGGGTCGGGTGCCCGGCGCGCGGCCCGCGCCCGCCGGTCCGGCCAGGCGACGGGGGTCCGACGGGGCCCGCCAAGACCATCTCGGACCGTAGTGAGCGGCGAGACGGCCGGTAGTGCATCCGTCGGGGATTACGTATCCTGCCCAAGGCGTCCGGGCCGGGTCCCGGCGTCGTGGCCGTCGACCTGCCGGCCACTGCCGGCGCCACCCAGCGAACCTTCCCGGGCGAGGTCTGATTGAACACCCGCGACTGGCCGATCCGCGCCAAGCTGACCGCGCTGGTCATCGGCCCGGTGACCGGGCTGCTGGCACTGTGGATCTTCGCCACCACGCTCGCCTTCGGGCCCGCGCTCGACCTGCTCGCCACCCGCACCCTGCTGTACGACCTGGGCCGGCCGGGCGAGAACGTGGTGGCCGAGTTGCAGCGGGAACGGCGGCTCTCCGTGGTCCAGCTCGCCGGGGACGGCGTCCTGCCGGAGCTGGCCGCGCAACGCGACCGCACCGACGGGGCCGTCACCGAGCTGCGCCGCCGGATCGACGGCGAGGCGTTGCGCGACGCGGCCGACGACCAGCTCGACGCGCGCCTCGACCAACTGGGCTCAGCGCTGGAGGCGCTCCCCGCGGGGCGGGTCTTCATCGACGACCGGAAGGTCGACCGGGCCGGCGCGGTCGGGCTCTACAGCGGCATGATCGGTTCGGCGTTCCAGGCGTTCTCCGCCATGGCGATGCTGCCCGACGTGCGGCTCAACCGGGAGGCGTCGGCGCTCACCGCGCTGGGCCGCTCCCGGGAGCTGCTCGGTCAGGCCGACGCGCTGCTGGCCGGCGCCGTCACCGCCGGCCGGTACGCCGACGGCGAGCACGAGCAACTGGTGCGCACCGTGGAGAACCAGCGGTTCCTGGCCGAGAACGCGGTCGCCGACCTGCCGCCCGACGAGCGGGCCGGCTACCAACGACTCACCGAGGGCGCCGCGTTCCTCCGGTTGCGCGCGCTCCAGGACGCGCTGATCCGCGCCGACGACCTCCCCGCCGGGTTCGACGTCCGGGCCTGGGAGGCCGGACACGCAGAGGTCTGGCAGGGCCTGCGGGACTTCGAGTTGCGCGGCGCGGACAGCCTCGCCGAACGGTCGGTGCCGATCGCGGTACGCATCCTGGTCCAGCTCGCCGCCGCCGGCGTGCTCGGCCTCCTCGCCATCGTGGTCTGCGTGCTGGTGGCGCTGCGGGTCGGCCGGTCGCTGGCGCACCGGCTGACCGGCGTCCGCACCGCCGCGACCGAGGTGGCCGAGCAGCGGCTGCCCGACGTGGTCGCCCGGCTGCGCCGGGGCGAGGAGGTCGACGTCGACCGCGAGGCCCCGGAGCTGGATCACGGCGGGGACGAGATCGGCCAGGTGGCGCGCGCCTTCAACGAGGTACGCCGGACCGCCGTCCGGGCCGCGGCCGACGAGGTCACCCTGCGCCGCGGCTTCAACGAGGTCATCCTCAACCTCGCCCGGCGCAGCCAGGGCCTGGTGCACCGGCAGTTGGCGCTGCTGGACCGGCTGGAGCGGCGCACCGAGGATCCGGACGAGTTGGCCGGGCTGTTCCAGGTCGACCACCTCGCGACCCGGCTCCGCCGGCACGCCGAGGACCTGGTCATCCTGGCCGGGGCCGCGCCCGGCCGGGGTTGGCGTCGGCCGGTCGCCGCGGTGGACGTGATGCGCGGGGCGATCTCCGAGGTCGAGGCGTACGACCGGGTCGACGTGGGCGAGGTGCAGCCGGCCGGGGTGCTCGGCCGGGCCGTCGGCGACGTCATCCACCTGCTCGCCGAACTGATCGAGAACGCGACTGCTTTCTCCCCGCCGGGCACCCGGGTGGACGTCACCGGCCGGACCGTGCCGGGCGGCTACACCATCGAGATCACCGATCGAGGGCTCGGCATGTCGCCACCGGTCATGGCCACCGCCAACCGCAAGCTGGCCGCCCCGCCCGAGTTCGACCCGACCGACAGCGCCCGACTGGGCCTGTTCGTGGTGGCCCGGTTGGCCGCGCGGCACGGCGTCCGGGTGGAGCTGCGGCGGGGCCGGCCTTCCGGGACGATCGCGGCGGTCCTCGTCCCGTCGGATCTGATCACCGACGAGCCACCGGTCGGCCCGGACGCCACCGCCGGCCCGGAGCGGCGGCGGATGGCGAAGGTGAGCCGGCTGACCACGGTGCCGCGCGGGCGGCCCACCCGACCGGGCCGGGAGCGTCCCGAGTCCACCGTCATCCCGTTGCCGGCCGCCCGGGCGTCGACCGTGGAACCACCCGCCGACGGCGACGGCCTGCCCCGGCGGGTGCGCCGGCGCGGCCCGGCGCGGCCCCGCGCGGTGGTCACCGACACCCCGGCGAGCCGCCCGCCGGAGGAGGCCCGCCGCACCATGTCCGCGTTGCAGGCCGGCACCGCACGCGGACGCCGGGACGGCACGCGTGCCACCGGCAACCCGACGGTCGCGCGGATCCGGGACGCCGTTCCCGACCCGCCCACCGACGTGCCGGTGGACCCCGGTAGGCCGGCCCCCGCGCCGGAGCCGGCCCCGGAGCCCTCCTCGCCGGCGTCGGACCAACGAACCGCGACTGAGAGGGACGCCTAGTGGTGCACACGACGCGGCAGAACGCCGATCTCGACTGGCTGCTCGACGACCTGGTGGAGCGGGTGCCCGCCGCCAGCCGGGCGGTGGTGCTCTCGGCGGACGGGCTGCTGCTCGGCGCCTCCACCGACCAGGACCGCACCGACGCGGAGCACCTCTGCGCGCTGGCCTCCGGTTTCTCCGGGCTGGCCAAGGGGGCCACCCGGCACCTGGGCGGCGGCGCGGTCCGGCAGACGGTGGTGGAGATGGAGTCGGCGTACCTGTTCGTCACGGCCGCCGGGCAGGGCGCCTGCCTGGCCGTGGCCAGCGACGCGGACGCCGACATCGGCCTGGTGGCGTACGAGATGGCGATGCTGGTGATCCGCGTCGGGGAGAACCTGGCCGCGCCGGCCCGGATCCCGGGGGAGCCCTCCGATGCGAGCTGAGTGGCCCGGGCCGCAGCACGAGTGGCTCGACGCCGACGCCGGCCCGGTGGTCCGTCCGTACACGCTCACCGGCGGCCGGGTGCGCCCGCCGGTCGACGGGTTCGACCTGTTGGCGTTCGTGCTGGCCACGTCCGCGGCCGAGCCGGCCGGGGTGCCCGGTCTCCAGCCGGAACACCGTCGCCTGGTGGAGCTGGCCCGGCGGCCGAAGGCCGTCGCCGACCTCGCCGCCGACCTGGACCTCGCCGTGGGCGTGGTCCGGGTGCTGCTCGGCGACCTCCTCGCCCATGGGTTCGTCGCGGTGCACCGGCCACCGGCCACCGCGTACCTGCCCGACGACAACATCCTCAAGGCGGTGGTCAATGGACTCCGTGCGCTTTGACCCGGAGCCGGCCGCGTCGCGGGTGCCGCTGGCCCTGAAGATCCTCATCGCGGGTGGCTTCGGCGCCGGCAAGACGACGCTGGTGAGCGCGTTGAGTGAGGTCCGCCCGTTGCAGACCGAGGAGGTGCTGACCGGGGCCGGTCTGGGCACCGACGACGTCTCCGGGGTGGAGCAGAAGTCGACCACCACGGTGGCGATGGACTTCGGCCGGATCACCATCAACGACGACCTCCAGGTCTACCTGTTCGGCACCCCGGGCCAGGACCGCTTCTGGTTCCTCTGGGACGAGCTGGCGTTCGGCGCGCTGGGCGCGGTGGTGCTGGCCGACACCCGCCGGCTGGCCGACTGCTTCCCCTCGATCGACTACTTCGAGCAGCGGGGCATCCCGTTCGTGGTGGGGGTCAACTGTTTCGACGGCTCCCGGCAGTTCGGCCTGGAGGCGGTCCGCGACGCGTTGGACCTCGACCCGGACGTTCCGCTGGTGCTCTGCGACGCCCGGGACCGGCAGTCCGGCAAGCTGGTGTTGATCACACTGGTCGAGCACGTGGCCCGGCAGCGCGGCGAGCCGGTGCCGGTGGGCTGATCCGGCCCGCCGGTCGGGGCGGCGTTCGACGACTGACCGGGCGACCACCCGGGAAGCCTGGTTGGATCGCAGCAGGACCGACGGAAGGTGGGAACGGTGGCGGGGCAGCACGAGGTCGTCCACATCGGGGGCTACACGGCGGAGTCGGACGGGCGGGCCGAGGGGATCGTCGCGGCCCGGCGTGATCCGGCGACCGGGGCGCTGACCCCGCTCGGCACGGTGGCGGTCACCCCGTCGCCGTCGTTCCTGGCCCGGCACCCCGGGCAGCCGGTGCTGTACGCCGTCAACGAGCTTCCCGAGGGCGGGCTGAGCGCCTTCCGGGTGGCCCCGGACGGCGGGCTCACCGCGCTGGGCGTACGCCCGACCGGCGGGGCCGAGCCGTGCCACCTCGCGATCGCGCCGGACGGGCGGCACGTGTTCGTGGCGAACTACGGCGGCGGCAGCCTGGCGGTGTTCCCGCTGGACCCCGACGGCGTGCCGGGGGAGCGCACCGACCTGGTGCGGCACGAGGGGCACGGCGCCGATCCGGAGCGGCAGGAGGCGGCGCACTGCCACATGGTCTCGCCCGACCCGGCCGACGGGCCGCTGCTCGCCGTCGACCTGGGCACCGACTCGGTCTACCGGTACGACCTCGACGCCGCCTCGGGGCGGCTGGTGCCCCGGGGCCCCCGGCTGCGGACGCCGGCCGGCACCGGGCCGCGGCATCTGGCCCGGCATCCGGACGGGCGGCGCTGCTGGCTGGTCGGTGAGCTGGACGCCACGCTCACCGGGTACGACCTGACGCCGGACGGACCGCGCCAGCGGGCCCGGGTCGACGCCAGCGGCCGGACCGGGCACGTGCAGCCCGCCGGGGTGGCGGTCGGGCCGGACGGCCGCTTCCTCTACGTCAGCAACCGCGGCGTCGGCACGGTGGCCGTGTTCGCGCTGGCGGGCGAGACGCCGGAGCTGGTGGCCGAGGTGGACGCCGGCGGTGGCTGGCCCCGGCACTTCGCGCTGGCCGGATCGCACCTGTACGTCGCCGACGAGCGGGCCGACCTGGTGCGGGTCTTCCGGGTGGACCCGGCCAGCGGGGTGCCGGAGCCGGTCGGGGAGCCGGTGCCGATGGCGAGCCCGACCTGCGTACTGGTGTGACGGAGCGGTCACGCAGCGCGCGATCCGCAGTGGACGGTGGCTGCCTCGGTCACTGATTCCTAACTCAGCGTGCCGATTTGGTGATCAACTGTTTCTCCTGCGTAACTTTCGTCCGAACGGTTGTGGCAGTAACCCCCCGAGATACGCAAGATGGTCACCGTGTCTGGCCGCCATCGTATGCGTCACAACCTCCGAGGAGCAGGCGCCGCCGCAGCGGCGACCGCGCTCGTCGCTGTCGTAGCCGGTTCCTGGTTCGGTTACCAGCAGTTGGCCGGCCCGAACTGCTCGGGTCGGATCGAGCTGTCGGTGTCGGCCGCCCCGGAGATCGCGCCGGCGGTGCAGGGAGCCGCCGACGAGTGGGTGGCCAACGGTGCGGCGGTCGGCGGCACCTGCATCGCGGTCAACGTCGCCTCGGCCGAGCCGGTCGACGTGGCCGCCGCCGTGGCGGGCAAGCACGGCGCCACGCTGGCCGGCGTCGGGCAGGCCAGCGGCACCGCGGTCACCCCGGACGTCTGGGTGCCCGACTCCTCGACCTGGCTGGTCCGGCTCAAGGCCGGCGGCGCGAGCGCCTTCGCCCCGGCCAACGGCGCCTCGATCGCGCGCAGTCCGGTGGTGGTCGCGCTGCCCGAGCCGGTGGCCACCCGGATCGGCTGGCCGGACAAGGAGTTCCGCTGGTCCGACCTGCTCCAGCAGGTGACCGCCAGCAAGCCGCTGCGGGCCGGGATCGTCGAGCCGACCCAGGACGCGGCCGGCCTGTCCGGCCTGCTCTCGCTCACCGCGGCGGCCAGCTCCACCGGTGAGGCCGGCTCCCCGAAGGCGCAGGAGGCGATGGTCGGGGCGCTGCGTGCGCTGGCCACCAACCGCTCCTCGCTGCGGCAGGACCTGCTCGCGCGGTTCCCGCGTTCGTCCGACCCGACGGCCATCGCCAACGGGCTGGGCGCGGCGGCGCTGTCCGAGGAGGACGTGATCGCCTACAACAACACGAAGCCGCCGATCAAACTCGCCGCGCTCTACCTCGACCCGCCGCCGATCCCGCTGGACTTCCCGTTCGCGGTGCTGCCCGGCATCGAGCCGAGCAAGGCGTCGGCCGCCCGGGTGCTCTTCGAGGCGCTGCGTTCCGCCGACTTCAAGGACCGGCTCGCCGCGCAGGCGCTGCGTGCGCCGGACGGCAACTGGGGTCGCGGCTTCCAGGCGCCGACGGGCGCGCCGAGCCCGTCCAACGGTGGGGAGAAGCAGGTCCCGCCGTCCGGCCAGGGCGGCGCGGCCGACCTGGACCCGGTCGCCATCTCGACGGCCACCACCACCTGGTCGGTGGCCACCCAGTCCGGTCGGATGCTCTGTGTCGTCGACGTCTCCGGTTCGATGAAGAAGCCGGTGGCCACCGCCAACGGCGCCAGCCGGGAGCAGGTCACGGTGGCCGCCGCCGGTCAGGGGCTGGGGCTCTTCGACGACTCCTGGTCGATCGGCCTGTGGACCTTCTCCACCAACCTGAAGGGTTCGCAGGACTGGAACGAGCTGGTCGGCATCCGGCCGTTGTCCGGCAACCGGGGCGAGTTGCAGCGCGGGCTGGCCTCCATCCGGCCCTCCAGCGGCGACACCGGCCTGTACGACACCATGCTCGCGGCGTACAAGAAGGTCCAGCAGGACTGGGAGCCCGGCAAGGTCAATTCGATCGTGCTCTTCACCGACGGCAAGAACGAGGACGACAACGGCATCTCGCAGAAGGCGCTGCTGGACCAGCTCAAGAAGCTCCGGGACGACGAGCAGCCGGTCCAGGTGATCATCATCGGCATCGGCACCGAGGTGAACCGCGCCGAGCTGAAGTCCATCACGGACGTCACCGGCGGCGGGGCGTTCGTGACCACCGACCCGAGCAAGATCGGCGAGATCTTCCTCCAGGCGATCGCGTTGCGGCCACCCGCGCCGCGCTGATCCCGCACTCAGCGATAATCTTCCGCCGTGCCGGCGATCCGGTGCGGCGGAAGGCTTCCCGGGTCAAGACCTGGGAAGTGAACTGACGGTAATGTGTCCGAATCAATCGGTAACCATAATTGTCCTGGCATGATGTCCGGGTGCCTCGACCGCAGGCCCTCCAACCGGGGCCGGGCGGGGACGGGGCGGTCCTGAGTTAAGTGGGGAGGACCGGTGACCTCGGCGACGTTGTTGACCCCTGCCAGGACGTCGCGTCCCGGGGGCGATCGACCCGGTGCGACGACGCGAGCCGCGGAGCGGGCCTATATCCGGGTCCTGGTGGTGCTCGACACCGCCGTCCTGGCCGTGGCCATCCTGGCCGGCTACCTGGCCCGGTTCGGTGACGAACCACCCACCGGGTCCGAGATCCCGTACGTGGTGGTCGCCCCGGTGCTGCTGCTGGTCTGGTTGGTGTCGCTGAGGGCCATGCGCTGCTACGACGACCAGGTCCTCGGCTACGGCGCGGACGAGTACCGCCGGGTCAGCGCCGCGAGCCTGCGGCTGGCCGGCGGCATCGCCATCGCCGGCTACATCGCCGACGTCGGGGTCTCCCGGGGCTTCCTGGCCATCTCCTTCGCGGTCGGCACGATCGGTCTGGAGGTGGCCCGGTTCGCGGCGCGCAAGCGGCTGCACCGCGCCCGCGACCGGGGCGCCGGCTGGTCCCGCAAGGTGCTCGTGGTCGGCGACACCGCGCACGTGCTGGAGCTGGTGCACACGCTGCGCCGGGAACCGTACGCCGGCTACCAGGTGGTCGGCGCGTGCATCCCGGACGCGCTGCTCGCCCCGGTGCCGCAGCGGCTGGGTGACGTGCCGGTGGTCGGGTCCTTCCGGGGCATCCCGGAGGCGGCCACCGCGATCGGCGCGGACACGGTCGCGGTCACCGCCTCCGGTGAGCTGACCGCCACCCGGCTGCGCCGCCTGGGCTGGCAGTTGGAGGGCACCGGTGTCGACCTGGTGGTGGCTCCGGCGCTGACCGACGTGGCCGGCCCGCGCATCCACACCCGTCCGGTGGCCGGCCTGCCGCTGATCCACGTCGAGGCGCCCGAGTTCCGCGGCGCCCGCAAGCTGGTCAAGGGTTTCGTGGACCGGTCGCTCTCGCTGATCGCTCTGCTCCTGCTCTCGCCGCTGCTGGGGGTGCTCGCGCTCGCCATCAAGCTGGACAGCCGGGGCCCGGTGCTGTTCCGGCAGACCCGGGTCGGGCAGGGCGGCGAGGAGTTCGGCGTCTTCAAGTTCCGCACCATGGTGGTCAACGCGGACGCCCTGCTCGCCGAGCTGGCCGCGCGCAACGAGACCGACGGCCTGATGTTCAAGATGCGCGACGACCCCCGGGTGACCCGGACGGGCCGGCTGCTGCGCAGGTGGTCGCTGGACGAGCTGCCCCAGCTCGCCAACGTGCTGCTCGGCCACATGAGCCTGGTCGGCCCGCGCCCGCCGCTGCCCTCGGAGGTGGCCCGCTACGACGGCGACGTGGCCCGCCGGCTGCTGGTCAAGCCCGGCATGACCGGCCTCTGGCAGGTCAGTGGCCGGTCCGACCTGAGCTGGGAGGACGGTATCCGGCTCGACCTCTACTACGTGGAGAACTGGTCGCTCGCGGCGGACCTGACCATCCTCTGGAAGACGTTCGGCGCGGTGCTGGGCAGCCGGGGCGCCTACTGATCCTGCGGGCCCAGCCAGTCCAGGCAGACGACCACCGCGTCGTCCACCAGGTCACCGGCGACGAAGGCGCGCAGGTCGCCGATGAGTGACCGGACCGCGTCCAGCGGCTCCATCGGGCCGGTGCGGCGCAGGAACCGGTCCAGGGCCGACTCGCCGTAACGGACCCGGTCCGTGGTGGCGTCGACCACGCCGTCGCTGACCACGAAGAGCCGGTCCCCGCGCTCCAGGTGGAACCGCTGCTCGCGGTAGTCGGTGCCCTCGAACATGCCGAGCGGGAACTGCTTCTCCAACGCCTGGGACGTCACCTCGCCGGCGCGCAGCCGGATCAGGTGCGGGGAGCCGGCGTCCACCGCGACCAGCGCCCCGGTGGCCAGGTCCAGCTCCATCAGCAGCACGGAGAGGTGCTGCTCGCCCCGGTGCTGGGCGTAGACCGCCTGGTCGGCCAGCGCGGCCTGGTCGGCCAGGGCCAGCCCGGCGCGGCGCGCGTTGCGCAGCGCGTACGTGGCCAGCGAGGTGAGCAGCGCCGCGGCCACCCCCTCGCCGAAGCCGTTGAGCACCGCGAGCCAGAGCCGGTGGCCGTCGTCGGACCAGTCGAAGCTGTCGCCGCGCACCGCGTACGCCGGCTCCAACTGGCCGGCCAGGCTGAACGACGGGCGGATGCGGCTGCGGCCGGGCAGCAGCTCCCACTGCATCTCGGCGGCCAGCGTGAGCCGCTGGCTGCGTCGGGCGCTCAGGTAGATGTCGGTGGTCGAGGTGACGGCGGCCACCTCGTGCCCGAGCACGGTCGCGATGGTGTCCAGCTCGTGCCGGGCGGCCGGGTCGGCGGGCACCGGCGAGACGCGGAGCACGCCGCGACGTTCGCCCCGCATCCCCACCGGGAACCAGCCGGTCCCGTCGGCGAACACCGGCTCCTGGTGGTCGAACGCGTACCAGGCCGGGTGGCCGGGGGCGGTCAGCGCCTCGCCGCCACCCAGCGGCAGCAGCTCGGCGAGCCGGTAGTCGACCTGGTACAGCTCGGTCCGGGTGATCCCGTACGTCCGCCGCAGCTCCTCGGCGAGGCGCGCCACGATGAGATCGGTCGGCGCGTCCGTCACGTTTCGGCGGGCGCGCGCCTCCGCTTCGCTCATCTTTGCTCCTTTGCACAGGTCGCCGGGCTGGTCCGGGGAGTAGTCTCGGGCCCACCATGACCGAGGAGCCCGGTCCCGTGGGACCCGAAGCGAGTATGTCCGCCGCCCTGGACGAGGCGGCGGGCACCCTGCTCTCCGTCTGGGAGGCGGCCCGGGAGCGGACCACGAGCCGCCTCTCCAGCGCCCAGTTGCGCGCGGTGATGGTCGTCGAGCAGTACGACGGGATCAACCTGCGCCGGCTCGCCTCGCTGACCGACATGCTGCTCTCCTCCGCCAGCCGGCTCTGCGACCGGCTGGTGGCGGCCGGCATGCTGGAGCGGGAGCCGGGCCGCTACGACCGGCGGGAGATCTCGCTGCACCTCACCCCGGCGGCCAACCGGCTCCTGGCCGAGCTGCGCGCCGACCGGCGGCGCCGGCTGGCGCGGATCCTGGCCGGGATGAGCGCCGAGGGGCGGGTGGCGCTGCTGCGCGGGATGCGGGAGTTCGACGAGGTCGGTCGCCGCGACGAGGCGACGGTGGCCGAGGACTGGCCGGTGCTGCGCCCCTCCGGGGAGCGGATCGGCGACCCGCTGGCCGGTCTGGGCGGCGTGCCGTCCCCACCCGGTCGACCGGTCCCGCCCCGCGCGCCCGCCGAGCCGGTCCCGCCCGACGGCCCCTCGGCGGTCCGCACCGCCTGACACCGCGCCCCCGACGTCCGTCGACACCGCGCCCCCGCCGTCGGTCGGCACCCTGGCCCCGCCGTCGTCGGCACCGGCGCCGGGCCGCCTCGGCGCGAGCACGCCACGCCGGTCAGCCGGACGAGACCGCGGCCCGCGCCGTCCGCAGCCGCGCGGCCACCCGGGGATATTCGGTCAGCGCCCCCTCCAGCGTGGCGAGCACGTCGTCCAGCAGGCGGCGGCCACCGCGGTCGGTGAGCGCCTCCTCCTGCCACCTGACGAAATCCCGCAACAGCAGGTCGTCGTCCACCCGTACCGCCGCCACCAGCGCGTCGACCAGGTGCGCGATGCCGGAGGCGACGTCCTCGACGCTCTCCTGCGACGGATCCACCGCGCCCAGCGCGAGCCGGACCAGCTCGCGCCGGCGGTGCAGCACCGCCACGTACGCGTCGTCCTTCGCCGGCGGCGGCGGGCCGGTGTGCGTGCCGGCGGGCAGCGGCCCGGCCAGCAACCGCACCGCGTCCCGCGCGCTGGCGCCCCATGCCGCCGCGCCGATCGCCGTCGCCCACCGGCCCTCGGGGCCGAACCCGGGCCCGCCGGCCAGCACCGGCACCCCGGCGGCCCGGCTGGCCTCCACCATCCGCGCCGCCCGCACCAGCCGGTTCGGCTGCACGCAACTGAGCAGCACCGCCTCCGGGCCGGTCTGGTGCAGGTAGGAAACCAGGTGCCGGGCCGGCACACTGGCCCCCAGGAACGTCACCCGCCAGCCGGCCGCGCGGACCACCTCGCTGACGATCCGGGCGGCCAGCGCGTGCCACTCGCCCTCCACGCAGGCCACCACCACGAGACCGTGGCGCGGCGCGCCGACGCTCGCCCCGAGCGCGTCCACCACCAGCTCACTGACGTGGGTGGCGGCGTGTTCCTGGGCGACGCTCCACGAGCCGGTGAGCCACCGCCGGCCGATCTCCCGCTGCGCCACCGCGACCAGGTCGACCAGGACGTCCGCCACCGAACAGCCGCCGGCCACCAGGTCGCGGGCGAGCGCCACGGCGGCGACCCGGTCGGCCCGGTCCAGGTGGTCGAGGTACGCGGCGAGCGTCTCCGGCCCGATCCCGCAGGACGGGCTCACCCGGCGGCCACGGCCAGCATGGCGATGTCGTCGTGCGGCTGCCCGTCGAGCCACTCGTCCACGAGTTGGAGCACCCGGTCGACGAGCGCGGCCGGTGGCAGCCCGGCCCCGGAGGCGAGCGCCTGCCGTAGCCGGTCGTCGCCGAACATGGTCGGCTCGGTGGGGCCGCCCCGGGCCTCGGTGACCCCGTCGGTGTAGGCCAGCAACAGGTCACCGGGGGCCAGCCGCACCTCGACCTCGGCGAACCGGGCCGCGGTCAGCGCGCCGACCGGCATGCCGCCCACCCGGACCGCGTCGATGCCACCGCCGGCGCGGACCACCAGCGGCGCCGGGTGCCCGCCGCCGGCCATCCGGACCAGCAGCCCCCCGTCGGGTTGCCGGCTCAGCGTGCCGAGCAGGAGCGTGGTGAACTGGGCCCGCGAGGCCGCGCCCGGCGCGTCCAGCAGCGCGCGGTTGAGCAGCTCCATCAGCTCCCGGGGACGCTGCTCGACCAGGCGCAGGGTCTGCAACGACTGGCGTACCCGCCCGGTCAGCACGGCCGCGCCGACGCCCTTGCCGCAGACGTCGCCGAGCGCGAACAGACCGCCGTCGCCGGTGGGGAACAGGTCGTAGAAGTCGCCGCCGATGCGCAGGCTGTCCCCGGCGGCACGGTAGCCGCCGGCCAGCGTCATCCCGGGCAGGCGGGGCAGCGCCGGCGGGAGCAGGCTGTTCTGGAGCACCCGGGCCAGGTGGGTCTGCTCGCCGTACAGCTCGGCGGCGGCCAGCGCGGCGCCGGCCCGGCCGGCGAACTCCCGGGCCAGCGCGATCTCCCGCTGGTCGAAGCCGGCCCGGTCGGGGCGGCGGGCCAGGACCAGCGCCCCGGCCGGCCCGCCGGCGCTGGGCATCGGGCTGATCAGCACGGTGCCCGGCCGGCCGAAGTCGGCGGGCAGCACCTCGGCCAGGTCGGCCAGCTCGGCGTCGAGCCAGGGGCTGGGCGCGGTGAGGTCGCCGTCGAGCGCCTCGACCAGGCCGGGGACGGACTCCACGGTCCGCCAGCCGGCCACGCCGGTGGTCGGTCCGGCGTCGCCGGTGGCGTACCGGATCCAGTGCGGCTCGTCCTCGGCCGGCGGCGGCGGTCGGTGCACCACCACGGCGACGTCGGCCAGGTAGGGCACCGGCAGGGCGACGGCGGCGCGCAGCGTCTGGTCCCGGTGCAGGGAGAGCCCGAGCCGGCTGCCGGCCTGGGCCAGGAACGCGGTCCGGGAGCGTTCGGTGAGCAGCGCGTCGGTACGCGCGTGCTCCTCGGTGACGTCCCGCACATACCAGGCGCCGCGCTCGTCGGCCAGCCCGCGCCGCAGGCCGCGCAGTCGCCGGCCGAGGTGCTCGGTCTCGAACGTGTCGGCGCCGTCGCGAGCCGCCTCGGCCAGCGCGGGCACCCGGCAGCCGGCCAGGCCGACGCCCGGCGTCAGCTCGGGAAGAAGCTCCGCCGCCATGGCGTTCACCAGGGTCACCACGCCGGCCGGGTCGACCGTCACGACGGCCTCGGCCAGCCCGTCCAGCAGCTCTCGGGCGAGCCGGTCGTCGGCCGGCAGCGCGACCCCGGCCACCCGCCGGGGTCGTTTCCTCCAGCCGTGTCCACCGCCGCTGACCGGCCCGGCGACACCGCCCCGGCGTGCGGCGGTCACCGCCGCTGGCCGGGCGCTTCGGTCGGTCGACCCGTGTGCATGCTGTCGGTGCACTCCTCGTTCGTGGACAGGTTGCCTGACGGCAAGCGTACCGAGCGGGAGCGACGAATGCCCGTCCAGGAATGCGCGGGGCCCTGCTCAGCCGGTGGCGGCGCGGGCGAGCCAGCCGACCGGGCGGTCGACGATGCGGCGTACCACCGAGGTGGCGCCGCCGACCGCGGCCGACTGGGCGCCGAGCGCGGCGGGCCGCACCGTGACCGGTGACCAGGCGGCGGTGAGCACCCGTCGGGAGATCTCCGCCACCACCGGCGGGCACAACCACGGCGCGAGCGGGGCGTATCCGCCGCCGAGCACCACGGTGTCCAGGTCCAGCAGGTTCACCACGCCCGCCACCGCCACCCCCAGCGCCACCCCGGCGTCGGCCAGCGCGGCAAGCGTGGCCCGGTCCCCGGCCCCGGCCAGGTCGGCGAGCCGGGTGGCGGCGGTGTCGGCGGGCAGCTCCGCGCCGGGCAGCCCGGCGGCGGCGAGGATGGCCTCCTGGCCGGCGTACCGCTCCAGGCAGCCCTGGCCACCGCACCGGCAGGGCCGCCCCTGCGGCTGGACCGGGAAGTGACCGATCTCTCCGCTCCAGCCGCGTGCGCCCCGGTAGAGCGCGCCGTCCAGCACGATCCCGGCGCCGATGCCGATCTCACCGGTGACGTGCAGGAAGCTGCGCGGGCCGGCCGGCCCGGCGTACAGCTCGCCCAGCGCCGCCAGGTTGGCCTCGTTCTCCACCACCAGCGGCGGGACACCGTCGACCGGCTCGACGAGCGGACGCCCGGCGAGCAGCGCCGGCACGTCCACGTCCCGCCAGCCGAGGTTCGGGGCCAACCGGACCAGGCCGCCGTCGCCCACCAGGCCGGGCACGGCCAGCGTCGCGCCGGCCAGCGTCAACCCGTCGCGTACGGCGGCGGCGCGCGCCTCGGCGGCCAGCGCGGTGAGCCGGTCGAGCGCGTCGACGGGGGAGACCGGCCGCAGGTCGGCGCGACGGACCAGGTGGTGCCGGACCGTGCCGCTCAGGTCGACCACGCAGGCCGCCAGGTAGTCGACGTTCACCTCCAGCCCCAACCCGGCCGGGCCGTCCGTGGCGAGCACCAGGCCGCGTGCCGGCCGGCCCGCCCCGGTCCGCGGGGCCGGCTCCGCCTCGGCGACCAGCCGCCCGGCGATCAGGTCGTCGACGACGGCGGAGACGGTGGCCCGGGTCAGCCCGGTCCCGGCGGCGAGCCCGGCCCGCGACGGAGGTCGGTCGGCGGCGGCGATCCGCCCGAGCACGACCGCGAGGTTCAACTCGCGCAGGCTGCCCTGCCGGACCGCTCCGGCGGTGCTGGCGCTGGTCACCACTTGACACTGCCACATCCCCGCCATTTAATTCAACCGCTGAACAAATCGCGGACGACACCACCACCGGAGGTTCCCATGGCACCCCGTCCCACCCCCGCGGACAAGTTCTCCTTCGGCCTCTGGACGGTGGGCTGGACCGCCCGCGACCCGTTCGGCGACGCCACCCGCCCCGAGCTGGACGCCGTCGAGGCGGTGCACCGCCTCGCCGAGCTGGGCGCGTACGGGATCACGTTCCACGACGACGACCTGGTCCCGTTCGGCGCGGACGCGGCCACCCGGGACGCCCGGCTGAGCCGGTTCCGTAAGGCGCTCGACGAGACCGGCCTGGTCGTGCCGATGGTCACCACCAACCTCTTCACCCATCCGGTGTTCAAGGACGGCGGCTTCACCAGCAACGACCGCGACGTGCGCCGGTACGCGCTGCGCAAGGTGCTGCGCAACGTCGACCTCGCCGCCGAGCTGGGCGCGAAGACGTTCGTCATGTGGGGCGGCCGGGAGGGCGCCGAGTACGACCTGTCCAAGAACATCGGCGCCGCGCTGGAGCGCTACCGCGAGGCCGTCGACCTGCTCTGCCAGTACGTCGTCGACCAGGGCTACGACCTGCGCTTCGCCATCGAGCCGAAGCCGAACGAGCCGCGCGGCGACATCCTGCTGCCCACCGTCGGCCACGCGATCGCGTTCATCTCCACCCTGGCCCGCCCGGAGATGGTCGGGCTCAACCCGGAGGTCGGCCACGAGCAGATGGCCGGGCTCAACTTCGCCCACGGCATCGCCCAGGCGCTCTGGCAGGGCAAGCTGTTCCACATCGACCTCAACGGCCAGCGCGGCATCAAGTACGACCAGGACCTGGTCTTCGGCCACGGCGACCTGCTCAACGCGTTCGCCCTGGTCGACCTGCTGGAGCACGGCGGCCCGGACGGCGGCCCCGCGTACGACGGCCCGCGGCACTTCGACTACAAGCCCTCCCGGACCGAGGACATCGCCGGGGTGTGGGCGTCGGCCGCCGCGAACATGAGCACGTACCTGCTGCTCAAGGAGCGCGCCAAGGCGTTCCGCGCCGACCCCGAGGTGGCCGAGGCGCTCGCCGCCAGCCGGGTGGCCGAGCTGTCCACGCCGACGCTGAACCCGGGCGAGGGCTACGCCGAGCTGCTCGCCGACCGGACCGCGTTCGAGGAGTTCGACCCGGAGGCCGCCGGCGCGAAGGGCTTCGGCTTCGTCCGGCTCAACCAGCTCGCCGTCGAGCACCTGCTCGGCGCGCGCTGAGGCCGGCCGCCATGCCGCTCGTCGCCGGGGTCGACTCGTCGACCCAGTCCTGCAAGGTGGTGGTCCGGGACGCGGAGACCGGCGCGCTGGTCCGGCAGGGCCGCGCGCCGCACCCGGCCGGCACCGAGGTCGACCCGTACGCCTGGTGGGACGCGCTGCGCGCCGCGGTCGCGGCGGCCGGCGGGCTGGCCGACGTGGCCGCCGTCTCGGTCGGCGGCCAGCAGCACGGCATGGTCTGCCTGGACGAGTCGGGCGAGGTGGTCCGGCCGGCGCTGCTGTGGAACGACACCCGATCCGCCGACGCCGCCCGGGAACTGGTCGAGGAGGCCGGCGGCGGGGAGACCGGCCGCCGGTTCTGGGCCGACGCCACCGGCGCGGTGCCGGTGGCCAGCTTCACCGCCACCAAGTTGCGCTGGCTGGCCCGGCACGAGCCGGCGAACGCCGACCGGGTGGCCGCGGTCTGCCTGCCCCACGACTGGCTGACCTGGAAACTGGCCGGTGCGCCCGGGCTGGACGCGCTGCGCACCGACCGGGGCGACGCCAGCGGCACCGGCTACTGGTCACCGCGTACCGGCGAATACCGGCTCGACCTGCTGGAGCAGGCGTTCGGCCGGCGGATCCGGGTGCCGGTGGTGCTCGGTCCGGCCGAGGCGGCCGGGCACCTCGACCCGACGGCGCTCGACGGCGGTCCGGCCGCGCACTCGTCCGGCGGCGGGGCAGCCGGCGGGGTCGGTCCGTCCGGCGGCGTCGGGCCGGTGCTGCTCGGCCCGGGCACCGGGGACAACGCCGCGGCGGCCCTCGGCGTCGGCGCCGGTCCCGGCGACGTGATCGTCTCGATCGGCACCTCCGGCACCGTCTTCGCGGTCGCGGACGCACCGGCCGCCGACCCGAGCGGCGCGGTGGCCGGCTTCGCGGACGCCACCGGGCGGTTCCTGCCACTGGTCGCCACGCTGAACGCGGCCCGGGTGCTGGACGCCGCCGCCACGTTGCTCGGCGTCGACCTGGACACGCTCGGCGAGTTGGCGCTGTCCGCCCCGGCCGGCGCGGACGGGCTGGTGCTGGTGCCGTACCTGGAGGGGGAGCGGACCCCGAACCGGCCGCACGCCACCGGCAGCCTGCACGGCCTCACGCTCGGCACCTCGACCCCGGCGCACCTGGCCCGGGCCGCCGTCGAGGGGCTGCTGTGCGGGCTGGCCGACGGCCTCGACGCGCTGCTCGCGCAGGGCGCCCGTGCGGACCGGATCATCCTGGTCGGCGGCGGCGCCCGGTCCGCCGCGGTCCGGCGGATCGCGCCGCAGGTCTTCGGCCGCCCGGTGGTGGTCCCGCCGCCGGGCGAGTACGTCGCGGACGGCGCGGCCCGACAGGCCGCCTGGGTGGCGCTGGGCGGTGGTGCCCCGCCCGGCTGGTCCATCGGCGCCACCGAGGAGTACACCGCCGCCCCCGTCCCCACCATCCGCGAGCACTACGCCCGCGCCCGGGGGTAAGGAGGGGGCCCCGGCTAACGCCTCGCGCATGACAGGGGCCCCGCTTGACAACAAGCACCGGGGGGTCGCGCTGCGCGAGGGGCACGGGCCTGGTTGGCTGCCGGCATGAGCGGCACGAGGGTCTCCCGGCGCGGGAACGCGGCGCACCGGTTCTACAGCGTCGTGGTCTTCGTCGTGCTCGCCTCGCTGGACAATGTGGCGATCGGCCTGGTGCCTCCGCTGTACGGGCCGATCTCCGGCGCGCTCGGCGTGCCGCAGCGGTTGCTCGGCCTGGTCACCGCCGTCAGCTTCCTGGTCAGCGCCGTGGCGGCGGTGGGCTGGGCGTACGTCGGGGACCGCACCAACCGCAAGCCGCTGCTCATGGTCGGCACGCTCATCTGGGCGGCCGGCACCGGCGGCAGCGCGCTGGCCGGGCACTACTCGACGTTCCTGGTCGCCCAACTCGTCGCCGCGGTCGGGCTGGGCGCGGTCGGCTCGGTGGGCTTCTCCGTGGTCACCGACCTGATCTCGCCGCGCCGCCGCGGCCTGGTGATGAGCTTCTGGGGCCTGTCCCAGGGCGTCGGCACGCTGGCCGGCACGCTGGTCGGCGGGCTGCTCGGCGCGACCGACTGGCGGCGACCGTTCCTGCTGCTGACCGGCGTCGGCCTGGCCGCCACCATGGCGTACCTGTTCACCTACGACATCCGGCGCGGGCAGAGCGAGCCGGAGCTGGCCGAGGCGTTGGACGCCGGGGGCGAGTACGACTACCGGATCAGCCGCGCCGACCTGCCCCGGATCCTGGCCCGGCGGACCAACCGCTGGCTGATCCTCCAGGGGCTCACCGCGCAGGCCGCGTTCGGCTCGCTGGTCTGGCTGCCGGTGCTGTTCAGCCAGCGGGCCGAGGCGCAGGGCTACTCGGCGGCCACCGCGGTGGTGGTGGGCAGCGTCTTCGCCACCCTGTTCCAGCTCGGCGGCGTGCTCTCCATCGTGGGTGGGCTGGTCGGCGACGCGCTGCAACGGCGTACCCCGAGCGGTCGGGCCCGGGTCGCGGCCGTGGGCGTCCTCGCGGCCGTGCCGTTCTACCTGGTCCTGTTCTTCGTGCCGCTGCGCATCGACGTGCCGGACGGCGGCAGCTCCGGCGCGGTGGTGGCGGCGGTGCTGTCCAGCGTGCTGACCGAGCCGACGATCGGGCTGAGCCTGCTCACCGCCGTGGTGGCGCTGGCGCTCACCTCGGCCAACTCGCCCAACTGGTTCGCGCTGATCGCCGACGTCAACCCGCCCGAGCACCGGGGCACCGTCTACAGCCTCGGCAACCTGGTCAACGGCGTCGGCCGGGCGGCCGGCAACGGGCTGGTCGGGGTGGCGTTCGCCGCGCTGCGGGTGGCGTTCCCGCCGCCGTTGAACTACGCGGTCGGGCTGGCCGCGTTCCAGCTCTTCTTCGTCCCGACCGGGATCATGTACTGGCTGGCGGCCCGGACGTCCCCCCGCGACATCGCGCAGGTGCACGACCTGCTGCACGCCCGCGCCGACCGCCCCGACGCCCTCGACCTCCCCGAAGGAGGGGCCCCCTCCTGACAGGTGGTGTCAAGAGGGGGCCCTTCCTATACCGGAGGCGTTGACCGGGGGCCCCTCCTTACACCGCCAGCCAGACGGTGACGTCGGTGGGGACTGACGCGTCGGTCAGGGGGGCGCTGGCGGCCAGCACCGTGGCGCCGTCCGGCAGCGGGGCCGGCTCGGGGCCGAAGTTGGTCAGCACGGTGAGGCCGCCGTTGGTGAACGTGAGCACCTCGTCGCCGGAGGAGAGGAAACGCATCGGGCCCCGGGCCAGTCCGTGCTCCCGGCGCAGCCGCAGCGCGGTCCGGTACAGCTCGTACGTCGAGCCGGGCACCCCGCGCTGGCGGTCCAGCGCGTACTCGGCCCAGATCGGCGGCTGGGGCAGCCAGCTCGCGTCGGTCGGGCCGAAGCCGTACGACGGGGCGTCGGCCTCCCACGGAATCGGCACCCGGCAGCCGTCCCGGCCGCGCTGGGTGTGCCCGCTGCGCGCCCAGGTCGGGTCCTGCCGGGCCTCGTCGGGCAGCGTGGTGTGTTCCGGCAGCCCCAGCTCCTCACCCTGGTAGAGGTAGGCCGAGCCGGGCAGCGCCAGCATCAGCAGGCTGGCCGCCCGGGCCCGGCGCAGGCCCAGCGCCACGTCCGGCTGCGGGTCGTCGACGCCGATGCCGTTCATCCGGCCGCCGCCGGTGGTCAGCCCGAGCCGGGAGGCGTGCCGGACCACGTCGTGGTTGGACAGCACCCAGGTGGTGGGCGCGCCGACCGCGTCGGTGGCCTCCAGCGAGCGGGTGATCACCGCGTACTGGGCGGGCGCGGTCCAGGCGGCCATCAGGTACTCGAAGTTGAACGCCTGGTGCATCTCGTCCGGCCGGACGTAGCGGGCCAGCCGCTCGGCCGGCTCCACCCAGGCCTCGGCGACCAGGACCCGCTCCCCGGCGTACGAGTCGAGCAGCCGCCGCCACTCCCGGTAGACCTCGTGCACGCCGTCCTGGTCCCACATCGGCGGGCGGGGCTTGTCCGCCTCGTTGCCGGAGAGGATCTCCTGCGGCTCCTGCCAGTCGGCCAGGTCGGCCTGCTTGATCAGCCCGTGCGCCACGTCCACCCGGAACCCGTCGACGCCGCGGTCCAGCCAGAAGCGCAGCACGCCGAGGAACTCCTCGCGGACCTCCGGGTTGTCCCAGTTGAGGTCCGGCTGGCCGGGGTCGAACAGGTGGAGGTACCACTGCCCGTCGGGCAGTCGGGTCCAGGCCGGCCCGCCGAACACGCTCTCCCAGTCGTTCGGCGGCTCGGCGCCGTCCGGCCCCTTGCCGTCCCGGATGACGTACCGCTGCCGTTCCGGGCTGCCCGGCGCGGCGGCCACCGCGGCGGTGAACCAGCGGTGCGCGGACGAGGTGTGGTTGGGCACCAGGTCGACGATCACCCGCAGGCCGCGGGCCTTCGCCTCGGCGATCATCTGGTCGGCGTCGGCGAGCGTGCCGAAGAGCGGGTCGACGTCCCGGTAGTCGGCCACGTCGTAGCCGGCGTCGGCCTGCGGGGACGGATAGAACGGGGACAGCCAGACCGCGTCGACCCCCAGTTCGGCGAGGTGGTCGAGGCGGGCGGTGATGCCCGGGAGGTCGCCGATGCCGTCACCGTCGGAGTCGGCGAACGAGCGCGGGTAGACCTGGTAGATGACCGCCTCGGTCCACCAGCCGGTGGCCGGGGCCTGCTGCGTCGCGTCGGTGTTCAGCGCCTTCTCCCTGTCGTGGATGCCTGACGAACGGGTCCGTTCAGTGTGCCCGGGGCGGCGCGGTCGAGTCCCGCACGACCAGCCGAGTGGGGAGGATCACCGAGGTCGGCGTCCGTCCGTCGCCGGCGGCCCCGCGCGGCGCCGGCACCGGTCCGGGGTACGGGTCGGCGGCGCCCGCCCCCAGCGGGTCGAGCAGGATACGGGCGGCGAGGCGCCCCTGGTCGGCGGCGGGTTGGGCGATGGTGCTCAGCCCCAGCACGCCGGCCAGGTCGTGGTCGTCGATGCCGATCACGCTGACGTCCTGCGGCACCCGCAGCCCGGCGTCGCGCAGCGCGCTGACCGCGCCCATCGCCATCTCGTCGCAGGCGGCGAAGATGGCGGTCGGTGGCTCGCCCCGGGCCAGCAACTCGGCGGTGGCGTGGGTGCCGCCGTCGATGGTGAACTGGGACTCGACGTCGAGGCTCGGGTCGGGCCGGAGGCCGGCGGCGCGCAGCGCCTCCTGGTAGCCGCGCCGCCGGTCCAGGTGGGTGGTGAACGCCAGCTCGTCGTCCGGGTCGCCGGAGATGTGCGCGATCCGGGTGTGCCCGAGGTCGAGCAGGTGGCGGGTGGCGGTGCGGGCGGCGGCCACGTCGTCGATCCGGACGCAGGGCCAGCCGGGCACTCCACTGCCGGAGCTGATCGTCACGCCGGGCAGGTCGAGTTTGGTGAGCGCGTGCACGTCCGCCGCGCGCAGCGGCGTGGCGACCAGGATGATCGCGTCCACCCGCTTGTGCAGGCTGGCCGTGCGCAGCACCCGCTGGCGGGTCTGCTCCCGGCCGCCGAGGTTGTAGAGCAGCGTGTCGTAGCCGTGCTGCTGGAGGGAGTCCTCGACCGCCTCCACCACGGTGCCGAAGAACCACCTGGTGATCCGCGGGACCACCACGGCGACGGTGCCGGTCCGCCCGCCGGCGAGCCGGGAGGCGCTGGGCGAGACCGCGTACTGGAGTTGCTCGGCGGCGGCGAGGACCCGGCGGCGGGTGGCGGCCGAGACCGTCGGCAGGCCGCGCAACGCGCGGGAGACGGTGGCCGTGGAGACCCCGGCCAGGCGGGCGACGTCGTCAATCTTGGTCATCGTGGCTCCCCGCTGCGACCCGTGTCCCGCCGCCGCCGGCACACCGGCGGCGGCGGGACGGTGGGTCAACCCTTGACGCTGCCGGCGAGCAGGCCCCGCACGAAGTAGCGCTGGAGGGACAGGAACACGATCAGCGGTACGACGATCGACACGAACGCGCCGGCCGTGAGCCGCTGCCACTCGTTGCCCCGGGTGCCGGCCAGCTCGGCGAGCCGGACGGTCAGCGGGGCGGTCTCGTCGCCGCCACCGGCGAAGATCAGCGCGACCAGCAGGTCGTTCCAGACCCAGAGGAACTGGAAGATGCCGATCGCCGCCAGCGCCGGGGTGATCAGCGGCAGCACGATCGTGCGGAAGATCTTCGGGTGGGTGGCGCCGTCGACCCGGGCCGCCTCCATCAGGTCGCCGGGGAGCTGCGAGATGAAGTTGTGCAGCAGGTAGACGGCGAACGGAAGCGCGAAGCAGGTGTGCGCGAACCACACCTGGGCGAACTTCTGCTCGTCGACCAGGTCCCACGCGGGCATGATCTGGACGCCGGCGACGGTGACGCCGGTGGAGAAGAACCGCAGCAGCGGCACCAGGGCCATCTGGAGCGGCACGATCTGCAACGCGAAGATCCCGATGTAGACCCAGTCCCGACCCCTGAAGTTGATCCAGGCCAGCGCGTACGCGGCCAGCGAGGCGAACGCGATCGGGAACAGCACCGACGGGACGGTGATCGCCAGCGAGTTGATGAAGTAGCTGGCGAGCTGCCCCGACGAACCTCTGCTGAACAGCACCTCCTGGTAGTTCTGGAGGGTGAACTGGGGGTCGCGGAAGAACGTCCACCAGCCGGTGGACTTGATCTGGTCCTCGGGCCGGATCGAGGAGACGAAGAGGCCGAAGGTCGGGACCGTCCAGAGCAGCGCGAGCACGATCGAGACCAGCGTGGCGGTGCGGCTGTTGAGCCGCTTGCGGACCCGGGCGCCCCGGGTGGTCGGGCCGGTGGCCTGGACGCCGGCTCCGACGGTGGGCGTGGCGGTGGTCATGTCAGCCCTCCCGCTGCTTGCGCAGGTTGCGGATCTGGTAGATCACGAGCGGCAGGACCAGGACGAACAGGAAGACCGCGAGCGCCGAGCCCTGCCCGTTCTCGCCGTACCGGAACGCCTGGTTGTACATCTCGGTCGCGATCACGTTGGTGTCGTAGTTGCCGTTGGTGGCGGTCCGGACGATGTCGAAGACCTTGAGCGTGGCGATGGAGATCGTCACCACCACCACGATCAGCGCCGGCCGGATGCTCGGCATGGTGATCCGCCAGAACATCTGCCACGCGGTGGTGCCATCGAGCCGGGCCGCCTCGATGATGTCCGCCGGGATGGCCTTGATGGCCGCGGAGAGCACCACCATGGCGAAGCCGGCCTGGATCCAGACCATGATCACGATGAGCAGGAACGTGTTCAGCGGCGAGTCCAGCAGCCATTGCTTGGGCTCGCCGCCGAGGCTGACCACGATCTGGTTGAGCAGGCCGATCTGCTCCTGCTCGTCACCCCGGTAGGCGTAGATGAACCGCCAGATGATGGCGGCGCCCACGAACGAGATCGCCATCGGCAGGAAGATCAGTGACTTGGCCACTGACTCGAACCGGGCCTTGTCCACCAGGACCGCGTAGATCAGGCCGAACGCGCTGGCCGCCAGCGGCACCAGCAGCACCCAGATCAGCGTGTTGATCAGCACCCGGACGATCGAGTCCTCGTCGAACATCCAGGTGTAGTTGTCCAGCCCCACCCAGTTCGTGCTGCGCGCGTCCATGAAGGAGAGCAGCGTGGTGCGGATGGCCGGGACCACCAGCCCGATGGTCAGCAGCAGCAGCGTCGGCAGCAGGAAGAAGAACGCGAAGGCGCCCTCGCGAGGCTTGCGCCGCCGGGGTGCCGGTCCGCCACCCACCGAGGCCGCGACCAGTTGCGCCTCCCGCCGCCGGGCGAGCCAGGTCGGCACCACGTCGAGGAGCAGGAGCAGCCCGCCCACCACCGCGACGAAAGCGATCAGCCCGTACATCAGCATGAGGAACTTCGGCTGTTCCGCCGCGAAGTCGAACTCCATCAACCCTCCCTCAAGGGTTCGGATGCGGGCGGGTGGCCCGGCCCGTGCACACGGACCGGGCCACCCACGCGGATCACTTCCAGCTGCCCTCGATGTCGTTCAGGACGGAGGTGGTGTCCTTGCCGTTGATCCAGGCCACCATGCCCTTCCAGAACGTGCCGGCGCCGACCGCGGCCGGCATCAGGTCCGAGCCGTCGAAGCGGAAGACGGTCTTCTCGTCCTGGAGGATGCCCACGGAGAGCTTGTCCACCGGGTTCGGGACGTTGTTGAGGTCCAGCTTCTTGTTCGCGGACACCCAGTCACCGATCTTGGCGCGGCTGTTGGCGAACTCGCCGGAGGCCAGGTAGGTCTGCACCGCCTGGACCTCGGGACGGTCGGCGAAGGCCGCGACGAACTCGCCGCCGCCCAGCACCGGCTTGCCCTTGGCCGGGTCGATGGCCGGGAAGTAGAACGCGAAGACGTCGCCGTCCTCGGCCACCTTGGTGCCCTCGGGCCAGTTGTTGGCGTAGAAGGACGCCTGGCGGTGCATCGCGCACTTGCCGGTGGTGATCGGCACGCCGGCCTCCTGGAACGCGGTGGTGGCGATGCTCTTCACGCCGCCGAAGCCACCGTTCATGTACTTCTCGTTCTTCAGGATGGTGCCCGCCTGGTTGACGGCGGTGGCGACCTGCGGGTCGTTGAACGGGATCTCGTGGGTGGTCCACTTGTCGTAGACCTCGGGCCCGCCGGTGCGCAGCAGGACGTCCTCGATCCAGTCGGTGGCCGGCCAACCGGTCGCGTCCTGGGACTCGATGCCGGCGCACCACGGCTTGGTGCCGCTGCCCGCGATCTTGTCGCTGAGGTCGATCAGCTCCTGCCAGGTGGTCGGGACCGACCAGCCCTTCTCCTTGAAGGTCTTCGGCGAGTACCACACGAAGGACTTCACGTTGGAGCCCAGCGGGGCGCCGTAGAACTGGCCGTTGACGGTGCTGTACTTCAGCCAGTCGGGGGAGTAGTTCTGCTCCGCCATGGCCTTGGTGTCGGCGCCGGCCGGCTTGAGCTTGCCCGAGTCGACGAACCGCTTCAGCAGGCCCGGCTGCGGGATGAAGGCGAGGTCGGGGGCGTTGCCGCCGTCCACCCGGACGGGGAGCTGGGCCTCGAACTCGCCGGAGCCCTCGTGGTCGATCTTGATGCCGGTGCAGTCCTCGAACTCCTTCCAGGACTGCTGGAGGCGCTCGTCCTCGATCTCCCGGATCGACGAGTAGATCGTGACCTTCTTGCCGTCGTGCCCCTCGTACTTCTCGTATGCCGCGCACTCGGCCGAGCCCGCCTTGTCGCTCTTCTTGTCGTTGCCGGTCCCGCAGGCGGCGACGCCGAGCGCCAGCCCCAGCACGCCGGTGACCGCGAGAGCCTGGCGCGATCTGGCAAACGCCATGCCGATCTCCTTCCTTGCCGGCGCGTGGGGGAAATCGAATGCGCGCCGGTCCGATGGTCGTGCACACATGTAAGCGCTTGCATCCCGTCCGGTCCACCCCCGGTCGGACACGGCCCGGTAACAATCCCGAAATCCGGACACCGGGACTGGGCGCGCTCCCACGAATCTTCCCACGGACGGAACTTTCTGCCACGCTGTCCGTATCAGATTGAAGACTTTCAACATAGGAGGTAGTGGATGCGCAAGCGGTGGCTCAGTCTGGCGGCGGGTGTGGCGGTCCTGGCCGCGACCCTGGTCCCGGCGGCGCCGGCGATGGCCGCGCCGACGTTCAAGGTTCCGTTCCCGTGCAACCAGTCCTGGTCCGGCCAGACGCGGACCAATCACAGCCCGGCCAACGCGATCGACTTCAACCGCACCGACGACCTCGGCGACCCGGTGGTGGCCAGCGCGCCCGGCACCGTCGACGTGGTGACGAACCTCGGTGACACGAGCTACGGCAAGTACGTCCGGATCAACCACGGCGGCGGCTGGACGACCTACTACGCGCACCTCAACGCGTTCAACGTCTCGGTCGGGCAGACCGTCGGCTACGGCCGGGTGATCGGGTACGTCGGCACCACCGGCGGCTCCACCGGCCCGCACCTGCACTACGAGCAGCGCTCGAACGGCAGCGCCGTGAAGATCAATTTCAACGGCGCGCAGGCCCTCTACTGGGGCACGAAGACCTACACCAGCGACAACGGCTGCGCCGGCGCGGACACCGGGGCCGGCACGGTGAACACCGCCGGCACGGCGCTGACGGTCCGCTCCGGGCCGGGCACCGGCTACAGCGCGGTGGGCACGGTGGCCGACGGGGCCAAGGTGACGATCTACTGCCAGACCAGCGGCACCAGCGTCACCGGCACGTACGGCACCAGCTCCATCTGGGACCGGATCGGCTCCGGCCGGTTCATCTCCGACGCGTACGTCTACACCGGTTACGACGGGTACATCCCCGGCGTGCCCCGCTGCTGACCCCGGTGGGCGCGGGGGCCTCGGCTCCCGCGCCCACCCCGGTCAGGCGTTCAGCCGCCAGATGGCGAAGTTGAGCGCGGCGGCGAACGTGACCCACGCCCAGTACGGCAGCATCAGCAGCGTCGCCGGCCGGGACACCCGCCGGAACAACGCCACGGTCACGCCGATCGCCAGCCACATCAGCACGATCTCGGCGAACGCCAACCCGTAGCGGCCGGTGCCGAAGAAGAGTGGCGTCCAGGCGGCGTTGAGCACCAGTTGGACGCACCAGGCCCAGAGCGCGGGGCCGAACCCGACCCGGCGCCAGACCAGCCAGCCGGCGATCGCGATCAGCGCGTACAGCAGCGTCCACACCGGGCCGAACAGCCACGACGGCGGTGCCCAGGCGGGCTGCTCCAGGCTCTGGTACTCGGCGGAGGTGCCCCGGACGCCCAGCCCGCCGAGGGCGGCGGCGGCGAACGTGGCGGCGCCGAAGCCGAGCAGGGCCCACCACTTCCGGGCCCCGGCGGTACGCCGGCCGGCGCGTTGCGACATCTCCATGGTCGAGATATTGCCGCTGGCCGGAGGCGGCAAACCCGGCCCGGACGGGAAAACGCCGGGATCGTCGGGTCCGGACGCTCCGGTCTGGGAGGACAGAGCGCCGGGCCCGACGACCCCGGCGGGTCTCGGGTGCTGCGGACGGCGGTTACGTGTTGAAGATGCTGACACCACCCGGGCCGACCAGCAGGCCCACCACGATGAGGACGATGCCCCAGAGGATCTGTCGGCGGAAGAGGGCAAGAATTCCGGCGACCACGAGTACGACTGCGAGAATCCAGAGAATCAGCTCCATGGCGGCTGGATACCCGGCGGCCCGATCCCGGAAACCTCCCTCTCAGTCGACCTGATCCCCGAGGTGGAAGACGCTGTATGCCTGCTTGATCACGGGGTGCGCGACGTTACGGACCCGCACCCCGCCCGGCGTGGTGCCGCGCTCGGTGCCGTGGTGGGCGTGCCCGTGCAGGGCCAGCGCGGTGGGCGCCGAGTCGATCGCCTGCCCGAGCTGGTAGCAGCCGAGGAACGGGTAGATCTCCAGCGGCTCACCGGCGAGCGTGTCCGGCACGGGGGCGTAGTGGGTGAGCGCGACAAGCGCATCGCACTCCAGCGCGAGCAGCGCGGCCGCCAGCGCGTCGGCGCTCTCCCGGGTGGTCCGCACGAACGATTTCATCTCCGGCTCGCCGAAGTCGCTGGCGCAGCGCCCGGCGAACCCGCCGCCGAAGCCCTTCACCCCGGCCACGCCGAGCCGCCCACCGGGGCACTCCAGCACCGTGCCGGTGCCCTCCAGCACGGTGATCCCGGCGTCCTGGAGCACCTTGACCACCTGCGGCACCTGGTCGCACTGGTGGTCGTGGTTGCCGAGCACGGTGATCACCGGCACGCCGAGATCGCCGAACTCGCGCGCCACGCAGCGCGCCTCGGCCTCCGTGCCGTGCCGGGTCAGGTCGCCGGCGAGCAGCAGCACGTCGGCGCAGTCCGGCAGCTCCTCCAGCGCCGGACGGAACCGGCCCACCACGTCCTCGTCCACGTGCACGTCGCCGACGGCGGCGATCCGGATCACCATCGAACCTCCCTCACGGCAGTTCCTCCACCTGGGTGGGCGCCTGCGTACGGATCACACCGATGTCGCTGGTCACCGGCGTGTCCGGGAAGCGCTCGGTCACCCGCCGCAGGATCTCTTCGCGCCGGTGCGGGCTCTCCACCTCGCCGGAGAGCACCAGCCCGCGCTCGCGGCGCAGCACCGTGATGCCCTGCTCGGCCACGGACGGGTCCTCCGCCAGCATGTTCTGGATCTCCGCCTCGACGTACTCGTCGGGCGGCACGTCGCCGGGTTGTCCGGTCACGGGGTCTCCCTTCCGCCGGGCGCGCCGTCGGGCAGCACGTCCAGCCGGTCGAGCAGCACCAGGAACGCCTCCGCGTACGGCGAGTGCTGCGTTTCCTTGCGTACCCGGTCCCAGTCGATCTGTTCCCGCAGCGAGCGGGCGAGCGGCAGGGCGCGGGCGAAGTCGCAGTAGTGCTGGGAGAAGCTGAGCAGCTTGTGCACCATGAGCTGGCTGGCCGAGAGCACCGGCATGTGGATCGCGTCGACCGGCCGCACGATGGTGTCGGCGAACGTCTCCTCGGTCACCGGGGTCTCGATCGGCCGGTGGATCAGGTCCACCATCCGGCCCTCGTCGTAGACCTTGACCAGCCAGTCCTCCGGTGGGCGCTCGGCCGTGAAGCCGGCCTCGACAAGCGCCTCCAGCGCCCGGTCGACGTCGGCCTCGCGGAGCAGGAAGTCGACGTCGTGGTCGCTGGAGTGGCCGCCGTGGGCATACACGGCGAAGCTGCCGCCCAGGGCGAACGGGATCTCGGACTGCTTGAGCACGGCGGCGACCTTCTTCAGCGTGTGCACCAGGGTCTCGTCCCCGCGCTCGGCCATCTGGCTCTCCCGTCGTCGTCGTGGGCGGTGAGATTGAGTTGCCTACCCGGCGGACGCTCCGGTCACACCTTCCGCATCCACCTGGGGAGGAACACGACAAAAGGCGCTTGCGAGCGCCCGTCGGATAACCTCGGGAAGGTGCCCAGCTCACTGCGGACGCGGCGCGGCGGAGCCCGACTGCGCACCGTCGCCCTGATCGGTATCGACGGCTCGGGCAAGACCACCCAGGCCCACCTGCTCGCCGAGGCGCTGAACGCGGCCGGCCACCGGGCCACCTACCACCGCAACGCCGGCGGTCGACGCTGGCTCGGCCGGCTCGCCCAACGGGTCGGCCGCCCGGACGCGCAACGTCTCGTCGGGCGCGACGGCCTGCTCGCGGTCGAGTCCGTGCTGCGGTGGCTGGCCATCGCGCTCGCGCTGCTGAGCTGCCTGGCGACCGGCCGCACGGCGGTGATGGACCGGTGGTCCGTCTGCCAGTACGCCAGCATCCGGGCGCACGGTGGTCAGCGCTGGGAGCGGCTGGCCCGGGCCGGCTACCGGATCTTCCCGCCGCCCCGGGTCACCATCCTGCTGACCGTGGACCCGGCCGAGGCGTACCGGCGGATCGAGCGGCGCGGCACCGACCACGAGAGCATGCGGTGGCTCACCGCCGCCGACGCGGCCTACCGGGCGCTGCCGGAGTACGCCGGCTTCGTGGTGGTCGACGGCAGCGGCCCGCCGGAGGAGGTGTCCCGCCGGATCCGGGCGCACCTGAGCGAGTGGCTGCCGGACGACCCGTCCACGCTCGCCGGCCCGTCGCCGGACGGCACCCCGCGCCCGTCGGGCGGCGGCCGGGACGGCCCGGTGCCGGTTCAGGCCCGCCCGTAGACCGGGACGCTCGCGCCGCTCGTCGGGGCGGACTCCGGGCCGGCCAGGAAGCGGATCACCGCCGCGATCTCGGCCGGCGGCACCCAGCGCCGGTGGTCCGCCTCGGGCTGGGCGGCCCGGTTGGCCGGGGTGTCGATGACGCTGGGCAGCACCGTGTTGCAGCGCACCCCACGCGGTCGGTACTCCACCGCGATCGCGTTCGCGAACGCCTGCACGGCGGCCTTGGCGGTGGCGTAGCCGGCCGCGCCGGGAAACGGGGCCACCGCCGCCCGCGCCGACACGCAGACCACCGCGCCGCCGCCGGCCGCGACCAGGTGCGGCAGCGCCGCCTGGGTGACCAGGTAGGTGGGGCGCAGGTTGATCCGCAGCATCCGCTCGAACTCCTCGACCGGCGTCTCGTGCACGAGCCCGCCGCTGGCGTACCCGCCGACGAGGTTGACCACGGCGCGAAGTGGCGCCGCGGGCTCGGCGGTGGCTGTCGCCACCGCCTGCGCGGCCCCCTCGGGGGTGAGCAGGTCCGCCACCACCGGGACCGGACCGGACGGCTCGGTCGTCGTCGGGCCGCCCTCCCGACCGGGTACGACCACCCGCCAGCCGTCCCGCAGGAACGCGGCGGTGACCGCGCCGCCGAGCCCACCCGTGCCTCCGGTCACCAGCACCGTGCGATCCGCCATGGCCACACGGTAGCCGCCGTGGACGCCGGTCGCGCCGACCCACCGGGCGGACCGGTTCGCCGGCCGTCCGCTGCCGGCCGCACTCGTTGGTCACGGAGAGCGAGACGGAGGCGCGGCGGCCGAATGGGCCGCCGTCGCCTTTGCTCTGCAGCCATCCCCGCAGCGGAAGCCGAGAGCAACCACCCGAACTGCCGGCTCGCGCCGGTCCCGCTCACCCCTGCCCAGGTAGAGGAGCTGCTGCGCATATGGGTGCAGAGCAAAGGGGGCCGAGGGGCGTCTCGCCGCCCCTCGGCCGCAGTCACGCTGAGAAACGAACTCTCGCGTCACTGTTCGTGACGTCGCCGACGCGTGCGCGGCGGCTCGCCCGGCTGACCGGTGGTCCGGTGGCGGCCGTCCGGGCCGAAGGGTCGGCGTGCGGTCGATCGGACGATCCTCCGGCGGGCGCGAGTCGACCGGACCGGAGGAGGCGGCCGGGCTGCGGTAATGGGACCCTGGGCGCGGGGATCGGGCGCGGATGGCGGTAAATTTCCCGATACGCGGCGTCATGGTTGACGCTTACGCCCAGTGAAAGTAAGTTTCATCCGTGGCGAAGAGTCCGAAGATTTCTGCGAGTCACGAGCCCGGTGGACTGATCGTCCACATCAGCGGCCTCCTGCCCTCGCTGTCCCCGGCCGAGCAGCGGGTGGCCCGGCTGGTCGTCGCCGATCCGGCGGACGCGGCCCGGCGCACGATCACCGACCTCGCCACCGCCGCCGAAACATCCGAGGCGACCGTGATCCGGTTCTGCCGCTCGGTCGGCATGAACGGCTACCCCCAGTTGCGCATCCGGCTCGCCGCCGAGGCCGCCCGCCGGGTCGAGCCGCCGGACGCGCGGGTCGTCGGCGGCGACATCCCGCCCGGCGCCGACCTGGCCCAGATCATCGCCACCATCGCGTTCAACGACGCACGGGCCGTCGAGGAGACCGCCGAGCAGCTCGACCCGGCGGTCTGTGAGCGGGTGGTCGAGGCGATCGGCGCGGCCGGCCGGATCGACGTCTACGGCGCGGGCGCCAGCGGCTTCGTCGCCTCGGACTTCCAGCAGAAGCTGCACCGCATCGGCCGCATCGCGTTCTACTTCCCGGACGTGCACACCGCGCTCACCTCCGCCGCGCTGTTGGGCCGCGGCGACGTCGCGGTCGGCATCTCCCACACCGGCACCACGTCGGACGTGATCGAGGTCCTGGAGCAGGCCCGGGCGCGCGGCGCCACCACGGTGGCGCTCACCAACTTCCCCCGCTCGCCGATCACCGAGGTCGCGGACCACGTGCTCACCACCGCCGCCCGGGAGACGACCTACCGGTCCGGCGCGACGGCCAGCCGGCTGGCCCAGCTCACCGTGGTCGACTGCCTCTTCGTCGGGGTGGCCGCCCGGAGCCGGGCCCGCACCAAGAAGGCCCTGGAGGCCACCGCCGAGGCGGTCCAGTCGCGTCGGGTGGGTCCCGGGCGGAGGCGGGCATGACGGCGGGTCGGGTGGAGCGGGACGAGGTGACCACGGTGCGCCCGGTGGTGCGGGTCGGCGCGCCGACCGAACGGCGCAACCCGCACAGCGTCGACCTCGACCTGATGTCGACCCGGGACGTGCTCGCCGTGATCAACGAAGCCGACCGGCGGGTGCCGGCCGCGGTGGCCGCCGTACTGGACGAGATCGCCGAGACCGTCGACCTGGCCGTGGCCGCGCTGCGCGGCGGACGCCGGGTGCACTACTTCGGCGCCGGCACCTCCGGCCGCCTGGGCGTGCTGGACGCGGCCGAGCTGGCCCCCACCTTCAACTCGCCGCGGCACTGGTTCTGCGCCCACCTGGCGGGCGGCCCGGAGGCCATGTGGCGGGCCGTCGAGGACGCCGAGGACGACGAGCGTGGCGGCGCCGCTGAGGCCGCCAAGTGTGTCCGCGCCGGCGACCTGGTGGTCGGCCTGGCGGCCAGCGGGCGCACCCCGTACGTCCTCGGGGCGCTCGCCGCGTCCCGGTCCCAGGGTGCCGGGACGGTGCTGCTCTGCGCGAATCCGGAGGCCGAGGCCGCCACGTCGGTGGACGTGTTCATCGGGGTGGACACCGGACCCGAGGTGGTCACCGGGTCGACCCGGATGAAGGCCGGCACCGCGCAGAAGCTGGTGCTCAACACGTTCTCCACGGCCGTGATGGTGCGTCTCGGCCGGGTCTACTCGAACCTGATGATCGACATGGTGGCCACCAACGCCAAGCTGCGCGGCCGGATGATCTCGATCCTGATGGAGGCCACCGGCTGCGCCGAGGAGGTCTGCGCCGTCGCGTTGCGGGAGGCCGACGGCGACCTCAAGACCGCCCTCGTCTCGCTGGTCTCCGGCGCCGAGGTGCCCGCCGCCCGGGCCGCCCTGGCCCGCGCCGCCGACCAGGTCCGCGGCGCCCTGGCCCTGCTCGCCTCCTGATCCCACCCGATCCCCACCCGCCGGGCGCATCCGCCCGGCGGGTGCGACGCGTATCACGTGGCGGGAGGGGACGGCTCTCCCCGTGCGGATTGTTCAACGAGGCGGAGGGTAATCCTTCCCGTGGCTGAACCCGGCGGTCCACGGGCGCGTATCACGCAGTGACCAGGATCCCAGAGCGGCGGTGACGCGGCTCGCTGTGTTCATGGAAAACGCAATGGTGCCATTCCATGGGTGACGGCGATTCCGCTGCTCCGGACCGGTGTCCAGCGGGGGGTCGGCAGGCCGCCGAGCAGGGGTCCTGACAGGAAACATGGACCGGGCTCTCAGCTAGCACTCAGGCATTCGTGACAGTTTCGACTCACGGCAAGGAATCCCCGACACGTCACATCTGTTGTGTAGGTGTCAGCACCTACGGGCACAGCGGAGGTTACGGGGAGGGCTGATGAACGTGGGGATGGCAAGGAACCGGGCAACCGGCGCGAGCGAGGGGACCGTGGCAATCGTGGACAAGAACATCGGCATGCGTACCGACGAGGTCGCCGAGGAGCGGGACCTGGTCGGCGTCTACCTGCACGAGATCTCCCGGACGCCGCTGCTGGACGCCGCCCGGGAGGTGGACCTGTCCAAGTCGATCGAGGCCGGCCTCTACGCCGAGCACCTGCTCGACTCCGACCGGATCCCCGACGGGGCCACCCGGGAGGAACTGGAGCGCGTGATCGCCGACGGTGAGCGGGCGAAGGACCTGTTCATCCGTGCGAACCTGCGGCTGGTCGTCTCCATCGCCCGCCGCTACGTGCGCTCCGGCATGCCCATGCTGGACCTGATCCAGGAGGGCAACACCGGCCTGGTCCGGGCGGTCGAGAAGTTCGACTACGAGCGGGGCTTCAAGTTCTCCACCTACGCGACCTGGTGGATCCGGCAGGCCATCAGCCGGGCGATCGCCCAGCAGGAGCGGACCGTACGGCTGCCCGTGCACCTGGTGGAGGACGTCAACCGGATGCGCAACGTGGCCCGGCAGCTCACCCGCGAGCTGGGCGCCGACCCGGAGCCGGAGCAGATCGCGGCGTCGCTCGGCGTCACCGTCGAGCGGGTCAACGAGCTGGTCCGCTGGTCGCAGGACACCGTGTCGCTGGACACCCCGGTGGGCGACGACGGCGACACCAACCTCGGTGACCTGGTCGCCGACAGCGACGCCCCGTCGCCGGAGGAGATCGTGCTCACCGGCCTGGAGCGGCAGCGGATCGAGGGGCTGCTCAACCACCTCGACGACCGGTCGGCCGGCATCATGCGGGCCCGCTACGGCCTGGAGGACGGGCGGGAGCACTCGCTGACCGAGGTCGCCTCCCGGTTCTCGCTCTCCCGGGAGCGGATCCGCCAGCTTGAGATCCAGGCCCTCGGCCGGCTCCGCGAGCTGGCCCGCGCCGAGGGGCTACAGGCGGCCTGACCTGGTAGTAATGAACGACGAAACGGCCGGCGTCCGACAGGGGGACGCCGGCCGTTTCGCTGCCGTAAATCAGACCCGGCCGTAACCGGCGATCGACATGATGTTCATGCCGCGTTTGCTGACGTTGCGGCCTGCGCTGGGCGCGTCGATGATCTGACCGCCGCCGACGTAGAGGGCGACGTGCCCGAGCCCGGAGTAGAACACCAGGTCACCCGGTTGCAGCGCGCTGCGGCTGATCCTGGTCGTGGCGCTCCACTGGGCCGCCGCGTTGTGCGGCAGCGACTTCCCGGCGGCCCGCCAGGCGGCCAGCGTCAGGCCCGAGCAGTCGTAGCTGCCGGGGCCCTCGGCACCCCACCCGTACGGCTTGCCGACCGCGCCGTACGCGTACCGCACCGCCACCCCGGCCTTGCCGGAGACGGCCGGCGGCTTACCCGCCGAACTCGCCTTGGCCGGCGCCTCGGTGGCCCGCCCGTACGCCTGGCGGCGCATCTCGTAGAGACGGGACAGGTCCCCCTCGATCCGCTTCTTACCGGCGGCGAGCTGCTTGGCCTGCGCCGCCTCCCGGGCCAGCGTGACGTCCAGCTTGGTCTTCTGGTCGATCAGCCGGCGCTGGTCGGCGGTGAAGCCGGTGATGGTGCGCTGCCGCTGGCGGGTGAGCTGGTCGAGCGTGCCCAACCGTTCCGGCAGCGCGGCGGTGCCGCCCGGCTCCAGCAGCGCCGCCGCGGTGCGCATGCCGCCGGTCTTGTACGCCGTGGCGGCCAGCACTGCCACGTCGGCGCGGCTCCGCTCGGCCTGTTCCTGCAACGGGCCGATCTTCGCCGCCAACGTGGCGGCCTCGGCCTTGTTGGCCTTGATGTCCTCGTTGAGCTTGTTGTAGGACTCGACGATTCGCTCCAGCTCAGTCGAGGACTTCTCGATCTGCTTCGTCAGCTCGGCGGGGGTGGGCTCGGCCCGAGCCACCGACGCCGGGGCGAGCAGCGCGGCCGACAGGCCGGCCACCGCCATGCAGCGGAGCAGCATCCGTAAGGACGACAAGAGCGGAAAGCTCCTCTCCACGGTCGGCGGGTCGCGTCTGGACGACCCGTCGACGCCGGGCCGGCGCCATCCGGGTGGATGGCGGTCGACCGGACCGACCTGGACAACCTAACCCGTGATCGGAGTGAACGGGAGTTCAAGCAGGGGCGAAAGTTGGCAAAGTGTCGGAAAGTGACAATGATGACGTTCACGGTCGGTGACCGTTTTCCGGCGTGGCGAATGCCCCACACAATGGGAGCCGGATCCGGGATTCCCACCCCGGAATCCATCCCCTCGGGAGGCCACCGTGCAGACCGACCGCTCCGCCACCCACCCGCCCCGCGGCACCGCGCCCGGCCTGCTCTACGCCCGGCCCGGCATCGTCGTCACCACCGAACGCTTCACCGTCGGCCGCACCAGCTGGTCGGTCGCCGAGATCACCCAGCTCCGGACCGCCCGCGGCCCGCACGACCGGCTCGCCGTCCGGGCGGTCGTCGCCACCGCCGCGCTCGTCGCGTCGGCCGGGCTGCTGCTCGGCTTCACCGGCGGCCTGCATCGGCTCACCGCCGGGGCGTACCTCACGCTCGGCGCGGTCGGGCTGCTGCCGTTGCTGCTCGTGCTCGTCGGCGACCGCTGGCGGCCCCCCGCGTACGAACTGTGGGGCCGGCTCCGGGGCACCGAGGAACTGCTGTTCAGCAGCGACGACGAACGGCAGTTCGGGCAGGTCGCCGACGCGCTGCGCCAGGCCCGGGACCGGGCCCGCCGCGACGGCCGGACCGACCCGCCGGGCGCCGGCCCGTGGCGCCCGACGCGCTGAGCCCCGGTCAGCCGGCGACCGGCTCCGGGGTGCGCGGCCGGCGCTCGGCGGCCACCCAGTGGCTCACCCGCCGCTCCGCGTAGAACGAGACGAACGGCACGGTGCCGGCCAGCATCACCAGCAGCATCCGCTTCAGCGGCCAGTCCGCCCGGCGGGACAGGTCGAACGTCAGCGCCAGATAGAGCATGTAGAGCCAGCCGTGCGCGACCCCCACCACGGCCACCACGCTCGGGTTGTCGAAGCCGTACTTCAGCGGCATGCCGATCAGGACCAGCACCACCAGCGCCACGCCCACGATCCAGGCGATCACGCGGTACCGGGTAAGGGCTCCGCCCACCGTCGTCCGTCCTTCCGCACCGGCCTCAGCCGGGATAGTCGCCGGGCCGGGCGCCCGGATTGGCGTTCAACCAGGAAAGGTAGCGGTTGTACGCGGCCAGCTCGCCGTCGTCCGCGCCCTCGGCCGGCGTCGACGGCACCCGGGCGACGCGCACCGGCCGGCGTACCGCCGGGGTCGGCGCGACCGGCTCGTCGCCGGCGCCCGCCGGCGGCGCGTCCTCCGCCGACGGACCCGGCGCGGCCCGCAGCGCCTGCCGCACCTCGCGCCACCAGACGAAGACCACGAAACCGGCGAAGACCGGCCACTCGATCGCGTACCCGAAGCTCAGCGCGTTGCCCCCGGCGGCGCGGGTGACCTGCCACCAGCCCAGCCCGAGGAAACCCACCACCAGCACGACCATGGCCACGTGGCGGGCGATCCACGCCGGTGTCCGGAGCCGCTGCATGCCATCGAGGGTACCGGGGCCGGCGGTCGTCTCCGACGCGGCGTCGTAGGTGGCGTGGGTTTGGTGGCACAGCGGTTGGGCATCCGTCTAGGCGCCAGCCCGAACGAGACGAGGGGGCGACGATGACCGAATCGGTACGCCGGGACACCAGCCCGGAGCAGCGCGTCACCGAGTGGGACGGTGACCACGCCCGCGCCGGGGCCACCGACGGCGACCTGCCCGGCGTGGATCCCGCCGAGCTGAGCGACGAGGACCTGATCCGGGAGGTGCAGAGCCTGCACCGGACCCGGCTGGACACGCTGCGGCACGCCACCGACTCCGCGCTCGCCAACCACCTGCGCCGCACCGCCGAGCTGGAGACCGAGTACCTGGCCCGGCACCCCGGCCGGGAGATCGACCCGCACCGGCTGCGGGACGCCTGATGGCCAGCCACGCCGAGCGCGGCATGTCCGCGCCGCCCGAGGTGGTGTTCAACACCGCCACCGACCCGGACCGGTCCGCCGCCTGGCTGCCCGAGGAGCTGCGCGGCTCCGGCGCCTGCCGGGTGGAGGTGCTCGACGCCGACGACATGCGGGCGCGGTGGAGCAGCGCCGACTGGTCCGCGGAGATCGACGTGGAACCGGCCGACGCCGGCGGCGCCCGCGTCCGGCTGGACCTGGCCGGCCCGGACCACGGCCTGGCCGACGAGATCCTCGCCAACCTCGACCGCGAGGTCGGCGACAACCTGACCGCCGGCTGAGCCCGGCCGGCCTGACGACGAGGGAGACCGGGTTGACCGGGAGTGGCCTGAAGCAGAAGGTGGCGCGCCTGCGCCAGGCGTACGCGCCGCACGAGCACCGGCCGCTGGAGGGCTACCTGAAGGCGATGGGCACCTACGCCGGCGTGACCGGCGCGCTGGTCGGCCTGGTCCGGCTCACCGGCCGGCCGGTGCCGGAGCGGCCCTCGCCCGGCGACGTGGTGCTGCTCTCGATCGCCACGCACAAGCTGAGCCGGCTGCTGTCCAAGGACGCCATCACCAGTCCGCTGCGGGCGCCGTTCACCCGCTACGACCACCCGATCGGCAGCGGCGAGGTGATGGAGCAGGTCCGGGACGAGGGCAGCCCCACCCGGCACGCGCTCGGCGAGTTGGTGAGCTGCCCGTTCTGCCTGGCGGTGTGGGTGGCCACCGGGCTCACCGGCGGCCTGGTGCTGGCCCCCCGGCTGACCCGGCTGGTGGCCACCGCGCTGACCGCGGTCGCCGCGTCCGACTTCCTCCAGATGGGGTACGCGGTGGCCCAGCGGGCCGCCGAGGGCGGACACCACGGGGAGTGACCACGACGACGGACGGGGCCGGCGCGTACGCGCCGGCCCCGTCCGTCGTACCGCTTCGATCAGGTCGGGGTGGTGCCGTGGTCCTCGCCGGCCCAGCCGCGCGACGTCTCCGGCTCCCGCTCGTCCTCCCCGGTGACGATGTCCCGGTCCACCGCGGTGCGGTCGTGCTCGTTGGCGAAGTCCGGCTCCGGCAGCGTGTCCACGCCCTCCGGAGGCTGGCCGAGCGCCGCCAGGTGCTCGTGCTCGGGTTCGCGGTCGGTCATCTCGGGTCCTCTCGTCGGCGGGGGCTCAGGCGACCGTGCCGCCCAGCAGGTCCGCCACCTCGTCCACCGCGTACTCGCCCTGGGGGAGCGCGGCGATCCGGGTGAGCAGCTCCGCCGGCAGCTCGGCGGCCACCGCGCGGCGGTAGATGTCGGTCTGACTGATCCGCTCCTGGCCGTGGTAGAGGTCGTCGAGCAGGTCGTCGAGCGGCCTGGTGTCCGGCTGCTCGGTCACGGGCGCGTCATCGGTCACGCCGACCACCTACCCGGCCCCGAACCGGTCAAACGCCGCCCAACGGAGCTCAGGCGGGGGTGGGCAGCGCGGCGCGGCGGGCGCGGACCGCCTGGGCCAGGTGGTCGAGCACCTCGTCGGTGGTGTCCCAGCCGATGCAGGCGTCGGTGACCGACCTGCCGTACTCCAGCTCCCGGGTCGGGTCCAGATCCTGCCGGCCGGCGCGCAGGAAGCTCTCCAACATGATCCCCACGATGCCGCGCTGCCCGGCGGCGAGCTGCCCGGCCACGTCCGCGGCGACCAGCGGCTGGTTGCGGTGGTCCTTGCCGCTGTTGGCGTGGCTGGCGTCGATCACCACGCGTTCGGGCAGTCCGGCGGCGCGCAGCAGGTCGAGCGCACCGGCCACCGACTCCGCGTCGTAGTTGGGTCGGCCACCGCCGCCGCGCAGCACCAGGTGCCCGTCGGCGTTGCCCCGGGTGTGCATGATCGCCGGGATGCCGGAGACGTCGATGCCGGGGAAGACGTGCGGCACGCCGGCCGCCCGGATCGCGTCGACAGCCGTGCCGATGCTGCCGTCGGGGCGGTTCTTCATGCCGATCGGCATGGACAGGCCGGAGGCGAGCTGCCGGTGCACCTGGCTCTCCACGGTCCGGGCGCCGATCGCGCCCCAGGCCACCGTGTCGGCGATGTACTGCGGGGTGATCGGGTCGAGGAACTCGCAGCCCACCGGCAGGCCCAGCCGCAGCACGTCGAGCAGGAGCGCCCGCGCGGTCCGCAGACCGGTGTTCACGTCGCCCGAACCGTCCAGCGCCGGGTCGTTGATCAGACCCTTCCAGCCCACGGTCGAGCGCGGCTTCTCGAAGTAGACCCGCATCACCACGAGCAGGTCGTCGGCGACCCGGTCGGCCGCCTCACGCAGCCGTCCGGCGTACTCCAGCGCGGCGGCCGGGTCGTGCACCGAGCACGGGCCGACCACCACGAGCAGCCGGTCGTCGGCGCGGTCCAGCACCCGGGCGACCGCGCGCCGGCCGGCGATGACGGCCTCGGCGAGCGGCGCGTCGAGCGGCAGGTGATGGTGGAGCAGGGCCGGGGTGGTCAACGGCACGACGCGGTCGATCCGCTGGTCGATGACCCGGCGGGCGTCCGGAGACGTGGTCACGGTGGGAATCCTTCCGCCGACCGCGCCCCGGGGCCGGCGCCCAGGGTGTCGAGCCGGCTGCTCGCATGCGAAAGGGCAGGGAATCATCCCTGCCCGGCCGGCTCGAAGAGGAAGTGACGTCAGCTCACGGTCGAGTCACCGGCTCCTCCAGCCGGCTGCCTAAACCATCGATACGACCGCGTCACGTCAGTCAGCGTACCCGACGCGCCCGGGAAAGCCCGTGCCGTTCCGCCACGCGGGACGCGGGGTATGGGAGAACCCATGAGCCACCATCAGAGCGACCAGGACCGGATCGAATCCCGCGCGCACCTGCTGCCCGAGGAGGCGGCGGCGGGCAGCGACGACGCGCAGGCCCAGGCCGACGCGATCCTCGCCGAGTCGGATCTCCGGGAGGAGGACCAGAACGCCGCCCCGGACACGGTGCTGGAGCACCGCACGTCCGCCGAGACCGTCACCGCCGTCGAGCCTCCCGACTGAGCGGCGCGCCCCGGCCGCGGCGGGACCCCCGGTAACTGGCGTCCCGCAACCGGGCCAGCGGGCCGGCCAGCCGCAGCCCCGGCGGCACGTTGCCGATCGGGTCGAAGGCCGGCACGGCGTCCTCCGGGCCGCCGTGCCGGCCACCCAGACGCACCTCGCCGAACGGCCGCCACGGACCCACCGCCGAAGCCACCGCGAGCACCAGCCGGGGCTCGTCGCCGGCCACCACCGCGTCGGCCTCGGCCAGCGTGCGACCCAGGTCGGGTGAGTCCGGGTCGGCCAGCACGGCCAGGAACAGCCGCCGGGCCCCGGCCCGGAACGACATGATCGAGGTGTACGTCCCGGTGAGGCGCCGCCGGGGCAGCGGCAGGTTGCGCAGCACCGGCGCGGCGCCGCTGGAACTGACCAGCAGATCGACCGGCGGTTCCGGGTCCCGGTGCAGCCGGACCGCCACGCCCAGCACGTCCGGCCAGCCGGGCGGCGTCGGCGTGCCCTTGGAGAGCCGGACCGTGGCCGGCCACCGGCCGGGCAGGTCCAGCAGCGGCACCCCGGTCGGCGGTCCCGGCGTACCCCAGATCATCGCCTCGGCGGCGAACACGCGGCCGGCGGGATGCAGCAGCCGGGCGTGCCGGAGCCGGGCCAGCGCGGCGGCGGCCCGCTCGACGGCGGACGGTGCGGGGGTCATGCCGAGCTGATACCCCGTCGCGCGGCGACGACGCGGACCGCGCGTCCCCTTTCCGCCCACCGGATCGGATAGCGTCGTGCCATGCCCGACAGCGGTTTCCCCTGGCCGATCGAGACGACCCGACTGGACAACGGCCTGCGTGTGGTGGTGAGCGAGGACCGCACCGCCCCGGCCGTGGCGGTCAACCTCTGGTACGACGTGGGCTCCCGCCACGAACCGGCGGGCCAGACCGGCTTCGCCCACCTCTTCGAGCACCTGATGTTCGAGGGCTCGGTGAACGTGGCGAAGACCGAGCACATGAAGTTGATCCAGGGCGCCGGCGGCTCACTCAACGCGACCACCAACCCGGACCGGACCAACTACTTCGAGACCGTTCCGGCCGAACACCTGGAGCTGGCGCTCTGGCTGGAGGCCGACCGGATGGGCGGCCTGGTGCCGGCGCTCACCCAGGAGACGCTCGACAACCAGCGCGACGTGGTGAAGAACGAACGCCGGCAGCGCTACGAGAACGTCCCCTACGGCGACGCCTGGCTGCGGCTGCTGCCGCTGCTCTACCCGCCCGGCCACCCCTACCACCACGCCACGATCGGGTCGATGGCCGACCTGAACGCCGCCGACCTGGCCACCTTCCAGGCGTTCCACACCACCTACTACGCGCCGAACAACGCGGTGCTCACCGTGGTCGGCGACGCCCCCGCCGCGGAGGTGTTCGCGCTGGCCGACAAGTACTTCGGCGGCCTCGCGCCGCGCCCGGACATCCCGCCCGCCCCGGACGGCCGCACCGTGCCGGCGACCGGCCGCCCGGCGGTGGAGACGGTCACCGCCGACGTGCCCGCGCCCCGCGTCTACCTCGCGCACCGCACCCACCCGTTCGGCGCCACCGGGTACGACGTGACCACGGTCCTCGCCACCGTGCTGGGCAGCGGCCGGGGCAGCCGGCTCTACCAGCGGCTCGCCGACGGGGAACGGATCGCCCAGCCGGACCTGGTCGGGGCGTACGGGGTCGACCTGGCGCACGCGCCGGCCCCGCTGATCGCCACCGCCACCGCCCGCCCCGGCGTGACCGCCGAGCGGCTGCGCGACGGGCTGGCCGAGGTGGTCGACGAGCTGGCCACCGTGCCGGTGACCGCCGCCGAGCTGGACCGGGCCAAGGCGCTGCTGAGCACCTCGTGGTGGCGGCAGATGTCCACCGTGGACGGCCGCGCCGACACGCTCGGCCGCTACGCCACCCAGTTCGGCGACCCGGCCCGGGCCGCCGACCGGCTGCCCGGCTGGCTCGCCGTCACCGCCGAGCAGATCGCCGAGCAGGCCGCCGAGCTGCTCGGCGCCGCCGACCGGGCGATCCTGACCTACCTGCCCGAGGAGACCTCATGACGCTGATCGCCACCCGTCCCGGCCCGGGCGCCGCCCGCGCCTACCGGTTCCCCCAGGTGGTCCGGCGGACGGTGGCCGGTGGTCAGGTGGTCGCCGCGCACCTGCCCGGGCAGAACCTCGCCGTCGCGTTGCTGCTGCTCGACGGCGGCGCCGGCCGGGAGCCGGTCGGCAAGGAGGGCCTCGGCGCGGTGCTGGCCAAGGCGCTGGAGGAGGGCACCGCGCACCGGGACGCCACCGCGTACGCGCTGGCCATCGAGGCGCTCGGCACCGAGCTGGTGACCGGGCTCGACTGGGACTCGTTCCAGGTCAGCGTGCAGGTCCCGGTGGAGCGGCTGAGCGCCGCGGTGGAGCTGATGGCCGAGGCGGTCCGCACGCCGCGGCTCGATCCGGCCGACGTGCTGCGGGTCCGTGACGACGAGGCGACCGCGCTGCGGATGGACTGGGCCAACCCGGGGCCGCGCGCCGACGCGGTGCTGCGCGCCGACCTGTTCGGCGTGGCACACCGGTGGGGCCGCCCGCTCTACGGCGACCCGGACAGCGTGGCCGCGCTGGAGGCCGACGACGTCACGGTCTTCCACTCGGAGTGGTTCATCCGCCCCGGCACGCTGATCGTCGTCGGCGACCTGGAACGGATCGACCTGGACGCGCTCGGCGCGGCGGCGTTCGTCGGCACCGGCGGCGGCCCGGTCGACCGGGGCGGCCCGATCGACGTGCCGCTCGCCGACCGGCGGCGGATCCTCCTGGTCGACCGGCCCGGCTCGGTGCAGTCGACGCTGCGGCTGGGCCACCCGTCCCCGCACCGCGGCCACCCCGACCACGTGCCGATGACGCTCGCCGGCACCGTGCTCGGCGGCGCGTTCACCTCCCGCCTCAACCACCTGATCCGCGAGGTGCGCGGCTACACGTACGGGATCCGGGGCGACTTCGCCTCGTCGCGGCGGTTCGGCCGGTTCGCGGTCAGCTCCGGCGTGCAGACCGCGGCGACCGCGCCGGCGCTCGTCGAGTCCGTGGGGGAGGTCTCGCGTACCCGGGAGACCGGGGTGACCGAGGAGGAGCTGGAGGTGGCCCGCTCCTGGCGGGCCGGGCAGCTCTCGGTCGAGTTGCAGAGCCCGCGGGCGATCGCGTCGGCGCTCACCACGCTCGTGGTGCACGACCTGCCGGACGACTACCACGCCACGCTGCGCGAGGCGCTGCTCGCGGCCACCGTCGAGGAGGTCTCCGCGGCTGCCGCGACGCACCTGCACCCGGAGGCGCTGACGCTGGTGGTCGAGGGCGACGCGGCGGTGATCCGGGACGAGTTGGTGGCCGCCGACCTCGGCGAGGTGGTCGACCACGCGTGACAGGTGGGGGCGGCGGGGGTGTGATCCCCGTCGCCCCGGCCCGCGCGCTGGGAAACGCTTCCCGCCCGGCCGGCCCGGCTGGGTAGCCTCGCGGGCATGAGGATCGGCATTGTGGGTGCCACCGGCCAGGTCGGTGGCGTGATGCGGCAGGTGCTGGCGGAACGCGAGTTCCCGGCGGAGCAGGTGCGGTTGTTCGCCTCGGCGCGGTCGGCCGGGCGCGCGCTGCCGTGGCGCGACGGCGAGGTCACGGTCGAGGACGCGGCCACCGCGGACTACCGCGGCCTGGACATCGTGCTCTTCTCGGCCGGCAAGAGCACCGCGAAGGAGCTGGCGCCCCGGGTCGCCGAGGCCGGCGCCGTGGTGATCGACAACTCGTCGGCGTACCGGATGGATCCGGCGGTGCCGCTGGTGGTCGCCGAGGTCAACCCGCACGCCCTCGCCGACCGGCCCAAGGGCATCGTGGCCAACCCGAACTGCACCACGATGGCCGCCATGCCGGTGCTGCGCCCGCTGCACGCCGAGGCCGGGCTGGTCAGCCTGGTCGTCGCCACCTACCAGGCGGTCTCCGGCGCCGGCCTGGCCGGTGTGGCCGAGCTGGACGACCAGGTGCGCAAGGTGGCCGAGGGCGCGAGCGCGCTCGCCTTCGACGGCGCCGCCGTCGAGTTCCCCGCGCCGCGCTCGTTCGCCGCGCCGATCGCGTTCAACGTGCTGCCGCTGGCCGGCTCGATCGTCGACGACGGCTCCGACGAGACCGACGAGGAGCAGAAGCTGCGCAACGAGAGCCGCAAGATCCTGGAGATTCCCGGGCTGAAGGTCTCCGGCACCTGCGTACGGGTGCCCGTGTTCACCGGTCACTCGTTGCAGATCAACGCCCGGTTCGCCCGGCCGATCGGCCCGGCCCGCGCCCGCGAGCTGCTCGACGGCGCGCCCGGGGTGGCGCTGCGCGACGTGCCCACCCCGCTGGCGGCGGCCGGCCAGGACCCGACGTTCGTCGGGCGGATCCGGGCCGACGAGACGGTCGAGCACGGGCTGGCGCTGTTCTGCTCCAACGACAACCTGCGCAAGGGCGCGGCGCTCAACGCCGTACAGCTCGCCGAGCTGGTCGCCGCCGAGGGCTGACCCGCCCGGCGCCGCACCGCCGGAGGCGTCCGTGCCGGCACGGACGCCTCCGGAGCGGGTATGCGGGGCCGGTTGCCGGCGACCCGCGCCGGCGCGGGCGGAGGCACCGATGGCGGCCGGACGCGACACCGGGGACGTCGAGGAGGTCGAGGCCGGGCTGCGCTCGGACACGGCCCGGGTGATCGGCTTCAGCGACGCGGTCTTCGCCATCGTCATCACGCTGCTGGTGCTCGACCTGAGCGTGCCCGAGGTGACGCCGGGCGGGATGCCGCACGCCCTGCTCGAACAGTGGCCGGTCTACCTCGCCTTCGGCACGTCCTTCCTCTACGTGGCGGTCAACTGGCTGAACCACAAGGGCACGTTCCTCCGGGTCCGGTGCGCCGACCGTGGGCTGGACTGGGCCAACCTCGGGGTGCTGTTCGGCGTGACCCTGCTGCCGTTCGTGACCGCGTTGGTCTCCCGCGCGGTGGAGAAGGGCGACGTGTCCGACGAGCGGATCGCGATCGGCGCCTACGCGCTGCTCGGCGTCCTCCTCTCGGCCACCTGGATGTGGCTGTACCACTACCTGCACCGGCGCCCGGAGCTGCGCCAGGCCGGTGTGCCACGCCGGTTCTTCGCGGCCGAGCGGCTCCGCGCGCTGTTCGGCGTGGCCGCGTACGCGATCGCCGGCCTGGTGGGGTGGTGGGTGAGCGTGCCGGTGGCGCTCGTGGTGTTCCTGCTGCTGCCGCTTTTCTACGGGCTGTCCAGCAACGGCTCCTACGAGATCCGCCGGCGGATCCGGCGCCGGGGGTGAACCGCCCGAGTTACCCCGCCTGCGGCGGCGGGTAGACCGCGGTGCCGACACCGAGAGGGGAGCACCATGACAACGGTCGGAGAGTTCATGACGACCCGGTTGGTGACGATGGACGGCAACGACACGCTCACCGCGGCGGCGCAGGAGATGCGCGACAGCGCCATCGGCGACGTGGTGGTGACCGACGGCGACAACGTGGTCGGCATCGTCACGGACCGGGACATCACGGTCCGGGGCGTGGCCGAGGACCGTAACCCCGCCACCACCCGGCTCAACGAGATCACCAGCAAGGACGTGGTGACGGTGAGCCAGTACGACGACGCGGTGGCCGCCGCCGACCTGATGCGCACGTACGCGGTCCGCCGGCTCCCGGTCATCGAGGACGGGAAGCTGGTCGGCCTGGTGTCGATGGGTGACCTGGCGGTGGAGCGGGAACCCCAGTCGGTGCTCGCGGACATCAGCGCCGACGACCCCAACAACTGACCTGGCGACGCGGTGCCGCCGCCCCCGGTTCGGGGGCGGCGTTCCGCATGTCCGGTCCGGTCGCCTCACCCCATCCGGGCGAGGTTGACCCGGGGGCGCGGCGGGGACCCGTCCGGTCGACGGGAGACCGCCGAGCGCGGGAGGAGTCACCTTCGATGGTGGACACGACCACGAGATTCTTCGAGGACCTGGACCGGCGCGGGTTCGAGCCGCTGCTGGTCAAGACGTCCGGGACGCTCCGGTTCGACCTGCACGAAGGCGCGCGGACCACGCACTGGCTGTTGGAGGTCGACCGGGGCAACCTGCGGGTCCGGCAGGAGGACGGCGAGGCGGACACCGTGGTCGGGACCGAGCCCCGGCTCTTCGGGGCGCTCGTCGACGGTGAGGAGAACGCCGTCGCGGCGTTGCTGCGCGGCGACATGACTGTCGTCGGCGACCTCCGGCTCGTGTTGCAGATCGAGCGCGTCTTTCCGGGCCCGCCGGACTCCCGCGGGCCGCGCCACGCATTCGCCAGGAGGGCCGCCTGATGGCCGGGAACAACACCGTCCGGATCCTGGACGGCAACACGTTCGTGGTCTCCGAGGACACCGGGGACATCGAGGCCACGCCGACGGAACCGACCGGGCTGTTCTCCCTCGACACGCGGTACCTGTCGAAGTGGGTGCTCACGGTCGACGGCGAACGGCTCAACGCGCTCTCCTACGACGACCTCCAGTACTACGAGGCGCGGTTCTTCCTGGTGCCCGGCCAGGCCACGCACTACGTCGACGCGAAGCTGTCGGTCATCCGCGAGCGGGTCGTCGGCGGCAGCTTCCGGGAGACGGTGAGCGTGCTCAACCACGACGAGAACGCGGTCGACCTGGAGATCCGGATCGACGCCGGCGCCGACTTCGCCGACCTCTTCCAGGTCAAGGACGAGATCCTCAACAAGAAGGGCGAACTGTACGCCGAGGCGGAGCCGGACCGGCTGCGGCTGGGCTACCGTCGGGGGAACTTCAAGCGGGAGACGGTCGTCACCGCGAACCAGCCGGCCCGGTACGACAACCGGGGCGTCTCCTGGAGCATCCACCTGGAACCCAACGAGCAGTGGGACGTCCTCATCGACGTGCAGACGTTCGCCATCGGCCCGGGTGGCCGGGACCTGCGGATCGGGCTGCGGGCGCACGGCACCGAGCGGCTCGCGCTCCAGCACGACCTGGAGGAGTGGATCGACCGGGCCCCCAAGGTCAACAGCGAGCACGACCGGGTGGCCGCGACCTACCGGCGGAGCCTGGTCGACCTCGCCGCGCTGCGCTTCTCCCCGCTGTCGCTGGGCGGGCAGACGCTGCCCGCCGCCGGCCTGCCCTGGTTCATGACCATGTTCGGCCGGGACAGCATCCTCACCTGCCTCCAGGTGCTGCCGTTCGCACCCGAGATGTCGAAGACCACGCTGCGCATCCTGGGCGCGCTCCAGGGCACCCGGTTCGACGACTTCCGGGACGAGGACCCGGGCCGGATCCTGCACGAGATGCGGTACGGCGAGACCGCCGCGTTCGAGGAGCAGCCGCACTCGCCCTACTACGGCTCGGTGGACTCGACGCCGCTGTTCGTGGTGCTGCTCGACGAGTACGAGCGGTGGAGCGGGGACGTGGCGCTGGTCAGGGAGCTGGAACGGGAGTGCCGCGCCGCGCTGAAGTGGATCGACGACTACGCCGACCTGGTCGGCAACGGCTACATCTGGTACGAGCGGCGCAACACCGACACCGGCCTGGAGAACCAGTGCTGGAAGGACTCCTGGGACTCCGTCTCGTACGCCGACGGCACGCTGCCGCCGTTCCCGCGGGCGAGCTGTGAGGTGCAGGGGTACGCGTACGACGCGAAGATGCGCGCCGCCCGCCTGGCCCGGGAGTTCTGGGGCGACCCCGCGTACGCCGATCAGTTGGAACGCGAGGCGGCGGAGCTGAAGGCGCGGTTCAACCGCGACTGGTGGGTCGCCGACGGCGGCTTCTACGCGCTCGCGCTGGACCCGGAGGGGCGGCAGTGCGACGTGCTCAGCTCCAACATCGGCCATCTGCTGTGGAGCGGCATCGTCGACGACGAGCGGGCGCCGCAGATCGCCGCGCATCTGGTCGGGCCGCGGCTCTGGTCCGGCTGGGGAGTGCGGACGCTGGCCGAGGGCGAGGTCCGCTACAACCCGATCGGCTACCACAACGGCACGATCTGGCCGTTCGACAACTCGTTCGTCGCCTGGGGCCTGCGCCGGTACGGCTTCGCCGAGGAGGCGGCCACGGTGGCCAACGGCATCCTGGACGCGGCCACCTACTTCGACGGTCGGCTGCCGGAGGCGTTCGGCGGCTACCAGCGGGAGCTGACCAAGTTCCCGGTGGAGTACCCGACCGCGTGCAGCCCGCAGGCGTGGTCGACCGGGGCGCCGCTGCTGCTGATCCGGACCATGCTGGGGTTGGAGCCGCACGAGGGACACCTGGCGGTGGACCCGCGGCTGCCGGTGGGCATGGGGCGGATCGAGGTGCTGGACATTCCGGGTCGTTGGGGCCGGGTCGACGCGTTCGCCCGCGGCCGGCTGGACCTGCACAACCTGGCTGGTTGACGCCGGGCCGGCTCAGTGGCCGGGGGGTGGCCCGTCGGCGTGCGCCTCGTTCGGCGGCAGCAGGCAGAACTCGTTGCCCTCCGGGTCGGCCAGCACGGTCCACCGGGGCAGCTCGCGGACCACCGTCGCGCCGGCCTCCAGCACGGCGGCGCGTTCCTCGGCGTCGCCGACCAGGTCCAGGTGGATCCGGCCGGGCGCGGGCAGCTCACCGGCCGGGCTGATCCACAGGTCCGGCCGCCGCCCGTGCGGGTCGCGCAGCAGCACCGCCTCGGCCGGCCCGAGCGTCCGGTCGGCGAGCTTCGCCCGGTCCGCCTCCGTCACGGGCAGCCCGCTGACCGCGCTCCAGAACGGGGCGAGCAGGTACGGATCGCGGCAGTGGATGACGATCGCGGCGAGATCGGGCATACCACCGAACCTAGTCGGCCCGAGCCGCCGGCAGGACGTGGTCCAGGAACGCGGCGGTGACCGCGCGCAGGTCGGGGCGGGTCAGGTCGAGCGCGTGACCGCCGTGGGTGAGCCAGAGGTGCGTCGGGTGGCCGGCGGCGAGCAGCCGGCCGGCCAGCTCGACCGCCTGCGCGGCCGGCACCGGCACGTCGTCCCGGCCCTGCACCAGCAGCACCGGCACGCCGGTGCCGAGATGACTGGCGACGGTGGCGTCGGCGGTGGCCGGATCGCCGGCGGCCGGCGGATGCCCGAGCAGGTCGGCCCACGGGTCGTCGCCCGGGGCGCGGCGGCGCCGCTGCTCGTCGTCGAGCGGGTCGACAGGCGCCCAGTACGCCAGCGCGGCCGTCACGTCGCCCGGCCGGTCCACCCCGCGCAGGGCCAGGTGCAGGGCGAGCATCCCGCCGGCCGAGTCCCCGCCGACCAGCAGCGGCCGGCCGCCCGCGGCGGCCCGGGCCGCCCGCGCGGCGGCGCGTACGTCGTCGAGCTGGGCCGGCCAGCGGGCCTCGTGCGAGAACCGGTAGTCGGCGGCGACCACCCGGAGGCCGAGCGACGCCAGCGCCGCGCCGTCCTCCGCGGAACGGGCCCGCCAGCCGCCGCCGTGGATCCAGAGCAGCACGCCACGTTCGGTCATCTCCCCATCGTGGTCGCGGCCGGACCGCTCCGCGACCCGGCTCTGCTCAGGGCAGAGTGGCGCTACGGTCGGGTAACCTACGCGCGGTAAAGTTGCCGGATGCCGGAACTCGTGTACCCGCCCGTGATCACCGCCGCCAAGACGATGTTCCGCGCTCTCGACCTGCGCCTGGACGTGATCGGCAGCCACCACGTGCCGCGTACCGGCGGGGCGGTGCTCGCGTCCAACCACGTGAGCTACCTCGACTTCATCTTCTGCGGCTACGGCGCGCACGAGTCCCGCCGGCTGGTCCGCTTCATGGCCAAGGAGAGCGTCTTCCGGCACCGGGTCTCCGGCCCGCTGATGCGCGGGATGAAGCACATCCCGGTCAACCGCGCCGCCGGCGCCGGGTCGTACGCCGCCGCGGTCGGCGCGCTGCGCCGGGGCGAGGTGGTCGGCGTCTTCCCGGAGGCGACGATCAGCCGGTCCTTCACCGTCAAGGACCTCAAAAATGGTGCGGCCCGGATGGCGCAGGAGGCCGGCGTGCCGCTGCTGCCGGTGGCGCTCTGGGGCACCCAGCGGCTCTGGACCAAGGGGCGCCCGCGCACCCTGACCCGCCGGCACACCCCGATCACCATCCTGGTCGGCGAGCCGATGGACCCGGCCGCCTACCCCGACGCCACCGCCCTCACCGCCGACCTGCGCACCCGGCTGTCGGCGCTCGTCGACCGCGCCCAGCGGGACTACCCGGACCAGCCGGCCGGCCCGGACGACGCCTGGTGGCAGCCGGCCCACCTGGGCGGCGGCGCGCCCACCCCGGAGCAGGCCGTCGAGCTGGACCGCTCCGACCGCCGCTCCCGCAGCGCTTCCTGACCGCGTCGCCCGCTGTCGCCCGCGTCGCGCGCTGTCGCCGGCGTCGCGCGCTGTCGCCCGCGTGGCGGGTAGGTGGCCGGCCTGCCGCGCGGGAGGCGCCACCCCTTGCCGCGCGGGTCGGACCACCTCTTGCCGCGCGTGTCGGACCGCTCCTTGCCACGCGGGCGGAAGAGAACAGCCCCGGCAGCCTACGAACTTGATGGCGAGAACGGGTCAAGGCCCGCGGAGTTCGGTGGGGTGAACGACCGGCTGACCGGACGGACGAGGCCGCGCCGAGCCCGGCTCGCTTCCCGACCCGGGCTTACGCGCGTCGATTCCGTTCAGGGATGCGACACGGCCTGGAGATCTCCTGCGGCGGCGCCTCGGTGACGGTCGGCTTCGCGCGTGGGCCTGCTTTCCGGCCCCGGCCTCGCGGCGCGCGGCTCATGAGTCATCCATGCCATCAAGTTCGTAGGCCGCCCGAACACGTGGACTGGGCCACGTCGGGTCTATCCGCGCGCTGATCGGCAGGACCAGGGGGACGGCTCTGCGGTCGGACTGCCCGCCGGTCGGACGGCTCTGCGGTCGGACGGCCCTGCGCGGCCCCGGGCCGCATCGGGGGCACCACGACCGGCGAGGCGTCAGCAGGCGGAGCCGGGTCGGTCGCGGGCCAGGAAGTCGAACCGGGGCCAGGGCGACTCCTCCGCCACCGGCTGACGGTAGTAGTCCTCCCGGGACAGGAACTCCACCGGCAGCGAACCGGGCAGGGTCACCACCCCCACCGTCGGGCCGGGGGAGGCGGCGACCCGGGTGGCGAGCGCGTCCCGCTCCGGCGGGGACAGGTCGACCAGGTCGGAGTGGGCCAGCCGGAACCCGGCCACCGCGCGGCGTACCTGCCGGGCCAGCGTGGTGACCAGGGCGGCCGGGCCGGTGAGCGCCAGCGCCGGCTGCCGGATGGTGCGCAGCGCGTCGCAGACCACCCGCAGCTCGGACGTGTCGTCGTCGATCTCGACCAGCTCCAGCCGGGACGGCCACTGCCAGCGGATCTGACCGCTGACCAGGCGGGACAGCCGGACCGGGCGCCGGTGCCGGGCGCCGGTCGGGCCGTCCCGCCCGGGGACCAGGGACAGCTCGGAGCCGGTGCAGAGGTACGCCAGCCGCCGGTCGGTCACGGTGACCGACGCCGCGTCGGGCAACGCCCAGCAGCGTTCGTCCTCGGTGGGGCCGAGCAGGTGACCGGTGACCGGCAGCCGGTGCTGGGCGAGCAGCCGCTCACCGGGGTCGAGCACCAGCGCGTAGCGCCGGTCGAGCAGGGGACGGCTGGGGTCGTCGTCGGCGTCGAAGCGGTGTGGCCCGATGAAGAAGGGTGCGGCGTCCTCCGGCACGGTACGACCTCCCGGGACGGTTGGCGGTACCGGTGAGCCTGACCGATCACCGGGGCGGCTGTCATGACACCCGTTAGGGGGTCGGCCGGTCGGCCGACGCCTGTGACCGGTAGATGCCGATCTCTTCCGGTCGGACGAGGCCGTCCTCGATCGCGCGGGCGAGCAGCGCCGCCTTGGTGGCCGCCGGACGTCCGGCCCGGGTGTACTTGATCCGGGCCCGGTCCACGTACTGCTTCACGGTGTGCTCGCTGATCTGCATCCGGCGCGCCACCGACGCCTTCGACATCGACTGGAACCACAGCAGCAGCGCCTCACGCTCCTTGTCCGACAGGGACGGCCGGTCCGGCCGGGCGTCGCCGACCATCGCGCCGGCCAGGGCCGGCGGCACGTACGGGCGGTCGCTCGCCGCCGCCAGCACGGTGGCCACGCAGTGTTCCCGCCCCTCGTGCTTGGCGAGGAACGCGACCGCGCCAGCGTCCAGCGCGGCAAGCATGGTCTGCGGGTCGGTGTGCTCGGAGTAGACCACCACCCGCCGCCCGGCGGCGCTCAACTCGGCCAGCTTGTCGAGCACCATCCGCCCGTGCAGCCGCAGGTCGAGCAGCACCACCTCGGCCCCCGGCGCGGCCCGCAGCACCGTGTCCGGATCGTCGCCGGTCGCCAGCACCCGCAACCGGGGTTCGGAGGAGAGCCAGGCGCGAACCCCGTCGATCACCACGGGATGGTCGTCGACGATCGCCACCCCGACCGGCTGCCCGGCGTTCACGCCTGCCGCCAGCGGGTCTGCGTCCATCTGATCTCCCCGTCCCGCTCGTGCAGGTACGCCACCGGCCCGTCTGAGTCGGGCGGCGGCAGCGGATCGTCCGGGCCGTCGTGATCCGGTGTCACCAGGCTGACCACCACCTCGTCCGGACCGGCGACCACCGTCAACCGCGCCCCGCCACGGGCGCCGGCGAGCGCCGCCGTCAGCGGGTCGGCCAGGGCCCGGCGCACGTCGACCGGCAGTTCCGGCGGCGTGCCGACCGCCACCAGCTCGATCGGCAGACCGTTCCGCTCGGCCAGGTCGGCGGCGGCCCGCAACTCGTGCAGCAGCGGGTCGGGCACGTCGTCGGACTCGGCGATCAGCCGGCGCAGCCGGGCCGCGGCCAGCACCGCGCGGCGGCGTACCGCCGGGTCGGCCGGGTCGGCGTCGCCGGTCGCCAGCGCCGCCAGGACCTCCTCGGCGGTGCCGCTGACCAGGGCGAGCCGGGCCTGCCGTTCGCTCCGGGCCCGCTCGGCGGCCTCCCGTTCGGCGGCCACGGCCAGCGTCGCCGCGGCGGTGCCGGCCCGGTCCCGGGCCAGCGCGGTGAGCGCTGCCGCGCCGGCGAAGACCGCCACCGGCAACGTGGAGGTGCCATAGACATACATCGCGTACCGGCTCAGGTCGGCCGGCGCGGTGGTGCCGTGCAGCACCACCGCCACCAGCGCGATCGTCGCGTGCGCGGCGAGCAGCGCCAGCAGCCAGCGCACCGGCCGCTGCCAGAGCATCAGCAGGAAGAACCAGGCCAGCCCGCCCCACACCCAGTTGGCGGTGGTGAACAGGAACCGCTCACCGGCCGCCGCGAAGACCGCCGCGTCGACCGCCAGCAGCACCGCGGCCAGCCGCCGGGCCGGGGGCAACCCACCACCCAGCAGGCGTACGCCGGTGGCGACGCCGACCAGCGCGGTCACCAGCCAGCCGGCCGCCACCACCGCCGGAGCGGCCATGCCCGGCCCGGCCGCCAGCACCGCCGGCAGGCTGACCGCCAGGTGCCAGGCCAACGCGATGCCGACCGCCACGAGCCGGGCGCCCCGGTCCGACGCGTCCGCCACGGCGTGCGCCTGGGGTGCCGCCCCGGCCGTCCCGGCGCGGGCCACCGGCCGGATCCGGGGCGCCGCGCCCACCGCCGGGCCGGTGTGCACCGCCGTGCCGCCCGCCAGCGTCGTACCCGACTCAGTCGCCATCGGACCACTCCAGCCGGACCCGGGTGCCGGCGCCAGGGGCGGAAGTCACCACCGCCCGGCCGTTCACGGTGGCCATCCGCCCGTGGATCGACTCGCGCAGCCCGTACCGGTGGGCCGGGACCGTGGTCGGGTCGAAGCCGGGACCGTCGTCGGCCACCTCGACCACCACGGTGCCGCCCGCGCGGACCAGGCGCAGCGTGGTGGTCGCGCCCGGCGCGTGCCGGGCCACGTTGGCCAGCGCGGCGGCGGCGCTGTCGGCGAGCGCCGCGGCGACCTCCGCCGGCAGCCGGCACGGCGGCAGCGTCGCGGTCACGGCCAGCTCCGGCAGCCCGGCCAGCACCGTGCGCAGCCGCTCGTCGAGGTCCACCTCGCCGGGTGCGGTCGCGGTGCGCGCCCCGGCCAGGGCGCTGAGCGTACGCAGATCCGCCGCGCACCGCTCGCGCAGCGCCACGGAACTGCCTCCGACCGCGCCCAGCCCGACCATGGTCAGCGTGCCGAGCACGGTGTCGTGCAGGTCCCGGTTGTGCCGCCGTTCCGCCTCGCGGGCGGCGCGCGCCACCACCGCCTCGCGGGACAGCCGCTGGTAGCCGGCGAACGCGGCGTCGGCCCGGCCGAGCCAGCCGCGCATCACCGCGGTCATCACCGCCGCGCAGCCGGTCTGCACCAGCAGCGTGCCGGTGTGCGCGCGGGCCTCGACCGGGTTCCCGGCCAGCGTGGCGCCGGTCGCGTAGGCGGCGGTGACGAGCAGGCCGGCCGGCACCGACCAGCGGGCCGGCGCGGTGGCCTGCGCGTTGATCACGGTGGTGCTGGCCAGCACCGCCACCCAGCTCGCCTCGCCGGGCAGCACCTCCGGCGCGACCAGCCACGGCACGGCCAGCGCGGTGGCGGTGGTCAGCGCCACGTCGCCGGCCACCAACGCGCCGCCGACGCCGTGCCGGAACGCGCGGACCGCGTACCAGCCGGACCACGCGGTGAGCGCGACGACGGCCGGGACCAGCAGCGCCACCCGCACCGGCGCCGTCCGCACCGACAGGGCGGCCACCGCGCCGACCAGCCCGCAGGTGAGCCGGAGCAGCGCCGGCAGCGTGGTGAAGATCAGCGTGAACGCGCCGCCGGCCGGACGGTCCAACGGGGACCGTGGCAGGCTCGTGGCGGCAGCCACCGGCATCGGGGAGGTGTCCTTCCGGCAGCGACCCGTCCGGGTCCGCGCGGGATAGATTGACGCCGGAGAATAACACGCTTTGTCGGAACCCGTCACCCTCGGTACGCGGTGCGTCGCTACTCGGCCGGCGAAAGCGGAGCTGAACCGTCCGGTTTTCGGGTCAGTCGTGCCGGCGCAGCCACTCCAGGGCCGACTCGGCGTGCCGGAGCACGGAGATGTGCCCGTCCTCGGGGAAACGGCGCAACTCGGCCGACGGGCAACGGCCGGCGAGCCACTCGGCGTGCGCCACCGGCGCGATGCCGTCGCGGTCGCCGTGCAGCAGCAGCACCGGCCGCGCGACGTCGGCCGGATCGAAACCCCACGGCCGCACGTACGCCAGATCGTCGTCGATCAGCGCGCCCGGACCGGACGCGACGGCCGGGCCGACCACGCTGTCGAACCAGGACCACTCGGCACGCAGCGCGGCCAGGTCGGTGTCGGTGAACCCGAAATCGTACGACTCGTCGGCGGCCTCGTGCGCCTCCTTGGCGGCCCGTCCCGCGGCGGCGGCCCGCAGCGACGCCGCCCCGGACGGCGCCATGCCGGCGAACCAGTCCAGCCCGGTCGCGCCGTACGGCGCCAGCCCGGCGCCGGCCACCACCGCGACCACCCGCTCCGGCAGCAGCGCGCCGCAGGCCAGCGCGTGCGGTCCACCGCCGGAGTGGCCCATCACGGCGAACCGGTCGAGGCCCAACGCGTCGGCCACCGCAGCCACGTCGGACGCCACCGACGCGACGTCGCGATCCGGCAGCGGGGTGGAGCCGCCGTAGCCGGGCCGGTCGTACGACACCCAGCGCAGCCCGAGGCGGTCGGCGGCGGCGAACAGCGGGGCCGGCGGGGCGCCGACGTTCGGCGTGCCGTGGTGCCAGAACACGGGCAGCCGGCCCGCCCCGCCGGTGTCGTAGACGTGCAGGACGCGGCCGTCGGGCCGGCGGAGATGCGTCTCGGTCACCATGGACGGACCCTAGCGGCGACCGCCGACACTCCCACCCGCGCGGATGCGGATGTGGTGCACTCTTCGGATGGCCCCACCGCCGGCACCTCTCCCGCCCGACGTCGACGCGCGACTCGCCCACGAGCGAAACGTCTGGCTGTGCACGTTGCGCCCGGACGGCTCCCCGCACCTGACGCCGGTCTGGTTCGTCCACGTCGACGACGTCTGGTGGGTCGGCTGCGAGGCCGGCAGCGTCAAGGCCCGGAACGTGGCGGCGGACTCGCGCGTCTCCCTGGCGCTGGAGGGTGGCGACCACCCGGTCGTCGCGGAAGGCGCCGCCCGGCTGCGCCACGGCGACTTCCCACCCGCCGTCGTCGCCGCCTTCGCCGACAAGTACGCGGGCTGGGACATCCGGAAACCCGTCACGCCGGACGGGGCCCGGGTCCTGCTGGAGATCCCGGTTCGGCGGTGGCTGCTCGCCGGCACGGCACGTTAGCGCCTCAAACTTGCCAGGGCGTCATGTCCAGGTGCGGGTAACGCTGGGCCACACCGGCGACGGTCTCGGCGGTCCAGTAGGGGTGGCCCGGTGGCGGGAAGCCGAACAACGCGAGCTGCGCCGGGGTCGCCCGGCTCACGAAGCCGTACCAGCCGGGCTCGTGACTCCGCCCGGCCCAGGCGTGCCGGTCGCCCCACCCGACGGCGGCCGGCCGGAAGCAGAGATGCATGGTGTAGCGCGCCCCGCGTGGCGTGGTCATGGCGGTGCCCCGGTGGAACGTGCCGGGCCGGAACGCGACCACGGTGCCCGCCGGACCGGCGCCGGACACCTCCGCCTCGTAGAGATGTGGACTGCCGGTCGGGGCGACGAAGTCACCGAACCGTGCGCCCACGTCCGTTCGCGGGTACCAGTTCGGCTTGGCCGGCAGGTCCCGGGTGTGCCGCGTGGACAGCAGGTGCGGCGGGCCGAGGCCCTCGGGCACGTCGACGAGGTAGACGAACATCTCCACCTGCCGGTACCCGGGAGCGTCCGTCGGCACCAGCAGGGTGTGGTTCAGGTAGTCGCGGTGCAGCTCCTGGTCGTAGTCGGCCGCTCCGGTGAACTTCGCCCACGCCTCGGCCGAGGAGACCCGGAGATCGTCGGTACGCAGCAACGTGCGTGCGAGTCGCACCAGGCGGTCACCGGTCGCCAGGAGGCTGAGCGCCACGCTGTCGAACGGGAACCCCTGGATGCCGGCGAACTCGTCGCCGAGGTAGCGGGCCCGTCGCGGATCCGTCCCGTCGTGGAAGCCCGCCGGCGACGGGAACATGCTCTCCAGCTCGCCGAGCGCCGGCGTCAGTTCGACTGCCGGGAGGAAGCCGGGCAGGACCACGAAACCGTCTGCCTCCCACGCGTCCCGGAGGGCGTCATCGTCCACCCGGGCAGTATTCCGACGGATCAACGCGCGTGCATCCGATTTGCGCGCCGGTCGTGGTAGACCGGTACGAGAGTCCGGACGGGGGAGGACGACAGTGGAACAGCGCGCCTTCTGGCTCGACGAGAACTTCGATCGGGAGCGTGGCGCCGACGGGCGCGGTCGCTTCGAGAACGAGGTGCTCCGGCGTACGGATGAATTCGCCGGCACGTGGGGTGACATCGCGCCGGTCGCCTTCGCCGCGACGGCCTGGCGGCTCGCCACCGGGCTGACCCCCGGCTACGTCCGCTGGCACCGGCGGATCGTGTCGGCGACCTGCGCGCCGAGCCCGTGGGACGGCAGCCTGATCGGTGCCGTGTCGGTGGTGTCCCGATGGCCGGCCGAACTCACCTGGACCCGGCAGTGGCAACGCGACCGGGGATGGCGGGACTGGCCGCAGATGTTCGGCCAGTACACGACGCCGACCGACCAGGACCTGACGCGCAGCCCGCACCTGCGCGCCATGCTTCAGGTGGAGGCGCCGATCCCGTTCGGGGACCTGCCGCCCGCTCCCGACGGCCCGGAGGATTCCGTGGCGTCCGCGGCCCGGCGGGCGGTCGTCGTGCTGACCCGGGAACTCAACGAACTACTCGGCCCGGTGATCGGACAACTGGAGGCCGGGGTGCCGGCGAAGGGTGCCTGACCGTCCTGAAACGGGGCCGACCGTCGATCAGTCCGGCTTGGGGGCGAACGGATTGCGGCGGGGTTGTCGCAGCTCACGGTCCGCCGCGCAGAGGTGGCTCCAGGCGGCGCCCGCCACCGAGGCCAGATCCGGCAGCGCGCTGCCCCACCTCGGCGGGCGGTCGCCGACCTGGTCGAGATAGTGCTGGTAGACCACCATCTCGCGATACCGTCGGTCGTGCCGCCAGAGCGCGTACGGCTGCTCGCGCAGCCACTCGCAGGCCGCATCGCCCTCGGCGATCAGATCGGCGGTCGGCGGCAGCGTGCGCAGCGGCTCGCCGCTCTGCCGGTCGCCGTACTGCCGGAGGAGGGCCAGGTAGCCGTCCTCGTCCCGAGGATAGGTGACATGGACGCCGAGGACGGTGAGCGGTACGGCGAGCACGCCGGCCACCGCGAGTCCCAGCACCGTACGCAGGTGCCTGCGTGTGCGGCTCCGCATGCGGCGATGATAGGTCGAGACGATCGTGCCCGCGGACCCCGAGGATCCTGTATGTCGACCGAACCGGAGCCGGGCCTCGCGCCCGAGCACGTGGGACCCCGCCATACCGGGGACAAGCCGATCATGATGACGGTCGACGGGCAGGAGTTTCGGGTCAGAAGGCGGGTCGGACGGCCCGCCGCCTACGACTTCGACTGGTTGAGTGGGCCGCACGACTACGGCTTCACCAGTTCCGGACCGGCGATGAACCGGACGGAGATGGCGGAGGCCATCCGCGCCTTCCTCCGGGACATCGACCCGGCCACCGGCTACCTGCGGGAGTAGCAGTCGCGCTCTCGGGATCACGACTCCCAGGCGACGTAGGTGCCTCGATGCGGAACGGTGACGACCAGGCCGCGCTCGCGTAGTAGTGCCACCGCTTGCCGAGCTGTTCCCCGGGCGATGCCGTACGTCTGCTGGATCTGAGACTCGCTCGGGATCGGCTTCCGAGGTTCCAGCTTCCCCGCTTCGATCTGCTTCGCGATCAAATCCGCCACCTGGACGTACAGCGGCGTGGGGGAGAACGGATCGACGCTCATGACGTCACCTTCCCTGTACGTCTCTAGACGACTTGCTCCCGCTACGTCTATGGACGTACAGGACGTACAGGTCTACCTTCGGGGTGGGAGCCCAAACCTCCGGAGGTAGCCGTGGGGCGGTACGTCAAGGAAGACGATGAGGCACCCTTCGACATCCAGATCGCCTGGTACACGCTCGATCACCACCGTGCGCGAGGCAGGTGTGGCAGGTGTCGCGAAGGGTGGTGCCCGGTCGTCGTGGTGGCTGTCGCCCGCATCCGCGCGTGGCGGAAGGCCAAGAGGGCGTGAGCGGCTTCAAGGCAGGTGACCTGCTGCACGTCACGCGAGCGGCAGGCCCTCAGTTCGTGCGGCCGTTCGGCTTCCGCCTCATCCGTGCCCTGGACTGGACGACCTTCGACGGCTGGATCTGGCTGGACGGCTACCAGCTCGACGAGCGAGGCGACGCCGTAGCCCGGCGTTCGATCTTCGTGATGCAGAGTGGCTTGAGGCCGGCTGGATGCGCACCTTTAATCCGGCCGGGGATAAGCCGGCCGGATGTCCAAAGGAATGATTAGTCGCGCACCCGTACGACGCAGTACGTGGTGTCGGGAGTCGCCGGTACGGACAACCGCGCGTTGACCGCGTACAGGCTTGAGCCGAAGGAAACCACAGCCGACGGCTCGTCGAGGTCGCAGTCACGGATCACGTCGACCGGCGTGGCCCGGGTGAGCTGCTCGTTGAGACGGAACTTGGCGATCACGTTGTTCCGGTTGCGCACCACGTACAGCGTGCGCCCCCGGAGCAGGAGACCGTCGCCGTTGGCGACCGACACACCGCCCGTGCTGATCCGGGCGGCCATGCCCGCTTGGGGATCGAAGCAGTAGAGCCGGCCGGTCCTGGCCTGCACCACGATGAGCTTGCCCGCCCAGGCGGCCACGATGCCGGTGTTGCAGGCGTCGGAGTCACCGAGCCCGGCCGGCAACGGCAGCGCGCGTACGCCCGACTGCCCGGGCAGCGACCCGTGGCGGCCGAACTCCACGCAGTAGACCTTGGCCTTCTCCGAGTCGGTGAAGAACACGGCCTTGTCCGTGGCGGCCACGCTGTCGATGAACCCGCCGCCGAAGTCGTACGTCGCCAGGCATTCGCCTGTCGACTCACGGTAGACGGCCGCGCCGCCCATATTGCCGCAGGCCGCCCAGATCCGGCCCCGTTCGACGGCCAACCCCGTCGCCTGGGTGCCGGCCACCGGCGGCACGAGGAGCATCCCGTGGCCGGTGCGCAGGTCGGCGCACCAGATACATCCGTCGGCCATCGAGCTGACGTAGATCTTCGTGCCGGTGCCGCGGGCGATGCCCTCCGGGCAGAACCCGTTCGGCAGGTTGATCACCGAGGGATATCGGCCGTTCCGGTGGTGGGCCGAGGCCGGGGCCGCGCCGATGGCGACCCCGACGGGCGCGGCAACGGCCGCGGCCAAGAGCGTTCGTCTGTGCACTGTCGTGCCCCTTCTGTAGGCGAGCGAACACCTATATGGGTACCTGTGGATCAAATGACGGAGCCACCTCACCATTGCTCGACAGGTGGTCGCACGGAGCCCCGCATGTCGAACTCGCCGATCGGCTGCGAAGCATCTGCGCGGAGCTTCACGCATACCGGCGACTTTCCACCCGTTCCCGAAAACGGGATTGCCATCGGGCCGACGATCGCCCTGCGGCATTCTCAACCTGGCTCATCCACCCGCTGGTGTCGGTGGCACTGCAGGAGCGGCCGGGGTAAGCATCACCCGAGCGTGCAGGCGGGATCGAACCCCGCACCCTTGCCCCTTGCGCAAAAGGTGCTCCGTCTGTTGAGCTACCAGCATCATTGCCGCACGAATGCCGCCGGCACCGTGGTGTACGTAGTCATGCCGTCAGGCCGATTCTCCGTAGCCGGACTGCTCGATCGGTTCGGAGTGGCGCGCATGGGGACCGATCTCGTCGGAGTGAACGAGGCCATCCTCAATGGCTCGTGCCAACAGTGCTGCCTTGGTCGCGGCGGGTCGGCCGGTCCGGGTGTACTTGATCCGCGCTCGATCGATATATTGCTTGACGGTGTGTTCGCTGATTCCCATTCGGCGTGCCACCGACGCCTTCGACATCGACTGGAACCAGAGCAGCAGGGCCTCGCGTTCCTTGGGAGATAGAACCGGCCGGTCGGCGCTCTGGTCGGCAACGATCGCCCCAGCGAGGACGGGTGGCACGTAAGGCTGATCGCTGGCCGCTGCAATGAGTGCCTGGACGAAGTGCTCGCGCGGCTCATGCGTGCCGAGGAAAGCGATTGCGCCTGCCTCCAGCAGCGACATGGCAGTGTCGGGGCTCGTGTCTTCTGAGTAGACCACCACCCGCCTGCCTGCCCTACTAAGTTCGGCGACTTTGTCGATCACCAATCGACCGCCCGACCGCAAGTCGAGTAGGATCACGTCGACCGGTGACTGTTCATCGGCGAGCAAAGTCTCTAGGTCCGCGCCGGTCGAGCGCAGCGCCAGCCGAGGTTCGGCGGCAAGCCACGAGCGAGCACCTTCGATTACCATCGGATGCTGATCAACGATTGCCACGCTGATGCGGGATTGTGGCGGCGCTTCCTCGTCACCGGGCGGCACTGTTGACTGTTCGGTCGCTCCGGTTGCCTCCTGTGGAGGATCGGTCGGGTTTGCGAGCTGCGACGATGCCAGGGGATGAGTAGCCGACTTGCTGCGATAGTTCGCAATGAGCCTGACCGGTTCGGGCGTTTCTCGGCCGAGCTTTTGATCTAGTACGAGACGCAGTCTGGCGGCTGCCACGTGCTCTGCGGTTATGTCACGCTGCTGGGTCATAGCGACGGCCGCCCTCACTGTTGCCCGAGAGATCGCTCAAGAGTTCGTCGAGCACACGACCCTGGAACACATCGATCAGCAGGCATTCATCGCGCTTTGCCAATTCGGACTGGGCGAGCTTGGTCAGCAGCTTGAGTCCTGTGACCCGCTTTACCGGAGCATCATCTAGTGCGAGTTCTGCCGCCCAGGTGAAGCGCCTCCACCATTCCTCACGACGCCCTGCCAGCTCTCGCTGTTCGGTCGCCCGATCAGACCCGTGCACGGACAGTCGGACTCCGATCAAGGCGCCGGCCGCAGTCATCAAACCGACCACGACCGCCATACCGGCCTGCAACCAGGTATTCACCATCTCGTCCCGGGCTGTTGAGGTTTGGAGATAGATGCTACTGCCATAGGCGATGGACTGATATCCCACGAGGGGCGTGGCTGCCGCAACGATCGTGCGGGTGGTCGGTGACCGACGTGCCATGGCGATCGCTGCCGCGCCGGCCAACGTTTCCGCAGCTAAGAAGGTGTGCGCCCGGCAGGATTCGAACCTGCGGCCTTGGGATTAGAAGTCCCCTGCTCTATCCGCTGAGCTACGGGCGCGCGTCGACGGTCGTCGCGCCAAGAGGGTACCGCCGGCCCTGGCCCGCCCGGGGGTACGGGTCGGCGCGTCCACGTCGCCGCCCAGCGTGCCACGCCGGTGCCCGGACCGGCATCCCCGTTCCGGCGGGTCCCGGCCCGGCGACCGTATCTCGATCCGTACCCTCGGCGGATGCTGCTCGACCAGGACACCGAAAACGAGATCATCTTCGCGCTGTGCCAACACCTCGGACGGGCCATCCTGCCCGTTTTCGGGGGGACAGGACCGGGGGCTCCGGCTGGCACGGTCGGTACGGCGTTCTTCTACAGCGAGCTGGTCGGCGCGACAGACGACGGGGAGATCGCGCACGAGTGGCTGCTCACCGCCGACGCGCTCACCGACCGGGCGTACGGGGAGATCGGACTGCGGCCCAGCGTCACCGAGCCGGCGGAGGGCGCGGACGAGCCGATCGAGCTGGCCGGTTTTGCCGACCACTGGCTGCACCTGCCGGAGCTGGGGCTGGCCGCGATGCCCACCGGTGGGCTGCACGGCTACGCCGACGACCGGGGCTGGCGCTGGCGTACCCAGCAGGTGACCGAGGCGATCGCCGCGCCGGCCGACGCGGTGGCCCGGATCGGCGCGACGCCCGGCTCGGCGTTTGTGCTGGCCCTGGGCGTCGCCGAGGACGGGTCACGGCCGCTGGAGGCGGTGGCCGAGCGGGTCGCCCGGCACGACGACTCGGTGCGGGTGACCACCGAGCTGCCGGCCGGGTACGTGGGCGCGCCCGTCTTCGCGGTCGAGGCCGGGCCGGACGGCGGGCCGGTGCCGCACTGTCTGGGTGTGCTGCTGCCGTTCCGCGACGGTGGGCACCCGGTCGCCACGTTCGACCGGATCCGGTCCGCGCTCGTCGAGGTCGTCGACGGCTGACCGGCACGGCCGGGGCCCGCGCCGAGCCGGCGACGGGATCGTCGGGTCGGCCGCCGGCTCAGCCCTCGGCGGTGGCGCCGGCCGGTTCGTCGGCCGGCCGGCGCGGGGCCGGCGGCGCGGCCTCCGGCTCGGTCGGGCCCACCCGGAGGAAGCCCTCCGCCCAGCGCCCGACCTCCGCGAAGACCTTTTCGCGTACGGCGGGACTGGACAGCGTGAGGTCGTGCAAACCGCCGTCGAAGCGGGCCAGGGTGACGTGCCGGCCGAGCCGGGGCGCCCAGCGGACCATGTGCTCCACGTCGAGCACCGCGTCGGCCCCGGTGGCGCTGTCGTGCCACTTGGTGCCCCGGAAGGTGCGGGTGGAGCAGGCCAGCAGCACCGGCACCGGAATGTCCAGGCCGGCGCGCAGCCGACGCTGGCCGGTGCGGATCGCGTTGAGCCAGCCGGCCCGGACCGGGAACCCGGCGAGCGGCTTCCACTCCAGGTCGTAGCGCCACTCGCCACGGTGGTCGGCGTGCAGGCTCTCGCCGTACACGGTGCCGAGCCCGAACGGCAGGATGCGCTGCGGCGCCCGACGGCCCAGGCGGGAGACGGCGGCGGCGAGGGGTCGACGGACCACCCAGGGGGCGTTGATGTCGAAGAAGGGACTGTTCAGCACGATGCCGTCGACCAGGCCGGCGTCGCGGCGGGCGTCCGCCCAGAGCGAGATGATCAGCCCGCCGGTGGAGTGGCCCATGGCGAGCAGGGTCTCGTGCCCCTCCTCGGTGCGGATGATCTCCGCGGCGGCGTCCAGCTCGGGGAAGTAGTCGCTCAGGTCGCGGCAGAAGTTCGGGGTCTGGTGCGGCAGCAGGCTGCGGCCGTACTTCCGCAGGTCGAGGGCGTAGAAGTCCCAGCCGCGCTCGGCGAAGAAGTCGGCCACGTGGGTCTGGAAGAAGTAGTCGACGAAGCCGTGCACGTAGAGCACGGCGCGGCCGGTCGGCCGGTCGGCCCGCCGGCGGACCAGGGTCGCGACCACCGGCCCCTCGTCGTCGGTGCCCAACTCGATGGTGCGCCGCTCGTAGGGCGCCCCCAGCACGTCCGGTTCCACGACCGCGACGGTACGCCGCCGAGCTACCCGGCGGTAGGGGTGTAAGGAGGGGGCCCCGCTTAACGCACTTGGTAGAGGCGGGGGCCCGCTTAACAACGACCTGTTAAGCGGGGCCCCCGCCTAACCGGAAACGGTGGTGGCCCGCCCGCCGGCACCGTGCGGGCGGGCGTACCGGAATCAGGCGGTTTCGGCGTCCTCGCGCTCGCCCACCTGGAGCGGGACGGCCGCGGGCTGCTCCGTCGGGCGCAGGTGCTTGTTGCTGCGCGGCTCCTGCCGGGTCTTCGCGTCGTTGAGCTTGCGGCGTAGATCGTCCCGGACGTCGTTGAGCGCGGCGTGCAGGTCCTCCTCCGTCGAGGTGGTCACGATCTTCTGCCGGCCGGCGACCCAGCACTCCAGCGTCACCTTCTGGCCCCGGGCCTCGCGGTCCTTGACCGACACCTCCAGCTCGGTGGCGTCGGCGTGGAAGCTGGCGAGTCGGGCGTCAAGCGTCCCGAACTGCTCGGCGATCCAGTTGCGGTCACCCTGGGAGAACCCGGCGCCGACCCGCAGGCACTCGGCCACGGTCGCGGGGTTCGCCACGGCGCTCATCGCGCTGCCTCGCGGACGTCTCGGAGAAGCATCGGCGCTCCCTTTCTCTCGGTTGATCATTACTTACCCAGCCGGCGGGTTTCCGGAACGCCCCGCGCCGGTCACTTTCCGATCATGTGTCCCCGCAGGTCGACGCCGTAGGGGCCATCGGCCTAGCAGATCGGGACCTTGATCAGGGGGTTGTCCACAAGGCGGTCCGTCATCCACAGGCGGGAGCCGGCGGGTGGTCCGGGCGGGTCGTCCCGGCCCACGCTCTCCCGGACAAGCCGATCCCTGGGAGGGGCGATGTTCGACACCCACGTAACGATCGTCGGTAACGTTTTGACCGCGCCGGAGTGGCGGCGGACCACGCAGAGCGCAACGCTGGTGGCCAACTTCAAGGTCGCCTCGACCGCCCGCCGGCTCGACCGGGACAGCGGTCGCTGGGTCGACGGCAACAGCCTGCGGGTCCGCGTCAACTGCTGGCGACGCCTGGCCGAGGGCGTGGCCGCATCGGTGGCGGTGGGTGATCCGGTGATCGTCGCCGGCCGCCTCTACACCCGGGACTGGACCGACGAGGCCGGTAACCACCGCACGCTCTACGAGCTGGAGGCGGTCGCGGTCGGGCACGACCTGTCCCGGGGCCGGTCGCGCTTCCTGCGCAACCAGCCGCGCGCGGCCACCAGCTCGGTCGAGGACGCCGAGGCGGAGCAGCGGGTGCACGGCGAGGCGACCGAGCCGGTGCCCGACGAGCAGGTGCCGGCCAGGTTCGACGACCGGCCGCTCGACGACGACTTTCCGCCGTCGGAGTTCGCGCCGGCACGGGTCGGCCTCACCGGCACGCTGGACCGGGTGATCGAGCTCGACCCGTTCGACGACCGGCCCGCCGGTGCGGGGACCGGCGGCGGGACGCTCTCGGGCGGCGACCCGAGCGCCGGCCGGGACACCCGGCTCGGTGGACCGGAGATGGGCGAGGACGACGAACTGGCCGCCGAGGAGGGGGACGGGCCGGCCCCGGCCGAGGACGACGAGTTGGCCGAGATCGAGCTGCCGACCGAGGCCGAGCTGCCGACCGAGGACGGGTCGGGCGGTGCGGGATCGGCCGGTGCGGCCTCCGGCGGCGGGGCTGCCTCGGGCCGTCGCGGCCGGCGACGCACGCCGGTGCCTGCCTGAGCAACCGGCGGTGTACGCGGGTGCCCGCCGGTGCGGCTGGCGGCGTACGCCGGTGCCTGCCTGAGCGGTCGGTGGCGTACGCCGGTGCCTGCCTGAGCGGTCGGTGGCGTACGCCGGTGCCTTACCTGAGTGATCGGCCGGGCAACGGGGGTGCGGGGTGGCGGCGTCGGCGCTGCCACCCCGCGGCACGGCCCGCTCCGGACCGCCGGTACGGCTAGGCTGGCCGGCCGGAGGTGGTGACGGGTGCGGCAGGCGACCGCGATGGCGAACGCGACCGGGCTGGTGGCGGGCTACGTGCTCGACGCGCTGCTCGGCGACCCGCGCCGGTGGCATCCGGTGGCCGGCTTCGGCCACGCCGCCGGGGCGCTGGAGCGGCGGGTCTACCGCCCGGACCGCGCGGCCGGCGTGGTGTTCACCGCGCTCGCGGTCGGCGCGCCGGTGCTGCTCGGGGCCGCCGCCGAGCGCGTCACCCGACGGCATCCGGTGGCACGGGCCGTACTGGTCGCCGCCGGCACCTGGACGGTGCTCGGCGGGCGGACGCTGCGGCACGAGTCCCGGGTGATGGCACGGGCGCTGCGCCGGGCCGACCTGCCCGCCGCACGGGGCCGCCTCGGTCATCTCTGCGGACGGGACCCGTCGACGCTCGACGAACCGGAGCTGGCCCGGGCCACCGTCGAGTCGGTCGCCGAGAACACCTCCGACGCGGTGGTCGCGCCGCTGGTCTGGGGCGCGGTCGCGGGGCTTCCCGGCCTGCTCGGCTACCGGGCGGCGAACACGCTCGACGCCATGGTCGGCCACCGCTCGCCCCGGTACGCCCGCTTCGGCACCCCGGCCGCCCGGCTGGACGATCTGCTCAACCTGGTGCCGTCCCGGCTGACCGGGCTGCTCACCGTGGCCGTCGCGCCGGTGGCGCACGGGAACCGCGCCGCCGCGTGGCACGTGTGGCGACGGGACCGGGCCGACCATCCGAGCCCGAACGCCGGGCAGTGCGAGGCGGCGATGGCCGGCGCGCTCGGCGTCCGGCTGGGCGGGCGCAACGTGTACTTCGGTCGCTCGGAGACGCGGCCGTTCCTCGGTGACGGGCCTCGACCCGAGGCGCGGCACCTGAAGCGGGCCGCCCGGGTGTCGGACGCGGTGGGGTTGGCCGCACTGGGCCTGGCCGCGCTCTACCCGCTGACGGTGGGCCGGCTGGCCGGCGCCGCCGGCCGGGCCGCGCTGCGCACGGTGGCCGGCTGTTCGGCGGTCGCCGGTTGCCGGGCGGTGGCCGGTTGCCGGGCGGTGGCCGGTTGCCGGGCGGTGGCCGGTTGCCGGGCGGTGGCCGGGGCTTCGTCGGCGGGATCGGTCGCCGACCGGGGGAGCGGGCGGTGAGCGGCGGGCTGCTGGTCGCCGGCACCACCTCCGACGCCGGCAAGAGCGTGCTCACCGCCGGCATCTGTCGCTGGCTGCGCCGCCGGGACGTCCGGGTCGCCCCGTTCAAGGCGCAGAACATGTCCAACAACTCGGCGGTGGTGGTCGGCCCGGACGGTCGGGGCGGCGAGCTGGGCCGGGCGCAGGCGATGCAGGCCGCCGCCGCCGGGCTCGCTCCCGACCTGCGCTTCAACCCGGTGCTGCTCAAGCCGGGCAGCGACCTGGCCAGCCAGGTGGTGCTGCTCGGGGAGGCGGTCGACACGGTCACCGCCGGCAACTACCACGCGTTGCGCCCTCGGCTCGCCGCCACCGCGTACGCGGCGCTGGCTGAGCTGCGCGCCGAGTACGACGTGGTGATCTGCGAGGGCGCGGGCAGCCCGGCGGAGATCAACCTGCGGGCCGGCGACTACGTCAACATGGGGCTGGCCCGGCAGGCCGGCCTGCCGGCGATCGTGGTGGGCGACATCGACCGGGGCGGCGTGTTCGCCTCGATGTTCGGCACCGTGGCGCTGCTCGACGCCGCCGACCAGGCGCTCGTCGCCGGTTTCGTGATCAACAAGTTCCGGGGCGATCTCGGGCTGCTCCGCCCCGGGCTGGACATGCTGCACCGGGTCACCGGCCGTCCCACGTACGGGGTGCTGCCCTGGGCGCTGGACCTGTGGCTGGACGCGGAGGACTCGCTCGCGTACGGGCGGGTGCTCGGACGGCCGGCGGCGCCGCGCGGCACCGAGTGGCTCGACGTGGCAGTGGTCCGGCTGCCCCGGGTCAGCAACGCCACCGACGTGGAGGCGCTCGCCACCGAACCCGGGGTCCGGGTGCGGTTGACCGTCGAACCGGCCGAGCTGGCCGCCGCGGACCTGGTGGTGCTGCCCGGTTCGAAGTCGACAGTCGCCGACCTGGCCTGGCTGCGGGAGACCGGCCTGGCCGACGCGGTCCTCGGGCACGCCGCCGCCGGCCGTCCGCTGCTCGGCATCTGCGGCGGGTTCCAGATGCTCGGCCGGGCGATCCACGACCCGGTGGAGAGCCGTCGGGGCAGCGTTCCCGGCCTCGGCCTGCTGCCGGTCGAGGTGACGTTCGACAGGCGCAAGACGGTCCGTCGGGCCGAGGGCACGGCGGCCGGCGACACGGACGTGCCGGTGGATGGGTACGAGATCCACCACGGTCGGGTCTCCGCCGCCGACCCGGGCCTGCCGCCGCTGCTGCGCTACGCCGATGGCACCGGCGAGGGCGCCCGGCTCGGCGCGGTGTACGGCACGCACTGGCACGGCGCGTTCGAGTCCGACGCGTTCCGTCGCCGGTTCCTCGCCGAGGTCGCCGGCGTGGCCGGCCGGACCGGCTTCAAGGTCGCCCCGGACACGTCGTTCGCGGCGGCCCGGGAACGGACCCTGGATCTGCTCGGCGACCTGGTGGAGGAGCACCTGGACACCGGCGCGCTGTGGCGACTGATCGAGTCCGGCCCGCCGCCGGGCCTGCCGTTCGTGCCACCCGGCGCACCCGACTGAACCGGCGCGTCGGGCCGCCGGGCACCGGCCGCCGCGAACGGGCCACGACGGCAGCCGGCCGCCGCGAACGGGCGACCACGACGGCAGCCGGCCGCCGCGAACGGGCGGCGGGTGGCTCAGACGCGTACGTCGGCCGGGCGGTCGGACATCGGCAGCCCGGCCTCCCGCCAGCCCTGCACGCCGCCGATCATGTCGGTCGCCTGACGCAGCCCGAGCGTCTGGAGGCTGGCGGCGGCCAGGCTGGAGCTGTAGCCCTGGCGGCACACGACCACGATCTCGCGGTCGTACCCGGTGGCCTCCGGGATGCGCCACGCGCTGGCCGGGTCGAGCCGCCATTCCAGCACCGTGCGGTCGATGACGATCGCGCCGGGCAGCTCGCCCTCCTCACGGCGTTGCGTCTCGGTGCGGGTGTCGATCAGCAGCGCCCCGTTGCGGACCGCCTCGACGGTCTCGTGCGGGGTGAGCCGGCGGAGGCCGGCGCGGGCCTGTTCCAGGAGGGCGTCGACGCCCGGACACATCACGTCATGGAGCACCCCCAGATCATGCCCACCGGGCCGCCGCGCCGCCCGGTGAAACGGCCCGCCGGGTCGCAGGATCCAGCGGACGGGGGAACGTTAGCGTCGGTCGGGTGAACGTCGAGGTGGTCGAGGCGTACGCCGGGTTGGCCCGCCGGGTGCTGGCCGGGCCGGCGCGGTTGGGGCGTACCCGGCTGGTGGCGGTCGACGGGCCGAGCGGCGCGGGCAAGAGCGTGTTCGCGACGCGCCTCGCGGACGCGTTCGCGGCGGTTCCGGGCGGCGTCCGGCCGCCGCTGGTCCGCACCGACGACCTGCTCGACGGCTGGGACGACCAGCTCACGTTCTGGACCCGCCTGGAGGAGTGGGTGCTCGGCCCGGTACGGGCCGGGCGGGCGGGCGGCCACCGCCGGTACAGCTGGGTCCGCCGTCGCTTCCTGGACCGGGTGGTGCCGGTGCCGGCCGGGCCGGTGCTGATCGTCGAGGGGGTGAGCGCGGCGCGTGCCGCGGTGCGCCCCGAGTTGACGCTGTCGGTGCTGGTGACCGCGCCGGCCGAGCTGCGGTTGGCCCGGGCGCTGGCCCGCGACGGGGTCCGGGTGCTGCCGGAGCTGCGTCGCTGGCACGCCGGGGAGCGGGCGCACTTCACCGCGGACGGCACCGCGGCGGCGGTGGACCTGGTGGTGAACGGTGCGCCCGACCTGCCGCACGACGCGGACCACTACTACGTGCGCTTCGGCCGGCGACCGGGCTGGGAGGGCGTGGCCGGGTAAGGCCGGCATACGATTCCGGTCATGACCACTCCGATCATCTCCGAGTCCGACGTGCGGGCCGCCGTCGAGCGGGAACTGCCAGGTGTCCGCGCCGACCTGGAACGACTCGTCCGCATTCCGGGCATCGCCTTCGAGGGCTTCGACCACTCGCACGTGGAGCGCTCCGCCGAGGCGGTGGCGGAACTGCTGCGCGGCTGTGGCCTCGACACCCGGATCGTCCGCTCCGGCGGCCAGCCGGCGGTGATCGGGACGAAGGCGGCCCCGTCCGGCGCGCCCACCGTGCTGCTCTACGCCCACCACGACGTGCAGCCGGTCGGGGACCTGTCGCTGTGGGAGTCCGACCCGTTCGAGCCGGTGGAGCGCGATGGCCGCCTCTACGGGCGGGGCGCCGCCGACGACAAGGCCGGCATCATGGCGCACGTGGCCGCGCTGCGCGCGTTCGGCGACCGGCTCCCGGTGGGCGTGGTGCTGTTCGTCGAGGGCGAGGAGGAGTACGGCTCGGACTCGCTGGAGCGGCTGCTCGCCGAGCACCGGGACGACCTCGCCTCGGACGTCATCGTGATCGCCGACTCCACCAACTGGGACGTCGGTGTGCCGGCGCTGACCACCTCGCTGCGCGGCATCGTGAACTGCTTCGTGGAGGTGCGCACGCTCGACCACGCGGTGCACAGCGGCATGTTCGGGGGCGCCGTGCCGGACGCGCTGACCGCGCTGGTGAAGTTGCTCGGCACGCTGCACGACGACGCCGGCGACGTCGCGGTGGACGGCCTGACGGGCCGCGAGGGCGCCGTCGTCGACTACCCGGAGGACCGGTTCCGCGCGGAGGTCGGCCTGGTCGACGGCGCGCGGTTGTTCGGCACCGGCCGGATCACCGACCGGCTCTGGACCAAGCCGGCGCTCGCGATCCTCGGCATCGACGCGCCGGCCACCGGCGAGGCGCCGAACGCGCTGGTCCCGGCCGCGAAGGCGAAGCTGAGCGTACGGCTGGCGCCGGGCGACGACCCGAAGAAGGCGTACGCCGCGCTGACCGCGCATCTGGAGCGGAACGCGCCGTGGGGCGCGCAGGTGACGGTGACGTTCGAGCACGACGGCGCGCCCTGCGTGATCGACGCCAGCGGGCCGATGTTCGACGCGGCGCGGGCCGCGTTCCGGGGCGCCTGGGACGGCACCGACCCGGTCGACATCGGGGTGGGTGGCTCGATCCCGTTCATCGCCACGTTCCAGGAGATGTTCCCGCGGGCGGCGATCCTGGTGACCGGCGTGGAGGACCCGCACGCCCGGGCGCACGGCCCGAACGAGAGCCTGCACCTGGGCGAGTTCGCCCGCGTCTGCCTGGCCGAGGCGCTGCTGCTGGCCAAGGTGGCCGAGGCGGGCCGCGCCTGACCGGCGGGCGTCGTCACGGTGGCCGGTGTCGGCACGGTGGCCGGTGTCGGCACGGTGGCCGGTGTCGTCGGGGCGGCCGGCGCCGTCGGGTGCCCGGCTCGGTCTCGGTGCCCCTCGGTCACGGTGCCCGACTGCGTCACGGCGCCGGGCCCCGTCACGGTGGGTGATGAGAGGGCGAGGCTACTCGGTCGGAAGCGTTATGCCTGACGGTCATAATTATGCCTCTGTGGTATATCACCTCCGACCAACCTCATCGCCAGGTCGCGCCGCGCACGGTGTCGAAACCGTAACTTCGGGATGGATGTCGGAGTTTGCGGTGTGTCGGCGGGCTGGGTGTTATAGCCTTTCGAACATGCGTACGAACGAAGAGATGGCGCGGCTCCAGGCCGCCGTCCGTGCTCTGGGGGACGTCGACGTCTCCGCGTGGCCCGAGGCCACGCTCAAGGAACAACTCGGTGAGCTCTCCGCCACGCTGGTCACGCTCGACGCGCTGCTCACCCGGGTCGCTGAGGGCGTGCGCGGGCGCGGCCTGCGCGTGGAGGAGCCGGTCCCGGCCTGACCCTCCCGACCGGCCGCGCGATCCGCCCGTATGGCGCGATCCGGCCGGCCGCGCGATCCGGGCGATCCGGCTGACCGCGCGTCCGGCTCGGCGGGGCGATCCGGCCGGCCCGGCGCACCCGATGCGGTGGGCCGGGCCGCCGGAAGCGCCCCGCTGTCGCAGGTGACTGGCAGGATGTGGGCGTGCGTTTCGCGGAGCTGGCGGCCACCTCGGCCGCGGTCGGTGCCACCGGTGGTCGGCGGGCCAAGGTGGAGCTGCTGGCCGCCGCGCTGCGCGGGCTCGACCCGGCCGAGATCGCGGCCGGTGCCGGCTATCTCGCCGGTGAGCTGCGCCAACGGCAGACCGGCGTCGGTTGGGCGGGGCTGCGTGACCTGCCGCCACCGGCCGCCGCGCCGACGCTGACCGTGTCCGGCGTCGACGCGGCGATCGAGGAGATCTCCCGGGTCGGCGGCACCGGCTCGCAGGCCCGGCGGCGGGAGCTGGTCGGCCGGCTCTTCGCCGCCGCGACCGCCGACGAGCAACGCCTGCTGGTCGGGCTGTTCCGGGGGGAGCTGCGTCAGGGCGCCCAGGCCGGCCTGCTCGCCGAGGCGGTGGCCCGGGCCGCCGAGGTGCCGGTCACTGTCGTCCGCCGGGCCCTGCTGCTCGCCGGCGACCTGCGGGCGGTGGCGGTCGCGGCGCTCACCGGCGGCGCCGCCGCGCTGGCCGGGTTCGGGCTCCAGGTGGGTCGCCCGCTCGCCCCGATGCTGGCCCAGAGCGCGCCCTCGGTCGACGAGGCGCTCACCGCCACCGGCACGCCGGCGGTGGTCGACGTCAAGCTCGACGGCATCCGCATCCAGGTGCACCGCTCCGGGCAGGACATCGCGGTGTTCACCCGCAGCCTCGACGAGATCACCGGCCGGCTGCCCGAGGTGGTGGCCGCCGTCCGCGCGCTGCCCGCCCGGGAGTTGGTGCTCGACGGCGAGGCGATCGGGCTGGACGCGGCCGGCCGACCGCTGCCGTTCCAGCAGACGTCGAGCCACGCGGCCCGGCGCACCACGCCCAGCACCACCGGCCGCACCCCGGTCGCGCCGGCCGTGCTCGCCGCCGCCGAGCGTGCCGGCGAGCCGGTGCTCACGCCGTACTTCTTCGATCTGCTGCACCTCGACGGCGCCGACCTGATCGACCTGCCCGGGCGGGAGCGGTGGGCGACGCTGGCCCGCGCGGTCGACCCGGCGTTGCTGGTCGGCCGGGTGGAGGTGGACGACGCGGCGCAGGCCGCGGCGGCGTTCGCCGCGGCGGTCGACGCCGGCCAGGAGGGGGTGGTGGTCAAGGACCCGGCCGCGCCCTACGACGCCGGGCGGCGCGGCGCGGCCTGGGTCAAGGTCAAGCCCCGGCACACGCTCGACCTGGTGGTGCTGGCGGTGGAGTGGGGCAGCGGCCGGCGCCAGGGCTGGTTGTCCAACCTGCACCTCGGCGCCCGCGACCCGGGCACCGGTGAGTTCGTCATGCTCGGCAAGACGTTCAAGGGGCTGACCGACGAGCTGCTGCGCTGGCAGACCGAGCGGTTCCTGGCGTTGGCCGTGGAGAAGGGCGACTGGGTGGTCCGGGTGCGGCCGGAGCAGGTGGTCGAGATCGCCTTCGACGGGGTGCAGACCAGCAGCCGCTACCCGGGCGGGATGGCGCTGCGCTTCGCCCGCGTGGTGCGCTACCGGGACGACAAGACCGCCGCCGAGGCGGACACGATCGACGCGGTCCGGGCGATCCACGCCGGCCGGGTCACCGGCTGAGCCGGCCGGCCCGGGCTCAGGGGGCGGCGGGTCCGGCGGCTGCCGGTTCGGCGGCCCGGTCCACCGGCACACGCGGGCCGTCCAGGCCGGCCCGCCGGCGGGCCTCCCGGCGCGCCACCCAGCCGTAGCCGACCAGGCTCATCACCGCGAAGATCCACCACTGCCACACGTAGCCGAAGTTCTGCCAGTTGTTGGTGTGCCCGATCGGCACCGCCTGGAACGCCGGGTCGGCGGCCGGCGTCTGGCCGTCCAGCAGCACGTAACCGCCGGTGACCGGGTAGGGCAGTTGCTTCGCCAGGCGGGAGATGTCGATGCGGCGGGCCTCCAGCTTGCCGTCGCGGCGGGCCACCCCACCGCCGCCGCTCTCGCTGCCGACCACCCGGCCGGTGACGGTCACCTCGCCGGCCGGCGCCGCCGGCACCGAGGGCTGGACGGTCGCGCCGGCGCCCGGGACGGGCGGGATCCAGCCGCGGTCGACGAGCACCGCGGTGCCGTCGGCGAGCACCAGCGGGGTGAGCACCTCGAAGCCGACCGTGTTGTCGACGGTCCGGCCGCGGATCAGGACGACGTTGGCGTTGTCGTAGCGGCCGGTGGCGGTGACCCGGCTCCAGGTGAGGCGCTCCGCCGGGGCCGGGCCCACGTTCCCCGGGCCGCCGGTCGGCGCGGGCAGCGCGTTCCGCAGCGGTGCGGGCGTCATGGTGGCGCCGGCGTCGATCCGCTCGTTGACGGCGGTCCGCCCGTGGTAGCGGTCCAGCTGCCAGTTGCCCAGGAACACCATCACCGCGGCGGCCACCAGGGTCAGCGCCAGGTAGCCCAGCCAGCGCGGGGTCAGCAGGAACCGGTACACGGTGGTCAAGGCTACCCGTATGAGCGGGGCCACTCGCGGTTGCCGGCGGTGATCGGGGCGGCGGGCGGCCGTCGTGGAGCGGACCGGACGGGTATGGTCACGCGGGCGGAAATCACCCGGAGGATCCAGGAGTCGAGAATGACCGACGTGCCGCGGGTCGTGCTGAGCGCGCCCTCCTCGGGGCACGGCACCGGTGCCCTCTCCCTCGGCCTGCTCGCGGCCCTCGCCGACCGGGGGCTTGCGGTGGCCGGGTTCAAGGTCGGCCCGGACCAGGTGGACGCGGCGTACCTCGGGCTGGCCGCCGGCCGGCCGGGGCGCACGCTGGACCCGCGGCTGGTCGGCCCGGAGCGGGTCGGCCCGCTCTTCGCGCACGGGGCGGCCGGGGCCGGGCTCGCGCTGGTGCAGGGCACCATGGGGCTGTACGACTCGGTCGCCGGCCGGCCGGAGAGCGAGTCCACCGCCGCGGTCGCCACCGCGCTGCGCAGCCCGGTGGTGCTGGTGGTGGACGTGGCCGCGATGGGCCAGTCGGTGGCCGCGCTGGTGCACGGCTTCCGGGCGTACGACGAGCAGCTCTGGTTGGGCGGCGTGATCCTCAACCGGGTGGCCTCGCCCCGGCACGAGACGCTGCTGCGGGAGGCGCTCGACGACGTCGGGGTGCCGGTCTACGGCGCGCTGCGCCGGCACGAGCTGCCCCCGGTGCTGCCCGCCCGCCGGCACGGCGCCGCGCCGGTGGTGCGCGGCGACGCCGAGGCCGAGCGCGGGGTGCGCCGGCTCGGCGAGGCGGTGGCCGCCACCGTCGACCTCGACCGGCTGCTCACGCTGGCCCGCTCCGCCCCCGCGCTCACCGTCGAGCCCTGGTCGCCCGACCCGGCGGACGGGCCGTCGGACGGGCCGTCGGACGCCGCGGAGCGGCCGGTGGTCGCGCTGGCCGGCGGCCCGGCCGGCAGCTACAGCCATCCGGAGGCCGTCGAGCTGCTGCGCGCCGCCGGCGCCGAGGTGGTCACGCTCGATCCGCTGCGCGACGAGGCGCTGCCCGCCGGGACCCGCGCGCTTGTCGTCGGCGGCGCGCTCCCGGAGACGTACGCGGAGCAGCTCTCCGCCAATCGGCGGCTCTGCATCGCGGTGGCGGAGCTGGCCCGCTCCGGACGGCCGGTGGTCGCCGAGGGGGCCGGCCTGCTCTGGCTGGCCCGTGAGCTGGACGGTCTGCCCATGTGCGGGGTGCTCGACGCGGTCGGCACGGTCCGGGACGGCCTGGTGGTCGGCTACCGGGAGGCCACCGCGGTCACCGGCAGCGTGGTGGCCCCGGCCGGCGTGACGGTGACCGGGCACAAGCAGCACGCGGCGGTGCTCACCCCGCGGGCCGGTGACCGGCCGGCCTGGCAGTGGGGCGGGGGCACGCCGGAGGGCTTCGTCCGCCACGGGGTGCACGCCTCGCAGCTCGTGCCGCACTGGGCCGCGCTTCCCGGTGTCGCCGAGCGGCTGGTGGCCGCCGCCCGAGCGTCCGTGGCGGCTCCGGCGTGATCGGTCAGGTGGCGGTACGCCGGTTCCCGGCGCTGACCGTCTCCACCCCGCGGATCGAGGTGCGCCGGCTGGTCGCGGCGGACGCGGAGGCGGTGGACGAGGTGTTCGCCGACCGGCAGACCCAGCGTTGGCTGCCGCTGGCCGAGGCGGCCGGGCAGATCGACGGGCGGGCCTGGTGCACCGAGCTGGCCCGGCAGCGGCGGGACAGCGGCGACGGTGACCACCTGGCGGTGGTGCGGCGGGAGGACCAGCGGGTGGTCGGCTGCCTCTGGACCCGGCGCACCGACTGGGGCGCCCGGCTCACCGAGGTGTCGTACGCGCTCGCGCCGCACGCCCGAGGCTTCGGCCTGGCGGTGGAGGCGGTGGACGCGGTGGCGATCGCGTTGATCCTGGAGCACGGCTTCCAGCGGGTGGAGCTGCGGGTGGCGCCGGGCAACGTCGCCTCCCGGCGGGTCGCCGAGAAGGCCGGCTTCAGCTACGAGGGCCTGCTCCGCAACGCGGGTTTCGTCCGGGGCGCCCGCGTCGACCTGGAACTGTGGTCCTTCGTAGCCGCCGACCTCCACTGACCCCGGCCCCCGGTCCGCCCGGCCCTCGCCCGATGTCGATCAAGGAGTTCGCGTCGGGGGTCGGGCGATCCCGGACGCAAACTCCTTGATCAACTGACCCGGGCGCACCCCCGGGCGGTCGGTGGGGCGGGTGGGGTGGGTGGGGTGGGTGGGGTGGGGTGGGGGTCAACCGACGATCTGGTCGGAGGGCGGGGTGAACTGGCGCGTCGGTTGGCCCTTCAGGGCGTCGCGCAGCGTCTCGGCGACCGCGTTCACCGGGATCTGGGACTGCCCGTCACCCACCGCGTTGAACGGGTTGTCCGGATCGGCGATGAAGCTCGCCGCGGCCAGCTCCGGGGTGTAGCCGACGAACCACGCCGACCGGGTGCTGTCCGTGGTGCCCGTCTTGCCGGCGACCGGCCGGCCGACCGTCTTCCGTACGCTGTCCGCCGTCGACCAGCCGCCGCAGGTCCCCTTGGCCGGGGTGTCGCCGGTCGGGCAGCGGGCCGCGTCGGTGGCGGCCCGGGCCGCGTCCGCGTTGACCACCTGGCGGCACCGGGGCTTGGCCACCTCCCGCTGCACCCCGCCCGGCGTGGACCAGGTGGCCGGCGTGCCGTCCCGGTTCATGATCGCGTTGACCGGGATCGCCTCGCAGTAGCGTCCGTCGGCGGCGACGGCCGCGTACGCGTTCGCCATCTCCAGCGGGGTGGCGTCGGAGACGCCGAGCGTGAACGCGCCCCACTTCTTCGCCTTGGCCGGTGACGCCTGCTCCTTGTCGACGTCGGTACGCCAGCGCAGCCCGAGCTGTTCGGCCAGGCGCACCCCGGCGTCCGCGCCGACCTTCTCCTCCAACTGCACGAAGTAGGTGTTCACCGACTTGCCGAAGCCGGACCACATGGTCTGCCGGCCGGTCATCGCGCCGCTGGCGTTGGACGGCGCCCAGCCGTCGTAGATCGCCGACTGGTACCGGTAGGGCGAGTCGTACGCGGTGGACAGCGGCATCCCGGCGTTGAGCGCGGCGAGCATCGGGAACATCTTGAACGTGGAGCCGGCCTGGTAGCCGGGGAGCGTTCCGCCGCCGAGCAGCGGCGCCACCGTGTTCGGGTAGTTCGCCTTGACCTTCGGGCCGGCCTCCGGGTTCGAGCTGCTCGGGTTCTCGGCCAGGTCGAGCGAGTAGTTCCGGTTCACCGCCATCGCCTTGATCCGTCCGGTGCCGGGTTCGGCGACCACGATGCCGTTGGCGAACGGGCTGCCGGTGTTGTCCTTGGCGCCGACGTTCTTCTCGGCCGCCGCCTGCGTCTTCGGGTCGAGCGCGAGCACGATCCGGTAGCCGCCCCGGCGCAGCTTGTCCATCCGTTCCAGGCGGTTCTCGCCGAACGCGGGCTGCGCGCTCCACCAGTTCTTGAGGTAGTCGCAGTAGAAGCCCCAGCTCCGGTGCGCGCCGTCGATCGCGGCGCAGTCGTTCGGCGGGTCGGTCAGCTTCAGCGTGATCGGCTGGGCCTTGGCCGCCGCGGCGGCGTCCGGCGACAGGTAGCCGAGGCGGGCCATGTTGTCCAGCACGTAGTTGCGTCGGCCGGTGGCGTCCTTCTGGTCGGAGGTGATCGGGTCGTACTCGGAGGGGGACTTCACCAGCCCGGCCAGCGTGGCCGCCTCGACCGGGCTGAGCGTGGCCGGCGTCTTGGAGAAGAAGATCTGCGAGGCGGCGTAGATGCCGTACGCCCGGTGGCCGAAGTAGGCCGAGTTGAGGTAGCGCTCGAGGATCTGCTCCTTGCTCAGGTGCTTCTCGATGTCGAGCGCCATGCGCATCTCCTTGACCTTGCGCAGGCTGGTCTGCTGGGTGGCCTCCTGGACCTCCTTCGGCGTGCTCGCGCTGTCCCGCAGCGCCATCCGGACGTACTGCATGGTGAGCGTCGAGGCGCCCTGGGAGACGCCGCCGGAGCGGGCGTTGGAGACGAAGGCGCGCGCCACGCCCTTCGGGTCGACGCCGTGGTGCTGGTAGAAGCGGTTGTCCTCGGCGGCGACGATCGCCTGCTGGATGTTCGGCGACATGTTCTCGATCTTGGTGTACTGCCGGTACTCCTCGTAGAACATGGTCAGCACGGTCTTGCCGTCGGGCGCGTAGACGTACGAGGTCTCGGCCGGCAGCGCGGTCTTGAGGATGTTCGTCTTCTGCTCCACGGCGTGCGCGGTGGCCTTCGCGCCGATGCCGGTGACGGCGGCCATCGGGTACAACGCGGCGGCGACGACGATGCCGGCGATCAGCCCGGCACGGAGAAGGGGCACGGCACGACCGGCGGACGCAAGGGGTCGGTTGCTCACGGGGTCAAGCTATGACATTTCCGATTCGGAAATGAGAAGAATTCATAAACGGGCGAGCCGTGACGCGACCCACGCCGGGATGCGCTGTCCCGGGACGCGGCTTCCCGGCAGGATCGCGGTCATGCCCGCACCTCCGCCCGCCGCCGCGCCCGTCGAACCCGACCTGGCCCACCACGGGGACGCCGAGGCCACGCCCGGCCTGGTGGACCTGGCGGTCAACGTGCGCCGCGCCCCGATGCCCGACTGGCTGGCCGACCCGGTCACCGCCGCGCTGGGTGAGCTGGCCGCGTACCCGGACCCGGCCCCCGCCCGCGCCGCCGTCGGTCACCGGCACGGGCGACCCCCGGACGAGGTACTCCTCACCGCCGGCGCCGCCGAAGGCTTCGTGCTGATCGCCCGCGCGCTGCGCGACGCCCGCCACCCGGTGGTGGTGCACCCGCAGTTCACCGAGCCGGAGGCCGCGCTGCGGGCCGCCGGCCACCGGGTGGACCGGGTCCTGCTCGACCCGACCGGCGGCTTCCGGCTCGACCCGGCCCGGGTGCCCGCCGACGCCGACCTGGTCATGGTCGGCAACCCCACCAACCCGACCTCGGTGCTGCACCCGGCGGACGCGATCGCCGCGCTGGCCCGTCCCGGCCGGGTGCTGGTGGTCGACGAGGCGTTCGCCGACACCACCGTCGCGCCCGGCGTCGACGGCGAGCCGGAATCCCTCGCCGCCCGCCGCGACCTGCCCGGCCTCGTGGTGGTCCGCAGCCTCACCAAGACCTGGGGGCTGGCCGGGCTGCGGATCGGCTACCTGCTCGGCGCCGCCGACCTGCTGGCCCGGTTCGCCGCCGCCCAGCCGCTCTGGGCCGTCTCCACCCCGGCGCTCGCCGCCGCCACCGCCTGCGCCGGGCCGGTCGCGGTCGCGGCCGAGCGCGCGATCGCCGCCGGGCTGGCCGCCGACCGCGAGCACCTGGTGGCCCGCCTGTCCGACCTGCCCGGGGTACGCGTGGCGGGGCAACCGGCCAGCGCCTTCGTCCTGATCCACACGCCCGGCGCCGCCGCGCTGCGGGAGCGGCTGCGCGAACACGGCTGGGCGGTACGCCGGGGCGACACGTTCCCCGGGCTCGGCCCGGACTGGCTCCGGATCGCGGTACGCGACCGGGCCACCACCGACGCGTTCATCGAGACACTGGCACGGATCCTGGAGGCATGATGCTGGAGTCCACCGTCGCGGCGATCCGCCCGCTCGACGAGTCGGCCATGGCGGCGGCGCACGAGCTGCAGGGCCGGCTGACCAAGCCCGCCGGCTCGCTCGGCGCCCTGGAGCCGCTCTCGGTACGCCTCACCGGCCTGGCCGGGACCTGTCCGCCGCCGCTGCCCGATCCGGCCGCGGTGGTGATCTTCGCGGGTGACCACGGGGTGCACGCCCAGGGGGTGACCCCGTGGCCGCAGGAGGTCACCGCCCAGATGATCGGCAACTTCCTGGCCGGTGGCGCGGTGGTCAACGCGTTCGCCCGGCAGGCCGGCGCCTCGGTCACCGTGGTCGACGTCGGCGTCGCCACCCCGGTCCCGATCGGCCCGTCCGCCGACCCGGCCGCGCTCGCCGCCGCCTCGGACGGCCCGCTCGCCGACCCGGCCGCCTCGGACGGCCCGCCCACCGCCCCGGCGGTGCTCTCCGCCAGCCTGGTCGCGACGCCCGCCGACCCGGCCGGGCCGCGTCTGGTGGCGGCGAACGTGCGGGCCGGCACCCGGGACATGACGGTCACCGCGGCACTCACCCGGGACGAGGCCCGGGCAGCGGTGGAGACCGGCATCCGGATCGCCGGCGAACTGGTCGACGCCGGCGCCGGCATCCTGCTCACCGGCGACATGGGCATCGGCAACACCACGCCGGCCGCCGCGCTCGTGGCCGCGTTCACCGGCGTCGACGCGGCGGCGGCGACCGGCCGGGGCACCGGCGTGGACGACGAGACGTACGCCCGCAAGGTCGGCGTGGTGCGGGCCGCGCTGGAGCGGCACACCCCCGATCCGGCCGACCCGCTCGGCGTCCTCGCGACCGTCGGCGGGCTGGAGCACGCCGCGCTGGCCGGGCTGATCCTCGGCGCCGCCGCGCGTCGGGTGCCGGTCCTGCTGGACGGCGTGATCGCGGTCAGCGCCGCGCTGGCCGCCGCCGCGTTCGCGCCGGACGCGGTGGGCGCCATGGTCGCCGGGCACCGCAGCGCCGAGCCGGGCGCCACGGTGGCGCTGCGGCACCTCGGCCTGGAACCGCTCGTCGACCTGGGGCTGCGGCTCGGCGAGGGCACCGGCGCGCTGCTCGCGTTGCCGGTCGTCACCGGCGCGGTCCGGGTGCTGCACGAGGTGGCCACGTTCGACTCGGCCGGGGTGGCCGAGAAGTGAGCGGGCCGGCCCCGGAGGCGTCGCCCAGCCCGTACCCCCTGGGGTTGCGGCTGGCCGGGCGGCGCGTGGTCGTGGTGGGCGGCGGAGCGGTGGCCACCCGGCGGGTGCCCGCGCTGCTCGACGCCGGCGCGGACGTCTTGGTCGTCGCGCCGGAACTGACGCCGGCGCTGCGCGCCCACGCCGACGCCGGGCGGCTGCGCTGGGAGCCGCGGCGCTTCGCCGTCGGTGACCTGGACGGCGCCTGGCTGGCGCACGTCGCGGTGGACGACCGGGCCGCCGCCGCCGCGGTGAGCGCCGCCGCGGCCGAGCGGCGGATCTTCTGCGTCCGGGCCGACGACCGGGTCGCGGCCAGCGCGTGGACGCCCGCGGTGACCCGGCACGGCCCGGTGACGGTGGCCGTGCTCGGCGGTGGCGACCCGCACCGCGCGAGGGCGGTCCGCGACGCCGTCCGCACCCTCCTGAGCGCAAGGACGGGCCCCCGGTTAACGGATTCGGTAGCGGAGGGGGCCCCGCTCAACACCGCCGGCGGCGGTGGGCGCGTGGCGCTGGTCGGGGCCGGGCCCGGCGATCCGGAGCTGATCACGGTGAAGGGCTGGCGGCTGCTCACCGAGGCCGAGGTGGTGGTCGCCGACCGGCTCGTCCCCGGCCTCCTCCTGGACGAGTTGCGGCCGGACGTCGAGCTGGTCGACGCGTCGAAGATCCCGTACGGGCCGTCGCGCGCCCAGGAGGAGATCAACCGGATCCTGGTGGACCGGGCCCGGGCCGGCAGGGTGGTGGTCCGGCTCAAGGGCGGCGACCCGTACGTCTTCGGGCGCGGCGGCGAGGAGTTGCTGGCCTGCGCCGAGGCGGGGGTGCCGGTGACCGTGGTGCCGGGGGTGACCAGCGCGATCGCGGTGCCCGGGGTGGCCGGGGTGCCGGTGACCCACCGGGCGGTGGCGCACGAGTTCACCGTGGTGTCCGGGCACGTCGCGCCGGACTCGCCGGCCTCGCTGGTGAGCTGGGAGTCGCTTGCCGGCCTGCGGGGCACGCTGGTGATCCTAATGGGCCTGAAGAACCTGGCGGCGATCGCGGCGACGCTGATCGCGCACGGCAGACCGCCGACCACCCCGGCGGCGGTGATCCAGGAGGGCACCACCGCCACCCAGCGCACGCTCCGCTCGACCCTCGGCGCAGTGGCCGCCGACGTCACCGCCGCCGACCTCCGCCCACCCGCCGTCGTGGTCATCGGCGACGTCGTCAACGCCCTGACGACTCCCTGACCCCCTGACCCCTACCCGCGCGCCGCCCCGCGCCGTCGATCTTGCGCTTGATGCCCCGGGGGTGCCCGGATTCGCCCGTTTGGTCGGGGCGGTAAGTGCAAGATCCACGGGGTGGGGTGGGGTGGGGTGGGGTGGGGGATGTGGGGCGGCCCGGGACCGTGGGGTCCCGGGCCGCGTCAGGTGTGGCGGGTTACTGCTTGAGCATGTTGTCCAGGAGCAGGGCGCAGCGGATCAGGCCGAGGTGGCTGTACGCCTGGGGGTGGTTGCCCAGGCCCCGCTCGGCCAGCGGGTCGTACTGCTCGGGGAGCAGGCCGGTGGGGCCGGCCGTGTCGATCATCTGGGTGAACAGCTCCTCGGCGTCGGTGCGGCGGCCGGTGCGCAGGTACGCCTCGATCAGCCACGCCGTGCAGATGTGGAAGCCGCCCTCCCGGCCGGGCAGGCCGTCGTCCCAGTGGTAGCGGTAGACCACCGGGCCGCTGCGCAGGTCCGCCTCGATCTTGAGCACGGTGGAGAGGAACCGCGGGTCGTCGCCGGGGAGCAGCCCGGACAGGCCGATCCAGAGCGACGAGGCGTCCATCTCGTCGTGCCCGTACGCGACGCTGTACGCCTCGGCCTCCGGGTGCCAGCCGTGCTCCAGCACGTTGGCCCCGATCCGGTCGCGCAAATCGACCCACTCCGGCCGGTCCTGGCCGCCGTGCTGCCGCACCACGTGCAGTGCCCGGTCGACGGTCATCCAGAGCATGACCTTGGAGAACACGTGGTGCCGGGGTGGGAGGCGGGCCTCCCAGATGCCGTGGTCGGGCTCGTGCCAGCGGCGGCGTACCGCCTCGACCATGTTCTCCAGCACCCGCCACTCGTCGTCGCGGACCGAGCCCCGGGCGTCGGCCACCGCGGCGATCAGGTCCGCCACCGGGCCGAACACGTCGAGCTGGAGCTGGTGGTTGGCGAGGTTGCCCACCCGCACCGGCCGGGAGCCGGCGTAGCCGGGCAGCGTGTCGATGACCGCCTCGGCGCCCAACTCGAAGCCGTCGACGGTGTAGAGCGGATGCAGCCGCTCCGGGTGCCCGCCGGTGCGCTCCACCACGCCGTCGATCCAGCGCAGCAGCCCCTCGGCCTCCTCGGTGGAGCCGAGGTCGACCAGTGACCGCGCGGTCATCGCCGCGTCCCGCAGCCAGCAGTAGCGGTAGTCCCAGTTGCGGACGCCGCCCAGCTCCTCGGGGAGCGAGGTGGTCGCCGCGGCGAGGATCGAACCGGTCGGCTCGTGGGTGAGGCCGCGCAGGGTCAGCGCGCTGCGGGCGACCAGGTCCCGGCCGGTGGTGGGCAGCCGCAGCGAGGCCACCCAGTCCTTCCAGGGCTGCTCGGCGGCGGCCTGCCGCTCGTGCACCGGCACCCGGTGCGGCTCCAGGCTCTGCGTGCCGAAGCGCAGCTCCAGCACCACCTGCCCGCCGGCGGCGGAGAGGTCCACCACCGCCTTCGCGGTCTCGTACCCGGCGTCGTTGGTGACCTCCCACTCGACGCCGGGGGAGTGCAGCGCGACCGGCTCGTTGGAGCCGAGCACCAGCAGCCCGTCGTCGAGCGGCTGGAGCTGCACCGCCACCTGCCCGAACTCGGGGCGCGGGGCGAACTCGACGCGGGCCCGCCCGGTGCCGCTGAGCACCCGGACCAGGGTCGAGTCGCCGCTGACCACGGCCGGGTCGTCCGGCGTCGTCTCCCGGACGGGCAGGTCCAGCCAGTCGGTGACGGTCAGGCCGGACCAGCGGGTCTCCACCGTCATGGTGTTGCTGCGGTAGCGCTGGCCAAGCGGGATGCCGCCGCGCTCCGGGCCGATGGTGAAGTGCCCGGCCGGGCTGCCACCCACCAGGTCGGCGAAGATCGCCGCCGAGTCCGGCTTCGGGTGGCACAGCCAGGTGATCTTGGCTTCCGGTGTGACGAGCGCGACCGTACGCCCGTTGGCGAGCATCGAGTGCCGCTCGATCGGCACCGCCCGCTCCCCGAAGAGCCAGTGCCGCCGGGTCTCCAGCAGCAGGCCGAGCGCGCGGGCCGCCTCGATCGGCTCGGCCACCCGGTAGTCGGCCTGGGTGTCGCCGGGGCCGATCTTGATGCCGACGTCCGGCCCGTGCAGGTTGCCGAACGCGTTCTCGTCGGTGACGTCGTCGCCGATGAAGAGCACCGCACCGGCCGCGAGCTGGGTCCGGAGCTGGTCGACCGCGGTGCCCTTGTGGGTGGCCACCACCGACAGCTCGATGACCTCCTTGCCCTGGGTGACGGTGACGCCGTCCCAGGTGGCGGGGCCGCTGCGGACCGCGTCCACGGCGGCGGCGGCGACCTGCGGGTCGACCCCCCGGGTGTGGACGGCGACGCTGGCCGGCTTGCGCTCCAGCCGGATCCCCGGGTGGGCCGCGGCGATCTCGCGCAGCTCCTGGCGGAGCCGGTGCCGGACCGCGATCAGCTCCGGGCTGAGCCGCTCGACGAAGCCGATGTCGAACTCGGAGCCGTGGCTGCCGACCAGGTGCACCTCACTCGGCAGCCGGGAGAGGGTGGCCAGGTCGCGCAGCGCGCGCCCGGAGACCACCGCGACGCTGGTCTGCGGCAGCGAGGCCAGCGCGCGGATCGCGGCCACCGACTCGGGCAGCGGTACGGCCCTGGTCGGATCCTCGACGATCGGCGCCAGTGTGCCGTCGTAGTCGCAGGCGATCAGGAGTTGGGGAGTCCGGGCGATGCGGCCGATCGCGGCTCGCAGTTCCGGGTCGAGCACGCCACCGGAGGAGGTGGCGGCAGCGGGCGGGGTCACGCAGCCTCCGTATCGGGGACACCGAGCTCGCTGAGGAACGACTTGGCCCAGTGGCCGACATCGTGGCTGCGCAGATGGCGCTGCATGACGCGCATCCGGCGGCGGGCTTCGGGCTTTTCGACGTGCACGGCCCGGAGCAACGCGTCCTTCACCGCGTCCGGGTCGTGCGGATTACACAGGAACGCCTGGCGCAGCTCGGTGGCGGCGCCGGCGAACTCACTGAGCACGAGCGCGCCGCCCTGGTCGGCGCGCGATGCGACGTACTCCTTGGCCACCAGATTCATTCCGTCTCGCAGCGGGGTCACCATCATGACGTCGGCGGCCACGTACATCGCCGCCAACTCGGAGCGACTGTACGACTGATGCAGATAATGAACAGCCGGCACGCCGACCCGGCCGAATTCACCATTGATCCGGCCAACCTCGCGTTCCACCTTCACCCGTAGTGCCTGGTAGTGCTCCACGCGCTCGCGGCTGGGCGTGGCGACCTGCACCATAACCGCGTCCGGAACTGTCAACTTTCCGTCAGCAAGGAGTTCCCGGAAGGCCTTGAGTCGAAGCTCGATGCCCTTGGTGTAGTCGAGCCGGTCGACGCCCAGGATGATCGTCTTGGGGTTGCCCAGCTCCTCGCGGATCTGCTTGGCCCGGGCCTGGATCGTCGGGTCCTCGGCCAGCCGTTCCATCTCCCTGGTCTCGATCGAGATGGGGAACGCGCCGGCCTTCACCTGCCGGCCGTCGACCTGGATCATCTGCCCCTCGTAGCGCAGGCCGAGCAGGTGCCGGGCCAGCCGGACGAAGTTCTGCGCCGCCAGCCGCTGCTGGAAACCGACCAGGTCGGCGCCGAGCAGGCCGCGCAGGATCTCGGCGCGGAACGGCATCTGCATGAACAGCTCGATCGGCGGGAACGGGATGTGCAGGAAGAACCCGATCTTCAGGTCGGGGCGCAGCTCGCGCAGCATCGCCGGGACGAGCTGGAGCTGGTAGTCCTGGACCCAGACCGTGGCGCCCTCGGCCGCCACGTCCGCCGCGGCCTCCGCGAACCGGGCGTTCACCAAGCGGTACGCCTCGCGCCAGCGCCGCTTGTAGGCGGGCGTCTCGACGGCGTCGTGGTAGAGCGGCCAGATCGTCGCGTTGGACTGGCCCTCGTAGTAGCGCTCCAACTCCTCGGCGCTCAGCGGCACCGGGTGCAGCCGGATGCCCTCCAAGTCGAACGGCTCGGGCGCGGCGCCGGTGCCGCCGGCCCACCCGACCCAGGTGCCCTGGTGCTCGGCGAGCACCGGGTGCAGCGCGGTCACCAGGCCGCCGGGGCTGCGCCGCCACTGCCGTCCCTCGGGTGTGCTCACCTCGTCGACCGGCAGTCGGTTGGCCACTACGACAAAGGAGCTACGGACGGTCACGATCGGCCACCTCCGGGTACTGACGGGTCCACCGCGATGAGCGTACTGAGCGTAGCTGCGGCGTCTGATCCCCCGTGCCGGAGTCCACTACCCGCCCCCGGAACCGCCGAACCCTGGCCGTGATCTTGTCGACACCCGGCTCAGAGGTCGATGACCGGCCATTCCTTCGGCAGCACCTCGCCGAACAGCTCCCGCCGATCTGTCATGATCGGTGTGGTGGCCCGAGCGGCCTCCAGCGCCGTCTGGGCCAGGTCCGTGCTGCCCAGGGTGCGCGACCAGCCGCCGAGGAACATGCACATGTCGTGCGCGACCGGCGCGACGACCACCTGGTCGAGGTCGCCGAGAATGTCCAGAAGGCGCCAGCCGTCGGTGCTCACCCGGCGGTACGCCTCGGCAAGACAGAGCGCGGGGACGATCACTGACTGCCGCCGGTCCGCCACCTCGGCGAGCTGCTCGCCGACTGACTCGGCACCCTCTGCGTAGGCCAGCAGACACGCGGTGTCGAGCACGAGGCCGGCTTCAGTCACGGACGGCCAGCCGTCCGCGGGACGACTCGCTCAGCAGGGTCGCCGCCCGGGCGCGCAGCTCCGGTGTGATCTTCGCCTGCGCCTCGTCAAGCGCGCGACCCGCCTCGGCGAGCCCGTCCTCGGAGAGTCGGAAGCCGACCTCTCGCAACGCTCGCCGGGTGCGCTCACCCGCCATTCGCTGCCGCACGCTCTCGGTGACAAACGCGGACACGTTCGGCTCCTCGGCCAACCGCGCGGCGACATCGTCAGGAACGCTGATCGCGATCTTCTTGGTCATACCGAGAAGGCTAGTGAGTAGTATCGAGGGCTGCAACGTGCCCCGCCGTACCGCTGCTGGGGTGGGGTGATGTGGGCGCGGCGGCCCGTACCTGTCAGGATTGACGGCGGCGTGCGCACGGCCGGCTCCCGGCCGGCGGCGGCGGGCGGAGTCGAAGCCCGCGCCCCGCGCCCCGCAAGCCCGCGATCGCAACCGACGGAGGTAGCCCGCACCGTGGCTCAGTTCATCTACGTCCTGGAGAAGGCACGCAAGGCGCACGGCGACAAGGTCGTGCTGGACAACGTGACGCTGAACTTCCTGCCGGGTGTCAAGATCGGTGTGGTCGGTCCGAACGGCGCCGGTAAGTCCAGCCTGCTCAAGATCATGGCAGGGCTCGACCGGCCGAGCAACGGCGAGGCCCGGCTCATGCCCGGCTTCTCCGTCGGCATGCTGGCGCAGGAGCCGCCGCTGAACGACGCCAAGACCGTCCTGGGCAACGTCGAGGAGGCGGTCGCCGAGACCAAGGCCAAGCTGGAGCGGTTCAACAAGATCGCCGAGCAGATGGCGACGGACTACTCCGACGAGCTGATGGAGGAGATGGGCAAGCTCCAGGAGGACCTGGACGCCGCCGACGCCTGGGACATCGACTCCAAGCTCGAACTGGCCATGGACGCGCTGCGCTGCCCGCCGCCGGACGCCGACGTGACCCAGCTCTCCGGCGGTGAGCGCCGCCGGGTGGCGCTGTGCAAGCTGCTGCTGGAGGCGCCCGACCTGCTACTGCTCGACGAACCCACCAACCACCTGGACGCGGAGAGCGTGCAGTGGCTGGAGCAGCACCTGGCCAAGTACGCCGGCACCGTCCTGGCCATCACCCACGACCGGTACTTCCTGGACAACGTGGCCAACTGGATCCTGGAGCTGGACCGCGGCCGGGCCTACCCCTACGAGGGCAACTACTCCACGTATCTGGAGAAGAAGGCCGCCCGGCTCTCCGTGGAGGGTCGCCGCGACGCCAAGATGCGCAAGCGCCTCTCCGACGAGCTGGAGTGGGTCCGGTCGAACGCCAAGGCGCGGCAGACCAAGTCCAAGGCCCGCCTCGACCGGTACGACGAGATGGCCGCCGAGGCGGAGAAGACCCGGAAGCTGGACTTCGAGGAGATCCAGATCCCGCCGGGCCCGCGCCTGGGCAGCACCGTCATCGAGGCGCACGGCCTGACCAAGGGCTTCGGCGACCGGGTGCTGATCGACAACCTGTCGTTCTCGCTGCCGCGCAACGGCATCGTCGGCATCATCGGGCCGAACGGCGTCGGCAAGACCACGCTGTTCAAGACCATCGTCGGGCTGGAGCAGCCGACCGGCGGCGAGGTCAAGGTCGGCCCCACCGTGCAGTTGTCGTACGTCGACCAGAACCGGCAGGGCCTGGACGGCGACAAGACCGTCTGGGAGGTCGTCTCCGACGGGCTGGACCACCTCATGGTGGGCAAGGTCGAGATGCCGTCCCGGGCGTACATCGCGGCGTTCGGCTTCAAGGGGCCGGACCAGCAGAAGCCGACCAAGGTGCTCTCCGGCGGCGAGCGCAACCGGCTCAACCTGGCGCTGACGCTGAAGATCGGCGGCAACGTCATCCTGCTCGACGAGCCGACCAACGACCTGGACGTGGAGACGCTCTCCAGCCTGGAGAACGCGCTGCTGGAGTTCCCCGGCTGCGCCGTGGTCATCTCCCACGACCGGATGTTCCTGGACCGGGTCGCCACGCACATCCTGGCCTGGGAGGGCGACGACACGAACCCGGCCAAGTGGTTCTGGTTCGAGGGCAACTTCGAGGCGTACGAGAAGAACAAGATCGACCGGCTGGGCGCCGACGCGGCCCGGCCGCACCGGGTGACCTACCGCAAGCTCACCCGTGACTGACCGGTTCGTCTACCACTGCGCGCTGCGCTGGTCCGACCTGGACGCGTACGGCCACGTCAACAACGCCCGCTTCCTCACGCTCTACGAGGAGGCCCGGGTGGCGATGATGTTCGCCGGCGGCCGGGCGTGGGGCGTCGACTCGTTCGCCGACGGGGTGGTCATCCGCCGGCACGAGGTCGACTACCTGCGCCCGGTCGACTACGCGCTCGGCCGGGCCAGCGCGGAGGCGGCGCCGACCGTCCGGATCGAGCTGTGGGTCGACGAGATCCGGGCCGCCTCCTTCTCGGTCGCGTACGAGCTGTACGACGGTGACACGCTGGCCGGCACCGCCCGGTCGGTGCTGGTCCCGTTCGACCTGTCCACCCAGCGCCCGCGCCGGATCTCCGCCGACGAGCGGGTGTTCCTGCTCCGCCACGCCCCCGGGCTGACCGGATGACCGGGACGACGCGCGGGCACGGGTTGACCGGGGTGGCCGACGCCGGCGCGTTCCTCGCCCGGCTGGTCCGGCTCGACCCGGCCGTCCTGGTCCGGCTCCGTCCGGTGCCCGGCGCCGGCCGTACCGCCCTCTGGGCCCGCCTGCCCTGGGGGGTGCTCGTGGTGCGCACCGTGCCGGGGGACGCGCCCGGCGACGTCACGGTCGCCGCCGCGGACCTGCTGGCCGAACTCTCCGCCGGGGGCGCGGCGCTGCCTCGGCGACGCGACGACGGCTGGCGCTGGCCGCTGCCGCCACCGGTCAGCCGCCCGGTCGAGCTGCTGCCCGGTGCGGAGCTGCGCCGGATCGCGGACGCGGCGGCCGGGACGTTGCGCGAGGCGGCCACCCACGGGGTGGCGGGCCGGGCGGTCGGCCAGCGGGTGCTGCGGGACGCGCTGCTGGACCACGTCGCGGTGGTGGTGACCCCGGACGGGGAGCCCGGCACGCCGGTGGAGGTGTCGCAGCGGCTGGTGCAGGGCGTGGTGCGGCTCGGCTTCCTCGGCACCGGCGCCGGCGACGTTCAGGTGCGGGTGGCCGGCCACTGGGTCGGGCTGGTCGGGCCGTACGGGGCGGCGTGGTCGCGGACGGTCGCCGACCTTGCACTCACGCCTACCCGAGTTCATCCGAACGGATGACCCGGCATCATTCTTCCGGGCTGGGGCGGCCGGTGGGGGGATGCCTCCTGCCGGCTGTCCGGGTACCGTCCATCCTCGGATCCAACGCACCGTAGGCGGCTGGATCCGCTGGGGAGTGAGGTGCGCGAGCGATGCCGTGGTGGTCATGGCGCCCCGGTCCCGCCGGTGGCGGCGATCCGGAAACCCGAAGCGGGACCACAGTGGACGACAGCGTCCGGGTCGGGCCACCGACCCCACGCCGGCCGGACGACGACGCGGCGGCGCCCGAGCGGCCCGTCATCGCGGACATGCCGGCCACGGTCGCCCCGGTCACGCTGAGCCGGGTCTGTGACGCGCTCGACCTGCTCGACGTGCGTTACCTGGCCGACGGTGACGGCAACCTGCTGGCCATGTGGGAGCGGCACGCCGTGCTGGTCGCGCTGGAGGGGCCGGAGGACGAGATCCTCGTCATGCGGGCCCGTCCACACGCGACCGTGCCGCCGGACTGGGCCGACCGGGCCTACCGGGTGGTGAACGAGTGGAACCACACCCGGCGGTTCTGCAAGGCGTACATCGGCGACCCGACCGAGCGTGGCCAGCTCCCGATCTACGCCGAGCTTCAGGTGCCGCTCGGCGCTGGCACCCACGACGCGCTGCTGGTCGAGATGCTCGACTGCGGCGCGGCGGTGGCCACCACGTTCGTGGACTGGCTGCACGACGAGGGCGCCCTGCTCTGAGCTTGCGCCGCCGGGCCGCCGGGCCGCCGGTCAGCCGGCGGCCGGGTCGTCGTCCGCCGCGTTCACCATGAAGTACGCGGCCCGCTCCAGGTAGTCCCAGAGCGCGACGGCGAGCTGCGGCGGCAGGTCCAGCGTCTCCACCGCGTGCCGCATGTGGCGCAGCCAGGCGTCGCGTTCGGCGGCGCCGATCCGGAACGGGGCGTGCCGCATCCGCAGCCGTGGGTGCCCGCGCTGGTCCGAGTAGGTGCGCGGGCCGCCCCAGTACTGGATCAGGAACAGGGTCAGCCGGTCCGCCGCCGGGCCCAGGTCCTCCTCCGGGTACATCGGCCGCAGCAGCGGGTCGTCGGCGACGCCGGCATAGAACTCGTCGACCAGCTTGCGGAAGGCGGGTTCACCGCCGATCGCCTCGAACAGCGTCATCGACTCGCCTGGGGAAGTCACGCTCCCATCCTGCCAGGCGCGCCCCGGTGGCCGCGCCCGCCCGCCGGGCGGCGGAGGTCACGTCACCGCGTGCCGGTGCCGGGTGGGCTCCCGCCCCCGGTCGCCCCCGGCCGGCTCCCGGGCCGCCGGAGGGCCGCTCCCGGCGGCCGACTCGGCGCGGGCGGCGTCGACGGCGGCCCCGATCGTCGCCGGGCGGGGCCAGGTGACCGCCGCGACGATCATGAGCAGCACGCCGGCCGCGCTCCACAGCCCGACCACCGTCGGAATGGTGAACCGCTCGGCGAGCGCGCCGGTGGCCAGCACCGAGACGCCCTGGAGGATCTGCGTGCCGCTGGCCATCACGCCGAACGCCCGGGCCCGGTAGCCGTCCGGCAGCGCCTGCACGAAGAGGCCGTTGGCGACCGGGACGATGCCCCCGACCGCGAAGCCGCACGCGGCGGCCAGCAGCGCCACCACGACCGGCGGCGGATCGAGGAGCGAGGGTACGAGCACCGCCGGCGCGAGGACCGCCAGCGGCGGCATCAGGGCCAGCCGGCGGGCCGGCGTGGTGAGCCGGCCGATCAGCAGCCCGCCGAAGACGTAGCCGATCGGGTTGGCGGCCATGATCACCGCCTGGGCGGTGCCGGTGTCCATGCCGCCGTCGGTGCGTTCGGCGGCCCAACCGGCGGCCAGCCCCTCCGGCACGATCGAGAAGAGCATGGCGCTGAACACCAGCACCGCGATGGCGCGCAGCACCGGCCGCTCGAAGACGATGCGGAAGCCCTGCGCGGTCTCCCGCAGCAGGTGACTGCGGTGCGCCTCGGTCATCGACGGGGCGCGGTCGCGCAGGCCGAACCGGACCAGCGCGGCCGACAGCGCGAACGTGCCCGCGTTGAGCAGCAGCGCGGTGCTCGGATTCAGCACCGCGATGGTCGCCCCGGCGAGGTAGCCGACGACCTGGGCGGCCTGCGCCGCGCTTGTCGAGGCGGCGAGGCCCACCACCAACCGGTCGCCGGCGAGGACGTGCGGCAGCAGCGCCGAGCGCGCCGCCTGGCTCGGCGGGTTGGCCAGCGTCGCCAGGAAGATCAGGCCGAGGATCGACCAGGCCGGCATGAACGGCATGGCGACCAGCACCATCAGCGCCATCCGGATCAGGTCGCAGAGCACCATGACCCGGCGGTAGCGGTGCCGTTCGGCGAGCGCCGAGAGCAGCGGGCCGCCGATCAGCCAGGGCAGGTAGCTGGCCGCGAAGGCGGCGGCGGAGAGCGCGACCGACTGGGTTTCGCGCAGCACGAGCACGGTGACCGCGGCCTTGGCGAGGTAGTCGCCGACCCAGGACAGGACGTTGGCGGCGAACAGCGCGCGGAACTCCGACTGGCCGAACACGTCACGGAAGGTGGCCGGACTCTCCTCGGCGGGTCGCTGGTCGGACACCGTCGCCTCCATCGTTCCGAGCCGGCCACTTGTGGTGGCCCGACCGGGAACCGTCGTCAGATCAACCGATCGGCGAGGACACGACACACTCCCCGGGGGAGCGTGTTCACCGGATTCTGCCCGATCGTCTGACAACTGACTAGGGCGAACGGATTGATCGTCGCATCTCCGACTGAACGAACGGACGATACCCGAGGGGCCGCGCGAGGCGCGACCCCCGGAAATCGGTCGTCCACGCCGGCCCTCAGGCGGCCCCGCCGGTGCCGGTTCCCTCCGGCCGGAGCGGCGCCGGCGGCTGCGGCGGCAGCCCGGGATAGAGCCGGGCGGCGGCGATCCGGGCGGTGATCCCGGAGTTCTCCAGCGCCTCCGCGAGCCGGCGGCGCAGCTCACGGCCGACCGCGAACTGTCCGTCGGCGGTGGTCTTGACCACGGTGCGGATCACCGCGCCGTCGACGGTCATCTGTTCCACGCCGAGCACCTCCGGCTGCTCCACGACCTCCGGGGCCAGCTCCGGGTCCAGTGCCACCGACGCCGCCGCGGTCCGCAGCACGGCGGTGGCCTCCTCGGTGCCGGCGAAGCCGATCGGCAGGTCCACCACGACCAGCGCCCAGCCCTGGCTCTTGTTGCCGACCCGGATGATCTCCCCGTTGCGGATGTACCAGAGCACGCCCCGGCCGTCGCGGACCGTGGTGACCCGCAGGCCCACCGCCTCCACCACGCCCGTCGCCTCGCCGAGGTCGACCGTGTCACCCACCCCGTACTGGTCCTCGATCAGCATGAACAGGCCGGCGATCAGGTCCTTGACCAGGCTCTGCGCGCCGAAGCCGAGCGCCACGCCGGCGATGCCGGCGCTGGCCAGCAGCGGCGCCAGGTCGAAGCTGAACTCCTTGAGCACCATCAGCAGCGCGATGCCGAAGACGAACGCGGTGACCATGCTGCGCAGCACCGACCCGATCGCCTCGGCGCGCTGCCGCCGGCGCTCCGGCACGAACTGCTCGGGGTCGAGGGTGGCGCTGGGGATCCGCTCGCGCAGCGGACGGAGCATGGTCGGCACCGCACCCTGCGTGGTGGTGCGCACCAGCCGGTTGATGGTGCGGTGCAACGCCCAGCGGGCGGCGACGGCCAGCAGCAGGATCAGCGCGATCCGCAGCGGCTTCAGCAGGATCCAGTAGCTGCTCTCGGCGAACCAGGCGGAGTTGGTGGCCCGGTACACCCACTCGCAGGAACTGCTGCCCTTGCAGTCCGGGCGTCGGTCGGAGACGGCGGACAGCACGGCGGTGATCAGGTCGGAGACATTCACGGGAAATTCGTACCCCAACGGCGCGGCGCCGACCGCACGGACCCGCCCCGATGGGACGGTCCGGGGGAGGCGATCATGCCGGCCGGAACCGGTCATCTTGGCATGCCGGGGTCAGCCTCCCAGCGGGTACCCCGGATTAGTGCGTGCAATCCGGGGCGCGATCAGGGACTATTGGCCCAACGGACGTCGGTGATCCGGCCGGCGTCGGGGCCGTTCCGCGCAGTGCGCGGGGCGGTCTCGGCGTGGTGGCGGCGGGAGGGCTGGACCGGGAGGGTGAGCGCGATGCCTGACATACGACCCACGGCGGGCTCCGGTGCACTCGTTCTCAACGCCACCTACGAGCCCCTGTGCGTCGTGTCGGTGCGTCGGGCCGCCATCCTCGTCCTCTCCGCCAAGGCGGTCTGCGTGGCCGACGGCGAGGGCATCCTGCACAGCGCGCGCAACGCGCTCCCGGTGCCCTCCGTGGTGCGGCTGACCCGCTACGTCCGGGTGCCCTACCGCACCCAGGTGGGCCTCTCCCGCCGGGGGATCTTCGCCCGGGACGGGTGGCGGTGCGCCTACTGTCGCGGGCCGGCGGAGACCATCGACCACGTCTTCCCACGCAGCCGGGGCGGCCGGCACGCCTGGGAGAACGTGGTGGCGGCCTGCGCGCGCTGCAACCACACCAAGGGCGACAAGACGCCCGCCGAGTTGGGTTGGCGGCTGCACCACCTGCCGGCGGCGCCGAAGGGCAGCGCCTGGCGGGTGCTGGGGCACCGCGCTCCCGACCCGCGCTGGGCCGACTGGCTCGACCTGCGCGAGCCGGAGCCCGAGGCGGCCTGACCGGCCGGCCGCTCAGCGCGCCCGCACCAGCGACGCGTAGACGACCAGGTTGTCGGCGTACCCGGTCTCGCCGCCCACCCAGCGCCCACCGCAGGTGATCAGCCGCAGGTTGGGGCGGCTGAAGTCGCCGTAGACCTCCCGCACCGGCAGCTTCTCCTTGCCGTACCGCTCGATCGAGGTCACCTCGAAGACCGCCACCGACCGGTCCTGGCGGGTCACCTCGATCCGGTCGCCGTCGTCGAGTTCCCGCAGCCCGTGGAAGACGGCCGGGCCGGTGGTGGTGTCGACGTGACCGACGAGCACCGCCGGGCCGTACTGGCCGGGGGTCGGGCCCTGGTCGTACCAGCCGACCTCGCCGGCCCGGCTGACGTCCGGCACCGCGATGCTGCCGTCCGGCGCGATGCCCACCCGGTGCACCGGGGCACGCAGGTTCAGCTTGCCGATGGTCAGGTCGGTCGGCGGGCTGGCCGGCAGCACCGGGAACTTCTTCGGCGGCGGGCGCAGGCCGGCGACGATCCGGTCCGGCAGCACGCTCGCGCCGGTCACCCGCTCCACGCCGAGCATCGCCACGATCAGCACCATCAGGCCGGCCACCACCAGCACCGGGACGCCGGGGCCGGACGTCGGGGCGTACCGGCGGGTGGTGGGCGTGGTGGCGCGGGCCGTGACCGGGCGGACGCGCGGGTCGGCGGTGGTGACGCTGGCCGAGAACGCGTGCCCGGCGGCGTGGGCGAACCGGCGCGCGGCCCGGGACGTCACGCGGAGCGCGGCCCGCAGCCGCCCGGTCCGGTCCGGCCGGTCGGCGGCGGGGCGGGTCCGGCCGCGGCGGGCGCGGCGTGTGGAGCGGGCCATGGCCGGGTCCCGTCAGACGCGGCCACCGGGCTTGCGGCGGGCGCTCACCCCGGCGATCACGGCCACTGCCGCGAGCCCTCCGACCAGCAGCAGCGAGCCGGTGCCCCGGCCGCCGGCCGCGGTGCCCCCGCCGCCGGTCGCCGGCCCCTTGCTCGGCTGCGACATGTTCAGCACGGTGAGCATGGTCGAGGCGGTGTTGCCGTTGGCGCAGTCCAGGTTCACCGGGTAGTCGCCGGGCGCCTTGTTGCCGGGAACGGTGACCGAGCCGGTGAGGAAGCCGTTGTTCGACCGCAGCGTCACCCGGCCGAACGCGTCCGAGGTGACCTGGGCCTGGCGGTTGTTGTTGGCGTCGCAGCCGGCCCGGAGGTTCACCCGCGAGCCCGCCTGGACGCTGTTCGGCGTCACCTCGATGAAGACACTCTCCCCGGCCCGGGCCGGTACGGCCGTGGTGAGGACGAACGCCGCGACCAGGCCGAGCAGGCCCAGTACGGATGACAGCGCGCGATGTGACAGGAGCCCTGGCATGATTCCCCCCTCCCGGTGCGACGGCGCACCGGAATCCTGCTGACGGGCAGCGGGGGCTGCCTTCCCGGCCGGCCGGGGAGTTAACCGGGGCCCCTTCCGCTGCCGCAGGCGTTAACCGGGGGCCCCGCCTTTCACCACCGGGTGCCAGGCCAGCGGCGTCGACAGGACCATGGTGCTGGAGGGCTGGCCGTAGGGGGCCAGGCGGTCGATGACGGCCTCGAACTCGCCCATCGAGGCGGCGGCGACCTTGAGCATGCTGCACGCGTCGCCGGTGATCCGGTGGATCTCCATGATCTCCGGCCACCGCGTCACCGTCGGGTCGTTCAGGATGCAGCGGGAGCCGTAACAGGACATCCGGATCAGCGCCAGCACGGTCCGCCCGGCCCGGGCCAGGTCCACGTGGGCGTGGTAGCCGGTGATCACCCCGGACTCCTCCAGCCGCCGGACCCGCTCGGCGACGGCCGGCGGGGACAGGTGCACCCGGCGGGACAGCTCGCTGAACGAGAGCCGGGCGTCGGCCTGGAGCTCCCGGAGCAGCGCCCAGTCCATGTCGTCCACGCGGCGGCCTTTCTTCCGTGAAGTCGGAGACCCGAGATGCTTTCGGCTCGTGAGGTCAGACCACCATACCGCCGTTGAACCGGCATTCCCTCGGCGCGCGTACCGGCGAGATCATGGCGATTACCCGCGCACGGACGGAGATGACGGTGGAACAGACGACGGCGGTGCGCCCGGCCACCCCGCAGCAGCGGGCGGCCCGAGCGGCGCGTAACGGAGGCGAGCCGACGCTGGAGTTCGCCGAGCGCGTGCCGTACGACGCGTACGTGCACGCCAGCACGCTGCACCAGCTCCAGCAGCCGCTCAGCGACGACCCGGGCGAGATGTCCTTCCTGATGGTCAGCCAGATCATGGAGCTGTACTTCAAGCTGACCTGCCACGAGCTGCGGCACGCCCAGCGTGAGCTGCGGGCCAACCGGATCTGGGAGGCGCTGCCGCCGCTGCGCCGCGCCGCGCTGCACCTGGAGGGGCTCAACGCCGCCTGGCAGGGGCTGCGCTGGATGACGCCGGCCGACTTCAACCGGTTCCGGGACCGGCTGGGCGAGGGGTCCGGCTTCCAGTCCGCGATGTACCGGCAACTGGAGTTCCTGCTCGGCCTGCGGGACCCGGCGCTGATCCGCCCGTTCCGCCGGCAGACCGACGTGCACGCCGAGCTGACCGCCGCGCTGGCCACGCCGAGCCTCTGGGACGACGTGGTGGCGCTGCTCGCCCGCCGCGGCTTCCCGCTGCCGGCCGAGCTGCTGGAGCGGGACGTCGCGGTCGAGCACGAGTCGCACCCGGCGGTCGAGGCGGCCTGGGTGCGCGTCTACGGCGACGGCGGTCCGGACAACCACCTGCGCCTGCTCGGCGACGCGCTCACCGAGGTGGCCGAGCAGTTCGGCGACTGGCGGTGGAACCACGTCAAGGCGGTGCAGCGCACCATGGGCGCGAAGGTCGGCAGCGGCGGCTCGGCCGGCCTGGCATGGTTGCAGCGCAGCATGGCCCGGGTGGTCTTCCCGGAGCTGTGGTCGGCCCGTACCGCGATGTGACCGGAGAACACACGATGATCACCCCCGAGAGCGAAGCCCACCGGCTCGACGCCACCGACGCCGGTCACCGGCACCTGTTCCACGTGCCGCCGGCCGAGGGCGGGCGGTACCCCGACGTGGCGTACCTGGCCGGCAACTCGCTGGGTCTGCAACCCCGGGCCACCCGCGACGAACTCGTCGCCGACCTGGACGCCTGGCGGCGGCTGGGCGTGGAGGGGCACCTGGAGGCGGAGCGGCCCTGGCTGTCGTACCACGAGTTGTTGACCGCGCCGGCCGCGCGACTGGTCGGCGCGCTGCCCACGGAGACCGTGGTGATGAACTCGCTCACCGTGGACCTGCACCTGCTGATGGTGAGCTTCTACCGGCCCGCCGGGGAACGCACGCGGATCGTCATCGAGGACAGCGCGTTCCCGTCGGACAGCTACGCGGTGCGCAGCCAGGCCCGGTTCCACGGCCTGGACCCGGACGCCACGGTGGTGCGGCTGAAGCCGCGTCCCGGTGCGGACACCCTGCGCACGTCCGACGTCACCGACTTCCTGGCGGCCGAGGGGCACACGGTGGCGTTGCTGCTGCTCGGCGGCGTCAACTATCTCACCGGCGAGCTGATGGACATCCCGGCGATCACCGCCGCCGGGCGGGCCGCCGGCGCGGTCGTCGGCTGGGACCTGGCGCACGCGGCCGGCAACGTGCCGCTGGCGCTGCACGACTGGGACGTCGACTTCGCCGCCTGGTGCTCCTACAAGTATCTGAACTCCGGTCCGGGCGCGCTGGCCGGCGTCTTCGTCCACGAACGCCACCTCGGCGACGCGTCGCTGCCCCGGTTCGAGGGCTGGTGGAGCACCGAGGCGGCCACCCGGTTCGAGATGACGCCGGTGTCCCGACCGCCGGCCACCGTGGAGGCGTGGCAGATCTCCAACCCGCCGATCCTCGCGATGGGCCCGGTACGCACCTCGCTGGCGCTGTTCGACGCCGTCGGCATGCCCGCGTTGCGGGAGCGCAGCCTGCGACTCACCGGCTGGCTGGAACGGCTGCTCGACGAGGTGACGCCCGGCCGGCCGCTGACCGTCATCACGCCGCGCGACCCGGCCCGCCGGGGTTGTCAGCTCTCGGTCCGCATCTCCACCGGCAGCGCGAACGGGCTGACCAAGCGGCTGCGGCACGAGCACGGCGTGATCGCCGACGCCCGGGAGCCGGACGTGGTCCGGTTCGCGCCGGTGCCGCTCTACTCGACGTACCACGACTGCTGGCGGGTCGCCGACGCGCTGGCCGCGACCGTGGAGGCCGCCTCATGAGTACGGAACGCGACGAGATCGCGGTGGTCGGCGCCGGGCTGGCCGGCTGCCTGCTGGCCTGCTTCCTGGCCCGGCGCGGCTACCCGGTGGCGCTCTACGAGCGGCGGGGGGACCCGCGCACCGGCACCGTCGAGCGCGGGCGCTCGATCAACCTGGCGCTCTCCGAGCGCGGCCTGGACGCGTTGCGCCGGATCGGCCTGGACGAGCAGGTGATGGCGGACGCGCTGCCGATGCGCGGCCGGATGATCCACCCGGTCGAGGGCGAGCCGCAGTTCCAGTCGTACAGCGTCTCCGGCGACCGGGCGATCAACTCGATCAGCCGGGGCGCGCTGAACAACGCGCTGCTCGACGCCGCCGCCGCGCTGCCGGGCGTGCGGGTCGCGTTCGACCACCGGCTGGTCGGCCTCGACCCGGTCGGCGGCGAGATGACGTTCGAGACCCCCGAGGGCAAGGTCACCGCCACCGCGTCGGTCGTCCTCGGCGCGGACGGCGCCGGCTCCGCGGTGCGCGGGCAACTGCTGGCGTACGGGGGGCTGACCGAGAGCCTGGACTTCCTCGACTACGGCTACAAGGAGCTGACCATCCCGCCGATCGGCGGGGAGTTCGCCCTGGACCCGGGCGCGCTGCACATCTGGCCGCGCGGCACCTCGATGATGATCGCGCTGCCGAACCCGGACCGTTCCTTCACCTGCACGCTGTTCTGGCCCACCCACGGCAGGAGCAGCTTCGCGTCGCTGAGCAGCCCGGCCGCGATCGAGCGGTTCTTCGCCGTTCACTACCCGGACCTGGTGCCGCTCGCGCCGAACCTGGTCGACGACTACCAGCACAACCCGGTCGGCGTGCTCGGCACGGTGCGTTGCACGCCGTGGCAGGTGGCCGGCCGGGTCGGCCTGCTCGGCGACGCCGCGCACGCCATCGTGCCGTTCTACGGCCAGGGCGCGAACTGCGCGTTCGAGGACGTGGTCGAGTTGGACCGCTGCCTCGACGAGTGCGACGACGAGTGGGCCGCCGCGCTGCCGCTGTTCCAGCACCGCCGCCAGGACGACGCGGAGGCGATCGCCCGGATGGCGCTGGCCAACTTCGTGGAGATGCGGGACAAGGTCGCCTCGCCGGTGTTCCGGGCCCGCAAGACGGTCGAGCACGCGCTGGAACGGGCGCTGCCCGGCCGCTACGTCTCGCAGTACGAGCTGGTCTCGTTCTCCACCACCCCGTACGCCCAGGTGCGCCGCCGGGTCCGCCGGCAGTACGCCGCCGTCGGCGCGGTCGCGGCCGGCGCGGTGACGCTGCTGGCCGCCGGTGTCGGCGCGGCGTTGGGGAGGCGGCGGTGACGCGCTGGGACCCCCGGCTGATGACCGGGCACGCGCCGGACGGGCCCGGCCTGCTGCGCAACTTCGTCGGCGGCGCGTTCGTCGACGCCGGCCCCCGGTTCACCAAGCGCAGCCCGGTCACCGGCGAGCCGGTCTTCGAGGTGGTGGAGGCGTCGGAGTCGGTGGTCGACGACGCGGTGGCCGCCGGCCGGGCCGCGCTGCGCGGTCCGTGGGGCCGGATGGGGGAGCGGGAACGCGCCGAGGTGCTGCGCCGGGTCGCCGACGAGTTGGAGCGCCGATTCGACGACCTGGTGGCGGCCGAGGTGGCGGACACCGGCAAGGCCATCTCGCAGGCCCGCACGTTGGACATCCCGCGCGGCGCGGCCAACTTCCGGGCGTTCGCCGAGATCGTGGCGACCGCGCCGACCGAGTCGTTCACCACGGTCACCCCGACCGGCGGCCGGGCGCTCAACTACGCGGTCCGCAAGCCGGTCGGCGTGGTCGCCGTCATCGTGCCGTGGAACCTGCCGCTGCTGCTGCTCACCTGGAAGGTCGCCCCGGCGCTGGCCTGCGGCAACGCGGTGGTGGTCAAGCCCAGCGAGGAGACGCCGGCGTCGGCCACGCTGCTGGCCGAGGTGATGGTCGCGGCCGGCGTGCCGGACGGCGTGTTCAACCTGGTGCACGGCTTCGGACCCGGCTCGGCCGGCGAGCACCTGACCCGGCACCCGGGCGTGGACGCGATCACGTTCACCGGCGAGTCGGCCACCGGCAGCGCCATCATGCGGGCCGCCGCCGACGGCGTGAAGGCGGTCAGTTTCGAGCTGGGCGGCAAGAACGCCGGCCTGGTGTTCGCGGACGCCGACCTGGACGCCGCGGTCGCCGGCTCGGTGCGCTCCAGCTTCACCAACGGCGGCCAGGTGTGCCTCTGCACCGAGCGGATCTATGTGCAGCGGCCGGTCTTCGAGGAGTTCACCGCGCGGCTGGCGAAGCGCGCCGACGAGTTGGCGTACGGCTGGCCGGCGGACGAGGCCACGGTGAACATGCCGCTGATCTCGCACGCCCACCGGGACAAGGTGCTCGGCCACTACGCGCTGGCCCGTACCGAGGGCGCCGAGGTGCGCGCGGGCGGCGGCACGCCGCGCTTCGGCGACGCCCGCGACGGCGGCGCGTACGTGCAGCCGACCGTGCTCACCGGCCTCGGGCCGGACGCCCGGACCAACCGCGAGGAGATCTTCGGGCCGGTGGTGCACGTCGCGCCGTTCGACTCCGAGGACGAGGCGTACGCGCTGGCCAACGGCACCGACTACGGCCTGGCGGCGACCGTCTGGACCCGGGACGTGGGCCGGGCGCACCGGGCCGGGGCGCGGCTGGACGCCGGCATCGTCTGGGTCAACACCTGGTTCCTGCGCGACCTGCGCACCCCGTTCGGCGGGGTGAAGGCGTCCGGGGTCGGCCGGGAGGGCGGCGTGCACTCGCTCGACTTCTACTCGGAACTGACGAACGTCTGCGTGGACCTGACGTGACCGCGAGTGAGGAGCCGACATGACCGTGGACATCGAGGCCGCCAACCGCGAGCTGGCGGTGGCCCGGCAGGAGGGGAGACCCTGCCCGCCGCTGCGCGGCCGGCTGCTGCCGGAGGGCGACGTCGAGGCCGCGTACCAGGCGCAGCAGGTCTACACCCGGCAGCGGCTCGGCAAGGGGCGCCGCCGGGTCGGCGCGAAGATCGGCCTGACCTCGCGGGCGGTGCAGGAGAGCTTCGGCGTCTTCCAGCCCGACTTCGGGATCCTCTTCGACGACATGGCCGTCGGCGACGGTGTGGAGGTGCCGATCGACCGGCTGCTCCAGCCCCGGGTGGAGGCGGAGATCGCGTTCGTGCTCGGCGTCGACCTGCCGGACGAGCGGGTCACCACCGTCGACCTGGTCCGGGCCGTGGATCACGTGCTGCCGGCCATCGAGATCGTCGACTCGCGGATCGCCGGCTGGGACATCTCCATCGTGGACACGATCGCGGACAACGCGTCCAGCGGACTGTTCGTGCTCGGCACCGCGCCGCGCCGGCTGGCCGACGTGGACCTGCGGCTGTGCGGCATGGTGCTGGAGCACGCCGGCGAGCCGGTCTCGGTCGGCGCGGGCACGGCCTGCCTCGGCAACCCGCTGCACGCGTTGGCGTGGCTGGCCGGCACGCTGGCCCGTGCCGGTGACCCGCTGAAGGCCGGTGACGTGGTGCTCTCCGGGGCGCTCGGCCCGATGGTGCCGGTCACGCCCGGCGCCGCGTACGAGGCGCGGATCTCCGGGCTCGGCTCGGTGCGGACCTGCTTCTCCAAGGAGGCGTCATGACTGTCGGGGTGGCGGTGCTCGGGTCGGGCAACATCGGCACCGACCTGATGATCAAGGTGCTCAGGCTCAGCACCGACCTGCGGATGGTGGCGATGGCCGGCATCGACCCGGCCTCGGACGGGCTGGCGCGGGCCCGCCGGCTCGGCGTGACCACGACCGCCGAGGGCGTCGACGGTCTGGTCGCGCTGCCCGAGTTCGCCGACGTCGAGCTGGTCTTCGACGCCACCTCGGCCGGCGCGCACCGCCGCCACGACGAGGTGCTGCGCGCCCACGGCCGGACCGTGGTCGACCTGACCCCGGCCGCGCTCGGCCCGTACGTGGTGCCGCCGGTCAACCTGGACGAGCACCTGACCGAGCCGAACGTCAACATGGTCACCTGCGGCGGGCAGGCCACCGTGCCGATCGTGCACGCGGTCGGCCGGGTCACTCCGGTCGCGTACGGGGAGATCGTCGCGTCGATCGCCTCGAAGTCGGCGGGGCCGGGCACCCGGGCCAACATCGACGAGTTCACCGAGACCACCGCGCGGGCCATCGAGGTGGTCGGCGGCGCCGAACGCGGCAAGGCGATCATCGTGCTGAACCCGGCCGACCCGCCGCTGCTCATGCGGGACACCGTCTACTGCCTCTGCCCGGACGCCGACGCCGACCGGGCCGCGATCGCCGCCTCGGTCGCCGACATGGTCAAGACCGTGCAGGAGTACGTGCCCGGCTACCGGCTCAAGCAGGAGGTGCAGTTCGACCCGGTCGACACGTACGCGCCGGTGCTCGGCCGGCACGTCACCGGGCTCCAGGTCTCGGTGTTCCTGGAGGTCTCCGGCGCCGGGCACTACCTGCCCGCGTACGCCGGGAACCTGGACATCATGACCTCGGCCGCGCTGCGCACCGCCGAGCGGCTGGTCACGCTCCGGAAAGCGGCTGTGCGATGACCGACCTCTACATCCAGGACGTGACGCTGCGCGACGGCATGCACGCCATCGCCCACCGCTACACCGTCGACCAGGTCCGCACCATCGCCGCCGCGCTCGACGCCGCCGGGGTGGCCGCCATCGAGGTCGCACACGGCGACGGGCTGGCCGGCTCCAGCGTCAACTACGGCCACGGCGCGGCCTCCGACGCGGAGTGGATCTCGGCCGCCGCCGAGGTGCTGACGAACGCCCGGCTCACCACGTTGCTGCTGCCCGGCATCGGCACCATCGCCGACCTGAGGGCGGCGAAGGCGCTCGGCGTGACAAGCGTGCGGATCGCCACCCACTGCACCGAGGCGGACATCTCCGCCCAGCACATCGCCTGGGCCCGGGAGAACGACATGGACGTCGCCGGGTTCCTGATGATGTCGCACCTGAACGACCCGGCCGGGCTGGCCGCCCAGGCCAGGCTCATGGAGTCGTACGGCGCGCACTGCGTCTACGTGACCGACTCCGGCGGCCGGCTGCTGATGTCCGACGTGGCGCAGCGCGTCGACGCGTACCGGCAGGTGCTGGCGCCGGAGACGCAGATCGGCATCCACGCGCACCACAACCTGTCGCTGGGCGTGGCGAACAGCGTGCTCGCGGTCGAGCACGGCCGCGTGCTCGGCGACGGTCCGGTCGGCGCGCCGACCGGGCGCACCGTGCGGGTGGACGCGTCGCTGGCCGGCATGGGCGCGGGCGCCGGCAACGCCCCGCTGGAGGTCTTCGTGGCGGTCGCCGAGCTGCACGGCTGGAAGCACGGCTGCGACGTGTTCGCGCTGATGGACGCCGCCGACGACCTGGTCCGCCCGTTGCAGGACCGGCCGGTCCAGGTGGACCGGGAGACGCTCTCCCTGGGGTACGCGGGCGTCTACTCCAGCTTCCTGCGCCACGCCGAGCGGGCCTCGGCGAAGTACGGCGTGGACGTGCGCTCGATCCTGGTCGAGCTGGGTCGCCGCCGGATGGTCGGCGGCCAGGAGGACATGATCGTGGACGTGGCGCTGGACCTGGCGAACAAGGAGAGCAGCTCATGATCGGGCCGGACGTCGCGGGCATCGCCGAGAAGCTGGGCGCGGCGGCCGACTCCGCCACCGCCATCGGACAGCTCGCCGCCGAGACCGGCCTCGACGTGGACGCCGCGTACGCGGTGCAGGCCGCGTTGGTGCAGCGCCGCCTCGACCGGGGCGAGCGGCTGGTCGGGCTGAAGATGGGGCTGACCAGCCGGGCGAAGATGGCCCAGGTCGGCGTGGACGAGGTGATCTGGGGCCGGCTCACCGACGTGATGCGGGTGCCGGACGGCGGGACTGTCGACACCGGCGGCTTCATCCACCCCCGGGTCGAGCCGGAGGTGGCGTTCCTGCTGGGCCGACTGCCCGAGCCCGGCGAGCCGGTCGGCTCGTTCACCCGGGCCGTCCGCGCGGTCGCCCCGGCGATCGAGCTGATCGACTCCCGGTACGCGAACTTCACGTTCTCCCTGCCGGACGTGGTCGCGGACAACACCTCGGCCGCCGCGTTCGCGATCGGGCCCTGGTCACCGGTGCCCGACGGGCTGGACAATCTCGGTGTGCTGCTGGAGATCGACGGGCGGGTGGCGCAGGTCGGCTCGACCGCCGCCATCCTCGGCGACCCGCGCCGCGCGCTGGACGAGGGCCTGCGGCTGGCCGGCCGGTACGGCGTGCGCCTGCGCAGGGGCTGGGTGTTCCTGGCCGGCGCGGCCACCGCCGCGGTGCCGCTGCGGCCGGGCGCGCACGTCCGCGCCGTGGTGGAGAAGCTCGGTACGGCCTCCCTGAAGGCGCTCCCATGACCGCCCGGGTGGTGGCCGGGAAGGCCGTGCCGCGCGGCGCGTTCCCGCACGTCAAGGTGGCGGGCGGGTTCGTCTTCGTCTCCGGTACGTCGTCGCGCCGGCCGGACAACACGTTCGCCGGCGTGTCGGTGGACGAGTTCGGCACCACCGACCTGGACATCCGGGCGCAGACCCGGGCCGTGGTCGAGAACCTCCGGGACCTGCTCCGGTCGGTGGGCGCGGAGCTGACCGACCTGGTGCAGGTCACCAGCTACCTGGTCAACATGAACGACTTCGGCGGCTACAACGAGGTGTGGGCGGAGTTCTTCGACGCCACCGGGCCGACCCGGACCACGGTGGCCGTGCACCAGCTTCCGCACCCGCACCTGCTGATCGAGATGCAGGCTGTCGCCCTACTTCCGTCGGGAGGTTCCCATGAGTGAGATCGCCGAGCCGTTCAGCTTCTCCGGCTGGATCGGCGAGAACCAGCACCTGCTCAAGCCCCCGGTGGGCAACAAGGAGATGCTGCCCGGCAGCGACGACTTCATCGTCATGGTGGTGGGCGGGCCGAACCAGCGCACCGACTTCCACGTCGACCCGTACGAGGAGTTCTTCTACCAGGTCAAGGGCAACATGCACATCAACCTGATGACGCCTGAGGGGCCGCGTACGGTGCACGTGCGCGAGGGTCAGATGTGGATGCTGCCGCGCAACACCCCGCACTCGCCGCAGCGTCCGGAGGCCGGCTCGATCGGCATGGTGATCGAGCGGGTCCGCGAGGAGGGGACGCTGGAGAAGTTCCAGTGGTACTGCGCCGAGTGCAGCAACAAGGTGCACGAGGTCGAGTTGCAGGTGCGCGACATCGCCGCCGACCTGCCCCCGGTCTTCGCCGCGTTCTACGCCGACGAGAAGGCCCGTACCTGCGACAACTGCGGCGCGCTGCACCCGGGCAAGGGCTGATGCCGGTGCCGGTCGTCGACGTGCACACGCATGTCGTACCGAAGGGATGGCCGGACCTCGACGCGGCCTGCGGCGGGTCCGGTTGGCCCTGGTTGCGGGTCGACTCCGAGCGCGCCGCCATGATCATGGTGGGGGAGACGGAGTTCCGGCCGGTCGGCGCGGCCTGCTGGGACGCGCCCACCCGGCTCGCCGACATGACCACCGACGGCGTCGACGTCCAGGTCGTCTCGCCGACCCCGGTCTTCTTCGGCTACGACCGCCCGGCGGACCAGGCGGTCAAGGTGGCCCGGATCTTCAACGACCTCACGCTGGAGGTCACCGCCGCCGGTGGTGACCGGCTGGTGCCGTTCTGCCAGGTGCCGTTGCAGGACCCGGACGCCGCCTGTGCCGAGCTGGACCGCTGCCTCGCGGCCGGGCACGCCGGTGTGGAGATCGGCAACCACGTCGGCGACCGGGACCTCGACGACGCCGGCACCGTGGCGTTCCTGACCCACTGCGCCGAGGTCGGCGCGCCGGTCTTCGTGCACCCGTGGGACATGCCCGGCGGGCCCCGCCTGAACCGGTGGATGGCGCGCTGGCTCACCGGCATGCCGGCGGAGACGCACCTGTCGGTGCTGGCGTTGATCCTCGGCGGCGTGTTCGACCGGGTGCCGGAGACGCTGCGGATCTGTTTCGCGCACGGCGGCGGCAGCTTCCCGTTCTGGCTGGGCCGTGCCGACAACGCCTGGCACCGCCGCGGCGACCTGGTACGCGGCGCGTCCGCCGCGCCGCCCAGCTCGTACGTCGACCGGTTCAGCGTCGACTCGGTGGTGTTCGAGCCCGCCGCGCTGCGGCTGCTGGTGGACACCATGGGCGTCGACCGGGTGCTGCTCGGCAGCGACTACCCGTACCCGCTGGGGGAGCGGCCGGTCGGGCAGGTGGTGCACCGGTCCGACTTCCTCACCGACGCGCAGCGGACCGCGCTGCTGGGCGGCAACGCCCTGCGCTTCCTCGGCCTCGACCGGGGTGCCTTGCGGTCCTGACGCTTTGGGTGCGTCTCGTGTCGCCCCGGCGACCACAGACGCACCCAAAGTCTCAGCGAGGCGGCGTCAGGAGTGCGGGCAGGTGTCGCGGTACTCCTCGATGGCGCTGCCCCGGGGCGCCGGGCAGAGGAACTGCTCGAAGCGGGTGTCGTCGTCGACGAACCGCTTGAGCCAGGAGATGCTGTACTTCGCGACCGTCACGTTCGGCGAGTTGGGCGCGGAGTGGGTCGCCGCGTTCAGCTCCAGGTACGCCTTGTCCAGGGTGGCCGGCAGGCTGGTGTAGAACGGCTCCGAGTGCGACGCCACCGGCGCCACCGTGTCGTTCTCGGCGCCGACGACGAGCGTCGGCACGCGCACCGACGACCAGTTCTTCACGGTGTGCCAACCGGTCAGCGGGATCGCCGCCTGGAGCGTGGGACGGGTGTTGGCCGCGGACAGGCTGCCGCCGCCGCCCATCGAGTGCCCCATCACCGCGAGCCGGTTGCGGTCGATCCGGGTCCGCACCGCGCTGGTGGTGGTCAGGTAGTCCAGGGCGGCCAGGAGTTGGGTGCCCCGGCTGGCCGGCTGGTCGTAGACGGAGAGCGTGTCGATGGTGATGACCACGAAGCCCTGGGAGGCCAGGCGCGGTCCGAGCCAGGCGACCGAGGATTGGCTGGCGGTGAATCCGGGGGAGACGGCCACCGCGCCGAACGTGCCCTCGGCGGTGCTGGTCGGGTAGTAGATCGTGCCACCCCGGAAGCCGCTCACGGCCGACGCGGCGACCGTGGTCTGGGCGATGGCGAACGGACCCCGGGTGGCCTCGATGCTGGCCACCGTGGGCGCGGGACCCCGCTCGTAGGGGTTCGCGGCCAGCGCGGCGACCGGGGCGCCGTCGCGGGCCCCGGCCGGCGCGGCGGGCAGCGCGGTGAGCCCGGCGGCGGCCAGGGCGAGGGCGAGCAACGGGCGGAGGGTGCGCGCGGGGCGGCGGCGGCGGGCCGGCCGGCCCCGGGACGGGGGGTCGTGCGGGGCGGTGATGGGTTGCACGGCATGCTCCTGGCGGTGGTCGGGGTGGACATCGATCGAAGATGATCGATGCATTGATGGTCCGTGCCGCGTCCGTCGCGCGGCAATCCTGATCCGGTCATGCCAGCCGGGTATGGCCGGGCCGCCGCACGGCCGGACGTGTCGGCCGGCGATCCCGCCACGAAGCGGGCAGGATGGGGGCCATGGCCGAGCCGCACGACCTGACCGCGCTGGAGCAGGCCGCCGCGATCCGCCGGGGCGAACTGTCCAGCCTGGAACTGGTCGAGCACCACCTGCGCCGGGTCGACGCGCTCGGTGACACCGTCGGCGCGTTCGTCACGGTCACCGCCGAGCGCGCCCGCGCCGCCGCGCGGGCCGCCGACGCCGTGCCGACGGAGGCGCGCGGGCCGCTGCACGGGGTGCCGACCGCGATCAAGGACCTCACGCTGACCGCCGGCGTCCGGACCACGTTCGGCTCGGCCGCGTTCGCCGACTTCGTCCCGCCCGTCGACGCCGACGTGGTGCGTTTCCTGGCCGGCGCCGGGCTGGTCAGCCTCGGCAAGACCACCACTTCGGAGCTGGGCTGCTCGCTCTACTCCGAGGGGCGGGTCGCGCCGCCGGCCCGCAACCCGTGGGACCTGGCGTACACCGCGGGCGGGTCCAGCGGCGGCGCGGCGGCTGCGGTCGCCGCCGGCCTGGTGCCGGTCGCGCAGGGCTCCGACGGCGGCGGCTCGCTGCGCATCCCGGCCGCGCTCTGCGGCCTGGTCGGCCACAAACCCAGCCGGGGCCTGGTCTCCGGCGGCCCGCTCGGCTTCGGCGCGTTCGGGCTGCCCACCAACGGCCCGCTCGGCCGCACCGTCGCGGACGTGGCGGCGCTGCTCGACGTGCTGGCGCAACCGGTTCCCGGCGAGCCCTACCTGCCGCCCGCCGCGCCCGCCGGCGGTTATCTCGGCGCCGCCCGCGCCGCCGGGCCCGGCCGGCTGCGGATCGGCCGCTTCACCACCGGAATGCTCGCCGACGAGCCGGTCCACCCCGACTGCGTGGCCGCCGTCGACCGGGCCGCCGCGCTGCTCGCCGACGCCGGCCACGACGTGGTCGAGGTTCCCGCGCCGTTCGGCCCGGAGGCGTGGCCGATGTTCGAGACCGTCTGGTACGCGCTGGCGCTCGCCCCCGTCCCGGCCGGTCGGGAGGGCGAGCTGCTGCCGCTGACCCGGTTCCTGCGCGAGCGGGGCGAGGCGATCGGCGCCGCCCGACTGATGGCCGCGCTCGGCGAACTCCAGGCCCAGGTCCGCCGGGGCGCGCGCCGGACCGCCGGCTGTGACCTGCTGCTCTGCCCCACGCTGACGGCCCCGCAGGCGCCGGTCGGCGCGTTCGCCGCGCTCGACCCGGCAGCGGATTTCGACAGGCAGCGGCGCTTCTCGCCGTACTGCGCGGTCTTCAACGTCACCGGCGATCCGTCCGTTTCGCTGCCGGTCGGCCGGACCGCCGAGGGCCTGCCGGTCGGGGTGCTGCTCACCGGCCGGTACGGCGACGACGCCACGCTGATCGCCACTGCCGCGCAACTGGAGCACTGCTGTGGCGGGTGGGATCAGCACCCCGCAATCTGGCGGGCCGTCGACTCCGCTAACGTGAACATCACAAGCGAGGTCGGGCGCGGCCCGTCGTGACCGTCCACCCGACCCGGAACATTCCTGGTCTCTCTTCCGCCTGGGGGCGTTGGGATTGTCTGTTACCGAGACGTTGGTGGTCTTCGTCGGCATCCCGGTCGCCGCGGTGCTGGTGATCGCCGGTCTGGCGGCCGCCGGCAGCCGTGGCCACGGTGGCGGCGCCAAGCGCTACCGGCCGGGCCGGGCCTTCGACTTCACTCCGGTCTGGTTCCTGGGCCGCCCGGAGCAGCTGGCCGACTCGGCCGGCACCGCGCTGACCGCCGGCGCGCAGGCGCCGGCGCTGACCAGCCACAAGCAGGAGCAGGCCGGCCGGGAGGCGCCGGCCGGTGGAACCGGAGGCGCAAGTGACCGTTGGTGAAGCGCGGCCCACGACCGGGACGGGCACCCCGCCCGACGTGCTGGACGGGCCGTTCTCGACCCGGCAGCTGCTCCGCATCGACGAGGCGCTCCGCCTGGCCGACCAGGGCACCGGCCTGGTCTTCTCGGTCTACGTGGGCGGCCTCGACGAGCCGATCCGGGAGCACGCCGAGCGGCTGCACCGGCAGCTCGCCGAGCCGGACAAGTCGGTGCTGATCGCGGTGTCGCCCAACCAGCGGCAGTTGGAGATCGTCACCGGCAAGTACGCCCGCAAGCGCATCCCGGACACGTACGCGAAGCTGGCCGCGCTCTCCATGGTGGCGTCCTTCGGCGGCGGCGACCTGGCCGGCGGCATCATCCAGGGCCTCGACCAGCTCGCCAGCCACGCCGGCAAGGGCTGAGCACCCGACCGCACACCCGACGAAGCCCGGCCCTGCGCGTCACGCGTGGGCCGGGCTTTCTCGTGGCCTCAGCGCGGCCAGGCGGAGGGGTCCAGCCGCATCGGCCACGGCTCGTCGACGTGCGCCGGATCGTCGGGGCCGACCGTGCCGAGCGATTCGTAGTGGACGCCCTCGGCCAGTTGGTAGCGGTAGATCACCGGCCCGAATTCTCCCCGCTCCACCCGCCAGTAGTGCGGGATGCCGGCCTCGGCGTAGACGGACGGCTTGGTGAACCGGTCGTGCCGCCGGCTGCTCGGCGACTCCACCTCCACCACCAGCGCCACGTCGGCCGCGTGCAGCCACAGGCCGTCGCGGGGGGCGTCCGGCTTGACCACGCTGATGTCCGGAATGAGATTGCCGCCGGGCGCACGCAGGCCGACTTCCCGGATGACCCGCCATCCTTCAGGCGCGGCAAGACGCAGCGCCATGCGCAGATCGTCCGCCAGCTCCTGGTGGGCGAACCCCGGGGGTGGAGTCACGTGCAGGCTCCCGTCGATGATCTCGTAGCGGTTACCGTCCTCGGGCAGGTCGAGCAGGTCCTGCTCGCGCCAGCCGCGCTCGGGTGGCCGCCACTCGTAGATCGGTTGTGCCATCACGTCCACCTCCTCCGTACACGATAAAGGCCGGGGCCGGCGCGGGCTCCCGCCCACGCCGGCCCCGGCCGTCGTACCCCTGCTCAGGTGTTGCGGGCGTCCCGCTCGCGGGCCTTCAACGCGCGGACCACGCCGTCGCGGCCCTCGGCCACCAGCCGGCGCAGCGACGCCGGCTGGCCCTCGCGGGCCAGCCACGCGTCGGTGGCCGCGACGGTGTCCTCGTCGACCAGGTACGCCGGGTAGGCGAGCTGCACGAACTCCTGCGCCGGCTCGCTGTCCCGCTGCGCCCACACCTGGTCGACGACGGCGAAGTAACGCTCCCGGTAGGGCGCGGTCAGCTCCACCTGCGCCGGGTGGGTGAGGCCCTGCAACAGCGCGCGGTTGCGCCAGTTGGGCAGCGCGTCCGGGCCGGTGAGCTGCGCCCACACCGCGGCCTTGTTCGCCTCGGTCGGCACCAGCGCGTACGCGTACGCGGCCTCCCGCTCGCCGCTGGCGGTGCGGTCGCTCGCCAGCTCGGCCTCCACCTCGGCGGTCCCGGCCGCGCCGTTGGCGACGAGCGACTGGAGCACGGTCCACCGCAGCTCGGTGTCGACGGTCAGGCCGGCCGGCACCCCGCTGCCGTCCAGCCAGCCGCGCAGCGTCGCCAGGTCCTCGCCGGAGCGGGCCGAGGAGACGTACGCCCGGGCCCAGGCGAGCTGGAAGCCGCTGCCCGGCTCCGCCGCGGCCAGCGCGGTCCGGGCGGTCCGGGCCAGGTCGGCCCAGCCGGTCGGCGCCCACTCCGGGTCGGCGTAGAACGTGAGCGCGGTGGACGCCTGCCGCAGCGTGGCGGTCACCAGGTTGATGTCGGTCTCGGCGGTCAGCCCGGCCAGCACCAGCGCCACGTAGTCGCGCGCCGACAGCTCGGCGTCCCGGGTCATGTCCCAGGCGGCCGTCCAGCACAGCGCCCGGGCCAGCGACGAGTCGAAACCGGCGATGTGCTGCACCACTGTCGACATGGACCGCTCGTCCAGCCGCAGCTTGGTGTAGGTGAGGTCCTCGTCGTTGAGCAGCAGCACGTCGGCCGCGGGCTTGCCGTGCAGCGCGGACAGCTCGGTCAGCTCGCCGGTCACGTCCACCTCGACCAGCTCGCGCCGCACCAGCCGGCCGTCGGTCAGGTCGTAGAGGCCCACCCCGATCCGGTGGGTCCGCAGCGTCGGGTGCCCGGCCGGCGCCTCCTGCCGCACCACCACCCGCTCGTACGCGCCGTCGGCGCCGATGGCCACGTCCGGGCGCAGCGTGTTGACCTGCGCGGTCTCCAACCACTGGGCGGCGAACTTGCGCAGCTCCCGGCCGGAGGCCGCCTCCAGCTCGGAGAGCAGGTCGTCGAAGGTGGCGTTGCCCCAGGCGTGCTTGCCGAAGTAGGCCCGCAGACCGGCCAGGAACGGCTCCTCGCCCACGTACGCGACGAGCTGCTTGAGCACGCTGGCGCCCTTGGCGTACGTGATGCCGTCGAAGTTGACCTCGACCGCCTCCAGGTCCGGCATCTCGCAGTAGACCGGGTGGGTGGAGGAGAGCTGGTCCTGCCGGTAGCCCCAGTTCTTGCGAATCGACAGGAACGTGGTCCAGGCGTCGGTGAAGCGGGTGGCGTGGGTGTTGCACCAGTGGCTGGCCCACTCGGCGAACGACTCGTTCAGCCACAGGTCGTTCCACCAGCGCATGGTGACCAGGTCGCCGAACCACATGTGCGCCAGCTCGTGCAGGATCGTGTTGGCGCGCTGCTCGTACTCGAAGTCGGTGACCTGCGACCGGAAGATGTAGTGCGACTCGGCGTGCGTGACGCAGCCGAAGTTCTCCATCGCGCCGGCGTTGAAGTCCGGCACCCAGAGCTGGTCGTACTTGGGCAGCGGGTAGCGCACGCCGAACTTCTCCTGGAAGAAGTCGAAGCCCTGCGTGGTGATCAGGTGCAGGTCGTCCGCGTCGAGGTGGGGCGCCATGCTGGCCCGGCAGAAGTAACCCATGTCGATGCCGTCGTGGGTGTGGCGCACCTCGTGGTACGGCCCGGCGCACAGCGCGGTGATGTAGGTGCTCATCCGCTCGGAACGGGCGAAGTGCAGCGTCTTCATGCCCTCGTCGGCGGCCTCCTCGCGGGCCACCGGCATGTTCGACACGACCTTCCAGTGGTCCGGGACGGTGGCGTGCCAGGTGTAGACGCTCTTCAGGTCGGGCTGGTCGAAGCAGGCGAAGACCCGCTGCGCGTCGGCGGTCTCGAACTGGCTGTACAGGTAGGTCTCGCCGTCGACCGGGTCGACGGTGCGGTGCAGGCCCTGACCGCTGTTCGAGTAACCGAAGTCGGCGTCGACCACGAGGACGTTCTCGGCGGCCAGGCCGGTCAGCGTGAGACCCTGCTCGGCGGACCAGTCGGACAGGTCGACCGGCTCACCGTTCAGCGTGGCCGACCGCACCGTGTCGGCGGCGGCCTCGATGAACGTGGTCGCCCCCGGCTCGGCGCAGCGGAACCGGACCTCGGTCACCGAGCGGAACGTGCGGCCGGTGGGCTGCACGGCGGTCGACAGGTCGAGGCTGATGTCGTACCCGGTCACCTCGAGCAGGCGGGCCCGCTCGATCGCCTCGACCTGGGTCAGGTTGCGCACTCCCGGCACTGTTCGTCTCCATCCCAGTCGTCTCGCCGCGCCCCGCGGCACCGGCCTCCCCGTCCGCTCGTGACGGGCGGTCCGAAACCGAGTCTTCCATGCAGACGCCCCATTCGGCGGCCGAGGTCAGGCTCTCATTCGGGTGCGTATCGATGCGGTGCGGGGTGAGACTCGACAGGAGAAGGCGCCGGGAGTCGGCGCGGGGGGGAATACGCGAAGGGACGATACCGTGACCCAACGTATCACCGCGGACATGTGGTTCGACCCGCTCTGCCCGTGGGCCTGGATCACCTCCCGTTGGCTGCTCGAGGTCGAGCAGGTCCGGGACGTGGACATCCGGTTCCACGTGATGAGCCTGTCCGTGCTCAACGAAGGCCGGGACCTGCCCGAGGAGTACCAGGACATCATGCGCAAGGGCTGGGGCCCGGTCCGGGTGTGCATCGCCGTCGAGCAGGCGCACGGCGCCGAGAAGCTGGCGAAGCTCTACACCGCCATGGGCACCCGGATCCATCTCGGCCGGCAGGACCTGGACCGGGACATGCTGGTCGGCGCGCTCACCGAGGTCGGGCTGGACCCGGCGCTCGCCGACGCCGCCGAGTCGACGCAGTACGACGACGCGTTGCGGGCCAGCCACGAGGCCGGCATGCGTCCGGTCGGCACCGAGGTCGGCACCCCCGTGGTGCACGCGCCCGGTCCGGACGGCGGTCAGGTCGCGTTCTTCGGCCCGGTGATCACGCCGGCGCCGAAGGGCGAGGCCGCCGGCCGGCTCTGGGACGGCGTGCTGCTGGTCAGCGCCACTCCCGGCTTCTACGAACTCAAGCGCACCCGCACCCAGGACCCCATCTTCGACTGAGGCGCAAGGAGGGCCCCCGCTTAACGCCTCCGGTATGGGCGGGGGCCCCTGTCAACAACCCGCGCCACACCGCGCCGCCCGTCACCGGGTTGGTGCGGGGCTCGTTTCACCGGGTGTCCCCGCCGGCGGCCCGCTCGCGGCCGCACCACGGCAGCTCCTGGAGGCGTTCTGAATGGGTAAGCACCGCCGCCTGTCCGACGACGCGACGCAGCCGGCGACCGAGGATTCCGGTGCGACGTACTGGTCGGTGGCCGAAGGCGACTGGCCCGCCGGGCCGGCCGGGCTGGCCGACCTGCTGGCCCCGCCGATCGTGGTCGGGGTGGCCCGGGTGGTGGCCACCTCGCGGGTCACCCCGCCCGAGGCGGACCGCCCCGCCCGCGTCCCGACCCGGTTCGGCCCCGCCGGCCCGCCGGCCGCCGCCGGGGCGACGACGGTACGCCTCAACGCCGGCTCCCGCCCGTCCACGTCACCCCGTCGACCGGCCGGCCCCGGCCGCCACCGTGACCCCGTCGCCTGAGCCGTCCGGCCGTTGAGAAGGGGCCCCACCTCTACCTGAGGCGTTAACCGGGGCTCCCTCCTTTCACCTGGTGGAAGGGGGCGAGTCCGGCGGCGGGGGCGGAACGGGCGCGGGTAGCGTCAGCGGACATGACGGTCGTGCATCCGATCGCCCGGGCCTGGATCACCACTGGCGGCACCGGCGCGCAGAACTACGACGAGTTCGCCGACGACGCGGAGATCACCGCCATCGTCGAGGCGAATCCGCACAGTGCCCTGGGCATCGAGATGCCCCACCGGGCACCGGGCAGCCTGGGCAAGTCCTTCCTCGACGCGCTCCCCGACGCGGTGTCCCGTCTCGCCGAGGCCAAGGCGGACGGCAGCTACACCCCGGCCGAGCAGGTGGTGGTGCTCTACCGGATCAGCGCGCCGGGGGAGGAGAACGCGTACGGGCTGTGGGCCATGGTCGACACCGACCAGATCTCCACCCGCGCCGACGAGCCGGGCCTGGTGATCCGCAACGAGGACGTGTTCATCGCCAAGGTGCGGGAGCGCGTCGCGCTGGCGGAGGCCGTCGGTCACCTGCTCTCACCCGTACTCCTGCTCCAGACCGGGCGCGGCGACGAGCTGCACGCGGCGCTCGCGGCGGCGACCGAGACGGCCGGCGCGCCCGCCGCGACCGACGTCGACCAGTCCGGCCGGACGCACGCGATCTGGCTGGTCGGCCCCGGCCCCGCGCAGGACGAGCTGACCGCGCTGGCCGGTGGCGGTGAGCTGGTGGTCGCGGACGGCAACCATCGCAGCCTGGCCGCGCAGACCGGCGGCTTCCCGCGCTTCCTCGCGGTGGTCACCACGCCCGCGTCGGTCGCCATCCAGCCCTACAACCGGCTGGTCAGCGAGCTGACCACCACCCCGGACGAGTTGCTCGACCGGCTCCGCGCCGCCGGCGCCGAGGTCACCGAGGCCGCCGGCCCGGTCGGCGTCCCGGCCGCCGGCGGCGTCGTGCACCTGCACCTCGCCGGCCGGGGGTACGCGGTGACGCTGCCGCACGTCGCCGCCGGCCGGCTGGAGAACCTCGACCACGCGCTCGTCGAACGGCTGCTGCTGCGCGACGCGCTGGGCCTGGACCCGGGCGACAAGCGGATCACGTACGTGGGCGGCGACTACCCGGCGAACTGGCTCACCGGCGAGGTCGACGCCGGCCGGGCCGAGCTGGCCGTGCTGGTGGCGCCGGTGACCGTGGACGACTTCGTCGCGGTCAACCTGGCCCGGGAGAAGATGCCGCGCAAGAGCACCTGGTTCACCCCGAAGGCGCGGGCCGGCCTGGTCGTCGCCGAGCTGCCCCGCTGAGCACCCGTGTGACGAATCCGCCTCCGGGTCGCCGCCCGCGCGTCGGCCCGGAGGCGGGCCTGTCAGACTGCGCGGTATGCGCGTCTATCTGGGATCCGACCACGCCGGTTTCGAGCTGAAGGTGCACCTGGCCAACCACCTGGCCAAGCAGGGCTACGAGGTGGTGGACGTGGGTCCGCACGCCTTCGACCCGGACGACGACTACCCGGCGTTCTGCCTGCACACCGGCGACCGGGTGGTCGGCGACCCGGGCAGCCTCGGCGTGGTGATCGGCGGGTCCGGCAACGGCGAGCAGATCGCCGCGAACAAGGTGGCCGGCGTCCGGGCGGCGCTCGCCTGGAACATCGACACCGCGCAGCTGTCCCGGGAGCACAACGACGCCAACGTCGTCGCGATCGGCGCGCGACAGCACACGCTGGACGAGGCAACCGCCCTGGTCGAGGCATTCCTGACCACGGCGTTCTCCGGCAACCCCCGGCACGGCCGGCGCATCGCCCAGGTGGCCGACTACGAGCAGAGCCGGCGGCTGCCCGAGCTGCCGGCCTGACGCGTCCCGCCGGGCCCGGCGCGGCCCCGGCGTGGTGGTCAGCGTCCGCCGCGCGGCAGGTCCTCGCGGGGCACCCAGTTGCGGCGCACCAGCACCACCCGTGCCTCGGCCGCGGCGAGGTCGTCCTCGCTGGGGCGGGCGGCGTCCCGGGCCCGCAGCGCGGCGGTGACGCTCACCTGCGACGACCCCGAGCCGACGAGACCACGTAGCCCTCGTTCGCCGTCGTCGGCGGACGGGGCGCCGCGACGCCCGCGAGGCTCCGACGATTCCGGCTCGGCGCGTCTGACGCCGCGCGGCGCCCTGGAGCCGTCGTCCGACGATTCCGGCTCGGCGCGTCTGGCGCCGCGCGGCGCCCTGGAGCCGTCGTCCGACGATTCCGGCTCGGCGCGTCTGACGCCGCGCGGCGGTCGGGGGGCGACGTCGTCGTCGACCGCGGCCGTGGTCGCGCTCGTCTCCCCGGCCGCCGGCGGCTCGGTCGCCTCGCCGTGATGCCGCAGTCTCCGCCGCCGCCGCTCCGCCTCACCCACCCCCCGACCGTACCGCCCGACCGCGCCGCCCACCGGCCTCGTCCGTCCGCGTCCACGCCGGACGATCATGAAGTTGACGGGGACGACCCGGACACCCCGCGCCGCCAACCTCATGATCGTCGGCGTGGGGCGGGACCGGGTGGGTCAGAAGTTCTCCATCGGGGACGGGGCGCGGTGCCAGGTGAAGGCGGGGGTGGCGGCGGTCGACGTGTCCGGGAGCAGTTCGCGGACGCGGCCCGCGGCGGCCAGCGCGGCCGGCGTGGTGCCGCCCAGCAGGAGTTCGCCGAGCGCGCGGACGTCGCAGGCCAACCCGGCCGGCGCGGTGGTGGCCGTGCACTCGGCGCCGGCCGGCCCGCCGACCAGCCGCCACCGGCCGGTGTTCTCCGGCAGCAGTTCGTCGGTGACCTCGATCACCACGTCCACGTCGGTGGCGTACCGGCGGGCGGCGAGCGCGGCCGGCACGTCCACCACCCGCACCCAGAGCGCGTCGGCGAGCTGCGGGGCCAGTTGGCGCGGCTCGTCCACCAGGCGCAGCAGCGGTTCGTCCACGGCGGCGGTCGGGAACGACAGCCGCCGGGTCAGGTCGACCGAGAGCAGCAGCCGCCACAGCGCCAGCGACGCCTCCGGGGTGACGGCCACCACCTCGCCGACCTGCACCTCGCCCCGGGGGACGTCGCCGACCCAGTCCTCCTTCGTCCGGTAGAGCGCATAGCCGTCGAGCCCGTCCGGCCCGTGGTGCAGCAGCACCCGGCGCTCCGTGGCGCCGTCCCGGCGTCCCTTCGCGTCCAACAGCACGTACGCCCACCAGCGCTCGTCCCGTCGGGACCAGCCGGGGCGGTCGGCGCGCGCCCGCTCGTACAGTCGGGCCAACTCGTCGGTGTGCGGGGCCGGCCGGTCCAGGCGCAGCGTGCCCTCGGCGGGCGTCGGGGCGGGCAGCCGCAGCCCGGTGGTGTCCGCGGTCAGCATCAGCCGCTGCGCCGCGGAGCCGTAGCCGAAGCGGGGATAGATGCGGCCCTCGCTGGCCCAGAGCACCGCGACCGGCTCCCGGCCGGCGTCGCGGATCTCGCGCAACTGCCGCCGCATCAGGCCGGTGAGCAGGCCGCGACGGCGATGCGTCGGGGCGACCGCCACCATGCTCACGTGCGCGGCCGGCACGCTCCCGCCCGGTACGGCCAGGTCGCGGCTGAACGCGCCGGCGTGCGCGACCACCGTCCCGCCGTCGCGGACCAGCAGGGAGCGTTCCGGCTCGAAGATCGGGCGCTCGACCTCCTGCACCTCGGGGTCGGTGTCGCCGTGGAAGCAGAGCGCCAGGAAGGCGGCGATCTCGTCGAAGTCGTCGGCCCGGGGCACCACCGCGTCGGTCATCGCCCGTGTCTACCCCATCGCCGTCGGGGTCGGCACCCTATTTGCCGGGTGGCTACCCTCGACAGCGGAGGCGGACGTCGGTCGAGGGGGAGGACGAAGCATGGCGGACCAGACACAGCCGTGGGCGGAGCGCACCGTGGAGGTGCCGCCCCCGCCGGGGGTGGCGCCCTCCCAGCGGGACGCGTTCCAGCGCGGGGTGGCGGCGGTCGGCCGGCCGCGTACGCCCCGGACGGAGCAGTTCCCCACCGTCGAGCATGGGGTGTCCGACGGCTGGGCCGACGCGTCGACGCCCCGCCGGTCGATGAGCTGGCACCTCGCCCAGGCCCGCCGGGGCGGGGAGTGGAGCGCGGCGGGGGCCCTGTTCGCGTTCGTCTGCTGGGGCATCTGGGCGATCTCCGGCCGGGGCAACCTGGTCGCCCCGCTGCTCACGTTCGTGCTCAGCCTGCTCACCGCCGTCGGCCTGTTCGCGTTGGCCCGGCTGCTCGGCCGGTTGATCCTGGAGCGGCAGCTCGGTCGGGTGCGCCGCAGCGCGCGGGGCGCGCACATGATCACCGCGCTGTTCCTGGCCGGTGTCGGGGTGGCCTACCTCCAGCAGACCGAGTGGGTGGTCTCGGCCTGGAACTGGGTCACCGGCAACTGACGTCCGGGACGCGCGGGTCGGTCGGCTTCGGTGCCGCCGCCCGCGCGTCGTCGTCGACACGTCGGGCCGCCCCCGGTCGACGCCGGTTCCATGATCAAAAAGGTGGCGCGGACGCTCGCCGCGGGCGGGCGGCGCTGCCGCCGCCCGCCCGGGCCCCCGGTCGCGGTACGCCGCGACGCCGGCCGTCACTCCACCAGGACGGCGCTCGCATTACCCCGCGCCGCCCGGTTCATCCGTCGCCCGTTGGGCTGAGGGCTCACTGCTCCTCGGCGTCGGCCTTCGGCGAGGCGACCCGCGCGGCGGGGTCCTCGACACCCGGCTCGCCCCCGCCGGGCGCGACCATGCCGTCGTAGTTGTAGACCACGCCGTCGTCGCCGTGCTGCTGCGTGGTCTTGACGTAGCGGTGGATCATGCCGTCGATCTCGATCTCCACCAGGGCCTGGTCAGCCGCGTCCTGGGTGCTGCCGTCCTTGGGCCCGCCCACCAGGTACGCCTTCGTGTTCGTCTCCATGTGGCCGCCCTACCCGCACGCCGTGGGCCGGAAACCGCGGTCCCCGGCCGACGTGCCGGCCGGGGACCGCCCCGGGGACCGCCCGGGTCAGCGCGCCCCGGCCGCGTAGTCGCGGGCCACCCGGACCAGTTCCACCAGGCCGCCGGCGTACTCCTGGGACTCGCCGTGCGCCTCGTCGAAGGGCGGCTGGAAACCGACGCCCTCCCACTGCCCGGTGGTCTCGTTCCAGCGGTCGTTGCCGACCTCGAAGTCCCAGGCGAAGATGCCCAGCTCGTAGTAGAGCTGGTCGGCCGAGTTGCCGGCCGCCGAGTAGAGCACGTCGGCGACCGGGCCGGTCTGCGACGGCCAGGTGACCGTGCCGCGTTCGGCGGCGATGGCCCCGACGATGCGGCGCGCGCTGGCCAGGAAGAGCGTCGACTCGTCGATCGACGGCCGCGGCAGCGTCACCCGGCCGTCCGCCCGGTACGCGCCGGGCGGCCACATGAAGTAGCCGCCGTAGGAGTGCACGTTCATCGCGAACCTGATGTTGGGATGCGCCCGGGCCAGGTCGATCACGTTGCGGCTCTCCGCCTCGGACAGTTCGGCGGTACCGGCGTAGTTGCCGGACAGGCAGTTGGCGCTGGCGCCGACGTACCCGTCGAACAGCGACCCGACCGTGTAGTTGCGGTTGACGTCCACGCCCCAGGTGGTGCGGTACCTCGGGTCGCGGGCGGTGCCGGTGCAGTGGTTGACCAGGTTCTTGCGCTGGAGGTTGTAGTCGTGGAACGAGTAGTTCGCGCCGTCCGGGTTCACGGTCGGGATCACGAACACGTCGACCTGCTCCAGCAGTTGCCGGGTCGCCGCGTCGGTGCGGGCGTTGGCCAGCAGCCGTTCCGCGAACTCCAGCGTGACCAGCGGCGTCGCCCACTCCCGGGCGTGCTCCTGCGAGTACGCGAGCACCCCGACCCGGGAGCCGTCGCGGTGCCTGCCGATCCGCAGCGCCTGCACGGTCCACGGGCGGGTCGGCACCTCGGCGCCCTGGAGGCCGTCGTCGAGGCGTACCGGGCCGGCCACCGGCATCGGCAGCCCGGCCGAGCCGTCCTCCACGGTGGCCCGGAAGCGGCTGCCCTGCCGCGCGTTGATCGCGGCGGCGACGTCGTCGGTGCTGCTGGTCACCTTGCCGGCGGCGTCGGTGGCCAGGGAGACCGTGAGCACCCGGTCCCGGTACCGCACGGTCAGCGGCCGGCTGGCCCCGCCCGGGTCGACGGTACGCGCCTGCACGCCGTTCATGCCCTGGTCACCGAAGCGCACCGACTCCACCACCACGGCGGCCACGGCCGGGTCACCGAGGTACGCGGCGGCGGTGCGGCGGTAGCCCTGGGTGCGGTTCGGCAGGTCGATGACGTCGACCAGGTCGCGGTACTGGCGGCCCAGCCGGGCGATCCGCGCCCTGATGTCGACGGGCGTCAGGTAGGCGTCGATGAAGTCCTTCTGGTAGCCGGCCGGCTGCGGGGGAGGGGTGGCGTCCGGCCAACGCGCCGGGGTGACCGGCCGGCTCGTGCCACCCAGGCTGGAGGTGGCGGTGAACTGCACCGGCCGGCCGGGCACCGGCTGCGGCAGCGCGTAGTGGTACTGGTACTCGCCGGAGTCCTCGAACCGGTACAGCGGGAAGGAGCCGGTGGCGCCGTCCGCCGTCCGCCAGCTCACCGTGATCTCCACGTCCGGGTCGTCGGTGGCGGTGGTGGCCACCTGGGCCTGGAGGAACGTCTTCCCGCCGGTGGTCCACCAGTACGCCTGGAGGAACTGGAGCGTGTCGGCGCCGTCGGCGCGCAGTCCGGCGCGGGTACGGGCCTGCGCCGCGCGGGCGCTCTCGGCGAGCCGCCGGGCGCCGTCGTCGGCGCGCTGCACCACCTGGAGCGCGTCCGCCCCCTGCCGGGTGAGGTCGGCGAGCTGCCGGCCGGTGAGGACGAGGTCGGCGACCGGGTGGCCGTCGCGGGAGCGGGGTCGGTTGGCCAGGTCGGCGCCGCCAGCGACCAGGCGGGCGAGCTGCGCCTCGTCGGCCAGGCGGACCCGGACCAGGGCGGTCTCGGTGGGGGCGAGGGTGATCGCGGGCGCGGCCGGCGCGGCCACGCCGGGACCGGGGTGGGACAGGGCGGCGGTGATCAGGATGCCGGTGGTGGCGAGTGCGGTCCACCGTCGTCGGACGAACAAGGTGCCTCCTGACGGACGTCGATCTCACTGCCCACCAGACCAGTCGAGACATCGACGCCTGTCAAGCTCACTTTCGGTCGCGCCGGTCGCCGGCCGAGCCGTGGTCCACCGGTGGCCGGCGGCGCACCGGCAGCCCCGGTCAGCCGGCGAACCGGTACAGCCGGAACTCCTTCTCCGCGCCGCAGACCAGCACCTCGGTGGTCCAGGAGCACGACTCGCTGCGGATCTGCTTCACCTCGCCCATCTCCACCGGCTTGCCGTCCACCGCCAGCCCGGCGAGCACCCGGTCGTCCTCGTAGCCGCTGGGCGCCTTACCGAAGATCAGCAGGTTGCCGGCGTCCAACCGGACCGCCACCCCGTCCCGGTCGCGCAGCACCGGCTTGCCGTCCGGGCCGAACACGGTCACCGCGTCCCGGGGCGTGTCCCGGGCGGCCAGCAGGTGGTCGCCGAGCGGGACCAGCCGCTGCGCCCCCGGGGCCGGCCAACGCCGGCTGTCCTCGCCGTCGGCCACGACCACCACCCGGGTGCCGTCGGCGCCGGCGCTCGGCACCTCCAACAGGCAGGCGCGATGCTTCCCACAGGTGACCAGTGCCCGCGCCCGGCTGTCCTGCTCCGTCGCCTCGTACCGCACGTCCGGCGTGCCGAGACCGCCGAGATCGTAGGAGACCAACCGCAGACCCCGGTCGCTCTCCGCCACGTACAGCCGGTCGTCCCGGGCCGCCACCGGGTCGTCCAGGTCGGCCACGTTGCTCCGGCTGCGCAGGATCTTCCCGTCGTCCATGGCCACCACCCGCACCGACCGGTCCGCGCCCACCTGGACCAGCCGGTCGGCCTCGCCCGCCCAGGGCGCACGGGGCGAGCCGTCCAGGTACGCCGTGCCGTCGAGCGCCGCCCCGGTGGCGACCGGCACCACCACGGTCCGGGCATCGCCGTACTCGGTGCGCGGATTGGCCTGCGCCCACCGCTGCCGGCCGTTGTCCAACCGCAACCCGACCAGGCGGTTGCCGGCGCGGTCCAGCCGGACCACCGTGTCGGCGCCGACGAAGATCTGGTCGTCGCCCTGGATGCTCACCTCCCACCGCTGCTCGCCCGAGTCGCCGTCGAGCACCGCGAACGGTCGGGGGGTGCTGGAGCCGGAGGCGTCGGCCACCGCGGCCACCCCGTCCGGCAGCGCCCGGACCCCCGCCCACCGGTCGGCGCTCGCCCGGGTCTGCTTCTCCCAGATCCGCCGGCCGGTGGCGGTGTCCACCGCGACCACGTTCAGCCGGTCGTCCGGCCGCGACCAGGCCAGGTAGGCGCGGTCGGCGAGCGTCGCGGTGAACATCTCGCCCGGCCGCTCGTCGCCCGCGGCCACGGTCCCGACCAGCTCCGGCGGGTGGAAGTCCAGCGCCGGGTGCCGGTCCCGGAACACCCAGAGCAGCGTCGCCGCCGTCACGCCGACCACCGCGAGCGCGGCGCCCAGCGCGAGCCACCGGCCGCGCCGTCCGCCGCCGGAGGACGCGCCGTCCGGCGTGCCGGGACCGCCCGCCGGGGGCGCCCAACCCGGGGGTACGCCGGGCGGGGCGTACGTCGGCGCGGGCTGCCCGCCCGACGTCGCGGGAGCGCCACTCCCGGCGTACGGCGGCGCGTGCCGGGCGGGCGGCGCGGCGTACCCCGCGACGGTGGGGCTGGCGACGTCGGCGACCAGCGTGCCGTGCGGGCCGCCGGGCGCGGTGGTCGACGCTCCGGCGGGCGGGCCGGCGACGGTGGTCGCCGCGCCGACGGTCGCCACCCGGTCCTCGGACGTCGGGCCGGGCGTCGGGTGGGCCACGGTCGGGCCCGGCGTCGACGCGTCGCCGGCCGGTGCTCCGGCCGGCGGTCCCCCGGCCGGGGCGGCGGGGCTTCCGGCGGGCGGCCGGGCACCGGGCCGGCCGGCCCGGCGGGGCAGCGGCAGATCGGTCAGCGCCCCCTCGGCGACCGGGAGTTCCGGCTGCTCCAGCACGGTCGGCGCGATGCCCAGCTCGGCGTGGAGCAGCCGGGCCACCAGCGGGATCCGGGTGGAGCCGCCGACCAGGAACAGGCCGGAGAGCTGCTCGGGCCGCACCCCGGCGGCGGCGGTCACCTGCCGGGTCTCGGCGACCGCGCGGGCGAGCAGCGGCGCGGCGAGACGCTCGAAGTCCTCCCGGGTCAGCGGCACGGCCGCCTCCACCCCCGGCACGGCCACCGGCGCCACCATCACCCGCGAGAGCATCTCCTTGGCCCCGCGCACGTTGTCCCAGAGCTGCTGCCGGTCGCGCCGGTCGGCGGTGGTCGCCGGGTCGGTCAGCCGGGCCCAGCGCCCGGGATGGGCCGGACCCACCAGCTCGCCCAGCCGCCCGAGCAGGGCCGCGTCCAGGTCGAGGCCGCCCAGGTCGGCGATCCCGCCGGTGGCGACCAGGTGGAAGCCGGAATCGCCCCACGGGTCGGCGCCCTCGTTGCGCAGCACGGCCACGTCGAGCGTGCCGCCGCCGAAGTCGAACACCGCCACCGCGCCGCCCACCGGCACCGGCCGGCGCAGCACCTGGGTGAAGTAGCGGGCCGCGGCCACCGGCTCGCGCAGCAGGCGGGTGCCGGGCGCGATCGGTCCGGCGAGCGTGTGCTCGGCGGCGGCCGGCCAGCCGGCCAGTTCCAGCGCGTCGTGCAGCACCTGCCGCCGGGCCGGCGGCCAGGCCGCCGGATGCGTCACCACCGCCGGGGGCAGCAGACCGACCGCCGCCACCGCGGCGTCCGCGACCGTCCGCAGCGCCGTGGCCAGCAGCTCCGCCGGCCGGTACGCCCGCCCGCCCAGCTCGACGGTCTCCTCGTCGACCCGCCGTTTCGGGTTCGGCTCGTAGCCGGCCGGGTCGGCCTGGGCCAGGCGCTGGGCGTCCCGCCCGACGTGCAGGTGGCCGGCGGTGTCGGCGTACACGCCGGACGGCAGGATCGGGTGGCCGTCCACCAGCAGCGGCCGGGTGGTCCCGTCCGGCCGGCGCAGCACCGCCACCGTGTTCGAGGTGCCGAGGTCCACGCCGAGGGCGAAACCGTCCTGCTGGCCTGACATCCGTCCCTACCTCCACCCGACGAGGGCACGTCCGGCCCCGCATCGTACGCAGCCCGCGCCGCCCCGAACCTCGCCCGGTACGCGGAATCGGGTGGCCCGGTCGGCCGGTCAGCGCCTACCGTCGCCGCCATGAAGGTGCTCTCCGTGAACGTGGGCCGGCCCCGACCCAACCCCTGGAAGGGGATCGCGTCGACCGGCATCGACAAGCGGCCCGTCGACGGCCCGGTCGCGGTCAGCGCGCCCGGCCCCAAGGGCGCCGGCGAGGTCGGTCTGGCCGGTGACCGGGTCTACGACGTGGCCCACCACGGCGGCACCGACCAGGCGGTCTACGCGTACGCCCGGGAGGATCTGGACCGCTGGCAGGCGGAGCTGGGCCGGCCGCTGGGCAACGGCAGTTTCGGCGAGAACCTGACCACCACCGGGGTGGACGTGAACGGCGCGCTGGTCGGCGAGCGGTGGCGGGTCGGGGCGGAGTTGGTGCTGGAGGTCTCCTGCGCGCGCATCCCGTGCGGCACGTTCCAGGGCTGGCTGGGCGAGCAGGGCTGGATCAGGCGGTTCACCCGGGCCGCGGTGCCGGGGGCGTACCTGCGGGTGGTCGAGCCGGGCGCGGTCCGGGCCGGTGACCCGGTGGAGGTCGTGCACCGGCCGGACCACGAGGTGACCGTGGCGTTCCTGTTCCGGGCCGTGACGACGGAGCCGGACCTGCTGCCCCGGGTGCTGGTGGCCGACGCGCTGCCGGCGGAGGACGCGGACCGGATCCGGAGGCGACTCGGCGGCTGACCGCCGGTCGGGCGGTGGAGCGGTGGAGCGGGCGACGGGAATCGAACCCGCGTAGTCAGTTTGGAAGACTGAAGCTCTACCATTGAGCTACGCCCGCGAGCGCCCCGCGTCGACGGGGCACACGCGACAGCGTACCGAATCCTCCGCCCCGCCCGCGCATCCCCCACCGGCGGACCGCGCGCCCCACGCGGGCACGTGGTGCCCCGGTCACCCGTGGAGGGGCCCGGACGGCATACACTCTTTGTCGCCACGGGGTGTGGCGCAGCTTGGTAGCGCACTCGCTTTGGGAGCGAGGGGCCGTGGGTTCAAATCCCGCCACCCCGACTGTCGTTCGCGACCGGATCGTCCCGGGAACCGCCGGTTTCTCCGCGCGGTACCCGGGCCCTGCCGATGCCGCAGGCCGACTCGCCTACACTCGATGCGCGCAATCACGCCCCAGAATCGACACCCAGATCCGTCAAGGAGTACGCCTGTGAAGAGCACCGTCGAGACTCTGAGCCCGACGCGCGTGCGGCTCGCCATCGAGGTGCCGTTCGTCGAGCTCGAGCCGAGCCTCAAGAAGGCGTACCGGGAGATCGGGCAGCAGGTCCAGGTTCCCGGCTTCCGCCGGGGCAAGGTTCCCAGCGCCGTGATCGACCAGCGGGTGGGCCGGGGGACCGTCCTCAACGAGGCGATCCAGGAGGCCATCCCGCAGAACATCCTCGCCGCGGTCCGGGAGCACGACCTCAAGACGCTCGGCCGTCCCGAGGTCGACATCACCGAGTTCAACGACGGTGACTCGCTCAACTTCACCGCCGAGGTCGACGTCCGCCCGGAGATCACCCTGCCGGACCCGGCCACCATCGAGGTGACCGTCGACGAGATCGAGATCGCCGACAGCGAGATCGACGAGCAGGTCAACAGCCTGCGCGAGCGGTTCGCCACGCTGAAGACGGTGGAGCGCGCCGCCCAGGACGGCGACTTCGTCCAGATCGACCTGAACGCGACGGTCGACGGCGAGGACGTCCCCGGCGGTTCGGCGAGCAACATCTCGCACGAGGTCGGCAGCAAGCAGCTCCTGCCGGGGCTGGACGAGGCGCTTGTCGGCCTGGCCGCCGGCGACAGCACCACCTTCACCACCCAGCTCGTCGGCGGCGACTTCGCCGGCCGCGACGCCGAGGTGGCGGTGACCGTCCGCACGGTGAAGGAGAAGGAGCTCCCCGAGCTCGACGACGACTTCGCGCAGATGGCCAGCGAGTTCGACACCATCGAGGAGCTGCGCGCCGACCTGCGCGAGCGGGTCACCCGCGGCAAGCAGGTCGAGCAGATCTACGCCGCCCGTGACAAGGCGCTGGAGCAGATGGTGGCCGCCGCCGAGGTGCCGGCGCCGGAGGGTGTCGTCAAGGAGGAGGTCGAGAGCCGCAAGGCCGCGATGGTCGACCAGCTCGAGCGCATCGGCGCCTCCCTGGAGGAGTACCTCGCCGCGGAGGAGAAGACCGAGGAGCAGATCGACGCCGAGCTGACCGAGGCGGCGACCGACGGCGTCAAGATCCAGCTGCTGCTGGACACGCTCGCCGACGCGGAGGACGTGCAGGTCTCCGACGACGAGTTCGGCCACGAGATCGTGCACCGGGCGCAGCGCGCCGGCATGGCCCCGCAGCAGTACTACGACCAGCTCGCCCGCTCCGGCGCCGCCGCGGCCGTCTTCGGTGACGTCCGTCGGGGCAAGGCGCTCGCCGCGGTGATGGAGAAGATCAAGATCAAGGACGCGGCGGGCAACGAGGTCTCCCTCGACGCGCTGCGGGCCCAGAACGAGGCCGAGCACGACCACCAGCACTGATCGTTCCGGCGACGGCCGCCGTCCCGCGCTGCGCGCCGGGCGGCGGCCGAAACCCTTTCCGGGGTACGCCCTGCGGGTGACTGCGCTGAGAGCGAACAGTGCCCCGACCGGGAGTACGCCCGTAGGGCGAGCGGTTAGTGTCGGACAGGACGGTACGGAGAGCGAAGGGCTGCCATGACCGACATGCACATCCCCAAGAAGTCGCTCCGGGCGATCGAGGCCCGCGGTGGCGACTCCATTGGCAACCTCGACGACTCGGTCTACAACCGGTTGCTCAAGGAACGCATCATCTTCCTGGGCAGCGAGGTGAACGACCAGGTGGCCAACCGCATCTGCGCGCAGCTGCTGCTGCTCGCCGCGGAGGACCCGGACCGCGACATCTTCCTCTGGATCAACTCGCCGGGGGGCTCGGTCTACTCCGGCATGGCGATCTACGACACCATGCAGTACATCGACAACGACGTGTCGACCGTGGCCATGGGCATGGCCGCCTCGATGGGTCAGCTGCTGCTCTGCGCCGGCACCAAGGGCAAGCGCTACGCCCTGCCGCACGCGCGGATCATGATGCACCAGCCCTCGGGTGGCCTCGGCGGCACCGCGTCGGACATCGCGATCCAGGCCGAGCAGATGCTCTACACCAAGCGGATGTTCCAGGAGCGGGTCGCGCACCACACCGGCCAGTCCCAGGCGCAGATCGAGGCGGACTCGGACCGCGACCGCTGGTTCACCGCCCAGGAGGCCATGGACTACGGCTTCATCGACAAGGTGATCATCGGGGCCGCGCAGGTTCCGGATGGCGCCGGGACCCTGAGCTGACCGAGGAGCTGACGATGACCGACCTGAGCCTGCCGCCCCAGTTCGCGGCCGTGCACAACCGCTACGTCCTGCCGTCGTTCGTCGAGCGCACGTCGTACGGGATGAAGGAGTCCAACCCCTACAACAAGCTCTTCGAGGACCGGATCATCTTCCTCGGGGTCCAGGTGGACGACGCGTCGGCCAACGACGTGATGGCCCAGCTGCTGACGCTTGAGGGCACCGACCCGGACCGCGACATCATCATGTACATCAACTCGCCCGGTGGCTCCTTCACCGCCATGACGGCGATCTACGACACCATGCAGTACGTCCGGCCGGACATCCAGACCGTCTGCCTCGGGCAGGCGGCCAGCGCGGCGGCGGTGCTGCTCGCGGCCGGCACGCCGGGCAAGCGCATGGCGCTGCCGAACTCGCGGATCATCATCCACCAGCCGGCCACCGAGGGCGGCTACGGCCAGGGCTCGGACATCGAGATCCAGGCCCGGGAGATCCTGCGGATGCGGACGCAGCTGGAGGACATGCTGTCCCGCCACTGCAACCGGCCGATCGACCAGGTCCGTAAGGACATCGACCGTGACAAGATCATGACGGCCGAGGAGTCCAAGGAGTACGGGCTGGTCGACACCATCCTGACCAGCCGCAAGAAGGGTCTGCTGGCGACTCACGCCGCGGGCTGAGCACGAACGGGGTCGGAGGTCGGCCGGGGGCGGTTCCCGGCCGACCTCTGACACACCCGTTTTGGGGGTCGGAGAAAACCCGGCCACCGGGTAACGTCGGGTCTGTACCGCTCCGGGGTCGGATCGGGGGATCCGACAGCACAGCAGGACGACAGGACGGACGGGCGCGGTGGCGTCCGCAGGTCAGGGCCGGCGCTCCGGCCGATGAGTGCAGGGAGAACGTAGGTGGCACGGATCGGTGACGGCGGCGACCTACTGAAGTGCTCCTTCTGTGGCAAGTCACAGAAGCAGGTCAAGAAGCTCATCGCGGGCCCCGGGGTCTACATCTGCGACGAGTGCATCGATCTCTGCAACGAGATCATCGAGGAGGAGCTGGCCGAGTCCGGCGAGGTGAAGTGGGAAGAGCTTCCCAAGCCGATGGAGATCTGCCAGTTCCTCGACAACTACGTCGTCGGTCAGGAGCAGGCCAAGAAGGCGCTCGCCGTCGCGGTCTACAACCACTACAAGCGGATCCAGGCCGAGGCCGCGGGCGCGCCCGGTTCCGGCAGTGACGGCGTCGAGCTGGCCAAGTCCAACATCCTGCTGCTCGGCCCGACCGGGTGCGGCAAGACCCACCTGGCGCAGACGCTGGCCCGGATGCTCAACGTCCCGTTCGCGATCGCCGACGCCACCGCGCTCACCGAGGCGGGGTACGTCGGCGAGGACGTGGAGAACATCCTCCTCAAGCTGATCCAGGCCGCCGACTACGACATCAAGCGCGCCGAGACCGGCATCATCTACATCGACGAGGTCGACAAGATCGCCCGCAAGTCGGAGAATCCGTCGATCACGCGCGACGTCTCCGGCGAGGGCGTGCAGCAGGCCCTGCTGAAGATGCTGGAGGGCACGGTGGCCAACGTGCCGCCGCAGGGCGGTCGGAAGCATCCGCACCAGGAGTTCATCCAGATCGACACCACGAACGTGCTGTTCATCTGCGGTGGCGCGTTCGCCGGCCTCGACCAGATCATCGAGTCCCGCACCGGCTCCGGCGGCACCGGCTTCGGCGCCCGGCTCCGGTCGGTCTCGGAGCGGTCGACCGACGACATCTTCAGCCAGGTCATGCCGGAGGACATGCTGAAGTTCGGCCTGATCCCGGAGTTCATCGGCCGACTCCCGGTGATCACCAACGTGCGCAGCCTCGACCGCAGCGCGCTGGTCCGGATCCTCACCGAGCCGCGCAACGCGCTGGTCCGGCAATATCAGCGGCTGTTCGAGCTGGACGGCGTCGAGCTGGAGTTCGAGCAGCCGGCGCTGGAGGCCATCGCCGACCAGGCCATGCTCCGCGGCACCGGCGCCCGTGGGCTGCGGGCGATCATGGAGGAGGTGCTCCTCTCCGTGATGTACGAGGTGCCGAGCAACCCCGACGCCGCCCGGGTGCTGATCACCCGCGAGGCCGTCCTGGAGAACGTCAACCCGACGATCGTGCCCCGCGAGTTCACCGGCCGGCGTCGCCGGGACCGCGAGGAGAAGTCGGCCTGACCGCCCGTCGCGACCGCGCCCGGGTCAGCTCGGGCGCGGTCCGCGTGAGCGGGTCCGGCGGTCCCACTCGCCCGACGGGGTGACCGCCACCATCATCAGCCGCACCGGCTCGTCGCCGGCCGTGCGGTAGCCGTGCTCCCGGTCGGCGTGGAACTCCACCGTCTCGCCGGCCTCCACCCGGTGGTCGACGCCGTCGACGGTGACCGTGACGGCGCCGTCCAGCACGTGCAGGATCTCCCGGGTGCCGTGGGCGTGGTCGGGCGAGTGCAACGCCTCGCCGGGCCGCATCCGCCAGTCCCAGAGCTCCACCAGGTCGGGCTCGCCCAGACCGCTGAGTAGGCGGGCGACGCCGCCGTGCGCGCCGCGCCACAGCACCGGCGCCTGGTCCGCCCGGGTGATCCGGACGGTGCTCTCCTCGGCCGGCTCCAGCAGCCGGGCCATGCTGACCCCGAACGCGTCGGCGACCCGGCAGAGCGTGCCGATGCTCGGGTTGGTGCGGGCGCCCTCGATCTGCACCAGCATCCCCTTGCTGACCCCGGACCGGCCGGCGAGTTCCTCGAAGGACCAGCCGCGTGCGGCTCGCAGTTCGCGTACCTGCCGGGCGACCGCGGCGGTCACCGCGCCCACCCGCCCACCGCTTTCGGTCATCATACTATCCTTCACGGTCACTATTGTGATACGACTACCGGATGCTTCCCATTGTGCTCGCCGCGGTCTCCGCGATCGCGTTCGGCACGGCCGACTTCTCCGGCGGCAAGGCATCGCGGCACGCCGACCCGATCGCCGTGACCGTGCTGTCGCAGATGATCAGCCTGCCGCTGCTCGGTGTGCTGGTGCTCGTCGTGCCCGGCGCGCCGACCGGCGTCGACCTGGCCTGGGGCCTGCTCGCCGGCGTGGCCGGCGCGGCCGGCGTGGTGCTGCTCTACCGCGCGCTCGCCACCGGCGTGATGGCGGTCGTGGCACCGGTCACCGCGATCACCGCCGCGATCGTGCCGATCGTCGCCGGCCTGCTCGTCGCGGACTCCCCGGGCACCGTCGCGCTGGGCGGCGCCGGGCTGGCCGTGGTGGCGATCGCCCTGGTGAGCCTCGGCGAGCGCGGCGGCGCCGGCCGCGTCTCGGGGCGGATCATCGGCACCGCGCTCGCCGCCGGCCTGCTCTTCGGCATCTTCTTCGCGCTGCTCGGGCAGGCCGACGAGCGCGCCGGCATGTGGCCGGTGCTGGCGCTGCGCGTCAGTTCCATCGCGTTCGGCCTGGCGCTCGCCGCCCGCGCCGGTGTCCGCCTGCGGCTGGGCCGGCGGGTGCTCGGCTGGGCCGCCGCGGCCGGACTGCTCGACTCCGCGGCGAACGCGCTCTACCTCGCCGCCGCCGCGCGGGGCCATCTCAGCGTGGTGGCGGCCATCGCGTCGCTCTACCCGGCGAGCACGGTGCTGCTCGCGCTCGCCGTGGACCGGGAACGGCTACGACCGGTGCAACTGGCCGGGCTCGGGTTCGCCGCCGCCGCGCTCGTTCTGGCCAGCGTCTGAGCCCTGTCGTCAGGCGGCCGGCAGCCGTACCCTCTCCTCATGCGCGTCGCCGTCTGCCAGCTCAACGCCCGCGACGACCGGGCGGCGAACCTCGCCGCCGCCGAGGCCCTGCTGGTCCGGGCCGCGGCGGCCGGCGCCGACCTGGCCCTCCTGCCGGAGTACGTGGACTACCTCGGTCACGCCGACCGGATGCCGCCGGCCGAACCGGTCGACGGCGAGGTGGGTCGGTTCTTCGCCGAGACCGCCCGCCGGCTCGGCCTCTGGGTGATCGCGGGCTCGTTCCACGAGGCCGGCCCGGACCCGGCGCACACCTGGAACACCTCACTGGTCTTCGACCGTGCGGGCGCGCTCGCCGGCGCGTACCGGAAGATCCACCTGTACGACGTGGAGATCCCTGGCCGGGTCTCCTATCAGGAGTCGGCCACGGTCGCCCCGGGGGAGAAGCCCGTGGTGGTCGACGTCGAGGGCCTCCGCGTCGGCCTGTCGATCTGTTACGACCTGCGGTTCCCGGAGCTCTACCGGCAGCTCGCCGTCGACGGCGGCGCCGAACTCCTGGTCGTGCCGGCCGCGTTCATGATGCACACCGGGCGGGACCACTGGGAGGTGCTGCTGCGGGCCCGGGCGATCGAGAACCAGTGCTTCGTGGCGGCGGCCGGCCAGACCGGTGACCACGATCCGGGCCGGACCTGTTTCGGGCGGAGCATGGTGGTGGACCCGTGGGGGACGGTGGTGAGCCAGGTTCCGGACGGTCCGGGTCTGGCGGTCGCCGAGGTGGACCTGGAGCGGCTGCGGACCATCCGGGCCGAGCTGCCCAGTCTCGCCAACCGCCGGCTCTGACCCGGCTCAGGTCTCCAGGAGCACACCCAGCACCGCGAAGCAGGCGATGGCCGCGGCGGTGACCAGCAGCGCGGTGGTCATCCGGGACGGGCCCCGACGGACCAGCCGTCCCATCGACAGCACCAGCACGGCGAGCACGAACGCGCCGATGACCAGTTGCCAGAACGGCAACAGGAGACCGAGCAGAGCCTCCTCGGCGAGGGCCGGGAGCCGGGACAGGTCAGCCATGCGGACCACTCTGGCACGGCGGGCCCCGATCCGGACCTCCCCGCGAGTGCCGTCCCCGGAACCCGGGTCGCCAGAGACAATGACGATCATTGATTTGCCTTCCCGGGTGGCACCGCGTAACTTTCTCTCTGCACGCGGGAAGCCGGGGCAAACCGGCAGAGAGCGGGCACCAGGATGGTGGCGGTGACGCCGAGCCAGACTGAGGATTCGGGCGGTGCGGAAAGACTCCGGGAACACGGGGTTGCAAACGCGAAGCCGACCGGGTAGAGTTCGGAAGCCGGCAGGGAGCCGGGCGGGTGGCTGCGAGAGCGGCGCCGGCCGGTCCGCCGGAAACCACGACTAGCAACGACCGCCGGGTACGGCGTGCGTCAGCGTGGATCGGCTCGAACCAAGGTGATCACCTCGAACCTGAGGTTGACAGCGAAAGTCGAGCCGGGTAAGTTGGAGAGGTTGCCCCAAGCGGGGGTCCTGCGATGCAGGGCTTCGGGTTGGTGTGTGGTTGTTCTTTGAGAACTCAACAGGGTGCTTGATAAGCCAGTGCCAATTGTTTTATACCCCGTGCTGGGCAGGCTTTCGGGTCTGTT
>NZ_JBITFD010000017.1:0-187338 GCF_044455765.1 Micromonospora sp. NPDC051141
GACGCAGCAACACCCCACCGATCAGCAGGCGTAGCAGAAACCGCATCCAACCCATCACGCAACAAAACCCAGAACGCTGCCGGACCAGCCGCGCGTGGCAAACGACACGCCACACCAACAACAGCAATCGCACCATCCTGACCCCGAAAGGCCTCAGACATCGCCGAAAATCTCAGACATCGCCATCCTCAAGCATTCTCATCCACACTGCGGAAACACGAACCAGCGGTCCGGAAATGAGCCAGGCCGGTGACGCCCCGGCTGCGCTCACACAGACATGTAATTTTCGACCAGCGCCACTCGGCTGCGCCTAGCAGCCAGTGGAGCGAAAACCTGGTGCGCGATGCCCTGATCGTGGTAGATCCCGTCGCCATTGCCGCGATCGGATTCGGACGCATTCGGCAGGCGACAGAGCCGCCGCAGTGCTCGCGCTATTGGGACGGAATTGATTAGCGGCGTGAACCGGAGACGTCGAGGCGGTTGCCGACGGTCAGGCTGACAGCGAGCGGGACACTCGCGCCTTCGGTGGTGACATGAGGTTGGCAGCCGGCTTGGGCGCTGCCGGCCTCTCCTGGATCGCCCTGATCCAGCACGGACGAATTGTCGAACAACGCCTACAGCCAGCCGAGTATGTCCGCAGCGTGCGGATCGGCCGGCGGTACCTCGTGCAGGCCCAGCCGGGCTCCCGCATCGCGCCACTCGGCCTCGTGTCACCATTTTGATCCCAGCGGGCGGTGCCACTGCGCGTGCCGGGCGACAGCGGCCCGATCCAGTCCCAGAACCTGTCCAGAATCGTCCATAGCTACTGGTGGCCCTTTCACATGGAAAATCCACTATGGGCCGCCGTCTACGCAAGACTGGTGATCCCAGATTGTCTTGTGAGCGATCCATGAGGTGCGGCGGACCCGCCGATTGCCTGGGCCAGTCGTTCACACGAACCGCTTACCTCCCCAGGAAGCGTCCGCCTAGGGCCCGGCCTGCCTTGGCGCAGCCGACTGTCCGACCTGGGCGGAATACGGTGAAACTGATGCTTCGCCACGAGGGCAATCACGATTTTGTGCGAGTCATGACCGAGCTAAGTCGCTGGGCCTGGGAGCCGATGCCCGAGCGACGGCGATCGAGGCAGCGTGACGAGCCGCCCGGCGATCAACGCCGACCCGACGACCGAACGGACAAACGTGGACGAGGCATCAATGATCCTTCCCCCGTAGAAGTTTTCTTCGACGGAACGACTTGTCCATACACGATTCTCAATATCTGCGCACCCTGTCAAGCGTCCGGCGCAACGACCGCAATCACGAAGAAGGAGCGTCTCGCACGGACCGGACCGACAACACTGCGACCGCCCCCGACCAACCCGGTCTGGGATCCAGGTCAACGATCTGCGCGTCTCGACGAGGCGCGGCGGTCGACGAAGCCGTCGGCCGGGCCGGGCCTGCGACGTCCACACTGACCGGTTCGACGTCGGGATCCGCAGCCCGTCGCCGGTCGTCTTCAGCACCGACTCCTTTGCGGCCAACAGGGGAGGAGCGCCCGGGGCCGGGCCGACCGTGAACAGCCGGAGAGCGTCGCTGAGCACCGGCCCCAGCATGCTGTCGACGCCGGCGCTCACCTGCTCGACGTCTACTCCGGCGGCCTCGTCCGCGCCCAGCCGACCGCCATCCGGTCGCCGGCATGCGTGCGAGAGACGTTGGGCGTGCTTCCGACGGCCTCAGGACGACCCGTGCGGCCCTCGGCAGTCCGGGCACCCGCGGCGTAGCTTGCCCTTCCGCGGGTCGTCACCGGCCGGCTCGGTAACCGCGGCCGTGAGGAGCGCGGTTGCCGGCGTGCGTCGCCGTCGCGCCGCGACCCGGCGGAGGGAACACCGGGCGCGGACCCACTTCGATCCGCTGAGCAGGTCCTCGCACCAGTCGGGGTGTCCGCCGGGTCGATGCACCACACCTGGCAGTCGGTCGGGGCGACTGCCACGCCGGCGAGGTGGGCCATCAGGCGGCACCGAGGAACTGGCCGTTGAGGAACGCCGGCACGCGGGCCGATCAGTACCCCCACTACCGGGGCCGACGGGCCGCGTTCAATCGGGTGCAGGACCGCCGGTGGCGAGCGTCGTCCCCGTGCGGGAACGCCTGGAACTGATTCGTACGGTGCTCGGCCTCGAAGCCGGCGTCAGCAAAGGACATGCGTAGTCACGTTCTGCCCACAGCGGCCTGAACCGTGTCCGGGAGGCGCGCGACATGGCCTGGCTCACGCGTGCCGCCCGCGCGTCCGTCCCTGGCGCCATGGGTCCGGCGCCTTACCGGTTCGTCGCAGCTCCTTGATCCAGCCGTTGGCGATCTGCCGGGGAACCGAGTAGTGCTCGGCGACCCTCGCCGCACTCCCCATCTTCCAGTACCTGACGGGGAAGTCGGGCGGCATGTCGCTGACGTGCTTACCGACGCGTCCGGGTGGCACCTTGTCCGCAGGCGCCGACGTCCGCCCTCCGTCGATTCGCTGCGCGGGTTCGTCTCGGTCCATGTCGTCTCGGTCAACGATGTCCGGCACCGAGCCAGGGGCTTCCGCCTCTCCGGACAGCCGAGACGCAATCTCGACAATCTGTCGGAAGTCCAGCGCAGCCAGCTTCTGCGGCACGGTGGAGCCACCGTCGTCAGGGCGTACCGAAATCTCCCGGACGGTGGGGCCGGCGGAGGCCAGGTCCACAACGGCCTTTATCTGGCCGCTGCCGCCAACCTGCTCAACTGTGATGAGGTACTCGCTCATCAAAGCTCTCCTCTATCCGGTGGGCCCGACCATGGGCGGCAGACTGTTACGATGATTCACCGTTCAGCTTCCGCAGGCGGCCTATCCAACCCTTCGCGGTGTGCCGCGGGACCCCGTAGTGTTCGGCGACGCCGGTGACCGTACCAATGGCCTCGTACACGGCTCTGACCTCTTCCGCGTCAGGCATGCGCCGGTAGGCGCGGCCCGACCCCGCCCCCTGATGGCGCGCCGCCTCTGCGGGTTGCACTGCGGCAAGTCGGCCATGATCCGCCGAATCGTCTACCGACTGCTGAGTGTCAGACCGCCCGCGAGTCGAGACCCGACCACCAGCGGGCGCGCTGGAATCGACGACTCCAGTCGCCGCGCCGGTCCCCACCGCCGAACTACCGGCGCGCGAGGCTCCCGCACCCGCAATGAGTGCCTGTCCGATCGCCTCAAGATCTATCTCAGGCAGCGAGCTGACGGTCAGACCGGCCGGACCATTGCTGCGCATCGTTATCTCAGCGATCCGGTGCACGTCGCCGCTGGCTTCGACCCTGATCAGGAGTTGAATCGCACCAGCAGTTTCATCGTCATCCGTTGATATAGCGACACGAAAAGCAGTCATCCCGACATGCTAGTCCTTCGCCTTACGGGTGCCGGCGGTGACGTCCGCCCTGGTCATGGCGGGTTTGCCGGCAAGGAGGGGAATATGTGCTCCTCGACCTGTCCAGGCTGCTCGTACCGGTGGCCACCACTGGGGCGTGGATGCCTGGTTGGGCTCCTGCGCTTGGCGTACCTCGGCATGACCGACGCCGTGGCGATGCTGCGGCTGCTGCACCGACTCCCCCGCGACGTGCTGCGCCCGCTCCGGCTTGTCGGTGCGTCCCGGGATCGTGCTTCGCTGGCACCGTGACCCGATCGCTGCCCGGGTCACCCCAGCGGTCCGCAACCTCGGCATGGACCTCCACGACGCGCCGCCGGCGTCCGAGTCGGGCACCGCGACGGCGCGGCCGCCGCGATGGCCGCCGCAATCCGGCAGACGGACGTCACCGCGCTGGCGACGCGCACCGACGTGGCGGCGTGAAGTACGAGGTCGTGGCGCTGATCGACGCCATCCAGCGGCAGCCGGGCCGACCGGGCCGTTCTGCGCCCACGCGGGTGTCGCGTCCGGCACGGGCTGGACCGCCCCGACCCGGGCTGCGGCCCTCACCGGGCAGGTGAACGTCCTGGCCCACGTCCAGCCCGCACGTGCCCGGTGCCCTGATGTCGGCCCGCGGGGGCGGTTACCTGCCGCTCGGCGGCCGGTCTGCTGGCGCCCCGGGCGACGCGCCGTGCACCGCGACGACGCACGCCGCGGTGACGCACGCCGCGACGACGCACGCCGCGGTGACGTACGCCGCGGTGACGTACGCCGAATGGCTGGCGATGGCCCACGGCGGTGGCGGCCCTGCGGGTCAGCGCCAGGTGCCCGCAGGGCGTGCGTACGCCCTCGTTGGTGGCCGGCTTCGGGGCCGGGCCGGCCGCGGCGAAGGCCGTCACCGCGGCCGGGCCGGGCCGGGCCGGCCGCGGCGAAGGCCGTCACCGCGGCCGGCGAGCCGCTTGGGCCGGACGCCGTCGCGGCGTGGTGGCCGAGGTTCGGCGGCCGAACGGTTCCTCGTCGTGCCGCGCCCCGGGGTGTCCCGGTACGTGCGGCACAAGGCCGCCGACCGGGACCCGCTGGATCGCCGGCGCCCGCCGCCGGACGGGCTGAACCGCCGGACGGGCTGAACCGCCGGACGGACGGCCGGAGGGTGGGCGGCCGGAGGGTGGGCGGCCGGGTCAGGGGCGGGCGGTCAGCTTGACCCGCAGCGTGTTCAGGTGATGCTGGAACGGCGAGTCGGCATGCCAGTCCGGTGTCGCGTCGACCGGGCGGACGTCCGGGAAACGATCAAGCAGGATGCGGAAACACTCGTCCGTTTCCATCCGGGCCAGCGCGGCACCCAGGCAGTAGGACGCGCCCATGCCGAACGCGGTGTGTCGGTTGGGGGTACGGGTGATGTCGAAGCGGTCGGGTTCGTCGAACACCTCGGGGTCACGGTTGCCGGCCACCATGGCGAGGTAGATGGTCTGGTGCGCCGCAATGGGCACGTCGCCGATCACCACCGGTTCGGTGGTCATCCGCACGACGCCGCCGCCCGGGCCGTCGCAGCGCAGCATCTCTTCCACGGCTGACGGGGTCAGCTCTGGCTTCTCCTTGAGCAGGTCGAGCTGCTCGGGATTCTGGAACAGCAGGAACAACCCGTTCGCGATGAGGTGGGCCGTCGTCTCGTGGCCGGCGAACAGCAGCAGCACGCAGTTGGCGACGATCTCGTCCTCGGTGACCAGGCCGTCCTTCTCGGCGGTCGCGAACGTGCTCAGCACGTCCTCGCGCGGCCGTTGCCGGCGCTCCGCGAGCAGTGGCCGCAGGTAGTCCTGCATCTCCAGGATGCTGCGCTGGCACCGGCGCAACTGGGGCAGGTTGGCGATCTTGAATACCGTGAGGATGTCCCGCGACCAGGCCTGGAGCAGCTCGCGGTCGCGGCTCGGCATGCCGAGCATCTCGGCGATGACGTTCGCCGGCAGCGGGAACGCCAGGTCCTTGACCACGTCCATCCGGCCCTGCGGCGCCACGGCGTCGAGCAGCTCGTGGGTCAACTCCCGTACCCGCGGGCGCAGCGCGTCCACTGTGGGGCGTGTGAAGTATCGCTTCAGCAGCTGCTGGAAGCGGACGTGGTCAGCGGTGTTGGTGTGCCCCATCCACATGTCGATCGAGGCGCGCAGCGGCAGCAGTTCGTCCTGCTCGGCGGGACTCAACCGCCGGAGCCCCTGGGACATGTTCGCGTTGGCCAGGCGGCGGTCCTTCAGCCCGGCGACGATGTCCGCGTGCCGGGTGACGAGGTACGCGTTGAGTTCCGGAACCCAGGTCACCGGGGTTTCCGCCCGAATTCGGTGGAACAGGCGGGTCGGATTTTCCAGCGCCTTGAGGGTGAACAATCTGTCCTGCCGAATCGGCCCGTTCATGTCCTCCATCCGGTGATTATGACGTGGGACGTACGCCGGCGCCATGCCCGCCAGCCACGGACGCCTATCGCTCGACCGGCTGGAAAAGTTCCCAGCGAAGCGCGAGAAATGTGGCGGGAACCAGGCCGGGCGGGTTTCGACCAGGGACCCGTTCCTCGATCATGGAGTCGAGCCGCGCCCATCCTTCTGCAACGTAAAGTAACCGGATCGTCTTGTCGTTACCTGCCTGAGATGGTCATTGAACTGCAATTGAGCCGCTCAGCCGCGTCATCGAAGCCCGTCACTCTTCGCAAAGATTTGGTTCGGGTTTTGCGGGCCGCCGGGACCCGGGTCGGCCATCCGCCGTGCCTGGCCGTGGTGTTCAACAAGATCGGCCAGGCGGCGGCGTAGACCGTGGGCGTCGGCACGGTCGAGGGCGGTGGGGATCCACCGGGCGGTGACCGCCGCCGAACCGACCGGCCACCCCGTACCGCACCGCTCTCAGTCCGGCCCGCGCGAGCGTCACCCCGGCGGCCGGTCCGTCGGGGCCGGCGCCGACGATGACGACCTCAACCTGGCCACCGGCCGACGGGTCGAGCTTCCGCGCCGTCCTCATCCGGAGGCCGGACCGGTGGCGGGCACGGCCAGCGTGTCGAGTATCCATGCGGTGATGAACGCCTCCGCTCGCCACGACCGCTCCCGTCCGCTCGGTCCGCTGTGCCCGCCGTGCATCTCGGTGCGCAGCAGCACCGCCGTGGCCGGTGACAACGACCGGATGCGGGCCACCCACTTCGCCGGTTCGTGACACGCAACCCGAGTGTCGTGCAGGCCGGCCGTCGCGAGGATCGGGGGGTACCGGTGCTCGCCGACGTTGTCGTAAGGCGCGTACGACTTGAGGTACGCATAGACGTCCGGGTCGGCGATCGGGTCGCCCCACTCCTCCCGGTCCGGCACGGTCAGCGGCCGGCGCGGGTCCAACATCGTGGTGAGCGGATCCACGAACGGCACCTCCGCCACGATCCCGGCGAACCGGTCCGGCGCGAGGTTGGCGACCGCGCCGACGAGCAGTCCGCCGGCCGACGCACCCCGCGCCACGAGCCGGCCGGGGGCGACCCACCCCGCCTCCGTCAGGTGCTCGGCTGCCGCCAGGAAATCGGTGAAGGTGTTCTTCTTCGCCAGCAGTCGGCCGCCGTCCCACCAGGAACGGCCGAGTTCCCCGCCGCCACGCGGATGGGCGACGGCGAACACCACCCCCCGGTCCACCAGGGACAGTAGTGTCGGCGAGAACCACGGGTCGGCCGGCGCCTGGTAGGCGCCGTAGGCGTAGAGGACGCCGCTGATACGGGGTGTGTCACGCCGGGCCAGGATGGACACCGGCACCCGGACGCCGTCGGGAGCCGTTGCCCACTCCCGGTGCTGCTCGTAGTGTTCGGGCCGGAATCCGCCCCCCACCCTGGTCCGCCGGCGCAGCAGCAGCTCGCCCGAGCCGAGGTCGCAGTCGTAGACCGATTCGGGCGTGACGAGCGACGCGTATCGCAGTCGGAACAGCGTGGTGCGGTACTCCAGGTTCCGATCGGGCCGGACGGTGTGGATCGGCTCGGGGAACACGACGTCACGGCTCCCGGTGCCGTCCGGGGACAGGACGCGCAGCCCGGTCAGGCCGTTGCGGCGCAGCGCCAGCACCGTGTGCCGGGCGAACGCGTACACCTGGGTGAGTCGGACCCCGGGGACGTGCTCCACCAGCGGATGCCAGTCGCCCGGAGCGGCGGCCGGGGTCCAGGCGAGCGCGAAGTCGGGGGCGTCCGCGTTGTGCAGGACCAAAAACCGGTCTCCTTGGTGGTCGACCGTGTAGTCGACGCCGGGACGTCGGGGCGCGACGACGACCGGTGGGCCGTCGGCTCGGTCCGCGGCGATCACGTGCACCTCGCTGGTGGTTCGGCTGCGCGCGGTGATCACGATGAATCCGCGGGAGCGGCTGAGGGCGACCCCGAGCCGGAACTGGCGGTCGGGCTCCTCGTGGACCAGCCGGTCGCCGACCGAGGAGCCGATCGTGTGCCGCCAGACCCGATACGGGCGGCCGGTGTCGTCGGCGGTGACGTAGAACAGCCTGGTTCCGTCGGCGGACCAGGCCGATCCGTAGCTGACGTCGGGCATCCGGTCGGGCAGCAGGGTGCCGCTGCGCAGATCCTTGATCCGCAGGGCGAACCGCTCATCGCCGGTGTGGTCGACACCGTGCGCCAGCATTCGACCGTCCGGGCTGACGTCGAAGATGCCGAGATTGAAGTACGGCGAGTCAGCCGCGAGGATGTTGCGGTCCAGCAGCAGTTCCTCACCGGGCAAGGGGCCGCCGGCCCCCGCCGCGCCGCCGACCTCGGGCGGGACTGTCACCCCCGCCGACGCCGGTACGCGGCAGTGCAGGATGTAGGGCCGACCCGCCTCGGTGCGGTTGTAGTACCAGTAGCCGTCCTTGAGCACCGGCACGGTCAGCTCCGCCGGCGGTGTCCGGGACCGGAACTCGTCCAGCAGCAGGTCCCGCAGACCGGCCAGGTGCGCCGTCGCCGTCGCCGCGTGGTCGGCCTCCGCGCGGAGATAGGCGATCGTGTCGGGGTTGTCACGCTGCTGTAGCCATGCATACTCGTCGATGACCGTGTCGCCGTGGTAGGTGCGCTGGGTCGCGATCTGCTTGGCTCGTGGGGGCACCGGACGCGTCATGCGACCCACGCTAGGGCGGCGCCGGTCGAGGACGATAAGAATGTCTGGGCACGCCGAGCCTTTTATAGTACGGTTGCCGCATCGGGTTGACGTGGTCCCCGACATTCGTCCAGGTGGGCTCCCATCTTGAGGGCTGATTCTTTCGCACCGCAATCCATTGCGTGACCAGGTCTATTGGCGCATCGGTGGCATTGATTGGAGTGGAGATGGACCAGCCACGCTGGAACGAGGTCTATCTGATCGCGAGCGCGCGTGGGATCTCGGTGTGCGGTGACCTGCTCGCCGCGACGGCGCTGGCCATCGTGCTCCAGGAGCAGGGCGCCGGCGGCTACACCGTAGCCGCGTTGCTGCTCAGTGCGGCCCTTCCGCCGGTGCTACTGGCCCGGTTGACCGGCCGTATCGCCGACCGGCTCGACAGCCGCCGGATCATCATGGCGGTCGCGCCGGTGCAGGCGTTGTGCTGCCTGGCGATGCTCACCACGTCGGTCCCGGGGATACTCATCGCCCTCAACGCGCTGCTGGCATGCGGGGTCGCCGTCACCCAACCGGTGTTCGCCGCGCTCGCGCCCGCGATGGTGGGCGTGGACAACGTCCCCCGGGCAAGCGCGATCACCCAGACGTTCACGTCCGCGGGGATGTTCGCCGGGCCGGTGCTCGCCGGCGTCCTCGTCTCGATCGACGGGCCGAGGTTGCCGCTGGTGCTCGACGCGACCAGCTTCCTGGCCATCGCGCTGGTGGGTCTGGTGATCCGCACCAGCCGTGCCCGCCGGCAGCCGGCGCCGTCGGCGCCGCACAGCCCGCCGGTCGTGGTCTACCGGGTGCGCGACGACCGCGTGCTGCTCGTCGCGCTGGTCATGGTGGCAGCGGTCGTCGCGGCGGCGAACCTGATGGATGTCGCGGTCGTCTTCTTCGTCCGCGGCACGTTGCATGCCTCCGCATCGATGTACGGCATCGTCATGGGTAGCTGGATGCTCGGTCTGGTGTTCGGGGCATGGGCGGCGGCGCGCGGCCGGACCGACGACCATGGCTACCTGATCAGGCTGGTCACCGGTCTTGCGCTGGTCAGCGCCGGCATCCTGGCCGGCGGCACCGTCAGCGAGGCGGGCTGGGTGATACCGGCGTTCGTGATCGGCGGGATCGGCAACGGCATGCTGGGCTCCGCGGCCGGAACGCTCGTCGCGCGCCGTACGCCGGAGGAGGCGCGGGGGATGGGGTTCGCCACCCTCGGCGCGGTGATCAATGGAGCGATGGTGGCCGGATTCCTGATCGCCGGTGGACTCTTGGAGGTCGTCTCGCCGCGTCTGGTGCTCATCTGGTCCGGTGCGACCGCACTGGCCCTGGTGCTCGCGAGTGCGGTGCCGGTCCTGATGATGAGTCGCCGGCAACGGCACGCGGCGGACGATTCCCTCACGCTGGTTGGTGCAGCAGGCCGGAACGGATGATGACGGCGACCAGCGTCGCCCGATCGACCCCCTTGGGAAGGCCGAGTTTTTCGGCGACATACTTGATGTGGGCGTCCACCGCTCCCGCACTGATCGGGTGCCCCCTGCTGGACAGCCGGCGGGCCATCTCGGCCGACGTGGGCAGCACCGCGTCCATCTCGCCACGCAGCCGTTCCACGCACAGTTCCCCGAGCACCGCGAAGTACGTGGACCGTTGGTCGAGCAGCGGCCTACGGGCCGCCACCTGCTGACAAACGGAGCACGGCCGGGGCGACGCGCGAATGTATCGCGGTTCGTGGCCGAACACGGAGACCTTCGGTCCGGAGGACGAAGCGGTCAGGTCGATATGTGCGAGCTCAAACGGCACCGGCACGTCGAGCCGTCCCGGGTCGACGATGACGTACTGGTACCAGTCGTCCATGTTCTGCACGGTGACCGGATGCCGATCGGACAGGTTGCTGAGCAGCCAGAAGCTCTCCCCGGCGGTGATCCGCCAGCTCAGCGGTGGTGCACCCGCAGCCAGCACCCGCAGATCGAAGGGGCATTGACTGCATTGACAGACGCCAATAGTTGCGCTTTGCCCTGAGGTCAAGGTGACCTGACTTGGCTGGACCCCTGGGTACGTGGGGCCCTGAATAATGATCTTTTTCATTGTCCCCGTTCCACTGGCTAGACTCACAGTTCACAGTGATATGTCTCACGAGCTGCCATGGAGTGCGGCCCGAGCGCGGGCCAGCTTCGCCGAACTTACCCCGACCCCGAGTGCACAACAAGGACCCGAGTTCCATAAACACGCATCGTAAACGTCCATGATTTGCGACAAGGACATTGACCAGGAGCATTGCCATTCTGGTCGCCATGCGGCATGACGCTCGGTGAGCCGCAGGCGGCTCTCATATCAGAGACCCCGCCCACTGGCAACTGCTGCCCATCTCGGCTTTCCGCGATATCCGGCACTCTTCTCCTGTGCCAGGCTTGCTCTCGGTTGGCCACTGATGCATTTGGTCAGCCAGCTCGTCGATATCGCGAGGCAAATGTTCCGTCGATCACTGATTGGAGGTGTGGAAAATGGACCTCGAATTCATCGAGACCTCCGCCGACCTGCGGGCCCTCTCGTACTTCAACGCGATCGCGTGATCGAACAGTGGTGCTGGAGAATGGATGAAGATGCGTACTCCGACATTCGAGGAACTCGCCGGCGACGAGGCTGAGTTCTTCGCGAATCACTTCAACCAGACCCCACTGCTGCGGCGGGCCGCGCTGTCCGGAGACTCCCGCGACGTCCTGTCCGTCGCGGACCTCGACGAACTCCTGCATCTGGAGGCCATCCGCCCGCCGTACCTCGCCATCACCAAGGACGGCGACGGTGTCCCGGAACGGGCATACACCACCCTGACCCGCGTCCAGGGCACCACGGTCACCGACACGGTCGTGGCGGAGCGCGTCTACGAGCTTTTCCGCACCGGGGCCACCCTCACCTGGAGTTCCCTCAACCACGTGCTGCCCTCGGTGCGGGCGCTGACCCGGATGCTCGCCACCAAGTTCGCGGCCCGCAGCGACGTGGTGGCCTTCCTGACGCCGGCGGGCCGGCAGGGCTTCTCACCACACCACGACCCGGTCGACCTGTTCATCATCCAGCTCGAAGGCACCAAGCACTGGAAGCTGTGGGAGCCGCCGACGACGCGCCGCGGCGACATCGGACACTACAAGCTCGAAGAGCTCGGCACCCCGGTGATCGAGACGACGCTGCGGGCCGGCGACGTGCTCTACCTGCCCTACAACACGCCGCACGTGGCGGCGGCCGAGGACCAGGTCTCGCTGCACCTGTCGGTGATGGTGCGGCCGAGGATGTGGCGCGACCTGCTCGGGCTGGCCGTCGAACGGCTGCTGGACACCGAGGCGTTCTGGCAGTTCCCGTACCTGCACGAAAGCACCGTCACCGACCTCGTCCCGGACTTCACCGACCACGCGGCGTTGCTGGCCGAGCGGCTACGGGAGATCGACGTCGAGGCCGAGCTGCGCCGGTTGATGACGCTCGGACAACACTCCGAGGGCACCGCCCAGGGCAACGAGTTCCAGACCATCGCGGCACTGGACGCCATCGGCGGAAGCACGCTGCTGCGCCGTACCGACCTCGCCGTGACGTTCCAGGAGAGCCAGGACGGCCGGACCAGGACCAGGGTCAACGGCCACACCATCGCGATTCCCAGCGCGGTCGCGGCGACCCTCGAACGGATGAGCAGCGGCGAGCCGGTCCCGGCCCGGGAGATCAATCCCGACGTCGAGACCGAACGGTCGGTCGGCATCGCCCAGGCGCTCGCGCGACTCGGCGTCCTCACCGTCGCACGCTGATCGGGCGGACTCCGATGTACACCCCGACGTTCGCCGAACTCGCGGGCGACGAGACACAGTTCTTCGCACACCACTTCAACCAGGCACCGCTGCTGCGCCGCGAAGCGCTGTCCGACGATCCCCGGTCCGTCCTCTCGATCGCCGACCTGGACGGCCTGCTGCACCTCGAAGCGCTCCGGCCGCCCTATCTCGGCGTGACCGTCGACGGTCAGGCGACGCCACTGGCGGCGTACACCGCGCCGGTCCGCGTGCAGGGCGCCACGATGACCGACGTCGTCGTGCCGGAGCGGGTGTACGAACTGTTCCGCACCGGCGCGACGGTGACCTGGAGCTCGGCCGAGCAGCTCAACCCGTCGCTCCGGGCGCTCACGACGGTGCTCGCCGAGAGGTTCTCGGCCCGCAGCAGCGTGACCGCCTTCCTCACCCCGGCCGGGCGGCAGGGCTTCTCTCCGCACCACGACCCGATCGACGTGTTCGTCATCCAGGTCGAAGGCACCAAGCACTGGAAGCTGTGGGAGACGCTGGCGCCGCGCAAGGAGACCTTCGGTCACTACCGGACCGAGGAACTGGGCGAGCCGGCGTTCGAGGCGGTGCTGGAGCCGGGCGACGTGTTGTACATGCCGTACAACACGCCCCACGTGGCGATGGCCGAGGACCGGGTGTCGCTGCACCTGTCGGTGAGCGTGCAACCACGGTTGTGGCGCGACGTCCTGGCGGTGAGCGTACGACGGCTCCTCGACAACGGGGAGTACGGCGACGCCGCTCGTCCCGACGAAGCGGCACTGGCCCGCTTCGCTGCCCGGTTGGAGAAGCTCGACGCGGCTGCGGAACTGCGCCGCCTGATCGACCGCAGGGAGCTCCCGTGATCCGCAAGGTCCTGATCGGCGCGCTGGGCGCGCTGGTCGCCGCATGGCTGACCGCCTTCGCGGTACCCGCCCATCCCACGCCGACCATCACGGTGCCCGCCCCCGCCGACGTGCTCGACAGCCGAAACGGCGTGATCTTCGAGTCGCACGACTCGGACGGGGCCAACACCATGCTGCCCGCCGACCAGGCCATCGAGAGTGCGATCGGACAGGTCAATCCACGACGGCAACCCGATTCGGCCAACTCCGACCGCCAGTTCAACTGAAGGGAGCACACGCATGCCGCGGTTGGTGATCCGACCCCCCGGCTGGACGCAGTCCGGACCGGCCCGCGTCGCGCAACGGGCCGCCCGTATCCTGCCCCTGCTCGTCGTCACGGCGTACGCGGTGTCCGTCATCGGGTACAACCTGCCGCCGTCACCGCTGAAGGTGCGGTTGCAGTCGACCCTCGACGCCGTCGTCGACCCCTACCTGACGCAGCGGTGGCGACTCTTCGCGCCCAACCCGCCCAACGGCAACTACGACGGCTGGCTCCAGGTCGAGTACCGCACCGGCGGCACCACGACGACCAGCCCGGTGCTGTCGCTCACGCAGCCGCTGATCGCCGAGGCCAAGGCGCACCGGCTCTTCCCGCCCCGGGTCGACCGCACCGTGCTGAACCTCGGCTATTCGCTCTCCGACATCGCGACCTCGGAGACCAAACTCGAACGGCTCATCGCGAGTCGGCAGAACGGGCAGCCGCTGACCGACCCCGCCGACCCCAGCCACCCGATCAGCGTGCAGGAGGCCAGCATCCTGCCGGCCGGCTGGCAGGAGTTGGAGGGCGCCGGGCAGATGAGTGACGCCGAGTACCTCGCCGCGGCCCGGGAGAGCCTGGCCGGCGCCCGCAAGCAGGTGAGCGGGCAGATCGGCCGGCTCGCCTCGATGATGGTGCCCGGCGTCGAACTCGACGGCGATCCGGTGCGGGTGCGGGTCTTCTACACCTGGACCGCGATCCTGCGCTTCTCCGAGCGGCACGAGGCGGACCCCGAACAGGACCCGCCCATCCGCATCGCCGACACCGGCTGGATGTCCTACCAACCCCCGGAGCGGTGAATGTCCACCTTCCTCGACCGTTTCGCCACCGGCCGCCGGCGACTGATCGGCCTGTCCCTGCTCAGAATCGGGCTCGGCGCCACCACCGCCCTCATCTATCTGGCCAACTTCCCGTACCGCGACGCCCTCTACGGGCCGAACGGGACCACCAGCTTCGCCAGCTTCAGCGCCTCGCAACACTCCTCCGGGAGCGTGTTCTCCCTCTATCGCCTCAGCGACGGTGACACATGGTTCAACCTGGTCTATTTTTCCGGTCTGGTGGCTGCCTTGGTCTGGACCGTCCTGGGCGGAAGGGCACTGACCCTGGTGAACGCGATTTTCATCTGGTCACTTGACCAGCGCAATCCCAACGTGCTTGACGGCGGCGACAACCTGGCCCGGATCCTGCTGCTGCTGCTGGTGTTCGCCACCACCAACGCGTACCTCAGCCCGCTCGCCGCGCGAACCCGCGCCCGGCTGACCGCGACAGGCGACAAGCCGACGCTGCTCAACAGTGTGCACAACGCCGCCGCGATGCTTGTCGTCTTCCAGATCTGCGTCGTCTACGCCATGTCCAGTTTCTGGAAGATCGTCGACACCCGCTGGCGGGAGGGCAACGCGCTCTACTACATCAGCCAACTGCACCAGTTCCAGTACAGCGACACCGCCACCGCGCTCATGCACAACGCGGCAGTGGTGACGCTCGCCTGCTACCTGACCATCACCGTGCAGCTGGCGGTGGTGTTGCTGGTGCCCGGCCGCAACCGGCGGCTCCGTGAGATCGCGCTGCTGCTGGTGATCGGCATGCACCTCGGCATCGGGGTCACCATGGGCCTCGTCAGCTTCGCGCTCTACATGATCGCCGCTGACTGTGCGCTGCTGTCCGACGACGACTACCGCGCGACCCGCGACTGGCTCAGGCGGCGCTTCGCGTCGGTGTACCGCCGCAACGCTCCGGTCTCGCCGGCGGTACCGACACCCGAGCCCGACCTGGTCGGTGGTGCACGATGAGTGACTGGTCGTCCTCCGCGCAGTACCTGCGCAACGAGGCCGGGCACTACGACGACGAGATCGGCGCCGGCTGGCCCACCGGGCCGGCGGTCCGATTCCTCAAGGACGTCGCCGGCGCCGGCACCCGGGTCCTGGAGTTCGGTGTCGGCACCGGCCGTATCGCCCTGCCGCTCGGTTCCGACTCGGGCCTGAAGGTCACCGGTGTGGACAACTCCACGGACATGCTCGCCGTGCTGGGCACCAAGGACCCGGCCGGCGTGATCCAGACGCGCCACGCGGACATGGTCGACGTCCGGCTCGACGAACGCTTCGATCTCGTGTACTGCGTGTTCAACACCATCTACGCGCTGCCCGACCAGGACACGCAGGTCGCCTTCCTGCGCAACGCCGCACGCCATCTCGCCGACGACGGCCGCCTGGTGCTGGAGACCCAGATGATCGGGCTGTCCGACTTCGTCAACAACAAGATCATCGCACCCACGCAGATCCGGCCCGACCGCACCGAGCTTGTCATGATCCTGCACGATCCGGCGGAGCAGACCCTGGTGCGGCAGACGGTGAACTTCCGTGCCGACGGCGTGCACCTCGCGCCGTTGCGGATGCGCTACGTCTGGCCCGCCGAGCTGGACCTGATGGCGCGCCTGGCCGGACTGCGCCGCACCGGCCGATTCGGCGGCTGGTCACGGGAGCCCTTCACCGGAACCGGCGTCTGCATCTCGATCTACCAGCACGGGAGTGATCTACAGTGACGTTCGCCGACATCTTCGGGTCGCCGACCGAGTTCGCCGCCGTGCTGGCCCGCGAGGCCGTCGTGCGCAGGCAGGCCCTGCGGTGCCCACCGGGTGACCTGCTCACCGTGCGCGACCTGGATCGCCTGCTGCGGTCCCGCACCATCCGCGCGGCGGACATCCGGATCGCCGCCGAGAACACCATCATCGTCCCGGTCGAGTACACCGCGGTGGCCGAGTCCTCGGGCGGTGTGCACGCCGAATACGCGGTGGCCGAGCGGGTGTACCGCTACTTCGAGGCCGGCGCCACGTTGATCTGGCCGCACCTACAGCGCTTCGTGCCGGCTCTGTTCGACCTGGCTCGCGACGTGGCGGCGGCCGTGGGAACCCCGACCTGGGTCGACGGCTGCCTCACCCCCGCAGGACGAATGGATCTGGTCGTCCACGACCGGCCGGTGGAGATCGCCATCGTCCAGCTCACCGGTACCCGCCGGTGGCGGGTCTGGCCGACGAAGCCCCAGCACGCCGACACCAGCCGTGTCGGCGCATCGGGTGAGCCGGCCGTGGACGCCACGCTGGAACCCGGCGACGTCCTCTACGTGCCCTCCCACTCGCCGTACGTGGGTGACTACGGCGGCAACCTGTCGCTGCACGTGAGCGTGACGTTCCGCCAGCCCACCTGGCGGAACCTGATGACGGACCTGGTGGCCGACCTGCTCCTGGACGACGCCTTCCTGGAGCGGCCGCTGCCGGTCGAGGCGACCGGGCCGGGCCTGCCGGCCCGGCGCGACGCACTACTGCGCCGACTGTCGGCGCTCGAACTCGACGACCTCGCCGCACGACTGCGCACCGCCCCGGACGCCGCCCCGTCGCTGGGCGTCCCTCCCGACGCGGGACCGTCGGGCGAGCCGGGCCGGTTCGCGCAGTTGGCCGACGCCGACCGGATCGGAATGGACGACGACATCGAGATCGGCCCGTCCTGCACCGTTGCCGACGGCGCGGTGACCGTCGGCGCGACCACGTATCGCCTGGACGCAAAGCTGGTCGACACCCTGCGCCAACTGCGCGACACCGGGGGCCGGTGGCCGGCCGGAAAGGTGGCGGCCGTCGTCTCCGCCGATCCGCACCGCGTGATTCGCGCGCTGGTACGGGCCGGCGTCCTCCGCCAGGCCGCGTGAGTCCGACAAGCTCTTCCCACCCGCAGACCGCCACCCGGGGCGGTGAATGGGGACCGTCGGCTCGGCCGGCTCCACGAGGAGTCCCGACATGCGAGCAGTCGGGGCCGTGACCATGTTCCGCTGGTCACGGCCTCGATTGTCGTGGTGGGGTTGACGTGGCTTTCGACGAGCCGCAGCCCCGCAACCACCGTGCCGCGTTCCTGATGCACCGAATGAGGACGGCCGGGCCCGATGCCGGATACCCGACGAATCAGTCGGACGACGGTCGACGCCTCTTCACCTTTCGCGCCACCTCTGCCACCCTGCATTCGCGACATAACCCAGTGGATGGGCGGGTCGAGGGCGATGACAAAGCGGTGGCTGGTCACGGGATGTTCGAGCGGACTCGGTCAGGCTCTCGCGGCCCGGCTCGCCGCCGAGGGCGACCAGGTGGTGGCGACCGCCCGGCAGCCGGAGACCCTGGACGGGTTGGTCGCCCGGCATCCGGACAACGTGGTGGCCACCGCCCTGGACGTACGGGATCCGGAGCAGTGCGAAGCAGCGGTCGCGCGTGCGGTGGACGCCTTCGGCGGCGTCGACGTGCTGGTCAACAACGCGGCCTACGGCCAGTTCGGCACCTTCGAGGAGATCTCCGACGCGGAACTCGCCGCGCAGTTCGCCACGAACGTCTTCGGGCCGTGGCGGCTCACCCGCGCCGTGCTGCCACTGTGGCGGGCGCAGCGCCGCGGGCACGCCGTCTTCGTCAGCTCGGTCTCCAACGTGGTGCCCATCCCAGGGCTCGCCGCGTACAACGCGAGCAAGCACGCGCTGGAGGGAGCGGCCGAGTCGCTCGCCGCCGAGGCCGGGCACCTCGGGGTCAAGGTGACCATCCTGCAGCCGGGCGGCTTCGCCACCGGTTACAGCGCCAACCTGCGGAGACCGGAGCACGGTATCGCGGACTACACGCCGGTCAGCGAGGGCATGTTCCGCGCGCTGCACGAGATGAACACCTATGCGGAGATCAACTCCCCCGAGCTCTTCGCCGACGTGGTCTGGCGGCTCGGTCAGATGGACTCGCCGCCGCTTCGACTGCCGGTGGGATCCGACGCGGAGGCAGTCCTGACGCGCGCCTACGACGCCCGGCGCCGAGAGTACGACCAGGTGGTCAAGGCGGGCCATCACATCGCCCCGTGAGTAGGCGCGCGAGGTGGCCTTCGCCGGCCCGGTGGTGGCTCCGCCGCGGTCCGGCTGAGCGCCCTCAGCGGGTGACGCCTCCTGTGCTGGAGGAGTCGGAGCAAATCCCAGGCTCTACCGCGACGCCCAGGATCTCGTGACCAGAGATAGGTGGAGCCGAACAAGAGTGTCGGCGCCACCAGGAAGACGCCGGCAAGAGCCAGAAAGTACACCGCCCCACCCCATTTTGTTGATCCGTCATTCCCACCATGGGGTGGGCCAGCCCGTGAAGCCAGCCTTCTGACAGACCCTGACGTACGCGGCCAACTCTTTCCACGTGCCGAGCGCAGGACGCGTCGGGATCGTGGCATGCTGGGTCGCCATGACGACGGATGCGGCGTCGGAGGCCCTTGACCAATTGAGGGCGCGCCTGAACCAGTTGCACCGGGAGAGCGGGGAGCCGAGCAGTCGGGAGGTCTCGCAGCGCACCCGGAGGGCGATCAGTCACACCACCGTGAACCAGGTCCTCCGATGCGCCAAAGCGCCGCGGTGGAACAACCTCGAAGTCGTGGTGGAGGCGCTCGGTGGCAGCATCACGGAGTTTCGCGCCCTGTGGGTCGCCGTCCGCAACGGCGAAAGTCCGGGCCCCGCATCGGTCAGCCGGCAGCAGGAGATATTTGCGAGCATGGCTCGACGCGGCCAGACGTTGATCGACCAGTTCGCCGAGCAACTCTCGTACATGCAACGCGGCGAACTGGATCCCGGCCTGCATGCGGACGCGTTGGCGCTGGAAAGGATCGCGAACAGAATGCGGCGCCACAATGAGAACCTGCTGCTTCTTGCCAACGTCGACCTCGGTGGCGCCCCGAAGGACCCGGTGCCACTGATCGATGTCATACGAGCGGCGCAGACCGAACTCGGAGAGCACCGACGAGTCGAGGTCAACGCGGGCCATCGAGAGGCGGGCGTCACCCCTTCGACAGCCCGGCCCGTCGTTCGTATCGTCGCGGAACTGCTGGACAATGCGTTTGCGTTCTCCGCTCCCGACGGTCCGCCGGTCACGATAGATGTGACGCCCGCCGGTCCGGGAGTCGTGGTTCGTATCGAGGATCACGGGATCGGGATTCCCGCCGCCACGATCGCCGACTTCGAGCGGTGGCTCCGGAAGCCGGGCAGCGTCGGGACCGTGCCATCCCGGACGATAGGCCTGGTCATCGTCGCTCGGCTCGCCGTGCGTCATGCGATCGATGTCAGGTTGCACCGCAAGCCGTCGCGCGGATCCCTGGCCGTGGTCACCATTCCCGGCTCGGCCGTGGCACGGATCCTGCAACCATCGGCGAGACCGCCCGCGCCCTTCCCCGATCGGGGTCACCGGGCCGTGTTCGCGGCAATGCCGAGGAGCGATCGAGCCAAGATCGTCGACCTTCTTCCGCATGAGCAGGTCCGCCTGGTGCTGGCCGGGATCGCAGCGGACCAGGCGCGGTCCGCGCTGGACCGGACACGGTCACCGGACTGGCCGGCCGCGAAGGAGCCCCCTCTTCGTCGCGACCGGCCCGGGCTGCGCCCAGGTTGACGGGGCCACCTCGGTCGCGGCCAATCCTGGGAACCTCAGGCTCATCGACGAACATCGCTCAATAGAGCGTCGGCGGTCGGAACTCCGTCTGTCAATACCGGGGTGCACGGCGCCGCCACGAGGACTCCGTCGGCCGGCCGGCCGGCTCGCTCACGAGCGGGTAGGGCCTTGTCCGGCAGGTTCGCCCGCGACGAGGGCCACGGCCTGGGCGGCGGGCTGCGGACGGTGGGCGGTGGTCAGTCGGGCGGGGCCATCCGGCGACGCAGTTCCCGCTTGAGCACCTTGTGGCTCGGCCCGAGCGGCAGGTCGTCGACGTACCGGACCTGCCGCGGGTACTTGTGCCGGCCCAGATGCTCCCTCGACCAGTCGATCATCTCCTGCTGGTCCGGCAGGCCCGGGCCGGCCGGGTCCGCCACGACCACCGCGCAGACCTCCTCGCCGTGGCGCGGGTCGGGCACGCCGATCACGGCCACCTGGCCGACCGCCGGGTGCCGGGCAAGGACCTCCTCCACCTCGCGCGGGTAGACGTTGAAGCCACCCCGGATGATCATGTCCTTCTTCCGGTCGACGATGGTGATGAACCCGTCGGCGTCCTTGCGGCCCAGGTCGCCGCTGCGGAACCAGCCGTCCACCATTGCCTCCGCGGTCGCCTCGGGCCGCCCCAGGTAACCGGCGAAGACGTTGTGCCCGCGGATGACGATCTCGCCGAGCTCTCCGGTCGGCAGCAGCTCGATCCGCTCGTCCACCTCCGCGCGGGCGATCTCCACCTCCACACCCCAGACCGGGTGCCCGATGGTCCCGGCGCGGGTGCCGAAGTGCGGCTGGTTGGTGGTGGCGGTGGGTGAGGTCTCGGAGAGCCCGTACCCTTCGAAGACCGTCGTCCGGAAGGCGGCGTGGAACCGTTCCAGCACGGCCACCGGCAGCGACGCCCCGCCGGAGACGCAGAGCCGCAGCCGGGGCAGGTCGTCCCGGTCCCGGGCGGCGTCGAGCAGCGCCACGTACATGGTGGGCACGCCGTGGAAGACGTCCACCCCCTCGCGCAGCATCAGGTCGATGGCGGCCGGCCCGGTGAACCGGCTCAGCAGGACCAGCGTCGCGCCGATCCGGAAGGTGCCGTTCATCGCCACCGTCTGGCCGAAGCTGTGGAACAGCGGCAGGCAGCCGAGCACGACGTCCGTGCTGCGCGCGTCGTTGGCGTCGAAGACGTTCACGGTGGCGTTCAGGACCAGGTTGAGGTGGGTGAGCAGGGCGCCCTTGGGCGTCCCGGTGGTGCCGCTGGTGTAGAGCACCACCGCCGGGTCCTCCGCCGACCGGGTGACGTACGACGGCAGCGGTGGCAGCGGGTGGCTCAGTTCCTCCAGGCGGGGCGCGACCGCGCCGGCGACCGCCGGCCCGACGGTCACCAACGGCACGCCGGCCGCCGCCGCGGCGGCGGCGCCCAGGGCGAGCTGGGAGCTGTGGCACACCAGCAGCTTCGTGCCGCTGTCGGTCAGCACGTGCGCCGCCTCGTCCACGGTCAGCAACAGGTGGACCGGGACGAGCACCGCGCCGGCGGCGAGGGCCCCGTAGTAGACGCGGGGGAAGTCCACCACGTTCGGGGCCAGCAGGGCCACCTTGTAGCCGGGGCCGACCCCCAGTTCCCGCAGCCCGGCGGCGTAGCTGCGCGCCTCCAGCCACAGCTCGGCGTACGTCACCCGGGTGTCGCCGTCGACCACGGCGACGGTGTCGGCGTGCCGGCGGGCGGACTCGGCCAGCACCATGGCCAGCGACAGCGCGGTCATCGGGCCACGCCCGGCACCAGGCGGCTGACCGTCTCGGCGACGCAGACCGGCTTGCCGCCGGCGTCGCTCTCCACGGTGACCGCGGTGACCACCTGCACGCCGCCGTCCACCGGTGACACCTCGGCCAGGGTCGCGGTGGCACGGACCGCGCCGCCGACCCGGAGCGGGGCCGGGAAGCGCACCCGGTTGAGGCCGTAGTTGACCCCCATGGCCACCCCCTCGACCCGGTAGAGGCCGCCGGCCAGCGCCGGCAGCAGGGACAACGTGAGGTAGCCGTGCGCGATGGTGCCGCCGAACGGGCCGGCCGCGGCCCGTCGCGGGTCGATGTGGATCCACTGACGGTCGTCGGTGGCGTCGGCGAACCGGTCGACCCGTTGCTGGTCGATCCGGAACCAGGGGCCGGGGCCCAGGGTCTCGCCGGTCGCCTCGGCCAACTCCCCGATGGACGCGAAGACCCTCATGCCAGGTGCCCTCCCAGCTTCGTGTAGCCGCGCAGCAGGTCGCGGGAGATGATCAGTCGCTGCATCTCGTCGGTGCCCTCGAAGATCCGGTACAGCCGGACCTGCCGGTACCAGCGCTCGATCGGCAGCTCGCGGGTGTAGCCCATGCCGCCGTGGATCTGCAGGACGCGGTCGACCACCCGATTGACCATGCCCGCGCCGTAGAGCTTCGCCATCGAGGAGGCGTGCCGCGGGTCCATCCCCTGGTCGACGGTCCAGGCGGCGCGCAGGATGAGCCAGCGGGCCGCCTCCAGCTCGGTCTCCGAGTCGGCGATCATCCACTGGATGGCCTGGTTGGTGCCGATCTTCGCGCCGAAGGTCTCCCGGGTGTTGGCGTAGTCGACGGCCATCGACAACGCCCGCTCGGCGATGCCGACGGCGTGCGACGGGATGGTGTAGCGGCCCTTGCCGATCCACTCCATGCCGAGGCTGAAGCCCTGCCCGGGCTCGCCGAGGATGTTGCGCCCGGGCACCCGGACGTCGTCGAAGACCAGTGCGGCGGGGCCGCCCTCGCCCATCGTCTGGATGAACTCCGAGCGCCAGCCCATCGACCGGTCCACCAGGAACGCGGTGGCCCCGCCGTGGCGGGCGCCCTTCTCCCGGTCGGTCACCGCGATCACGATGGCGAAGTCGGCGTCGTGACCGCCGGTGATGAAGGTCTTCTCGCCGTTGAGGATCCAGTCGTCGCCGTCGCGGCGGGCGCTGAGCTTGATGTTGGCCGCGTCGGAGCCGGCGCCGGGCTCGGTGATCGCGAAGCAGCTGCGCCGCTCCCCCTCGATGGTCGGGACCAGGTACTCGCGCTTCTGCTCGTCGTTGGCGTGGAACAGGATGTTGTCGGCCTCACCGCCGAACCGGAACGGCACGAACGAGCGGCCGAGTTCGGTCCAGATCAGGGACTGGGTGACGGCCGGCAGGTCCATGCCGCCGTACTCCTCCGGGGTGGCCAGCCCCCAGAACCCGAACTTGCGCGCCTTGAGCTGAAGCTCGCGCAGCTCGCCGTGCTCCAGTCCGGGCCGGTGCGCCCGCTCCCGCCGCAGCAGTTCCTGCTCCAGCGGCATGACCTCCCTGGCGATGAAGTCGCGGGCGGTGTCGCGGATCGCCCGCTCGGTGTCGGAAAGCGCGAAGTCCATGTTTCCTCCGGGTGCTGGTCCGCCGGCGCGCCTCAGCGCGCGCCGCCGTTGACGTACAGGGTCTGGCCGCTGACGTACGACGCGTCGTCGCTGGACAGGAAGGCGATCACCGAAGCGATCTCGGTCGGCTGGGCGACCCGGCGCAGCGGGGTGTGCTCGGCGACCATCCGCTGATGCTCCTCCGGGCTGCTGCCGACCCGCTGCGCGGTGGCGGCGGTCATCGCGGTGGCCACGTAGCCCGGGGCGACGGCGTTGACCGTGACGTTGTACGGGCCGAGCTCGATGGCGAGGGTGGCCGTCAGGCCCTGCACCCCGGCCTTGGCCGCCGCATAGTTGACCTGGCCCCGGTTGCCGAGGGCGGAGCGGCTGCTGAGGTTGACGATCCGGCCGTAGCGGGCCGCGACCATGTGCTGTTGGGCTGCCTGGCAGCAGAGGAACATGCTGGTCAGGTTGGTGGTCAGTACCGCCTCCCACTGCGGCAGGGGCATCTTGAACAGCAGGTCGTCGCGGGTGATGCCGGCGTTGTTCACCAGCACGTGCAACCCGCCGTACGTCTGCACCACCCAGTCGGTCATCGCGGCCACCGCCGCGGGGTCGGTCACGTCGCAGCCGATGCCGACGGCCCGGCCGCCGGCCGCGGTGATCTCGTCGGCGACCGCCCGGCCGCGCTCCTCGTCGAGGTCGACCACGGCGACGGCGGCGCCCTCGGCGGCCAGCCGGTGCGCGGTCGCCGCGCCGATGCCCTGCCCGGCGCCGGTGACGACGGCCACCCGGTCGGCGAATCTGGTCACGGTTCTCCCCTTGGCTAGAAGGCGTTGACGCCGGTGAGCGCGCGCCCGATGAGCAGCTGCTGGATCTGGCTGGTGCCCTCGTAGAGGGTGGCGACCCGGGCGTCGCGCAGGTACTTGCCGACCGGGTACTCGTCGATGTAGCCGTACCCGCCGAAGACCTGGACGGCGTTGTTGGCCGCCCGGACCGCGGCCTCGCTGGCGAAGAGCTTGGCCATCGAGGACTCGGTGGCGAACGGCTCGCCCCGGTCGACGAGGTCGGCCACCCGCCACACCAGCAGCCGGGCGGCGGCGGTGTCCACCGCGATGGCGGCGAGCAACTGCTGCACCAGCTGGTGCCCGGCGATCGGCTTGCCGAACTGGGTGCGCTGCCCGGCGTAGCCGACCGCCGCGTCGAGGCAGCCCTGGGCGATGCCGACGCAGCCGGCGGCCACCGACATCCGGCCCTTGGCCAGGGTGGCCAGGGCCAGCCGGAACCCGCCGCCGGCCGGGCCGAGGCGCGCCGAGTCGGGCACCCGGACGGCGTCGAAGCGCAGCTCACCGGTTGCCTGCCCGCGCAGCCCGAGCTTGCCGTGGATCTCTTTCCGGGTGAGCCCGGCGACGGCGGTGGGCACCAGGAACGCGGTGATGCCCCGGTGCCCGGGCCCGCCGGTGCGGGCGAAGAGCAGGACCACATCGGCCACCGTGCCGTTGGTGATGAACGTCTTCGCGCCGGTGATCAGCCAGTCGCCACCGTCGCGGGTCGCCCGGGTGGTCAGCGCAGCCGCGTCCGAGCCGCTGTCCGGTTCGGTCAGGGCGAAGCAGCCGAGCGCGGCGCCGGCGCAGAGCCGGGGCAGCCACTCGGCCCGCTGCGCGGCGGACCCGTGCGCGGCGATGGCCTTGGCGACCAGCCCGAGCGACACCGAGACGATGCCCCGGACGGCGGAGTCGCCCCGGCCGAGCTCCTCCAGCACCAGGCAGTAGGAGAGGTGGTCGCCGCCGGACCCGCCGTTCTCCTCGGGGATGGTCAGCCCGAGGAAGCCCAGCCGGCCGAGCTTGCCCACGATCTCCGGGTCGACCGACTCGCGCCGGTCCCAAGCCGCGGCCTGCGGGACCACCTCCCGGTCGACGAACTCGGCGGCGAGCTGACGAACCGCCGCCTGCTCCGCGGAGAGCTGAAGGTCCATACCGAATAAACTAGCGCTGCAAGTTTAAGTACGTCCAGACCCGGCTGTGGCAGAGTTGCCGCGGACCGACGAGTGAGCGAGGGAGGCGCGGATGCCCCGGCCGAGGCAGGCGCTGCTCAGCCGGCAGCGGATCGTCGACGCCGCCGCCGCGCTGATCGACGCGAACGGGCTGGACGCGTTCTCCACCCGCCGGCTCGCCGCCGAACTCGGTGTGAGCGGGCCCTCGCTCTACAACCACTTCGCCACCAAGGACGAGATTCTCGACGCGGTGGCCGACACCGTCACCGCCCAGGTGGACGTCTCCTTCCTCGGCCGCCTCGACTGGCGCGAGGCGCTACGCCGGTGGGGGCACTCGTACCGGGCGGCACTGGCCGCGCACCCGAACATCGTGCCGTACCTGGCCCGCGGGCCGGGCCGGCGGCCGGCGGCGCTGGCGATGGCCGACGCGGTCTACGGCGGACTCGTCGCCGCCGGCTGGCCGCCCGCACGCGCGACGCACATCGGCGCGCTGATGCGCTACTTCGTGGCGGGCTCCGCGCTCGGATCGTTCGCCCGTGGCTTCGTCGAGGACCCGGGGTTGTACGACGAGCGGTATCCGCACCTGGCCCAGGCGCACCGGCTCGCCGAGCATCAGCAACGGGTGGACGAGGGCGCCTTCGCGCTCGGCCTCGACGCGCTCATCCACGGTCTCTCCCGCACCTACGAGGAGCACATCGGGCCGCTTCCACCCCTCCCCCCGGCCGACCCGGGGCACTAGAGTCAAAACTTGCAGCGCTAGTTTTCGACCACGGTGAGGGGCGCGATGGATCTCGCACGAACCGACATCTATCTCGACGGAGCCTGGGTCGCCCCCTCCTCCGGGCACACCATCCCGGTGCACAACCCGGCGACCGAGGAACTCCTGGCCCGGGTGCCGGCCGGCACGGCCGCCGACGTCGACCGGGCCGTCGCGGCCGCCCGGGCCGCCTTCCCCGGCTGGGCCGCCACCGGCCCGGCGCAGCGGTCCGCCACCCTGGACCGCCTGCACGCGGCGCTGGCCAGCCGGGCCGCGATCGCCGCCGAGACGATCGCGCTGGAGCTGGGCACCCCGCTCAGGGTCGCCACCCGGGTACAGGTCGGCCTGCCGCTGACCGTACTGCGCAGCTACGTCGACCTGGCCGCCCGGCCGCCCGCCGAGGAGACCGTCGGCAACTCGCTCGTGGTCCGCGAACCGGTCGGCGTGGTCGGGGCGATCACCCCGTGGAACTACCCGCTGCACCAGGTGATGGCGAAGGTGGCGCCCGCACTGGCCGCCGGGTGCACGGTGGTGCTCAAGCCCAGCGAGCTGACCCCGCTGACCGCGTACCTGCTCTTCGACGCGATCCACGAGGCCGGCTTCCCGCCGGGGGTGGTCAACCTGGTGCCCGGCACCGGCGTCGAGGTGGGCGAGGCCATCGCCGCCCACCCGGACGTCGACATGGTCTCCTTCACCGGCTCGACCGCCACCGGCCGGCGGATCTCGCACCTGGCCGCCGACCGGATCGCCCGGGTGGCGCTGGAGCTCGGCGGCAAGTCCGCCAACGTGATCCTCGACGACGCCGACCTGGCCACCGCGGTGCGGGTCGGCGTGGGCAACGCCTTCCTCAACTCCGGCCAGACCTGCACCGCCTGGACCCGGATGCTGGTGCACCGGGACCGCTACGACGAGGCGCTGAACCTGGCCGCCAAGGCCGCCGACGGCTACCGGACCGGCGACCCGTTCGCGCCGGACACCCGGCTCGGCCCGCTGGTCTCCGCGGCCCAGCGGGACCGGGTGACCGACCACGTGGCCCGGGCGCTCACCGACGGCGGACGGCTGATCGCCGGCGGCCCGGACGCGGTGCTGCCCGAGCGGGGCTGGTTCGTCGCCCCGACCGTGCTCGCCGACGTCGACCCGGGCAGCGCGCTGGCCCAGGAGGAGGTCTTCGGACCGGTGCTCGCCGTCATCCCGGTCGACGACGAGGAGGCGGCGGTGGCCGTCGCCAACAACTCCCGGTACGGCCTGGCCGGCGCCGTCTGGTCCGCCGACGAGGAGCGGGCGGTGCGGGTGGCCCGGCGGATCCGCACCGGAGCCGTCGACATCAACGGCGCGCCGTTCAACCCGCTCGCCCCGTTCGGCGGCTACAAGCAGTCCGGCCTCGGCCGGGAACTCGGTCGCTACGGGCTCGACGAGTTCCTCCAGACCAAGGCGATCCAGCGGTGAGGGCGCTGCTCGCCCGCGGCGTGGACCAGCCGCTGACGGTGGAGGAGGTGGAGCTGCCGGCGCCCGGGCCGGGCGAGGTACGGGTGCGGGTACGGGCCGCCGGGGTCTGCCACTCGGACCTGTCCATGGTCAACGGCACGGTCGCGCCGCCGTACCCGCTGGTGCTCGGACACGAGGCGGCGGGCGAGGTGGTCGAGGTCGGCCCCGGCGTCGACCGGGTCCGGCCCGGCGCGCACGTGGTGCTGAACTGGGCGCCGCCCTGCCGGAGGTGCTGGTACTGCGGTCGCGGCGAGCCGTGGTTCTGCGAGCGGACGGGCTCCCCCGCGACCGCCCGGGGCCGGACCTCGGCCGGCGCGCCGCTGCACGTCGCCCTCGGCCTCGGCGCGCTGGCCGAGGAGGTGGTGGTGCCGCAGGAGGCGGTGATCGACGTTCCGGCGCGGCTACCGTTCGCCACCGCGGCCCTGCTGGGCTGCGCGGTGCTCACCGGGGTCGGCGCGGTGCGCCGGACCGCCCGGGTGGCGCCCGGCGAGTCGGTAGCGGTGATCGGGCTCGGCGGGGTGGGCCTGTCGGTGGTCTCCGCCGCCCGGGCCGCCGGCGCCGACCCGGTCCTCGCCGTCGACGTGTCGCCCGCCAAGGCCGAACTGGCCGCCGCCGCCGGGGCCACCGACTTTCTCGTCGCCGACGACGCGCTGAGCCGGGCGGTCCGGGAGCGCACCCACGGGCGTGGCGTCGACCACGCCCTGGAGTGTGTCGGCCGCGGCGTGACCATCCGCGCCGCCTGGCGGGCCGCCCGGCGCGGCGGCCGGGTCACCGTGGTGGGGATGGGCGCGCGGGACGACGTGGTCAGCCTGAGCGCGCTGGACATCTTCCACTCCGGACGGACACTGCGTTCCTCGGTGTACGGCTCGTCCGACCCGGACCGGGACGTGCCCGAGCTGGCCCGTGCCGTGCTCGACGGCACCCTGGACCCGGCCGCCCTGATCACCCACCGGACCGACCTGGACGGCGCCGCGGCGGCGTTCGACCGGATGGCCCGCGGCGAGGGCGCCCGTACCGTCGTGCTGCCCTGACCGCCGCCGCGCCGGGTTCAGTGCAGCGCACGGGCGAGCTCGGTGCGGGACCGGATGCCGAGCCGGTGGAAGATGTTGCGCAGGTGGTGGTCGACGGTCCGGGTGGAGAGGAACATCCGGGTGGCGATCTCGCGGTTGGTGGCTCCCTCGGCGACCAGCTGCGCGATCCGTAGCTGCTGCCCGGTGAGCAGCCGGGCGGCCGGCAGCTCCGGTGTGCCGACCGACTCGCCGGCCGCCCGCAGCTCGGTGGTGGCCTGCTCGGCCCAGACGGTCAGCCCGAGCAGGCCGAAGGTTTCCCGGGCGGCGTGCAGGTGCTCCCGGGCGTCCCGCGGGCGGCGGCTGCGGCGCAGTTCCCGGCCGAGCAGCAGCTCGGTGCGGGCCCGTTCGAACGCCCCCGCGTCCGCCGGGTGCAGGCGCAGCGCGGTGCGGAAGCCGCGTTCGGCGTCGGCGCTGCCGCGTACGGCCAGCAGCGCGTGGCAGCGCGCGGAGAGCGCCCGCCGGGACGGGCTGGCGGTGCTGCTGGCCCACCTGTCGAAGACGGCGAGCGCGGCGGTGGCGGCCGGTCGCCGGCCCGCGCCGACGGCGGCCTCGACCAGGTACGGGGTGGCCATCACCTGGATCAGCACCTGCCCTCGGCCGGTGCCGGGGCGGGCCAGCGCGGCCAGTCGGGCGGCGGCTGCCTCGTGCCGCCCGTCGACCAGGTCCAGCACCGCGAGCGCCCACTGGGCGAGCGCGCGCGGGCGGCTGTGCGGGGCGGGCGCCTCGCCGATCTCGCGGATCCGGCACAGACTGGCCTCCCGGTCGGCCCGTACCGCCGCCAGCACCGCCAGCATGCCCAGGTGGACCCCGGCGGAGGTGACCTGGCCGGTGTCCCGGGCGACCCGCAGCCCTTCCCGGGAGGTGTCCGCCGCCGCCTCGTGCCGGCCCAGCCAGTACTCCGCGATCGCGCGCAGCTCCAGCGCCCGGGGCAGCGCGGACACCTCGCCGCGGGCACGCGCCAGCTCGACGGCCCGCTCGGCGAGTCGGTGGGCGGCGCTGTCGACCGCGACCAGCAGGCCCGCGACCGCCGCGCCGGTCAGCGCGGCGGGGGTGAGCGCCGGCCCGGTCAGCCGGTTGCCGAGCACGACCGCCCGGCGCAGGGCCGGGCCGCCCCGCTCGTGGTCACCGCGCAGCGTCGCCGCCACCCCGGCGGCCAGCGAGGTCAGCAACTCCGCGGCGGGCGGGTCCTCGGGCCGGCGCAGGGCCGCCACCCGGCGCGCCACCTCGGCGTAGCGGAACTGGTCGCCGGTGTGGCAGGCCGCCTCACCGGCCCGGACAAGCGCGCCGAGGGCGGCGACGCGGTCGACCCCGGACACCGCCCGGGCGGCGGCGAGCAGGGTGGTCGAGGCCGTCGACGGCGAGCCGCAGCGCAGTTCCAGCTCGCCGCGGAGCAGCTCGGCCCGGCCGGCCGCGACGGGGTCGACCGGGCCGGCCGCGGCGGCCTCGGCGAGCAGCCGCCCGGCACGCCGCGGCTGCCCCGCCGCCCAGGCGCGACCGGCGGCGGCGACCAGCCGGGCGCTGGCCTGCCGCGGCTCACTGCTGAGTTCGGCGGCCCGGTGCAGGGCGGCCACCCCGTCGTCCCCGCCGGCCTCACCGGCCACCGCCTCCAGTTCCGCCGCCAGCACCGGGTCCGGGCCCTCCGCCGCGGCGGCGCGGTGCAGCGTCCGGCGCAGGTGTTGTCCGGGGCCGTCGAGCACGCCGGCGAGCAGCAGGTGGGCGGCGCGCCGCTCGGCCAACGGCGCGTCCGCCGCGACGACGGCCCGGGCCAGCGGTTGCGCCAGGGCCACCCGTTCCGGGCCGACCCGGACCAGCCCGGCGGCCTCGGCCGGGGCGAGCGCCTCGATCGCCGTGCCGTCGGCGCGGGCGGCCCGGACCAGGGTGGCCGGATCGCCGTGCTCGTCGAGCGCGGCGAGCAGCAGCACGCGCCGGGTGGCGGCGGGCAGCCCGGCCAGCCGGCCCCGGTACCCGCGGCCCAGCGCGCCGTCGAGCGGCGGCCCGTCGGGCAGCGGCTCCTCACCGCGGCACTGGCCCGGGGTGAGCACCTCGGCGAGGTCGGCCAGGGCCTGCGGGTTGCCGCCGGCGACCGCGGTCAGCTCCCGGGCCACCCGGGGGGCCAGCCCGGGCAGCCGGTCGGTGAGCAGCGCGGCGGCGGCCCGGTCGTCGAGGGGTCGCAGCCGGTGCCGGGGCACGCCGGCGGCGACCGCGTCGGTGCCGGCGGTGAGCAGCATGGCGACCGGCAGGTGACGCAGCCGGCGGGCCACGAAGCCGAGCACCGCCGCGGTCGGCGGGTCGCCGCGATCGACGTCGTCGACCGTGCAGAGCAGCGGGCGCTCCCGGGCGGCGGCGGCGAGCAGTCCCCGCACGGCCATCGACAGGGCGAGCCGGTGGTCGGCCGGGCAGCCCGCGCCGGCCAGCGTCCGCCGCAGCACCCCGCGCTGCGGCTCGGGCAGGGCGTCGGCCCGGTCGAGCAGCGGGTCGAGCAGGCGTTGCAGGCCCGCGTACGGCAGCGCGGCCTCGTCCGCCAGGCCGGCGCCGGCCAGCCGCTGACAGCGGGTGGCGTACCGGTGGGCGTAGCCGACGAGGACGCTGCGTCCGGCGCCCGGTTCGCCCCACACCAGCAGCGCTCCTCCGGCGTCCGGCAGGCCGTCGACCAGCCGCCGGATGGACGCACACTCGGTGTCCCGACCCGGCAGCCCAGTTATTTGCACTGATGATGCAGCAACCATGCATCGAGTGTTACCTATCGGAAACCGGATGGAAAGAGTTCCGGCCGGTCAGCGGGGAGCGCCGGCCAGCAGGGCGCCCACCGTCCGGGCCATCACCGCCCGCGCCTGGTCCACGCCCAGCCCCAGCCCGTCGCGCAGCATCGACCAGGCCGGCCACATGCTCGCCGCGACCACCGCGTGCAGCACCTGCTCCCGACCGGACCCGGCCTGTGCCAGCTCGGCCGCGAAGAGCTGCTCGACCTCCTCGCGGACCCGCGAGATGTGCACCAGCCGGTTGCGGTGCAGCTGGTCGGAGACCGGCTCGCGCATCTGCGCCGCCCGCGCGGAGGGCGCGATGAGCTGCAACAACCGCGCCCGCTGCCGGCAGTACGCGTCGACCCGCTTGGCCAACGGCAGCGTCTGCGCGATCGGCCGGTACGCGGCGTCCTGCTGGCGGAGCACCTCCGCCCCGCTGGCCTCGAAGAGCGTCTCCATGTCCTTGAAGTTCGTCCAGAGCGTACGCAGCGAGACGCCGGCCCGCTCCGCGATGCGCTCGCCGGTCGGCCGCAGGTCCCCCTCGGAGATGAGCGCGAGGTGCGCCTCGACGATCGCCGCGCGGGTCCGCGCGGCCCGGGCCGTCCGCCCGTCCACCCGGCCGGGCGCCTGCACCCCACCCATCCGCGCTGCCCTCCTCGACGCTGTCACGCCTCACTGCCCGCCGAGTCTAGACGCGCGCCGCCGACGCGTCGGCGCGGCGTCGGCGCAGCTCGCGACGGGCCGGCGACGGCCGGTGCGCCTCGTCCGGGCCGTCGGCCGGACGCAGCGCGCGGGCCCGCACCCGGACCCGGGCCAGCGGGCCGTCCTGGCTGGGGCCCACCGCCCCGTGCGCCTGGTTGGTCCGCACTCGACCGGTTGGCGATGGTGGTGGCGTCGGACGAGGCGACCGCCGGCCCGGTCATCGCGAAGGGCGAGCGGATCCGGCCGTCCCGCGGCGGGACCAGCCGGCGCTCCCGCCGCCAGGCCGATCCCGCGGTTGGCGTCGGCGACGAGGACGACCCGACCTGAACCTGCATTCACGATGCAAACAGTATGAGGCCGCGTGATGGGCGTCAACGACGGATCTCGCGCAACATCTCACATTGCGTTGACACGGGCTCGGCAATAACCGCATCGTCAGTGCAAATAGAATGTGAAGTCCGGAAAGGACACCGTCATGCCGGAAGCCGTCATCGTCGCCGCCGCCCGATCCCCGATCGGCCGCGCGAACAAGGGTTCCCTGCGCGATCTGCGCGCGGACGACCTGGCCGCCACCATCGTCCGGGCCGCTCTCGACCAGGTGCCGCAGCTCGACCCCCGGGAACTCGACGACCTGATGCTCGGCTGCGGCCAGCCCGCCGGCGAGCAGGGCCACAACCTCGCCCGGGTGGTGGCGGTCCTGCTCGGACTGGACCACCTGCCCGGCACCACCGTGAACCGGTACTGCTCGTCGTCTCTGCAGACCACCCGGATGGCGCTGCACGCCATCCGGGCCGGCGAGGGCCACGCCTTCGTCTCCGCCGGGGTGGAGTGCGTCTCCCGGTACGACCGGGGCCGCAGCGAAGGGCACCCGGGCAGCGCCAACCCGCGGTTCGCCGAGGCGGTGACCCGGACCGCCGACCGGGCCGCCGGTGGGGCGCCCCGCTGGCACGACCCCCGCGACGACGGCCAACTGCCGGACGTCTACGTCGCCATGGGACAGACCGCGGAGAACGTGGCCCGGCTGCGCGGGGTCTCCCGCGACAGTCAGGACGAGTTCGCCGTACGGTCGCAGCACCTCGCCGAGAAGGCCATCGCCGACGGCTTCTGGGCCCGGGAGATCACCCCGGTCACCGTGCCCGGCGGCGGGGTGGTCACCGCCGACGACGGGCCACGTCCCGGGGTGACCCTGGCGGCGGTGCGCGCGCTGGCACCGGTGTTCCGGCCGGACGGCACGGTGACCGCGGGAAACTGCTGCCCGCTCAACGACGGGGCCGCCGCGCTGGTGGTGATGTCCGACGTGCGGGCCCGGGAACTCGGGGTCACCCCGCTGGCCCGGATCGTGGCCACCGGGCTGAGCGCGCTCTCCCCCGAGGTGATGGGGCTCGGCCCGGTCGAGGCGTCCCGGCAGGCGCTGCGCCGCGCCGGGATGTCCGTCGCCGACGTCGACCTGGTCGAGATCAACGAGGCGTTCGCCGCGCAGGTGGTGCCCAGCGCGCACGAGCTGGGCGTCGACTGGGACCGGCTCAACGTCAACGGCGGCGCGATCGCGGTCGGGCACCCGTTCGGGATGACCGGCGCCCGGATCACCACGACGTTGCTCAACGCGCTGCGCTGGCACGACCGGCAGGTCGGGCTGGCGAGCATGTGCGTCGGCGGCGGGCAGGGGATGGCGATGATCGTCGAGCGGTTGAGCTGACCGGCCCGCCGGGCCGGCGCGGCCACGGTGCCGGGCGGACGGGGCCGTGGGTGACCCCGCCCGCCCGGCACGGTCGCTCAGGACGCGGTCGGGATCCCGTTGGCCGGCGGGGTCACCGGCTGGGCGGTGTACTCACGCACCGGCCCGTCGCGCTCGTCCGTCTCGTACGTCGGCCCGAAGTACGCCTGCACGCCCCCGCTGACCCGGGTCAGCCGCTCCCCGCCATAGCCGGAGTGGTCGCTGTCGGAGTAGCGCAGCGGCGCGAGCCCCGGCCCCTGGAAGCCGCCCCTGGCGACCGCCTTGAGCAGGGACTCCCGGGTCAGGTCCTGACCAGCGGCCTGGAGCACCTGCACGAAGAGGTAGCCGACCGCCATCCCGTAGACGGTGTTGCCGTCGAACGGCGCGTCCCCGTTGTGCTCCTTGTTCACCTTGGTGAAGAGCTGGATCCACGGGTTGGCCGCGTCGTTCTGCATCGGCAGGTAGTTGGCGCCGACCATGCCCTCCAGCAGGCCGGCCGCCGCGCCGAGCTGCTTGGCCAGCGTGGGGTGGTCGGCGCCGACGTTGGAGACCAGCCACTGCGGCTTGAAGCCGAGCCGGGCGGCGGTGCCGATCGACAGCGCGGTGAAGCCGGGCACGGTGGCCAGGACGACCACCTGGCAGTTGGCGGCCTTGAACGCGCCGATCTGCGGCGCCACGTTCGTGTTGCTGGTGACGTACGTCTGCTTGACCGCCACCGCGCCCGCGCCGAGCACCTGTTCCACCCCGGCCAGGCTGTCCCGGCCGAAGTCGTCGTCCTGGCCGAGGAAGCAGACCTTCTGGCCGGGCAGCGCGGTCTTCACGTGGTTGGCCAGGATCTTGCCCTCCACCGTGTAGTCGGGGTTGAAGCCGAACGAGCCCGGATACTTGGCCGGCTGGTCCCAGCTGCGGCTGCCGGAGGCGATGAAGAGGTCCGGGACGCGGTTGCTCTTGAGAAAGTCGAGCACGCCGGTGTGGGTCGGCGTGCCGAGCCCGTTGAGCACGGCGAAGACCTTGTCCTGCAACACCAGTTGGCGGACCACCTGCTGGGTGTTCGCCGGGTTGTAGCCGTCGTCCATGATCTTGTAGGTGATCTTCCGGCCGTGCACCCCGCCGTTGGCGTTGACGTAGTCGAAGTACGCCTTGGTGGCCGGGGCGATCTTCGAGTAACCGGCCGAGGCCGGTCCGGTCAGCGGCATGTGGGTGCCGACCACGATCTCGGTGTCGGTGACGCCGGGCACCGTCCCCCGCCCGGCGCCGCCCGGGCCCTCGTCGCCACCGCAACCCGCGGCGGCGACGAGCAGGGCGATGGTGCTGACGACCGCGAGACCACGTCGTGTCGTACGGTGCATGTGGAACACCGACCTTTCTTCGGTCCGGTTCTCCTGAATCGGGTGGTGGGTTGGGTGCCGGCGGCCACGCCGCCGGGGCTTGCTAGGAGCGCCGCCCCGGCCACCGGGCCAGTAGCTCCCGGCCGAGCCGGGACAGCAGTCCCTGCACGCCGCCGGGCGCGGCGATCATGACGACGACCAGGGTGATCCCGAAGATCGCCAACGGCAGGTTGCCCTCCAGCCGCTGCGCCACCGCGGGTGAGACGGTGAGCAGGTCGGTCACGGAGTGCGTCAGGTCGGGCAGTGCGACCAGCAGGACGGCTCCCCAGAGCGCCCCGGCGAGGCGGCCGAGACCGCCGATCACCACGGCCATGAGCAGGAAGAGCGACAGGGTCAGCGAGAACCCCCCGGGCGAGACGCTCTGCGCGAGCACCGCGAGCAGCGCGCCGCCGAGCCCGGCGCCGGCCGCGCTGACCACGAAGGCGAGCACCTGGGTACGGGCCACGTGGATGCCGGCGAGGCGGGCCGCCACCTCGTCGTCCCGGACCGCCCGGAAGGTGCGGCCGTACCGGCTGCGGACCAGGTTGGCCAGCAGCACCAGGGCGACCAGGGTGGCCGCCGTGGCGATCCAGAGCTGCCACCGCTCGTAGGGGAAGTAGGCGCCGAGCGCCAGCGGCGGCGGCTCGACCGGCACGGAGAGCCCCTGGTCGCCGTTGAAGACGTCGTCGAAGGTGACCGTGAGGGCGGGCACCACGACCGCGACGGCCAGCGTCACGCCGGCGAGGTACGGACCGCGCAGGCGGGCGGCGACCGCCCCGACCACGGCGCCGACACCCACCGTGACCAGGACCGCCGCGACCAGCGACAGCGGGAGCAGCCAGCCGTCGGTCATCCCGTGGTCGGCGAACGCGCCCTGGCAGAGCGCCACCGTGTAGGCGCCGACCGCCATCAGTGCGCCGTGCCCGAGCGAGAGCTGACCGTTGAGTCCGGTCAGGACGGTCAGTCCGGCGGTCGCGCAGAGGTAGGCGGCCACCGTGGCGAGCTGGAAGTTGCGGAACGGCGCCAGGCCGTAGCTCGCCGCCAGCACCAGCAGTGCCGCGACGGCCGCCACCGCCAGGTGCCGCAGCAGCGTGGACCCGCGGCGGCCGTCGGCGCGCGTGCCGGTGACCGCCCGCTGCGGCGGCGCCGCCGCCCGGGTGGCGCTCACACCCGCCTCGCGGTGGCCGAGGCGAACAGCCCGCCGGGGCGGACCAGCAGCACGGCCAGCAGCAGGACCAGCACCGCGAGCGGGGTGAGGTCGCTGCCGGCGTATCCGCTGACGTAGGAGAGCAGCAGGCCCACCAGCAGTCCGCCGACCACCGCCCCCGGCGGACTGTCCAGTCCGCCGACCACCGCCGCGGTGAACGCCGAGACGAAGACCAGGTCCATGGCGTTCGGGTGCAGACCCAGTTCGGTGGGGATCACCAGCATGGCGGCCAGGGCCCCCACCCCCGAGGCGAGGGCCCAGCCGAGGGCGAGCATGCCGCCCACGTTGACCCCCAGCAGGCGGGAGACCTCCGGGGCGAAGGCCGCCGCGCGCATCCGCAGACCGACCGGGGTACGCGCGAAGATCCAGGCGAGCGCGACCATGGTCACCCCCACCGTGGCGAAGACGAACAGGTCGTACGGCGAGCCGACGGCGAACCCGCCGACGGTGAGCGCGGCGCGGCTGAACGGCGTCCCGACGGGGCGGAACTCGTTGCCGTAGAGCATGCCGAGGACGGCCTGGATCACCAGGACCAGCCCGAGCGCGACGATCACCGGGTTGAGTGGTGAGGCGTGGTCGACGAAGCGCATCACCGCCCGGTCCACGACCGCGCCGAGCAGCAGACCGGCGGCGAGCGCGGCCAGGAAGCCCAGCCAGTAGGAGCCGGTCGCCACGGACACGCTGTAGGCGACGTACGCGGCTGCGACGGCCATCGCGCCCTGGGCGAAGTTGACGATCCGCGCGGCCCGCCAGATGAGCACCAGTGCCAGCGCGAACGCCGCGTAGACGGCGCCCCGGGAGAAGCCGTCGAAGGTGAGGAAGACGAAGCGCTCCACAGTCCTCCTTCGGAGGAGACGAGGGGGTTCAGAATCCGAGATACGCGTGCCGCAGGTCGACGTCGTCGCGCAGCCGCTGCGCCGGGGCGGCGCGGACCACCCGGCCGAGGGACATCACGATCCCCTGGTCGGCGACGGAGAGAGCGCTGCGGACGTTCTGCTCGACCAGCAGCACGGTCAGCCCGGTGCCGTCGCGAAGCTGGCGCAGCAGGGCCATGATCTGGGCGACCACCCGCGGCGCCAGCCCGAGCGACGGCTCGTCGAGCAGCAGCAGGCGGGGCCGGCCGACCAGGGCCCGGCCGAGGGCGAGCATCTGCCGTTCGCCGCCGGAGAGCTGGTGGCCGAGGTGGCCACGACGCCGGGCCAGCGGCTCGAAGAGCTGGTACACCTCGTCCCGGGCGCGGGCGGAGTCGGCCTTGTCGCGGCGCCACAGCCCGCCCAGCCGCAGGTTCTCGTCCACGGTGAGCTCGCCGATCACCCCGCGCCCCTCGGGGACGTGCGCCATCCCCCGGCGCACCAGTTGCTCCACCGGGGTGCCGCGCAGGTCCTCCCCGGCGAGCACGACCTGGCCGGCCAGCGGGCGCAGCATGCCGGACAGGGCGCGCAGCAGGGTGGTCCTGCCGGCGCCGTTCGCCCCGACCACCGCCGCGATGGTGCCGGCGGGGACGGTGAGGTCGACCTCGCGCAGCACCGGCGCGGCGCCGTAGCCGGCTACCAGCCCCCGCACGGTGAGCAGGTCCCCGCCGCTCGCGCCCTCGCGGGGCGGGGCCGGCGCGTCGAGCCGGCCGATTCGCCCGCTCATGCGGCGGCCTCGTCCACGGCCGCGCCCAGGTAGGCGTCGGCGACCGCCGGGTCGTCGCGCACCTCGTCCGGCGGGCCGGCGGCGATCACCCGCCCGAAGTCGAGCACCACGATGTCGTCGCAGACGGACATCACCAGATCCATGTGATGCTCGACGAGCAGCACGGCGCAGGGGTCCGGGTCACGACCGGGCAGCTCGCGGATCAGCTCCGCGAGCTCGGCGATGTCCTCCGCGCCGAGGCCGCCGGCGGGCTCGTCGAGCAGGAGCAGCCGGGGCCGGGCCACCAGGGCGCGGGCCAGGGCGACCCGCTGTCGTACGGCGAAGGGCAGCGTGCCCGGCGCGGCGGCGGCGTGCCCGGCGACGCCCAGCCGGTCGAGCACGTCGAGGGCGTCCCGGCGCAGCCGGCGCTCGTCGCGGTCGCTGGCGGGCAGGCCGAGCAGCGCCGGCAGGAAGCCGGCACGGGTGGTGTGGGTGGCGCCGGTCATCACGTTCTCCAGCACGGTGAGCCCGGCGAACAGCCCGGTCCCCTGCAGCGTCCGGGCGATGCCCAGCCGGGTCAGCCGGTGCGGCCGGGGCCGCAGTGGGCGGCCGTCGAGGGTGAGGGCGCCCGCGTCCGGGGCGACGAAGCCGCAGATGACGTTGAACAGGGTGGTCTTCCCGGCGCCGTTGGGGCCGATCACGCCCACCACCCGGCCGGCGGGCACCCGCAGCGAGACGTCGTCGAGGGCGGTGAGACCACCGAAGCGCACCCCGATGTGGTGCAGCGCGAGCCCTTGCTCCATTGGCCCATCCCTCGGTCCGGCGGGGCGCAATATTTACACTGGGAGTGTACGTTTCTCGCCTCCGGCGTCAATACCTCCGCCCGGTGCCCACGCCGGGGCGCTCCCGGGGCGACCGGGCACAGTGCACCGGGGACCGGACGGCAGCCGGCCCGCCGTCGCGCGGGGCGACGGCGGGCCGGTCAGGCAGTCCGGCAGGCTCAGGCGCTCGGGCAGGTGTTGCGGTACTCCTCGATCGCCAGACCGCTCGGCCCCGGGCAGAGGAACTGCTCGTACCGGGTGTCGTTGTCGACGAACCGCTTCAGCCAGGCCACCATCTGCCGGGCGGTGGGCGTGTTCACCGTCTGCGGGAAGAAGTGGCTGGCCCCGTTCAACTCCAGGTACGCCTTCTCGGCCGAGGCCGGGATGCTGTTGTAGAAGGGCTCGGAGTGCGTCGCGACCGGGGCGACGGTGTCCGCCTCGCCACCGACGATCAGGGTCGGCACCTGGAGCCCGGACCAGGTCTTGTCCAGGTTCCACGGCGCCAGCGGCACGGCGGCCTGCAGCGACGGGCGCGACGCGGCGGCCTCCAGTGCCCCGCCGCCGCCCATCGAGTGGCCGGCGACCGCGAGCCGGGTGGCGTCGATCCGGCCCCGCACCGAGCTGCGCTGGGTCAGGTAGTCCAGTGCCGCCAGCAGCTGCCGGCCCCGGCTGTCCGGCTGGTCCAGCCGGGTGATCGTCTCGATGCCGATCACCACGAAGCCGTGTGAGGCGATTCGGGGCCCGAGCCAGTCGATGCTGGACCAGGCGGCGGTGTAGCCGGGCGAGATGGCGATGGCGCCGAAGGTGCCCGCGCTCGTGCTGGTCGGGTAGTAGATGACTCCCCCGCCGAAGCCGGTGACGCTGAGCGGGGAGACGTTGTCCGTGGCGACGGTGAACGGGCCGCGGCTGGCTTCCAGGATCGCCACGGTGGGGTCGGGGCCGCGCTCGTACGGGTTGTCCGCGGCCTGCGCGGCGCCGGACGACGCGCCGAGCACACCGCCGGCGGCAAGGACGGCGGCCAGCGCCATCCCGACGGCACGAGCAGCGAGGGAACGGGGACGGGTGGTGGTGGGTGATGACATGCCGGGCACTCCCTGCGGGTGGGGTTACATCGACAGATGTCATCCTTTGCCCTGCCCGCCCTCGTCCGCATCGGCAAAATCGCCGGTACCGGCATACCGCGCCCACGGTGCCGAAATGGGTGGCCTCGCCAGTTCGTCCCGACCTAGCGTGTACCTGGATCTTCGCCACCCGCTCACGAGAGGAATTCACCCCGCGTGACGCCGCCTGCTCTCTAGACCTGACACCTTCCCGATGCATCGGTCGCCGACGTCGCCGTCGGCTCTTTGCCATGCCGTCTGTCACGTCCTCAGAGAGATCAGGTCATGTCTACGCGTCCTCATGCCGTGCTGTCCCGGACCCTTCGGCGCTCGCACCCTTTCCTGCTCGGGGGCCGCTGCCATCCCGGCCTCGGCGACGGCACGTTGCCCGTCGGCGCAACCGGCGAACTCCTCGACAACGCGTCCAGCCTCGCCGCCGGAATCCTTCTCGATCCCCTGCTCGTCCGGCGCAGCCGGTCCGCCCTGGTACGGGGGCCATGGCGCGAACCGCTCGTCCCGCCCGCGGAGCCGCAGCACGCACGGGGGTATCTCGTGCGTCAGGCGGTGGGCCGCCGTGGACCCGAACCGAGGCGGGAGGCGAGGTGGCCCCACCCCGGACCGCATCACCTGGCGCTCCGCGCACGATCGCTCAACCCCAACCGTGGGCAGGGGCCGGGGCCGGCCCGATACCGGCGACGAAGGTGATCGTCCGACCGGATCGCCGGCCGGCGCGAGCGTCCCCACACCTAGTCCTCCGCGGACTCACCGCCGAGGGCGGCACGGATCTCGCGGTGCGCTGAGGTCTACGCCTCCGACCGGGGTGAGGTCGAGGCGATCGGGGATCTCAGTTTCACCATGATGCCCGGCGAACTGCTGTGCGTCGTCGGCCCGTCGGGCTGCGGAAAGACCACCCTCCTGAAATGTCTCCCCGGCCTGCTCCGGCCCACCAGCGGCCTCGTCACGATGGAGGGATCCCCGGTGACGGGCCCGAGCCCGGCGATGGCGTTGGTGTTCCAGGAGTACGGCCGTAGCCTCTATCCCTGGCTGACGGTCCAGGGCGATGTGGAGCTTCCGCTTCGACACAAGAAGCTCTCCCGCGCCGAACGCGACCGGAGGGTCGCCGACGCCCTGGACGCGGTCGGACTGCCGCAGTCGGCACGCAGCCATCCGTGGCAGCTCTCCGGCGGGATGCAGCAACGGGTGGCCATCGCGCGCGCCATCGCGTACCGGCCCGAAGTGCTGATCATGGACGAGCCGTTCGCGGCGGTGGACGCGCAGACCCGCGCGGACCTGGAGGACCTCGTACGCGACCTGCACCTGAACCGCGGTATCTCCACCGTCTTCGTGACGCACGACATCGACGAGTCCGTGTACCTGGGCGAGCGCGTGCTCGTCCTGTCCCACTCGCCGACCCGGGTGCGGGAAGACCTCCCGCGGGAACGCGATCAGCTCACCACCCGGGCGCTGCCCCGGTTCACCGAGCTGGGGACCCACGTCTACCCGCAGATCCAGCGGGCCGGGCGTGCGCCGGCCCCGGCGCCCCACCCGGCATCGTGACGCGCCTCGCCGACCCCGGCGACGCCCTCGCACGCGGCGTTTCGGGCGTCGCAACAGCGGTGGGGATGCCGTGGTGTCGGCATCAAGACTGACCCGCCGGAGCCGGCAGTCGTTACGATCGTGGTCCGAGGTGACCGACCGGTCAGGTCGCCGATCCGCGCAGCGTTTGCCGGATCACTGGAGCATGCCGTGGACCGGCGGGGTGCGGAGGCCGCGTGCGGCGGGACCCGACGCTGAGCTACCGCGGTGCGTTGCAGATCCTGGGCAAGGACGACCATCCCGCGCTCGACGCGCTGAACGCCGTACTCGGGGGGATGGTCCTGGCCGCACCAGCGGTGGGCGGCCTCGGGATCGGGTCCGTGGCCGGTGTCCTGGGCTGGCTCGACCGGCGCAACGAGGCGTTGGGGCTGGCCCGCCGCCTCATCGACGGCGGGGTCCACCGGGTACGGCGGCTCTCCGGCTATCAGCGACACCAGCTCGTCCGGGCGGCCCACAGCGTCATTGTCGTCACGGCCCTCTTCGAGGCCGTCGAGGCGACGGTCGGTCCGCCGTACCGGGACATGAAGATCACCGACGCCGAGAAGGCGGCGCTGGTCGCCGGCCGAGCCGACCCCGGTCTGCCGCTGGTGGATCGGCTGTACCGCGGCGACCTGCCGGTCCCGTCGGCGACGGTCGGATTCGACGAGCTCGCCGTCCGGGTCCTGCCCGGGTTCTACGCCGAGGCCGTGGAGACGGTGCTGCGATTCCTGGAAGGGCTGGCGGGCTGGTCCCGGGCCCGTCGGCGGATCAGCGAACCGGCGACGCTGCGGCAGCGGCTCGTCTCGGATGCCGTCGCCCGCTACCGTGACCGATATCTCCAGCTCGCCGTGGATGTTCCGGAGTTCCTCATCTGGGCCGGGTTCACCGAGCACGCGGCGACGCAGCGGGCGGTGGCGGGGACCCGCTCCGAGTTGGTGGAGATCCTGGGATCGCACTCCCGCCAACTGGCCCAGTTGGAGCAGTTGCTGGTGCAGGTGAGCCCGGGGCCGACGCCGCCGCGGCGGTCGTCGGTGGCCACGGTGGCGATGGCCAACCGGGCGGTGCTGTCCGCGCCGCTGGTCCCGGCCGAGGCGGTCCGTCACGTGGACGGGGTCAGCTTTCCCAGCGTGGAGGAGGGGTTCGTGACCCCTCGGTACCGCAGCGGTGTCCACGCGGCGAGCGGTCGCCCCGCCGAGGAGAGCTGGTGGGCGGGGCAGCCGGTCCGGACGGACCTCGACCGGTTCCTGGCCGCACACTTCTCGTCGCCGGACAGCACCCGGCTGCCGCTGGTGCTGTTGGGGCACCCCGGCGCCGGCAAGTCGCTGCTGACCCGCCTCCTGGCCGCCCGACTACCGGCCGAGGGCTACACCGTGGTACGTGTGCCGCTTCGGTCGGTCGACGCGGACGCGCCGGTGTACGAGCAGATCGAGCAGGCGTTGGAGGCGGCCACGCACGGCCGGGTGAACTGGGCGGACCTGACCGAGGAGAGCGGTGCGTCCGTCCGGGTCGTCCTGCTCGACGGCTTCGACGAGCTGCTCCTCGCCTCCGACCGGGCGGCCCGGACCGGCTACCTGGAGCAGGTCGTCACGTTTCAGGAGCGGGAGCTGAGCCTGGAACGGCCGGTCGCCGTCCTGGTGACCTCGCGGACGGTGGTGCTCGATCGGACCCGCATCCCAGTCGGCTGCCCGCTGCTGCAACTCGTCGAGTTCGACGACGCGGCCGTACGCGCCTGGTTGGACGTGTGGAACGACGTGAACCGCGCCGGCATCTACGGGGGGCGGGTGCGCCAGGTCGAGCCCGAGACGGTGCTGCGGCACGAGACGCTGAGCCGGCAACCGTTGCTGCTGCTGATGCTGACGCTGTACCTGAGTGATCCCGCCAGCGCGCTGTCCGAGCGGGATGTCCGTTCGGTGGCAGACCTGTACCGCAGCCTGCTGCACAACTTCCTCCGTCGGGAACTGAGCAAGGACCCGGCCGGGCTGTCGGAGACGATGATCGACGAGATCATCGCGTCGCGGCTGTGGCACCTGGCCATCGCCGCGTTCGGGATGCTGAACCGTGGCCGCCAACGGGTCGCCGATCACGAACTGGTCGATGACCTGGTGGTGCTGCTGGGTGGTTCGGCCGCCGCCCGGCAGGGGCCCGAGACCGCCGAGCGGATGGTGGGCCAGTTCTTCTTCGTGCAGGCCTCCGAGGCCACCACGCGGGCCACCACCAGCAGGTCGTACGAGTTCCTGCACGCCACCTTCGGCGAGTATCTCGTGGCGCAGCATCTGGTGGAGTCCCTCACCGAACTGGCCGACGGTTGGCGGGCGACCAGACGCACGAGTCCCGACGCAGACTCGACCCTGCTGCGCGCGGTGCTGTGCTGCCAACCGCTGACCGCCCGGCGGTCGGTGGTGACCTTCGTCAGTGAGGTGTTCGCGGCGTTGCCGGCCGAGCGCCGACGCGGGCTGGCCGACCTGCTGACCAACCTGCTGACCCACGCCCGGGACCGGGCTGGGTGGGAACGTCCGCTGACGTACCGGCCGGTGCCCGAGGACGCGGTGCGGGCGCTCGCGGTGTACACCGCGAACATCGTGGTGTTGCTGGCTGGCATGCTGGCCTCGGACGGCGTGGACCTGGGCTTGCCGACCTCCGACGGCGGTACGCCGCTCGCCTGGTGGCGGTCCATGGTACGACTCTGGCGGGCCGGCCTGAGCGACGAGGAGTGGGACGGCCTTGTGGGCACCCTCGGGGTCGACCCGCGCGGCGACCTCGTGCTGCGGGACCTGGAGGGCCAGGACGGCATCGACGCCCTCGAGGCCCTCCTGTGAGCGTGGGTGTCGGCGGCGCCGAGCGCGGGAGCCACATCCTGGTCTGCGGGGACGGGCCGCTGCTGGTGCGGGTTGTCGAGGTGCTGACCGTGCACTTCCGGACCCCGGTGGTGGTGCTGGTCCCGCCGGACCGGTCCGGCTGGGCGGACGACCTCGCCCGTCTTCCGGCCCGCGTCATCACGGTGGAGCGTCCTACCACCGAGGCGCTGCACGCCGCCGACGCCGGGACGGCCTCGGCGGTGGGCCTGCTCTACCGGGACGGCATCGCCAATGTGCGGGCGGCGCTGACCGTCCGGCGGGCTCATCCGGGGCTCAGGCTCGTGGTGCGGGCACCGAGCGCGCAGTACCGTGAGCTCCGGAGCCTTCTGGAGCCGGTGAGCTTCCTCTCCGAGTCGGCGATCACGGCGCCGGCGTTCGTCGCGGCGGCGCTGGGCGAGGTGCCGCCGACACACTTCCGCCTGGCCGGCCGGACGCTGTTGGCGGCCCGGCGAACGGACGTACCGGCGGAGGCCGTGCTCTGTGGGCTGGCCGACGAGTCGGGCGGGCGCGCGTTGCCGGCGGACGACGGTCACAGCGAGGTCGTGCTCGCCGCACTCGAACCCATCCCGGTACCGGGAATCTCATCCCGGGTCGACGCGGACAAGGTCCGGCCCCGCTGGCCGTGGCGCTGGTCACGGATTCTCCGGCGTTCGCTTGCGGCGGTCGGCCGCATCGGGTGGCTGAGTCTGATCTCGGCCGTCGCCGTACTCGCGGTTGACGGCCTGGTGCTGGCGCGTTCCACCGGTAGCGCCTGGAGTGCGGGCATCTGGCAGGCCGTCCTGTTCGTCGCCGGCAACACGGCATGGACGGCCGGCCATGCCTGGCCGGCGAACCTGGCGCTGATCAGCCTGACCGTCGTCCCCCTCGCTCTCGTGGCGGCCGTGACCGCCGCTGTCGTCAACGCCGTCATCAACCGGCGCCTGGCCCCGGCCGGGCCGGGGCTGGTCGAGTCGGTGGCCGGGCACGTGGTGGTGGTGGGTCTGGGTGAGCTGGGCCGCCGGGTGCTGGCCCAGCTCAATGACCTGGGGCTGTCGGTCGTCGCCGTCGACCGCACCGGTTCGGCCGCCGGCGTCGAACTGGCCCGCGCCCGGGGGGTGCCCCTCGTGGTGGGCGATGCGAACCGGGAGGAGACCCTGCACCTGGCATCGGTCCGCACCGCCCGGGCGCTGCTCACTCTCACCGGCGACGACGCCACCAACCTGCTCTGCTGTCTGGCCGGGCGAAGGCTGCGCGACGGCCTGCGGGTGGTGCTGTCGACGCAGGACGCCGAGCTGGCGGCCAGCCTGACCGGCACTCTCGGCGAGGTCGCCCGGAATCCGGCGGCGGCTGCCGCGCCGGCGTTCGCGATGGCGCTGACCGGCCACGACCAGATCGCGGCCGTCCAGCTCGGCGCGACGACGCTGCAGGTGATCGAGATGAGCGTCGAGGACCGGTCCCGGCTGCACGGTGCGCCGCTCTCCTCCTGTTCAGAAGAGGGATCGACGCGGGTGGTCGGGGTGCGGGCCAGGTCCGATGCCGCCGTCGACTGGTCGCCGGCCGACCACCGGCTCGAACCTGGCGAGATCCTGACCGTGGTGGGCACCACGGCGGCGCTGGCGCGGCTCATCCAGCGCGGCGCGGGGCGCTGAGCTGGTGGGACCGCCGCACCACAGGAGGTCGAGAGCCGGCGGCCCGCCGCCCGATCAACTCGGCGTGATGACCGGTTCCCCGGCGCCTCCCTCCTGGCCTGCGCCGACCGGCGCGGCGGCCACCTGCCGGTCGGCCAGGTGCCGGCGCAGTGACCAGCCCACCGCTGCGGCCCAGAGCAACGCGACGAGCAGGTAGCAGGCGTACTGGACGCCGTCCGGGGCGGCGATCCAGTCGCTGCGCAGCAGGGTTCGGGCGTTGGTCAGGACGATGACCCCGCCGACGGCGGAGCCGAGGACCCGGGGCGGGACCAGCCGTACCAGCCAGGCGGCGATCGGCGCGGCGACCATGCCGCCGAGCAGCAGCGCGGCCACCCAGCCGAAGTTGATGTTCGCCGATCCGATGCCGATCAGGAATCCCGCGCTGGCGGCCACCGCCACCAGGAACTCGCTGGTGTCGATCGACCCGATCACCCGGCGCGGCTCCAACCGACCGCTCGCCAGGATGGCGGGGGTGCCGACGGGCCCCCAACCGCCACCGCCGGTGGCGTCCACGAAGCCCGCGACGAGTCCCAGCGGGGCGAGGAAGCGCTTGCGCAGGGGCAGCCCGACGCGTTCCCGGGGCAGGCCGGAGACGGTGAACCGGATCAGGACGTACAGGCCGAGGGCGAACAGGATCAGCGACATGATCGGGGCCGCGCTCTCGGTGGAGAGGCGGGAGAGGAAGGTCGCGCCGGCGAACGCGCCGAGGGCGCCCGGGACGCCGACCCGGCGGACCACGGTCCAGTCGACGTTGCCGAACCGCCAGTGTGCGGCACCGGAGACCAGGGTGGTGCCGATCTCGGCCAGGTGAACGGTCGCCGACGCGCTCGCGGCCCCGGTGTTGATGGCCAGCAACAACGTTGTGGACGTCACGCCGTACGCCATCCCGAGGCTGCCGTCGACGAGTTGGGCGCCGAGGCCGACGAGGGCGAGGAGAAGCAGGCTGCGCACAATTACCGCCGATCCGATAGTTGACTGAGAGTGGACGGCCCGGCCAGGGCGGACCACCGGAGCGGTCTCGACCGTCTCGCCTGGTCGGAATCCGTGTGGCGCTGCGTACGGCCGGGGAATCATGGGGCGGCGTGTCCGACGTCGAAACGACTGAACGCCCGGCGCGAACAGCGCATGAAACGTTCGTTAAGTGACTTCCTTGACCGTGCCCAAAGGCCGGAGTGCGACCAGCCCCGCACCGCAGGCGGCGATGCTTCCGGAGCACTCTCAGCTCGACGGGTGACCGCCAGCCAGGTCAGCGGTGACGGTCGACGCGAGGGCAGAGGGAGCTGAAGGCCCCTCACTACCAGGGATTTTGATGATCGAAACCAATCCCACCTCGTCTCACGAATGCCATAGCTAATCCATGGATAATGACGGCAGGAATTCCGGTACGGATCTTTAATGGTCGATGCCGTCCGTGGCAAGGATCGTTCCATATAGTGGGACGAGCGGCGATTTGATCTCTGTCACCAGGCGCTTCCCGCTCGGCGGAAAACAACTTGGAAATAAACCGGAAAATGAAAAGGTAAGCCGCTGCGACACGACCCGGCGACACCATCGGCTCATCGGCGAGCATTTTGCCTGCTTACCCCGACGGCATATCCGACAACGCGGGTAGGAAATCTTCATGTCGATGGCCGGGGAGGTTGGATTTAACCGGGCTGTAACTGAACGACACTACGTTGTGACTCAGCGCGACATTGACCGCCGCAAATCAGACCCACCCTCGCCGGTGCTCGGCCGGCAATCCCCTGTCACCACGCGATCCTTCGCGACCGAAGTGGGAGCCCGATGAGTAGCGCACCGTACACGCGTGACCTGATCCTGGTCGTCAGTCCGGTCGGGAGCCTGGAACCCGGCCCACGGATCACCGCCGCCGCCACCGCCGGTGGCGGGCAGGGCATCATCGACCTCGCCGCCGGCGACGACTGGTCGCTGCGGGCGCTCGCCCGCGCCGCGGGTTGGTCCGCGACGCCGATCGGCGTCCGGGTGCCGGCGGGCTGCCGGGCCACCCCCGCTCAACTGGCCCGGGCCGCGAACGATCGGGTGGACCTGGTCGTGGTCGAGCCGGCGAGCCCCTGGCCGCTAGCCGAGATCACCCCACACCACCGGGTGCTCGTGGAGGTGACCAGCCGGGCCGAGGCGCGCGCCGCGGCGGCGGCCGGGGCACACGGACTGATCGCCCGGGGCATGGAAGCCGGCGGTCGGATCGGCGAACTCAGCTCGTTCGTCCTGCTGCAGCAGCTCGTCGCCGACGACACCGTCGACCTGCCGATCTGGGTGGCCGGCGGGATCGGCCCGCGCACCGCGGGCGCCTGCCTGATCGGCGGCGCGGCCGGCGTGGTCCTGGACACCCAGCTCGCCCTGATGCCCGAGTCGGACCTGCCGGCCGACGTCCAGGCCGTAATCCGGCGGATGGACGGCTCGGAGACCGTCCTGCGCGACGGGGTACGGGGCATCCGCCGAGGTGGCCCGCACGGGGCCGACACCGAACTGCTGCCCGTCGGGCAGGACGGTTGGCTGGCGGCAACCTTCGCCGATCGCTGGCCGGACACCGCCGCCGCCGTCCGGGGCATGCGCGCGGCGATGCTCGACGCCGTCGACGGCCCCGACGCCGCCGACCTGCTCCAGCCCGGCGCTCCCCTCGCCGCGACCCTCGGGGTGCGGCTGCCCGTCGCCCAGGGCCCGATGACCCGGGTCAGCGACGAGGCGTCCTTCGCCGCGGCGGTCGCCGACGGCGGCGCGCTGCCGTTCATCGCGCTCGCCCTGAACTCGGCCGACCAGTGCCGCCGGATGCTCACCGAGGCCGCCGCCCAGCTCGGTGGCCGACCCTGGGGCGTCGGGGTGCTCGGCTTCGCACCCGAGGAACTGCGCGCCGCGCAGCTTGACGTCATCCGCGCGATCCGGCCCGCCTGCGCCATCATCGCCGGGGGCCGGCCGCCGCAGGCCCGTGCCCTGGAGGAGCAGGGAATCAGCACCTTCCTGCACGTGCCCTCCCCCGGCCTGCTGCGCCAGTTCCTGCGCTCCGGCGCCCGCAAGTTCATCTTCGAGGGCGCCGAGTGCGGCGGGCACGTGGGCCCCCGGGCGAGCTTCCCGCTGTGGGAGGCCCAACTGGCGGTGCTCGACGACCACCTGGACACCGACCCCGCTGCCGGTGCGCAGCTCCAGATCTTCTTCGCCGGTGGGGTGCACGACGCCCGCTCGGCGGCCATGGTGGCCACGATGGCCGCGCCACTGGCCCGCCGGGGCGCCCGGGTCGGCGTGCTGATGGGCACCGCGTACCTGTTCACCGCCGAGGCCGTGACCCACGGCGCGGTCCAGCCGCTGTTCCAACGCGAGGCGCTCACCGCCACGCACACCGCGCTGCTGGAGACCGCCCCCGGGCACGCCACCCGCTGCCTGCACACCCCGTTCGTCGACGACTTCCACCAGCTGCGTACCCAGCTCAAGGGCGCCGGGGTGGAGAACCGCGAGGTGTGGGAGCAGTTGGAGCTGCTCAACGTCGGCCGGCTGCGCATCGCCAGCAAGGGCCTGCGCCGCTCCGGCGACGTCGTCGAGGCCGTCGACGAGAGCGTCCAGCACAGCGACGGGCTGTTCATGGCCGGCCAGGTCGCCGTGCTGCGCGACCGCGCCACCACCGTCGCCGCGCTGCACGACGCCGTCACCACCGAGGTACGGGGTCTGCACGCCGACCGGCTCGACGCGCTGCGGGCCCGGCTCGCGCCGCCGGCCGCCGAACCCGACCAGCCGCCCGCCCCGCTGGACATCGCCATCGTCGGGATGGCCTGCATGCTGCCCGGCTCACCCGACCTGGACAGCTTCTGGCGTACCGTGCTCAGCGGCGCCGACACCGTCACCGAGGTCCCGGCCGACCGCTGGGACACCGACCACTACTACGCCCCCGAGGTCGGGCCGGGGCAGACCGGCCGGATCAGCGTCTCCAAGTGGGGCGGGTTCATCGAGCCGGTGCCCTTCGACGCCATCGGCTACGGCATCCCGCCGGCCGCGCTGAGCAGCATCGACCCGACCCAGTTGCTCGCCCTGGAGGTCTCCCACCGGGCCCTGGTCGACGCCGGTTACCCGTACGACGCCCCGGGGGCGGACCACGCCCGCACCGGCGTGGTGTTCGGTGCGGAGGCCGGCAGCGACATGGGGCACGCGCAGACCCTGCGCACCATGCTGCCGGCGTACCTGGGTGAGGTGCCCGAGCAGATGCAGGAGCTGCTGCCCACGGTCACCGAGGACAGCTTCCCCGGCGTGCTGGCCAACGTGATCGCCGGTCGGGTCGCCAACCGGCTCGACCTGGGCGGCCCGAACTACACCATCGACGCGGCCTGCGCGTCGTCGCTGGCCGCGCTGGACGCCGCCTGCAAGGAACTGGTCAGCGGGGACAGCGACCTGATGATCTGCGGCGGCGCCGACCTGCACAACGGCGTCAACGACTACCTGATGTTCACCTCGGCCCACGCGCTGTCCCCCACCGGCCGGTCCCGTCCCTTCGACAGCACCGGCGACGGGATCGCCCTCGGCGAGGGCGTCGCGTGCGTCGTCCTCAAGCGGCTGGCCGACGCCGAACGCGACGGTGACCGGGTCTACGGCGTGATCAAGGGGCTCGGCGGGGCCAGCGACGGCCGGGCCCTCGGCCTGACCGCGCCGCGCCCCGACGGGCAGCGGCGGGCCCTGGACCGGGCCTACCACCGCACCGGCATCTCCCCCCGACAGGTCGGGTTGGTGGAGGCGCACGGCACCGGCACCGTGGTCGGCGACCGGACCGAGCTGGAGACGTTGACCCGGATGTTCGTCGAGGCCGGGGCCACTCCGGGCGGCTGCGCGCTCGGCTCGGTGAAGTCCCAGATCGGCCACACCAAGTGCGCCGCCGGGCTGGCCGGCCTGATCAAGGCGACGCTCGCCCTCCACCACGGCATCCGGCCCCCCACCATCCATCTGGAACGACCCAACCCGGCCTGGCACCCGCAGCAGAGTCCGTTCGCGTTCTTCACCGAGGCCCGCCCGTGGCCGGCGCCGGCCGCCGAACGGATCGCCGGGGTCAGCGCGTTCGGCTTCGGCGGCACCAACTTCCACGTGGTGCTCAGCGCCTACCCGAACGCGCCGGAACCCCGGCACGCGCAACGGATCTGGCCGGCGGAACTGTTCTGCTTCCGGGGCACCGACCGCGCCGCCGCCCACCAACCGATCCGGCAACTGCTGGAGAGCCTGGCCGGCGACGGAGGACGGGACCGGCCGGGGCGGCTCGCCGAGCTGGCCGCGTCGGTCGCCACCAGGGTGGCCAACCGGTCCGGTACGACCCAGGTCGCGGTGGTCGCCCGGAACCTGACCGAACTGGAGGCCCTGCTGCACCGGGCCCTGGCCGGCGAGCACGACCCGGCCCGGGGCCTGGTCCAGCCGACCGGGACCGACCCGGTCGGGCCCGGTCAGGTGGCGTTCCTCTTTCCCGGGCAGGGCAGCCAGCGCCCCGGCGCCCTCGGTGAACTCTTCGTCGCCTTCCCCGAGCTGCGGCACTACCTCGAACTCGACCGGCCGGCGGCGGAGCTGCTCTTCCCACCGACCGCGTTCGACCAGGAGTCCCGACGTGCCCAGGAGAACCGGGTGCGCGACACCCGGGTCGCCCAACCGGTGCTGGGCATCGGCGGCCTCGCCATGGACCACCTGCTGCGCCGGCTCGGGGTCCGGCCGGACATGACCGCCGGGCACAGCTACGGCGAACTCGTCGGACTCTGCGTCGCCGGCGCGTTCGACGCGGCCACCCTGCTCGACCTGAGCCGGGAACGGGCGGCGGCCATCCTCGGGGCCTGCGGTGAGGACCCGGGCACCATGGCCGCGGTCACCGCCACCGCCGACCAGGTCGCCCAGGCGCTCGCCGGAGCCGGCCTGGCCAGCGAGGTGGTGCTGGCCAACCGGAACGCCCCGCAACAGGTGGTGGTCTCCGGCCCGACGGCGAAGGTACGGGCAGCGGTGGCCGCGTTCAAGGAGGTCGGCCTGTCCGCCCGGACCATCCCGGTGGCCTGCGCCTTCCACAGCCCGGTGGTGGCCGGTGCGGTGGAGACCTTCGCCGAGGTGCTCGCCGCCCGACCGATCGCCGAGCCGCGCATCCCGGTCTGGTCGAACCTGACCGCCGCACCGTACTCCGGCGACGCCGACCAGGTCCGCCACCACCTCGCCGAACAGGTCGGCGCACCGGTCCGCTTCGTCGAGCAGATCGAGGCGATGTACGCCGCCGGCGCCCGCCTCTTCGTCGAGGTCGGCCCCGGCCAGGTGCTCACCCGGCTGGTGCAGGCGGTGCTCGGCGACCGGCCGCACCAGACGGTCGCCTGCGAGCGCGGTCCCGCCGACGGGCTGCGCGGATTCCTCATCTCGGTCGCCGAACTCGCCTGTGCCGGCGCCCCGGTCCGCCCCGACTGGCTCTTCCACGGGCGGGTCGCCGACGGCAGCACCACCGCACCGCACCGTCGTCCGCTCTGGACGGTCGACGGCCAACTCGTCCGGGACCAGCACGGCAACTGTCTTCCCGGTGGCATGACCCCTCCCCGAAGGATCAAGGAGTTGTCGATGACCCCTGCCAACGGCACCGCCACCACCCCCGGCGCCGCCAGCGGCCCCGCACCGTCGACCGTTCGGGACCTCCGGACCGTCGACGACCCCGCGCCGGCCACCGTCCGGGACATCCGCGGCGAGCTGCTCAGCGAGTATCTGCGCACCACGCGGGAGATGATCGCCACCCAGCGGGACGTGATGCTCGCCTTCCTCGGTGACCCCGGTGACGGGGGCAGCCGGCCGGCCGGGCACCCCACCGGGACGTACCGGGTCGAGGGTTACGCCGGGCCGGTAGCCGCCCCGGTCCCCCGGTCCATTCCCGCCCCCGCGCCGGCTCCGGCTCCGGCTCCGGCTCCGGCTCCGACGCCCACCGTCGCCCCACGGCCCGCGCCGGCCCCCACCGGACCGGAGTCGAACGGCGGCACGGCGCTCGCCATCGCCCCGGCGCCGACGGTCACCCGGGCCCGACCGGTCACCCCGGACGTCGTGCCGGTCTCACCCGCGGTCGGCGGCTCCGTCGCGGTCCCCGCCCCGGTCGCCGCCCCGGCCGGGCCGGGCCTCGCCGAGTTCCAGCAGGCGATCCTGGCGGTGATCAGTGAGCGCACCGGCTACCCGGTCGACCTCATCGAACTCGACCTCGACCTCGAAGCCGACCTCTCCATCGACTCCATCAAACGCGCCGAGGTCGCCGGCGAGGTCGCCCAACGCCTCTCCCTCAGCGTCGAAGGCGACGAGAGCGAACTCGAAGACCTCGTCAAGGCCCGCACCGTCCACGCCATGGTCACCTGGCTCGACCAGAAGATGAATGGCGCCATCGGTGTCTCGGCCAGCACGACCGGCCCGCTGGCGCTCGCCCCGGCCCCGGCGCAGGCACCGGCCGCACCGCCCGCCGCGGTGGCCGCACCGACCGCCGTGGCCGCACCGACCGCCGTGGCCGCGCCCGCCGGGGCCAGCCTCGCGGAGTTCCAGCAGGCGATCCTCACCGTCATCAGTGAGCGCACCGGCTACCCGGTCGACCTCATCGAACTCGACCTCGACCTCGAAGCCGACCTCTCCATCGACTCCATCAAACGCGCCGAAGTCGCCGGCGAGGTCGCCCAACGCCTCTCCCTCAGCGTCGAAGGCGACGAGAGCGAACTCGAAGAGCTCGTCAAGGCCCGCACCGTCCACGCCATGGTCACCTGGCTCGACCAGAAGATGAACGCCGCCGTCACCACGACGGCGACCGCCACCACGACGGCGACCGTCACCGCGCCGGCCGCCGTGCCCGCCGTGTCGCCCGCGCCGACCGGGGCCGGGACGGGGATCGCGCCGAAGCGCCTGGTCGCCCAGGAGAGCGTCCAGCCCGGGCAGCGCGTCGACCCGACCGGGCTGGCCGGGACGCGGTTCCTGATCACCGGGGGCGGTCCGGTCGGGGCATACGTGGCGGAACTGCTCGGCGCGTACGGCGCCGGTGGCCAGCTGGGCGTGCTCGACAGCGCGCAGGCCGGTCAGGGTTTCGACGGGGTGCTGGTGCTCGACGGGCTGACCAACCTCGACGAGCCGCTACTGCCCGACGTGTTCCCGCTGCTGCAACGGGCCCTGGCCGCCGGGCCGCGCTGGCTGCTCGCCGCCGGGGCGCGGGACGTCACCGGCGCGGCCGACGGCATGCCCGGACTGTTCCGCACGATCGCCCGCGAGTACCCCGGGCTGACCGCCCGCTTCGTGGCGGTGGATCCGGCGGCGACGCCGGAGACCCTCGCCCGGCAGCTCGTCGACGAGCTGCTCACCGTCCCCGACGCCCCGGTGGTCGCCCGGCGCGGCGCCGACCGGTACGTCGCCGACCTGGTCCCGGTCGAGCTGGGCGCGCTGGCCGCCGGGGGTGCCGGGCCGGCCGGCGACGGGGTGTCCGAGGCCGCCGCGATCGGCCTGGAACGCGACTCGGTGGTGGTGCTGGTCGGTGGGGCGCGGGGCATCACCCCGTGGTTCGCCCGGGCGCTCGCCTCGGCCACCGGCTGCCGCATCGAGCTGGTCGGTCGGACCCCGCTGCCGGCCGGCCCGGAGGACCCGGAGCTGGCCAGCGCCCGGGACCGGGCCGCGCTGGTCGGGGTGCTGGCCCGGCGCGGGGCGTCCACGCCGGCCGAGATCGCCCGGACCGCGCAGGGCATTCTGGCGGCCCGGGAGGTGACCGCGACCATCGCGGAGCTGACCGAGCTGGGCGGGGAGGTCCGCTACCACGCCCTGGACGTACGGGACGCGACCGCCACCGGGCGGCTACTGGCCGAGATCCACGCCGAGCACGGCCGCCTCGACGGGGTGGTCTACGCCGCCGGGATCATCGAGGACAAGCTGATCGCGGAGAAGGACCCGGCGTCGTTCACCCGCGTCTTCGACACCAAGGTCGACGGGGCGCGCGGGCTGCTGGCCGGCCTCGACGCGCTGCCCACCGCGCCGCGCTTCGTGGTCTTCTTCGGCAGCATCGCCGCCGCCTACGGCAACCGGGGCCAGGCCGACTACGCGGCGGCCAACGACGCCCTGGACACCATCGGCACCCGGTACGCCGCCCGGACCGGGGTGCGCTGCCTGACCGTGCACTGGGGACCGTGGGCCCCCGGCGTCGGTCACGGCGGGATGGTCACCGCCGAGCTGAGCCGGGAGTACGCGCGGCGGGGCATCGCCCTGATCGACCCGGAGGAGGGCGCGCTGGCCCTGCTTCGCGAGCTGGCCTGGGCCGACGCGTCGGTCACCTCGGTCGTCTACACCGCCTCCGGATGGTGAGGGCGTCGATGTGCCGTTCCGCCCCCGCCCGCCCCACCAGTCGTCGGAGGAACCGATGAACAACGGCGCCCCTGCGCCCGGTCAGATCGCGATCGTCGGGATGGCCGCCCTGATGCCCTCGGCCGGTGACCTGGAAAGCTACTGGCGCAACCTGACCACCGGGGTCGACGCGATCACCGACGTCCCCGTCCACCGCTGGGACGAGGAGTTCTACGACCCGGAGCAGGCCCATCGGGCCGACCGGATGTACTGCCGGCGGGGCGGCTTCGTCGACGAGTACGCCACCTTCGAGCCGCTGCGTTTCGGGGTGATGCCCGCCTCCGTCGGGGACATCGAGCCGGACCAGCTCATCACGCTGGAGGTGGCCGCCGCGGCCATCGACGACGCGGGGGGCGCCGACCGGCTCCCGGCCCGCGACCGGATCGGGGTGATCCTCGGCCGGGGCGGCATCCTCAGTCCCGCCCAGGCCCGCTACGCCCAGCGGGTGCGGATGTCCAGCCAGGTCGTCAGCATCCTGCGGGAGCTGATCCCGGACGTCGACCCGGCCCGGTTGGAGCTGCTGCGCAAGAAGTTCGACGAGCGGCTCGGGCCGTACCAGCCGGAGGGGACCATCGGTCTGGTGCCGAACCTGGCCGCCTCCCGGGTGGCCAACCGGCTCGACCTGCGCGGCCCGGCGTACACCATCGACGCGGCCTGCGCGTCGTCGCTGATCGCCGTGGACCAGGGCATCACCGAGCTGGTCAACGGCCGGTTGGACGCGGTACTCGCCGGTGGCGTGCACCACGTGCACGACATCAGCTTCTGGTCGGTGTTCAACCAGCTCCGGGCGCTGTCGCGGCGGGGCGAGATCCGGCCGTTCGACGCCGCCGCCGACGGGTTGCTGATCGGCGAGGGCACCGGCGTGGTGGTGCTCAAGCGGTACGCCGACGCGGTGCGTGACGGCGACCGGGTCTACGCGGTGATCCGGGGCAGCGGGGTGTCCAGCGACGGCAGGTCGGCGAGCATGTTCAACCCGGCGGTCTCCGGTCAGGTGCTGGCGATCACCCGGGCCTGGGAGTCGGCCGGGCTCGACCCGACCGCCCCGGACGCGCTGGGGCTGCTGGAGGCGCACGGCACCGGCACCCCGACCGGGGACGCCGCCGAGCTGACCACGGTGGCCCAGGTGTTCGGCCCGTACACCGGTGGTCCCCGGCCGGTGATCGGCTCGGTGAAGTCGATGATCGGGCACACCATGCCGGCCGCCGGGGTGGCCGGTCTGATCAAGGCCGCGCTCGCGGTGCACCGGGGGGTGCTGCCGCCCACCCTGCACTGCGAGACGCCCCGCAAGGAGATGGCCGCGACCCGGTTCGCGCCGATCGACACCGCCCGGCCGTGGGAGAGCGACGGGCCGCGCCGGGCCGGGGTCAACGCGTTCGGCTTCGGCGGGATCAACGCCCACCTGATCATCGAGCAGCCGCCCGTGTCGGTGGGCGAGCCGGTGGTCGCGCCGACCGCCCCGGCCACCGGCCGCGCCGTGGTCGACGAGCCGGACCAGGTGCTCTGGCTGGCCGCGCCGGACCCGGCCGGGCTCGCCGAGCTGCTGGCCCGCGACGACCACGAGGTACGCCGGCTCGGCGTCGAGCTGGCCGCCCGCTCCGGCGCGGACGCCCCGCCGCAGACCCGGCTGGGCGTCGTCAACCCGAGCGACAAGCTGCTCGCGGTGGCCCGCAGGACGGTGGCCCGGGGGCAGGCGTGGCGGGGCGGAAGGGACATCTGGTTCAGCCCCCGACCGCTGCTCGGCGCGGGGGCGGGCAAGCTCGCCTTCGTCTTCCCCGGCCTGGAGGCGGAGTTCTCCCCACGGACCGCCGACCTGGCCGCCCACTTCGGCCTGCCGGACCGCGAATGGTCCGCCGCCGACCTGGGCCGGCACGGCGCCGGGCTGATCGAGGTGGGCAAGCTGCTCGACGAGGCCCTGGCCCGGATCCGGGTACGACCCGACGCGGTCGCCGGGCACAGCATCGGCGAGTGGACCGCCGCCGCGGTCAGCGGGCAGATCAGCACCGCCGCGATGGACGAGTTCCTCGACCTTTTCAACGCCGACTCGGTGGAGGTCTCCGGCTACGTCTTCGCCGCCGTCGGGGCCGGCGCGGATCAGGTCACCCCGCTGCTCGGCGACTACCCCGGGGTGGTCCTGTCGCATGACAACGCCCCGGCGCAGTCGGTGGTCAACGGCCCCGAGCCTCAGGTCGACCGGCTCGTCGAGGCGCTGCGTACCCGTAACGTCTTGTGTCAGAAGCTGCCGTTCCGGTCGGCGTTCCACACTCCCGCCTTCGCCGACGGGCTCACCTCGATCGGGGCCGCCCTGGGCCGCTGGGAGGTGCACCCGACCCGGATGCCGGTGTGGTCGGCGACCCTGCACGCCCCGTTTCCCGCCGACGAGGACGCGGTCAACCGGATCTTCGTCCGGCACATGATGGAGCCGGTCTGGTTCCGGCAGACCGTCGAGGCGATGTACGACGCCGGGTTCCGGGTGTTCCTCCAGGTCGGTGCGGGGCAGCTCGCCTCGCTGATCGGTGACAACCTGCGCGGGCGCGACCACCTCGCGATGCCGGTCAACACCGCGCACCGCAGCGGGCTGAACCAACTGCGCCGGGTCGCCACGGCGCTGTGGGTGGAGGGGGCCGCACCGGACCTGCGGGCGCTGGACACCGTGGACCGCACCCCGGCGGCGGGCAACGGCCGCATGCCGGCGGCGGGCTCCGACGAGGGCCCGACGAAGCCGCGTGGCGGCGCCGCCCGACGCGGCCCGCGGATGAAGCTCGACCTCGGCGGGCCGCTGGTCCGCCTCGGCGCAGACGCCGCCGGCCTGCTCGGGGTGACCGCGTCGCCCGACCCGGTGCCGTCGACGCCCGGCAACGGCAACGGCGCGGCGCGGCCCGTCGTCGCCGCGACCGGCCGTGCCGCAACCGGCCAGGGCCGCCCGCCGACGCCGGCCGCCGCGCCGCCCCCGGCGGCCCGACCGGTGGCCGCACCGGCGCCCGCCGCACCGGCGTCCGCCGCACCGGCGCCCACCGCACCGACACCCACCGCCCGCCCGGCCGCCGCGCTGGACGCGCTGCACCGGCTCGGGTCCAGCGCGGCGGCCGAATTCGCCGCCCTGCTGCGGGAGAACACGGCGGGGCTGCGGACGGCCACCGGCGGCGGTGGCGCGACGACACCGACCCGACCCGCCCCGCCGGTCGACGCCCCGCCCGCGCGGCCACCGGTGACCACCACCGGCCCCCGGCGTCCGGCGAGCGCCGCCGGGGCCGGTGCGGAGATCGGTCGGATCACCCGGCGGATCTCCCTGGAGACCATGCCGTACCTGCTGGACCACTGCTTCTTCGTGCAGCCCGACGACTGGCCGGACCCGGAGGACCGGTGGCCGGTGGTGCCGGCGACCGCGCTTGTCGCGCACATGATGGAGGCGGTGGAGCAGCTCGTGCCCGGCGTCCCGGTGGTGGCGGTGCACGACGCCAGGTTCACCAAGTGGCTGATCGCCGAACCGGCCACCGACGTCGAGATCGTGGTTCGGGCCGCCGGCCCGAACCGGTACTCGGTCGTCTTCGCCGGATATGCCCGCGCGACCATCGAGGTCGGCCACGCGTACCCGCCGCCGCCGCCGGTCTGGACCCACGACCCGGCCACCGAACGACCGCCGACCCTCGGCGCCGCCGAGATGTACGCGGAGCGGCTGATGTTCCACGGCCCGCAGTTCCAGGGCGTGACCGAGGTGCACGCGCTCGGCGACATGCACGTGCGCGGCGTCGTCACCGCCCCCGAGCCGCCCGGGGCACTGCTGGACAACGCGCTCCAGCTCATCGGCAACTGGCTGATCACCACCCAGCCGTTCCGGACGGTCGCGTTGCCGGTGGGGCTCGGGCAGGTGCGGTTCTACGGGCCGCCCCCACCGGCCGGCCGGGCGTTCGAGTGTGTCGCCCGGGTCCGCGTCATCGACGACGGCAAGCTCGTCGCCGACACCCAGCTCAGCTACCAGGGGCGGGTCTGGTCGGAGATCGAGGGGGCGGTGGACCGCCGGTTCGACAGCCACCCGCAGGCCCGGGTCGCGGAGCGGTTCCCCGAGCGGCACCCGATGTCGCTGTTGCAGGCGGAGGGCTGGACGATGGCCTTCGACTGCTGGACCGACCTGGTCACCCGGGGCATGGCGGCCCGGGGCATCCTCGGCGGCGCCGGTTACGCCGAGTACGAGCGGCGGCCCGCGAAGACCCGCAAGCAGTGGATGCTGGGCCGGATCGCGGCGAAGGACGCGGTGCGGGCCCGGCTGTGGGATGACGGTCACACCGACATCTACCCGATCGAGCTGACCGTCGGCAACGACCCGGACGGCCGACCGTGGGTCCGTGGTCGGCCCGGCCGCGACCTCGGCGACTGCGACGTGTCCCTGGCGCACTGCGCGGAGATCGGGGTGGCGATCGCCCGCCGCCGGGCCCCGGGCGCGCCGGCCGGCGGTCCGGGCGTCGGCATCGACGTCGCTGAGGTCACCGACCACCCGGAGAGCACCCTCACCTTCGCCCTCACCCATTCCGAGCTGAACCTGATGTCCTCCCTGGCCGGCACGGACGCCGGGGCCCGAAAGCTGTGGTTCACCCGGTTCTGGGCCGCGAAGGAGGCGGTCGCCAAGGCCGAGGGCACCGGGCTGGACGGCTCACCGCGCCGGTTCCGGGTCTACTCGGCCTCCGACACCGGGCTGACCGTCCACGTCGGCGGGCGCGCGTACCGGGTCGGCCACCGGGTCGTGACCAACCCGGAGGATCTGCCGCCCCGCCGGTACGTCGTCGCCTGGACCTGGGGGCCGGAGCCTGCGCCCGCCATCCCGCCCGGGGTGTCCCGGCCATGAGCCGGCCCCCGGCACGCCGCACCGCCCACCCATCCGACCAGCAGAAGGAGCACCGCCATGCCCGCGGCCCAGGACACCATCCTCGCCGAACTCACCGAGATGATCGACGCCGTACTGGGTGACTTCGCGGACGACCAGGTGGTCACCATGGACACCACGTTCTCCGACGACCTGGGGATGGAGAGCATCGACGTCGTCGCGCTCGCCGGCCGGCTCCAGGCCCGCTACGGGGACACGGTGAACTTCGCCCACTTCGTCGCCAGGCTGGATCTGGAGACCGTCCGTGAGCTGACGGTCGGGCAGCTCGTCACGCACATCGCCGATTCGTTGGCCAACGCCGACGAGGTCGGGGCGGGCAGCCGGTGACCATGGTCCGGGCGAACGGGATCACCCTGCACACGCAACGGCTCGATCCCCCCGGTCCGGCCGCCGGCGGCCGGACCGACCCGCCGACCGCCGTGCTGATCCACGGGATGGCCTCGGACACCATGGCGAGCTGGTACTTCACCCTGGCCGAGCCGTTGTCCCGGGCCGGCGTCCCGACCGTCCTGTACGACCTGCGCGGCCACGGGCGCAGCGAGCGCCCCGCCACCGGGTACGCCCTGGACGACTTCGTCGACGACCTGGCGGCGTTGCTGACCGGCCTGGACGTCACCGGTCCACTGCTGCTGCTGGGCAACTCGTTCGGCGGGACCATCGCCTTCGGGTACGCCGCCCGGTATCCGGGGCGGGTGGTCGGCATCGTGGCGGTGGAGTCGGCGCCACCGGTCCCCGAGTGGATGCGCCGGGTCCGCGAGCGACTCGCCCGCGTCGCCGCCCGGCTGCCCGGCGGTGAGGCGGTCGCCGAGATCGGGGCCCGGCGGGGCCGGGTGGCCGCCCAGCGGGCCGCGGAGACGCAGCGGATGCTCGCCGACACCAGCCTGGCGCGGGAACTGCCGGCGAGTCCGCTGCCGACGACCGAGGCGCTGGCCGCGATCGGCTGCCCGGTGCTCTGTCTCTACGGCGGCGACTCGGCGGTGGTGGAGCTGGCCCCGACGGTACGCGGGCTGCTGCCGCAGACCCGGGTCGCGGTGCTGCCCGACCAGAAGCACACGGTGCTGATCGACCGGCCGGAGGAGATCCGCCGGCTCGTCTTCGGCTGGCTGGCCGAGGACTGCTCACTCGACCTGGCCCAACCCACCACCGCATGACGACGCGACACGTAGGAGGTCTTCCGATGGACACCCCGATCACCGGCCGGTCGATCATCATCAGCAACGGTCGGTGCGGCTCCACACTGCTGTCCGACCTGATCCACGAGGAGCCGGACACCCTGTCGGCCCAGGAGTTCTTCATGTCGGTGGCGCCGTGGGCGCGCAGCGCCGAGGTGCTCACCGGCGCCGCGTACTGGGCGGTGCTGGCCAGCCCCAAGGCGGAACTGTCCACCCTGTTCCGCATCGGGTTGCCGCCGAAGGAGGTCCGCTACCCGGCGACGGGCCGGTGGGCCGACCGGCTGACCGAGCTGCCCCGCATCCTGGCCATCACCCTGTCGAAGCTCACCGCCGACCCGGACGCGTTGTTCGACCAGCTCGCCGAGCGGGTGCCGCGGTTCCGCACCCAGACGGTGGCCCAGCACCATCACGACTTCCTGGACCTGCTCGCCGTGCTGACCGGCAAAACCCGGTGGGTGGAACGCTCCGGCGGCTCCAGCCACGTGGCGCCGTACCTGCTGCGGGGCTTTCCGGACTGCAAGGTCGTCTATCTGACCCGCAACTGGGAGGACACCGCCCGGTCAATGAGCCGGCACTCGTCGTTCCAGCTCATCCAGTTGCGGGTGGAGTTCCTCGGCCGGTGCGGCCTGGACCCCTTCCGCGTCGGCGCGGACCAGTCGGTGCCGGAGGATCTCCAGCGGTACCTGCCGGACCGGCTGACCGCCGACGCGCTGCGGGAGCGTGGCGCGGACCTACGCCGCTACCTGGGCCTGTGCGCCTTCATGAGCAGCCAGGCCGACCAGGCGTTGCGGGACGTGCCCCCGGAGCACCTGCTGCGGATGTCCTACGAGGACCTGGTCGCCGACCCGGTCGGGGAGCTGACCGGCCTCGGTCGGTTCCTGGGCTTTCCCGACCCGTCGGGCTGGGCCGAGCGGGTGGCGTCCCGGGTCGTCGCCCCGACGCCCCGCCGGCAGCCCGCCGCCGTCTGACCGGTCCCTGCCAGTCCCTGCCTGTCCCTGCCTGTCCCGGCCCGGTCTCCGGTCCCCGGGACGGGCGTCCCACTCCTTCGGAAAGAGAGACAGTTGGTGAATCCACTCCGGATCTCCCCGCGACGGTGGTCGACCGTCGTGGCCGTACTCGGACTCGGGTCGGTGTTGGCGCTTCCCCCGATGGCGCTCGGCGCGCCGCTCGACGCCGCCGACGCCGGCGGCACTGCCGGAACGCACCAGAGCGGCCCGCAACTGCTCGCCAAGGCCCAGCCGGACGAGTGCTTCGCCGGGATCGGGCAGGCGTACCCGGCCGGCCCCCCGTGCGCCACCGGGCAGGCGAAGGTCAACCAGGCGTACCTGTGGGGGATGACCCGGGCCGGCAGCACGCTGTGGTTCGGCACCGGAGCGAACGTCAACTGCCTGACCAGTGGGCGGGCCCTGCGCAACACCAAGCCGACGGTGAACGACGACTGGGTCTGCGAGTACGGCGAGAGCCAGGTCGCCAAGCGTAACCCGCAGTTGCCGGCCATTCTCGGTGACCACCGCCAGCCGCGCCTCTACACCTTTGACACCCGCGCCAACAAGCTGACCGAGAAGACCGACCTGGTGAAGGCGGCCTCCACCGAGGACGCCAACCGGTTGCAGAGCACGGCGGGCATCCGGGCGGCCGGCAACTTCGGCGGGGTGGCCCTGCTGGGCGGCCCGGCGCTGGGCACCAGCGTGAACCTGTTCGCGTTCGACACCGACACCGGCGCGTACCTGGGCTCCCGCAACTTCCCGACGTACGGCAACATCCGGCACTTCACGGTGGCCGGTGACGTCCTCTACGCCGGGGTGGGCGTCGGCGCGAACGGTGGCGAGCGCGGCAACGTGCTGCGCTGGACGGGCAGCAAGGCCGACCCGTTCGCGTTCACGGTGGTGGCGAACCTGCCGGCGCAGGCCGCCGACCTCACCGTGCACCAGGGTCGCGTCTTCGTCACCACCTGGCCGGGTTCCGACGACGAGCTGGCCGGCCCGACCGCCGGTGCCGCCGCCCCGCCGCAGAGCATCGCGGCGGTCTGGATGAGCCCGCCCCTGGCCGCGGGCGCCCCGGGGCTCAACCCGGAGGACGCCGACGGCTGGCAGCAGGTGTGGAACGTGTCGGCCTACGAGCCGGACCCGGTGGTGGCCCGCGCCTATGCCCTGGGCGGCCTGGCCTCCTACGGCGGTTACCTCTACTGGGGCACGATGCACGTGCCGATGAAGGCGACCACGGTGCACATGGCGACCTACCCGCCGGCGGACGAGGCGGCGGCCCAGGCCACCATCCAGAACACCCAGCGGTCGATCAGCATCTACCGGGGTCGCAGCTTCGGCACCCACTTCCAGAAGATCGACCTCTTGTACGGCTCGACGGACCTACCCGCGTACGACCCGGCGGCCAACGGTGGGGCGGGGGCCTGGGCGTTGCAGTCGACGCACCAGACGCCGAAGTTCGGCCCGGCCGGGTTCGGCAACCCGTACAACAACTACACCTGGAAGATGGTGGTGGCCGGCGGGAGGTTGTACGTCGGCACGATGGACTGGAGCTACCTGGCGAAGGAGCTGGGCAAGGAGACCGCCGACGAGCTGGGCCTGTCGCCGCGGCTCGGTGAGCTGATGGCGCAGGCGCCGATGACGGCGGCCGGGATGCGGGCCGGCGCCCGGCCCGAGGCGGTCTACGGCGGTGACCTGTACGTGTTCACCTCGCCGACGAAGCCGGCGACGACGGTGGACAACACCGGGCTGGGCAACTACCTGAACTACGGCATCCGCAACATGGTCGCCGACGGCACGACCCTCTACCTGGGCATGGCGAACCCGATGAACCTGCGGACCGACCCGGGCGACGACGTGCCCGAGGGCGGTTGGGAGCTGATCCGGCTCCGGCGTCACTGAGGCCGGGGGCCGGTCCGGTGCCAGCGTCGTCGCCGGGCCGGCCCTCCTTCCCGCCCCCGGCCGGGGGCGGTGGGGTGCCCCTTGCCGAATCCGGGCGCGTCTCTGACGTTGCTCGAACATTCCTGGGCGAAAGTAACCATATGATGCCTTTTACCGCTTTCCGCCCCTCGGTCGGGCCGGTTCCCCGCCGGCCGGTGGCCCGATTCGCGGGCACACTCACGCTGCTCGTCGCCCTGACCGTGCCGACCGGATGCGACCCCGACCGCCAGGACGCCCGGCCCGCCGACGGCGGATCCGCACCGACGGCCGGCGCGGCACGCCCGACACCGGACGTCCCCGTCGGCAGCTCCACGCACACCATCACGGTGGACGGGCGGGAACGCAGTTACCGGCTGTACCGGCCCGCCTCGGCCGACCTCGCCACGCCGGTCCCGCTGGTGGTGATGCTGCACGGCGCGGCCGGCACCGGCGAGCAGGCCGAGCAGGCGTACGGCTGGACCGGACAGGCCGACCGGGACGGCTTCCTGGTGCTGTTCCCCGACGGGCTGAACCGGGCCTGGGCCGTCGGCCCGCAGTGCTGCGGCGCACCCGCCCGGGAGGGCGTCGACGACGTCGCCTTCATCACCGAGCTGGTCGCCAGCGTCGGGCGGGACATGCCTGTCGACCCGGCCCGCCGGTACGTCACCGGGATCTCCAACGGCGGGCTGCTGGCGTACCGGCTCGTCTGCGACACCACCACCTTCGCCGCGATCGGAGCGGTGGCGAGCACACTGACCGGGCAGTGCCCCGACCCGAAACCGGTCTCGGTGCTGCACATCCACGGCCGGCAGGACCGAACCATGCCGTACGACGGAGGCCCCGGCCGCCGGGACAACGGCGGCACCGGCCGCAACCCGGTGAAGATCGACGGACCGCCCACCCCCGAGCTGGCCGCCCGCTGGCGGGCCGTCGACGACTGTGCCGCGCCGAAGGCGACCACCGACGGGCCGGTCACCCGGTCGACGGCGACCTGCGCCCAGGGCCGCGCCGTCGAACTGATCACCATCGCCGACGCGGGCCACCAGTGGCCCGGCGGTCGCCCCAACCCGCCCCGCGCGGAGCAACTGCTCCACCTCGATCCCCCGTCCACGGCGCTGAACGCCACCGACACCATCTGGCGGTTCTTCGCCGCGCACCCCAAGCCCACCGGCGGCTGAGCGGCACCGTCGCCAGCCGCAGGCTCCGGCATTCGCACCCGCAGAACAGGAGTTGAGATGCCCAGCAGAGACGGGCCGGCCGTGGTCGAGGTCGACGACCTCGTCAAGCGTTACCCCCGCACCGACACCAACGCGGTGGACGGGTTGTCGTTCACCGTCGCGCCGGGCGAGATCTTCGGGTTGTTCGGGCCCAACGGGGCCGGCAAGTCCACCACCGTCGGCATCCTGACCACCCGACTGCGGGCCACCGGCGGGCGGGCCCGCGTCGGCGGGATCGACGTGGGCCAGGACCCGGCCGCCGCCCGCGCCCAACTGGCCGTGGTGCCCCAGCACAACAACCTGGACCGGGCGCTGACCCCCCGGCAGAACCTGGTCTACCACGCCACCTACCACGGGGTACGGCGACGCGACGCGCAGGCCCGCGCCGAGGAGTTGCTGGACCGGTTCGGCCTGACCGAACGCGCCGATCGGAGGATCGAGGCGTACTCCGGCGGGATGGCGCAGCGGTTGATGATCGCCCGTGCGCTGGCCCACGAGCCGGCGGTGCTCTTCCTCGACGAGCCGACCAACGCCCTCGACCCGCAGACCCGCCTGCTGATCTGGGGCCAACTGCGGCAACTGCGCGAACGCGGGGTGGCCATCGTGCTGACCACCCACGCCATGAACGAGGCGGCCCGGGTGGTCGACCGGGTCGGCATCGTCGACCACGGCCGGCTGCTCACCCTCGACACCCCGGCCAACCTGGTCCGGGGCCTGGCCGGTGACGCGCTGCTCGACCTGACGGTCACCCCGGCCGGCGGCGACGACCCGGACGCGCTCCGCGCCGCCCTCGGCGAGCTGGCCGGCGTACGCAAGGCGGAACGGTTGGCGGCTCCGACCGTGCCGGCCGGATGGCGGCTCGGCGCCGGCGGGGCCGGGCTGGTCGGGGCCGGGGCGGGCGGTGCCGCGATGCTGGCCGGGCTCGCCGCCGGGGGTGGCGGTGGGCGGCCGGGCGCCGGCCGGCTGGCCGCCCTGGCCGGCGCGGGCCTGCTCGGGCGCGGCGGTGGCGGCGCGGCGGGCAACGGCGGTCGCGGCCGGCTGCGCATCCGCCTGCACCTGGCCACCGACCCCGCCGCGCTGCTCGGACCGGCGGTGAGCGTGCTCACCACCCGGTCGGCGGCGATCAACGCGGTCGACATCGGTGAGCCCAGCCTGGAGGACGTCTTCATCGAACTCACCGGAAGGCAACCGCGGTGACCGCTCTCGACACTCCCGCCCCGCCGCACCCGACCTCCCAGCCGCGCCGCCGCCCCGGGGCCGGGCGGGTGTTCGCCGCCGTGCTGCGTCGCGACCTGATGGTCACCGGCCGGGAACTCTGGATCATCCTGGTGCAGGTCGGGTTGACCCCGCTGTTCATGCTCTTCGTCTTCCACACCGTCCTGGGCAGCCAGGGCCTGGTCGGACGGGGTTTCGCCGACGTGTTCCTGCCCGGCGTCATCGCGCTGGCCGCCCTCACCACCGCGTTGCAGAGCGTGGCCCTGCCGTTGGTGAAGGAGTTCGGCTTCACCATGGAGATCGAGGACCGGCTGATGGCGCCGCTGCCGACCGGATACGTCGCGATCGGCAAGCTGGTGATCGCCACCATCCGGGGGCTGCTCGCGGCCGTGCTGATCTATCCGCTCGGAGCGCTGATGGTCGGCTCCGCGCCGTGGCGGCCGGAAGGGCTGCCGCAGGCGTTCGTGGTGACGCTGCTCGGAGCGTGGATCGGCGGGGCGCTCGGGATGAGCCTGGCCACCACCCTGCCGGTGCAGCGGATCAACGTCACCTTCGCGGTGATCCTCACCCCGATCATCTGGACCGGCTGCATCCACTACCCGTGGCCCCGGCTGTCGTCGGTGCCGTGGTACCAGGTGGTCACCGCGCTCAACCCGATGACCTACGTCTCGGAGGGGGTACGCGGGGCCCTGCTGCCCGGCGTGCCACACCTGCCGGCCTGGGTGTGCCTGACCGTGCTGACCGGGGTGGCCGTCGCGCTGACCCGGATCAGCGTCCGCTGCTTCGACCGTCGGGCGGTCCAGTGACCACGTCCACCGCCCACCCACACCCGAAAGGACGCGCGATGAGCAGCGGATCGGCCGCGTACCAGGTCTCGCAGCTCGACGAGTTGGAGGCGGAGAGCATCTTCGTGATGCGTGAGGTGGTCGCCGAGATGGAGCGGCCGGTGCTGCTGTTCTCCGGTGGCAAGGACTCGATCGTGATGCTCCGGTTGGCGCAGAAGGCGTTCGCGCCGGCCAACATCCCGTTCCCGGTGATGCACGTGGACACCGGGCACAATTTTCCCGAGGTGCTCGACTACCGTGACCAGCGGGTCGCCGAGTTGGGTCTGCACCTGATCGTGGCCAGTGTGCCGGAGGCGTTGACCAGGGGCATGGTCCGCGAGTCGGCGGATGGTATGCGTAACCGCATCCAGACGCCGGTGTTGCTCGACGCGGTGGAGAAGCACCGCTTCGACGCGTTGTTCGGCGGCGCCCGGCGGGACGAGGAGAAGGCCCGGGCGAAGGAGCGGGTGTTCAGCTTCCGTGACGAGTTCGGTCAGTGGGATCCGAAGAACCAGCGTCCGGAGCTGTGGTCGCTGTACAACGGTCGGCATCACCCGGGTGAGTCGATCCGGGTGTTCCCGCTGTCGAACTGGACGGAGCTGGACGTTTGGCACTACATCGCCCGGGAGCGGATCCCGTTGCCGGCGATCTACTTCGCGCACGAGCGTGAGGTGATCGAGCGTGACGGGATGTTCTACGCGGTCAACGAGTTCTTCCGGGCTCGGGCTGGTGAGCAGCCGTTCAAGGCTCAGGTGCGGTACCGGACCGTGGGTGATGCCTCCTGCACCGCGGCGGTGCGTTCGGATGCGGACACGGTGGAGAAGGTGATCGAGGAAGTGGCCGCCACCCGGATCACCGAGCGTGGCGCGACCCGCGGTGACGACCGGGTCAGCGAGGCCGCCATGGAGGACCGTAAGCGAGAGGGCTACTTCTGATGAGTGTCGACACCTGGGCGCCGGCTGACGGTGAGACCGCGGCACGGCCGATGGATCTGCTGCGCTTCGCCACCGCCGGCAGCGTCGACGACGGTAAGTCGACCCTGATCGGTCGGTTGTTGTACGACACGAAGTCGCTGTTCAGTGATCAGCTCGCCGCGGTCGAGGCGGTCAGCGCGGCGCGCGGCGACGAGTACACCAATCTGGCGTTGCTCACCGATGGTCTGCGCGCCGAGCGGGAGCAGGGCATCACGATTGATGTGGCGTACCGCTACTTCGCCACGCCGCGGCGCAAGTTCATCATCGCTGACACGCCGGGGCACACCCAGTACACCCGGAACATGGTCACCGGCGCGTCGACGGCGGACCTGGCGTTGATCCTGGTGGACGCGCGTAAGGGGTTGGTGGAGCAGTCGCGTCGGCACGCGTTTCTCTGCTCGCTGCTGCGGGTGCCGCACCTGGTGTTGTGTGTCAACAAGATGGACCTGGTCGACTGGTCGCAGGAGGTCTTCGAGCGGATCGCCGACGAGTTCACCGCGTTCGCGGCGAAGCTCGACGCGCCGGATCTGACCGTGGTGCCGATCTCCGCGCTGCGCGGTGACAACATCGTCACCCGTTCGGAGAACATGCCCTGGTACGAGGGCCCGTCGCTGCTGCACCACCTGGAACACGTGCACATCGCCTCGGACCGCAACCTGGTCGACGTGCGGTTCCCGGTGCAGTACGTGATCCGGCCGCAGTCCACCACCGTCACCGACTACCGGGGTTACGCCGGGCAGGTGGCCTCCGGCGTGCTCAAGCCGGGCGACGAGGTGATGGTGCTGCCGTCCGGCTTCACCAGCCGTATCGCCGCGGTGGAAACCGCAGACGGCCCGGTCGAGGAGGCGTTCCCCCCGATGTCGGTGACGGTCCGCCTGACCGACGAGATCGACATCTCCCGCGGTGACCTGATCTGCCGGCCGAACAACGCCCCCATGGTCGCCCAGGACATCGAAGCGATGATCTGCTGGATGGACGAGACCCGCCCCCTGCAGGTCGGCGGCCGATACGCGATCAAACACACCACCCGCTCCGCCCGCACGATCGTGCGGGACCTGCACTACCGACTCGACGTCAACTCGTTGCACCGGGACGAGACGGCGACCGAGCTCAAACTCAACGAGATCGGCCGCGTCCGGCTACGCACCACCGTCCCCCTGCTCGCCGACGAATACCGCCGCAACCGCACCACCGGCGGCTTCGTCATCATCGACGAAGCCACCAACCGCACGGTAGGCGCGGGGATGATCGTCGAAGCCGCCTGACGACCGCGCTCCCCTAGCGCTCGTCGCGCAGATTCACGGAAAGAGTGGCTATCCATGCTCGGATAGCCACTCTTTCCGTGAATCAGGGGCGGGCTGGCGTCGGGGGGCGCGTGCGGGCGTCGGGGGCGCGGGCGGGCGGGGGTGCGGGCGGGCGTCAGGGGAAGCGGGTGGCGCGTGTTCATCACGTCGGCTCCGGTCGAGCCGGAGCATCCGAGGGCGCATACCTGGATTCGGCCGGAAGCAATGCTGTTCCATGGCCATTGAAGTGCTGCTCCCACAGTTCGTCGAGTTTTGGCGCGTCCCGCGCGGCCACGGTGTCACCCGCATCGTCGACGAGTCGCTCGTGACTGAGAATCACTCGGCCGACGGTCGGCCTGCCGTCCCACATCTCGAAAACGCCGACGCCGGCATGCACCGGCCGGTAGCCGCGAGTGGCGAAGTCAGGAAAGATCTCGGTGGCCTGTGCGCTGGCTCCGCCGGTCTCAGCGGTGATGAGCAGAACGGCATGTCCACCGCGGATGCCGGCCTCAACGCTGTATGCGAGGGTGCGACCCAGCCCGTCCGGCACGTCGATCTTGACAGTGATCGAGCTGATCCTCTGCGGGCCGTCGAGGCTCCAGCGCATGTGTCGCCACACCAGCCGGCCCTCAAGAGTGGTGACATGGTAGTGGTGCCACGTAGCTCGCAGCTGTGGAAGGGCGTCCTCCGACGAGACGAATCGGGCACCCAGAGTTCGTCTCAGCATTGCACCGAGGTCATCTCGACCATCGCGATCAGCAAGGCGCGAGATGGCAATGCTCGTTGCGGCGCCGACAATCCCCGCACCCAGTGCACCCACAACCGCAGCTATCACACCATTTGATACGGACTGGCGTGAGGCGCTGGACCCGGCAGTCGCGATGCCATACGCAACGCCCAGCCCGGTGGTCACCAGACCCAGCGCCAAGAGAAGCCACAGGACAATGTCGTTGCGCTTCGACATAGCCACATTGTCGGTCCGCGCCACGCCATTGGTGACTTCGGTCGATAACCCGACACCCACAATTGCTGGCCGTCGGCACGCGGGGCACCTCTGGATTCGGTTCGTGTGTCAGGGGCTACGGCGCAGTGAGCGGAGCGCGGGAACCGCGTCGGTGGCGGCGAGCGCCCAGAGGACGAGCAGCGGTTGGAAGAGCAGGCGGACCGCCCGTGCCGCGTCGGTATCGAGGCCGAATCCGTCACGCCCTTCAGTGAACTGAGCGATGTTGCCCGGGAAGACCGCGACGAAGAAGGCGGCCACGACCGCTCCGGCGAGGCCGCGTACGGGCTGTCTCCAAGCGGCGAGCAGGGCCAGCCCCAGACAGATCTCGACCACTCCGGAAGCGACGACGACGAGGTCGGCGTCGAGCGGGAGCCAGGAGGGCACCTGCGCCAGGAACTCCTGGCGCGCGACGGTCAGGTGGGCGGTGCCGGCAACGAGCAGCATCACGCCCAACGCGACCTGGCCGGCCGCGCCCGTCAACCGTCGGGCAGACGTACGTGTCATGGTGGCTCCCGGGGCATGAACGAGGGACGGACGGCCCGCTGCGGGGGCAACTCCCACCACACTACGGACAGAGGAGGCGGGCCGGCTCCCGACCCGGCACCGCCTCGACCTGTCGACCGATCTGGCGGGAGCTTCCGCCGAGGTGCCGGCGCTGCCGCCGGCCGCGGTCGGCGCTGCCGCCAGCCACGGTCGGCGCGATCAGCCGTAGCGACAGGTGTCAGCGTGGAAGCCGATCACTGTGCTGGCCGAACTCCGCGACCGTGCCACGCCGCAGCGCCTGGGCTCCCAGCGCCGCCAACGCCGTGAGCGTCGACCTGGTGTCCGGGTCGACATCCCCGCGGCTCCCGGTAGCCGACGACGAGCGCACCCAGCACCTCACCGGCCACGGTCAGGGGAAGGAACGCCCACGCCTGCCGGCCCCCGGGCGGGGCGGCCGAGGCCGCACCGCGCCGATGGCGGCGTACGCCTGCGCTGTCGTTTTCGCCGCGACCAACGCCGCGGTCACGCTCTCCAGGCTGCGGGTGCGGGCTGCCGCCCGGCTCGGCGCGGGCCGCGACCTCGGCCACCTGTCGCTGCCTGTCGACCTGCTCGGTGATCTCCCGGAACGACACCGCCACATGACCGCCACCCGTGCGCCCGACCTTGATCTCCCATACCTGACCGATCTCGGGATAGCTCAGCTCCTGCCGCCACGGCTCCCCGTGTCGGCAGCCGCGCGGTCACGGTCGAACAGGCCGCTCTCCCAACTGTGGGCGGCAGTCTCGCTGAGCGGACGGCCGATCGCGTCCGCCACGCTGCGGCCGGTCATCTTGGCCCCTTGCTGATTGACGTACTCGCAGACGAAGTCGAGAACCTCTCCGTCGACAGCCCGTACGGGACGAAGCACCGTGAACCGACTGCCGCGTCGAGGCGCGCAGGGCTCCTCGGCGCCGCCGCGGCCCGGTGTCAGCCTGGTGGGGTGAGCTGAACGGCGAGGATGGCGAGGTCGTCGGTCTGCGGGCCGGTCTGATGAGCCGTGACGGCGGCTCGGATTCTCTCGACCATCGTGGCGGGAGTGCCGTTCGGAGCGGTGGCGAGGGCCGCGACGAGGCGCTGCTCACCGAAGAGACCGTCGGCGCCTCGGGCCTCGATGACGCCGTCGGTGTAGAGCACCATGGTGTCGCCCGGATGAAGGTCGATCGTGCTCTGGTCGAGCGTGACGGTCGGGAAGGCGCCGAGGAGCACTCCGCGTACCTCGACGACGTCGACGCGGCCGTCGACGCGGCGAATGAGCACGGGCGGGTGCCCGCCGGAGGCCAGTTGCACGCTCGCGCCGGCGTCGTGCGGTTGCAGGAGAGCACAGGCGACGGTCACGAAGCGGTCCACGTCCTGGGCGGCGACGAGTTGCCGGTGGAGTTGGTGCAGCGCCTCCGCCGGGGGCGCCTGGGCGGCGGTCACCCGGAGGGTGTGCCGGGCGATTCCGGTGACAGCGGCGGCGGCGATGCCGCGGCCGGCGACGTCACCGATGACGAACACCCAGCCCGGCATGTGCGGTGCGTGGGTGGGGAAGATGTCGTAGAAGTCGCCACCGACCTCTGCGGCTTCTGCGGTGATGTAGGCGGCGGCGAGGGCGAGGCCGTGGATCTGCGGCAGCCGGGAGGGCAGCAGGCTACGTTGCAGCCGGACCGCCGTGTCGTGTTCGCGTTCGTAGAGTTGCGCGCGGGCCAGGGCCTGTCCGGCCAGGCCAGCGACGGAGGTGAGCAGGTCGCGGTGCTCGTCGTCGAAGGACTGCTCGGTGTGGAAGGCGAAGGTGAGCACGCCCCTGGCGACAGCCGGCCCGCGCAGCGGAACAATCGCCCAGGCCCGGTCGGGTGTCTGGGCCTGGGTGTCGGCGAGGTGCGGATACCGGGTTGTCATGGCGGGCACGGTGGGCAGGAAGGCCGGCTCGCCGGTACGCAGCGCCCGGGCAACCGGATGGTCGGCGTCGCGGTGCACGCCGGCCCAGCGGGCCGCCGGTTCTCCGGCGGTCGCGGTGCTGGCGAGGAACACCAGACCGCTGCCGTCCCGGTCGAGCACAGCCACTCCCGCCACGTCGGCATCGGCGGCACGGGCGCCGGTGTCGGTGACGGCCTCGACGACGTCGGAGACAGTGAGGGCCTGCGCGAGTGCCGCGGTGAACCGCTGTAGGCGGCGGGCTCGCCGTTCGCCCCTGCGGCGCACCGTGATGTCGGTGACAAGGACGGCCAGGGCGGCGGTTTCCCCGGACGGGCCGGGCACCGCGTAGTAGCTGCTGAGCCAGTCCCGTCCCGCCGCGGAGTGCGCCACGTCCCTGGCCATCCGCCCGCTGGCGGCTACCTGGGTCAGCAGCGGTTCCAGGGTGCGAGCGGAGGCGGGAAGGACATCGCGTAGCCGCCGACCGATGTGGGCGGCGGCCGGCTGGCCGTTCCACTCGGCGAGGGTGGGGTTGACACGGAGATAGCGCAGGTCGGTGTCCAGGACCGCGACGCCGATCGGGGCGTTGTCGATGAGCGTGTCGAGCACCGCGAGGTTCGTCGCCCGGTCCGCCGCGAGTTCTCCCACCCCCTGGGGCGTGTCCAGGGTGTCGACCTCGTCGAAGATGATCGCCACCGCGACCGCCCGCTCGCCCGCCGCGGCGTAGACGGGATAGTAACTTCCTCGCCAGCGAGGGCTGTCGGGTCGGGCCGGGGTGGAGCCGACGATGTCGACGTTCGTTTCCGGCTCGCCTGTCTCGATCACCCGCCGCACGAGGGTTCCGATCGACCTCGGTATGCCCGGCAGGAGGTCGAACACGAACCGGTCGACGTGCGCGTCGGCGGGTAGACCGTTGATCTCGGCGGCTCTCTGGTTCACCAGGATGAAACGGAGGTCGGCGTCGAGCACGCTCACGGCGACCGGCAGGTGCACCAGTACGGTCCGCAGCAGTTCCTGGTCGATGCCCCGCGACCGGGCTGCCTCGGTCACGGTGCCCAGCAGGGGCAGCGGGTCGGAGTGGTGTTCGTGCGCCGGGTCTGACATCGGAAGCTGCCCTCCTACCCGCCGTCGAACATGTCGTGCCGCCGATGCCCCGCACACCAACCGCAGGCGCGCTGGTCGGACACCGCCGCTCCGACCGCACCGCCATCGAAGTGGCCCGCGAACCAGCGCGACGACCATACCGCCGCGATCGCGGTGATCCACCCCTACCCGGCGGAGTCGACACGTACACCCTCCCTCGGCCCTCCACGGCAACAACCGCCGGCCGGCGCCGACCTGACCCCGCGGTACTGCTCCTGCGGATCCCCAACGGCTCTCCGCTCGAGCGCCGCCGCTGCCGGCGCCGCAACTGTCCCCGTCGCCAGCGGGCCGTCAACCCAGGCCGTGCCCGGCTCCGCGCCCCGTCGAGCGAGCCATCGCCACACCCGAGACCCGGAAAGCACCGGCCAAGCCGCGCGACCGCCCCGCCGCGAGCGGCAATCGTGCGGGCCGTCCTCGTCCCACCACCGAGGCGGCCGGCGCCAGGGGAGGCCGGCCCCCCGACGCCGAGCAGGTCCGGGACCCGAATGACGGGTACGGCGAGCGGGCGCTTTTCCGGCCGCCGCACCGCGAAATCCGATAATCCCGCGTGCGACCGTCCTTCATCGCGGTCGGCACGCCGCCGTCGCCCGACCGATGAAGGACCACCATCTGTCGACGCGCACGACCGAACGCCTGGGCGACTTCGCTAAGCGACATTTCCTCCAGACAAGCGGTCGAATGCGCCGGCCACCGGCCGGCCCGATTCCCCGTGGGGCAAATGCTGCTACCGACGCCGCCACCCGGCAGGTCGTTGCGCCGCCGCACGGCGGGCCGCACACCATCCGCGCCCACGTCGATCCGGGGAACACCGCCTCCGTACCGGCCACGATGTCCGGCAGGCGCAGCTCGGCCGCCCCCGGACGGCGCGACGCCCGACCCGGCAATCCGACGAGGTTGCGCTGCGTCACGACATGAATACGCAATTGGAATAGCCGGACGCCTTCCATTCATGCAAGACTCGGATCAGTCGATGCAACGAGGTGGCAGGGGTCGACCGCAGCAATTGCTCGCACTTGCTCGCAATGCGTCCGCGGCTGACGACTAATGCTCGCCGTCGATTGAACAACCGGTGAGGAAGTGGTGCAGGAATGGCCATCAACCATCAACCAGGAGCCGTCGGCACCCGCGCCTTACCTGCCGTCGAAAATGCCCGGAACGTCTAAGCCGGCAAGCCGAAAGTAAACGACCGCAAACGGTAGCACCTCCGCCACCGCCACCCGGTCGCCGCACCACGCCATCGAAAGCCATTCCCGGAAGAAACGCATCCGGACGATTTACCTGCCGGCCTGCCAAATTGTCACCATCCGGATACCGGCTGGCCGCCGCCCTGAATCTGCCCGTCTTCCTTTTTCGAGGGAGTTCACCATGGATTGGCAGGCCCTACACTCCTTCCGCACCGTCGCCCGGGAGAGGTCCTTCACGCGCGCGGCGGCCCTGCTGTTCGTCAGCCCCAGCACGCTCTCGCATCGGATCAGACGTCTCGAGAAGGACTGGGGCGTTCCCCTGCTCACCCGAACGACGCGGCGGGTGTCCACGACCCGTGGCGGAGAGGCGCTGTTGGCGGCGGTGGAGAAGATCGAGGTCGCGCTCGTCGAGGCTCGACAGAAGGTCGCCGACATGACGCACGCCACCAAGGGACCGCCGTTCGGTTTCCGGACGTCGGAACCGGCCGATTCCCGCCGCGGGGGCACCGGCCCGGACGGCGGACACGACTGACGACAACGCCGTCGGCGTCACCGTACGCGGGAACCCTCCGCCCACAGGCCCTGCCCGCGCAGCGCGTCGAGGCAGGCGGCGGCGACCCGAGCGGGGTCGAGCTCCGCCGTGGGGATCACCTGCCAGGCCCGAGGATCGGCCATGCGCAGCAGCTCGCTGCGGACCTGGCGCTGGTACCGGGCGAACACCGAGCGGGAGCCCTCACCCCGGCGAGCCGGGCCGTATTCGGCGTCGTTGATGTCCTTCTTCCGGTCGGCGGCCACCTCCGGCGCGGTGTCCAGCAGCAACACCGTGTCCGGGGTGCGGACGGGGGCGAATATCGACCGGACCGCCTCCGGGTCGTCGGCGTGCCCGGCCGCGGTGACCCGGGCGACGAACTTGTGGTACCACCCGTCGGCCACCGTCACCTCGCCCCGCTCCAACGCCGGCCCGACGACGAAGCGGTCGACCAGGGCGTAGTAGCTGGCACGGATCAACGCCCAGTGCACCGCCCCGAGAGACGCGTAGTCGAACGAGTGCGTCCGCTGCTTCAACGACACCAACTCGGCGACGTACTGCGACACAACCCGCGGACCCACATCGGTGCTGTTGTGCGCGACCAGGGTGACGGGCACCCCGGAGCGGCGCAGCAGCCCCACCAGATGCGCCGCCGTGGTGGTCTTGCCGCTGCCGTCGATCCCCTCGAACGCGATGAACCGACCGGTCGTGCCCCGCTCATCCATGATCGGCCGGCTCCACCACTCGTACCCGGCCGGTGGAGCCGTTGACCTCCAGCATGGTTCCGTCCGCGACCCGCCGGGTCAGGTCCTTGATCTGCACGACGGTGGGGACACCGAGTTCCCGCGCGACGATCGCGACGTGGGTGAGCGGGCTGCCGCGCTCGATGAGAAGCGCGGCGGCGGACGGCAGCACGGCCACCCACCCAGGGTCGGTGCGGTACGTGACGACCACATGGCCGTCGACGCCGTCCGGGGTGTCCACCACGATGGCGGGGCCGGTGGCCGTTCCCGGCCCGGCCGCCACACCGACCATCTCATCCCGCGGGCCCACGGCCGGGGCGTCGTCGATGTCCTCGGCCCACTGTCGTCCCCCCGAGAGCGGATACACCGCGCCGGTCGTGGTGAACCGCTCGGGCGCCGTCACACCGGCGGCGCGGGTGACCGACCGGCGGGCCACGATCCCGGCCAGGTCAGAATCCACGAGCGTGCCCTCGTAAGCGCCGACGACCTCGTCCAGGGTGAGCAGATAGACGTCGTCGGCGGCGGCCAGCCGGCCCGATCGGGCGAGGTCCGCACCCAGCGCGCGAAACATGCGCTTGACCACACCGAAGGCCATCGTGCGCGAGAACCTGGTCTTCTCCCGGGCGGCGAAAGCGCGCTGGGCCCGGGTACGGGCCCAGCGGTAGGCGAGGCGACGGAGCGGGCCGAGGCCCCGCACATGGGGCGCGATGTCGGCGGCGGCCCGCCTCTCGCCGCCGCCGAGCGCCGTGGTGAGCAGCGCGAAGAACGAGGCGGGATCGTGCGAGAGTTCGGGCACCTCCAGCTTCAGCTCGTCGACGCTGCGATACCCGAAGCGGTCGATGTACGCGTCGATCCGGGCCAGGAACGCGTGGTGCCCGGCGTCGGCGAGGGCCTGCCGGGTCGCGGTCCCCTCGGTGTCGCGCACCAACGCCTCAAGCCCGGGGTCGGCCCGAACCTCCTCGGCCAGCTCGGCCAGCCGTTCCGCGGGCTCGACGGAGACCACCTTGCCAGGCCCGGCGGCGGCCCAGGCCAGCCAGGGCGGCGCGGCGGGCAGCCAGCGACGCGTGAGGTGCGCGAGCAGACCGAAGAAGACACCGATCGCCTGGTCGGTGATGGACACCGGGCCCCAGCGGGTGACGAAGTCCCGCTCCAGCGCGAGATAGCGGCGCAGCACCTCGTCGCCCGGCAGGCGGGTGTAGTCGACCGCGTCGTATGCCGCGAACGCCGCGTCGAAGCCGCTGAGGAAGCGCGCGACGATCCGGTCCCGGCGCAACAGGCGCCAGGCGAACACCGTCCGGGTACGTGCCAGCCTCAGCAAACGGGCGAGCCCCGCACCCGGCTCGTACGGCACCAGGGACTCCGCCACCTCCTTCGGCAGCGCCTCGCGGACGCCCAGGGTGAGTTCCAGGTTGCGTCGACCGTTGTCGTAGAAGGGCGCCAGTCCCACCAGGCGGTACCAGTTGTGCAGGTTGTAGTAGACGTGGCCGTCGAAGTAGCCCAACAGGAACGGGGTCCACTGCTCGACCTGGTCCAACGCCCTGCGGTCGAGTCCCAGCGACGCGGCGTAGTGCCGGTAGACCTCGCCGTAGACGCGCCTCGCGAAACTGTAGGTCAGCGGCGAGGTGACACCCCGGAAGCTCTCGATGATGTTGGAGTTGTCCCAGGTGCGGATCTGCCCTGGCGCAGCCTCCAACGCGCTCGTTATCGGCCGGCACTGCAGGACCCAGAGCTGATCGTCGGCGAAGGCCCACTCGATGTCCTGCGGTGTGTCCAGGCGCTCGTCGATGAGGTCGGCCACCGCGCCGAGTTGCTTGAGCAGTTCCACGTCGAGGCACGCCCGCGCGGCCTCGGCCGGCGTCACCGGGTGCGGTGAGACGCCGCCGCCGTCCGCGGGGGCGTACCGCTCGGACTTGTCACCCAGCACGACGGACCGCGCCGAGCCCGCCCGGTCCAGCACCACCGTGTCGGCGTCGACGGCCCCGGACACGAGTCCCTCGCCGAGCCCCCAGGTGCCGCTGACCACCCGCTCCGTACGCGAGCCGGTGAGCGGGTTGGCGGTGAACAGAACGCCACTGACCTCGGCGGGCACCAGACGCTGGAGGACCACCGCCAGCCCTCGGGGGATGCCCCGGAGACCGTGCTGGGCACGGTAGCTGACGCTGCGGTCGGAGAACGCCGACGCCCAGCATCCCAGGACCGCGTCCAGCAGGGCGTCGGTCCCCCGAACGTTGAGGAAGCTCTCGTGCTGACCGGCGAAGGAGGTGACCTCGCCGTCCTCCTCCAGCCCCGAGGACCGGACGGCGAGGGGCCCGTCACCCAACTCGTCCTGGATCCGCCGGATCGCCGCCCGCACCTGCGGGGCCGGGGCGCGCGTCAGAATGGCCTCCCGGAGTCGCCGGGCCTCCTCGGGGTCCCCGGCGGACCCGGCTCCCCTTCGCCCCGGTCGGGCTGGCAGCGTCGCAGGTGCTCGGTGAAGGCGTCGACCGGCAGCGCCCGCCAGTCGGGCACGGCGAGGCCGAGTTCGCGCAGGTCACGGAGCCCGGCGGCCTTGCGCCCGCCCAGGGCGGCGACCTCGGTGACCGGCATGCCCGGGTGGAGAATTCGCATCGCGGCTCGCTCTCGTCGGTTCAGGCCGTGGCGGCGGCGGTCACCGCCACCACCGCCGGCAGGATCACCAGCAACGGCAGGCCGGGCCACCACCGGGGCGGAAGACCACGGCGGTCGCGGATCCCGGCCTGGTGCGCGGCGGCCAGGCAGAACAGCCCCGCGACCGTCGCGGTGGCGACCGACACCGGAGCGTTCAGCAGACCGGTACGGCCGGCCACGGCGGCGACCGCCGCGCCGAGGGCGGCGATGACGGCGGCAGCCCGCACCCGGCCCTCGGGCGTCAGGTCGAAGGGCGTGTAGCCGGCGTCGCCGGGTTTACGGGAGAACTTCCAGAACTCGTAGGCGCACCACAGCACGAGGCCGACGGTGAGCCCGGCGCCCCATGCCACCGGGGCGTCGGCGGCGACCCGGGCGGACGGGAACACCATGATCGCGAGCGGCACGCTCTCGTAGAGCACGAACAGCAGCACCGGCCGCCGCAGTGCCCGGTGCCGCGCCACCAGGGGCCCCACCCACATGCCGGCCAACGCCACGGCCGCGGTCAGCACGGCCGCGGGTCCGGGCAGGCCGAGCAGCAGCGCCAGGGCGCCGCTCAGCACCAGGCCGGCGACCATGCCCGCCCGGCTGACCCGCGCCGGGAGTCGGCCCTGGGCGCGATCGCGGTCGAAGTCGTCGATGTCGTCCACCAGCCGCTGCGCCAAAAACAGCAGCATCGTGCCGGCGGCGCAGGCGGCGAGGGTGGCGGGCGGGACGCCGCCGTGGGCGAGACCCGCGGCGACCCCGGGAAGCGCGGCCACCACCATCAGCGGTACGGGGAAGCGGGCGGCCAGGTACGGGCCCACCGCCCAGCTAGGCATGCGCCTGCGCGCCCACGGCCGAGGCGATCTGGACGCAACTGTCCCGCAGCGCCTTCTCGGCGACCGGGTTCAGCATCTCGGCCAGCAGCGGGATGCCGATGTCGAACGTGGCCTCCATCGTGATGACCGTCCCGCCCGACTCGGCGGTCACCCGCCACTGCCCGGTGAACACGTCCATGTCTCCGTCGAGTTGCTCGAAGGACAGCGTTCGGCGCGCCTCGTCGACGACCTCCTCCTCACGCCACTCCAGGACCGAGCCCTTGAGCAGGACCGACCACGCGCTGACCCGGCGTCCGTCGGACAGCTCCCGTTCGATCTCCACCGACCGGACCACTGTCATGTAGGTCGGATAGGACTCGATGTCCTTGAGTCTGGCCCAGACCGCGTCGACACCTGCGGCGCAGACGGTCCGGGTGATCACATGCGGCATGACACTCCTCGTAGTCGACGGCGGCTCGCGGCGGGACACGCTCTCAGTGCAGCCACTGGATCCAGTCCAGCGGCGGCAGTCCGAGCCGTTTGCGCAGGTTCTCGTAGTCCTTGGCGATGCGGACGCTGGGGAAGAACCCGTCGGATGCGCGTACGGTCGGCAGCGCCGACGGCAGCTCGGCCACGACGAGATCGGTCAGCCTCCGTACCGCCGCGCGGGCCGTCTCGGCCTGCTCCCGCGACGCGCCCACCGCCTCCGGCAGCGACCGGCGGGTCGACTCGACCTCCGCCATCGGATCCCCGGGGCGGGCGTCGGCGAGGTGGATCGCCACCTCGCCGTCGTAGGTGTTGCCCTCCAGGCCCCGCAGCACCAGCAGGCAGTACCCGATCGACGTCACCGCCTCGGCCGCCGCCGCCACGACGGTCTCCCAGTCACGGTCGACGGTCGCGGCATCCATGTCCCCCAGTGAGCTCTGCACGTAGGTGAAGTAGACATAGGTCGCGGGGGCTGCCCGGTTGGCCACCCACCAGGTGTCCCACTCCGACGCCCGGGTCACCGTGGTTCTCCCGCGGGTTCGGCGTCGGCCGGCGATCGGCGGGCGGAGCGGTCGAGCGCGGCCGGGTCGACAACGGGACGCACCAGTCCGGCCCGCATCCATTCCAGAACCCGCCGGGCGCCGGCCTCCGCGACGGTCTGCCGGAGGCATCCGCCGGCCGGCGGCTCGCCGCCGTGCAGCCGGTGGTAGCGCGTCACGGCCATGGTCCGCCGGCCGAGGAGGACCGGCTCGCCGATCGTGCACTCCCGCAACTCGACCAGGGCGAGGGGGTCGTCGATCGGCCACACCAGTCGGGCGACGGCCGCCACCCAGTCGTCGAGGGTGGCCGGGGCGAACGAACGGCGTACGGCGTCGTCGACCCCGGCCGCACGCAGTCGCGCCGGGAGCCACTTGGCGCCCATCGGGGCAAGGCCACGTTCGGTGCACAACAGGTCGAGCAGCGCCCGCCCGCTGTGTCCCCACAGCCCCGCCGGGTTCGCGCCACCCAGCTCGGCCAACTCGGCCAGCGCCGCGTACAGCACGGTCAGCTCGACGCTGTGGCGCAGCAGGTGCGCCCGGATCACCGCGGCGTCGGCGGTGGTCAGCAGCGCGCCGTGTGCGGGGTCGAGGGGAACGGCCGTCATCCAGCGGGACAGGCACATCTTGCGATGGCCACGCGGCGCCGGGTGGAGCGCGATCGGTCCGACCTGCGTGTGCACCGCCGCACGGCCGAGTTCGGCGACCATCGTGGCGACCCGGACCGCGGGAAAGAATTCGATGTCGACCGGCACCTGATCGACGAAGAACAGATAGGGGGCGCTGTCCGGGTGCGCGGATTCGTCGAACACGTGGATATCGACGTCACTTCCCCCGTTGCCGAACCCCTGAGCCAGCGAGCCGACCAGATAGGCACGGCCATCGGCCAGCACACTCCCACCCGAGTCCCGCAATTGCGCGAGCGTGATGCCCACCTTCGACAACGCGCTCCGTATATCGGTGTCCTGTTTCAGCATCCCCGCTCCCGACGCCGCGGTGACATGTCTGCCACGATTCGACGATGCGTCGCCGTGGTCGGTTGGACGGTAACATCGCCGCCGGCACGTATTGCTGAAAAGCATTCAACAATGCCGATGGGTCACTGCCCTATATTCCGATGGAGCAGGCGTGATCATCGGAGGGGTTCCGGGTGAGCGATACCCTAATGAACTACGACTACCTGTGGCCGGACGTGAGTGCGCTCCTGCCGGCCGGCACGCTCGACGGCATCGCGAGTCGCGCCGCGAAGTCCGACGACGACGGAGAGCTGAATCTCGACAGCCTCGCCGCGCTCCGGGAATGCGGGTGGCCCGGGCTGGCCGTGCCCGTGGAGATGGAGGGCCGCGGGGCCGGCTTGGTCGAGTGTTGCGCCACCCAGCGCCTTCTCGGCAGCGCCGACCCCGGTCTGGCCATCGCGGTGAACATGCACGTGTTCTCCGTCGGGATCATGGTCGAGGAGTGGCGGCGGAACACCGACACCTCCTGGTTCCTGCTGGAGGCGATCGCGTCCCAGGGCAGACTGGTGGCCTCGGCGTTCGCCGAACCCGGGCTGGCCGGCAGCGTGTCGCGGGCCGGCATGACGGCGGTTCGACACGCCGACGGCTGGACGGTGAAGGGGCGCAAGACACCCTGCTCACTCGCGGGCGTCGCCGACCTGTACTGCACCCAGGCGCAGAGCGCCGACGGCGACCTCGTCATCGGCCTGCTCCCCGGGCACGCCCCCGGAATCACCGTCGACCGCACCTGGGACGCCCTGGGCATGCGGGCGTCGGGGTCACACACCGTCGTCTTCGACGACGTCCACCTGCCCCAGGATCTGGTCTTCACCGAAGGACGGGCGGGCGTCGAGGACGTCACGATCGACGCCGGACTCGTCTGGTTCTGCCTCACCGCCACCGCCGTGTACCTCGGGGTGGCGAAGGCGGCGGCCGATGCCGCCGGTGCGATGCTGCACCGCGGCCGGGTCGTGCACACCGGCGGGTCCCGCGCCCAACTTCCCACCTACCAGGGAGTTGCCGGCGGCGCGCTCAGCCGGCTGCTGACCCTGGAGGCGTCGTGCCTGGCCCTGGCCACCCAGATGGACGCCGGCCGCGACGCCACCGCGCTGCTGCCCTTCGCGCTCGCGCTCAAGAGCGAGGCCGTGGACGGCGTCACCGAGGCGGTCGCCACGTTCAGCGAGGTGTGCGGCGGGCAGTCGTACGGCCGACGCGCTCGGCTGTCCCGGCTGTGGCGCGACGCCCAGGCCAGCCGGTACCACCCGCCGACCCGGGCGGCCGTCCGGCAGTACCTGGGACGACGCCACCTGGGCATCGACGGGGGCCTGGACCTCTCGGACATCCCGGTGCGCGATGCGACGTGACCCGGTGGCGGCGGACACCTTCGGCGCCGTCCGCCGGCACCTCACCCCGGCCGCGGCGCTCACCGGCAAGGTGATCGGTCAGGGGGCGGTCGAGGAGTCCGCGGCGGGATGCCGCGTCCGGACCTCCGACGGCCGATCCCGGTTGGACTTCGGCTCGTACGGCGTGGCCCTGCTGGGGCACCGCAATCCCGCGGTGCTGGCCGCCGTGACCCGCCAACTCAACCAGCAGCCGGTCAGCACCCGGACCCTGGCCAACCCGGTCACGGCCACGGCCGCCACCCGGTTGGGCACCTATCTCGGCGCCGGCCTCACCCGGGTCTACCTCGGCGCCAACGGCAGCGACGCGGTCGAGGCCGCACTCAAACTCGCCCGCCTGGCCACCGGGCGCCCCACCGTGCTGGCGGTCCGCGGCGGCTACCACGGCAAGACACTGGGCGCCCTGTCGGCCACCTCGACGCCGCTGTTCCGGGCGGGGCTGCACGCGCTGCTGGGCCACGTCGAGCACCTCGACGTGGCCGACACCGCCGCGCTGCGGGTCAGGCTCCGCGCCGGGGACGTCGCGGCGGTGATCTTCGAGCCGGTCCAGGGCGAGGGCGGCGTCGTCCCCCTGCATCGCGACCTGCTGACCGAGTGGTGCGCCGCCGCGCACGCCGCCGGCGCCTTCGCCATCTCCGACGAGATCCAGTGCGGGCTGCGCCGCTGCCTCGCGCCGTCTGTCGCCGTCGCCGACGAACTGCCCGTCGACGCGGTGCTGTTCGGCAAGGGGCTCGGCGGCGGGGTGGTGCCGGTCTCCGCGGTCGTCTGCACCGATGACCTCTACCGGCCGCTGCTGGCCGACCCGTACAAGCACACGGCCACGTTCAGCGCCTATCCCCTCGGATGCGCCGCCCTGGTGGCCGCCCTGGACGAGGTCGAGCGGCTGGCCGGCCACGCCGTCGACCTGGCCGAGCGGCTGGCCGGGCACCTGACCGACCTCCGCGGCCGACACCCGGACGCGGTCCGCCAGGTACGCGGGCGGGGGCTGCTGTGGGCGATCGAGTTCGCCACCCCGCACCTGGGTGGCGAGGTGCTGGTGAACCTCGCCCAGGAAGGGCTGTTGGTCTCGCCGTGCCTGGGCCGACCGGAGTGCCTGCGTCTCATGCCGCCGCTGGTCGCCGGCCCCGACGACATCGACACCGCCCACCAACTCATCTCCGCCGCGCTCGCCCGCGCGGTGCGGGACGTCGAGGCATAGGAGGCCGCGCATCATGTCACCGTCCATCGACAGCATCGTCCGTCACGAGGTGGCCGCCGTACTCGGCATCGACCCGACCGAACTCGCCGGCGACGAGCCGTTCATCCGGACCTACAAGGTCGACAGCCTGGAACTGACCGAGATGGGTGTCCGGCTCGAACGGTCGCTCGGGCGGCGGCTGCCGGTGCAGACCCTGCGCGACATCGTCTCCGTCGACGACTTCGTCCGGGTGCTGACGGAACACCTGCGGGACGGCCAGTCGTGACCCGGTCGGTGGTGGTGACCGGCTTCGGTCTGGTCACGCCGGTCGGAAGCACGGTGGGCGACGCGCTGTCCGCACTGGACCGGGCCCGGGGTGTCGCCGCGGTCGTGCCCGAGTTGGTCGCCGACAACGTCGCCGTGTCCTTCGCCGCCACCGTGGCGGACTTCGCCGCCGCGCCGGAGCTGACCGACCGGCGGCGCAAGTACTACAGCCGTTCCGCCGAGATGGCGGTGACGGCGGCGCTGGCCGCCGTCAGTCACAGCGGCCTCAGCGGCGATCCGCTCCTGCGCGGCGCCGGCGTCGCCGTGGGAGTGGGCAGCGGGGGCGCGCCGCCGATGGAGTTCGCCGTGCGGGAGGCCGCGGGCGACCCGACCGGCACCACGGCCCTCCTGGTGCCACTGGCCATGCCCAACTCCCCGGCCGCCGCCCTCGCCCTCATGCTGGGTGCGCACGGCTCCGCCACGACGTATGCCGCCGCCTGCGCCAGCGGCACGACCGCCATCGGCGAGGCGTTCCGCAAGGTCCAGTACGGCGAGCTGGACGTGGCCGTGGCCGGCGGAACGGACGCGCCGGTCACCCCCCACATCATGACCGGGATGGCGCGTCTGGGTGTCATGGCCACCGCCTCCGACGACCCCGGCCGGGCCTGCCGGCCCTTCGACGCCGACCGCAGCGGTCTCGTCCTCGCCGAGGGGGCCGCGTTCCTCGTCCTGGAGGAGGAGACCCGGGCCCGGGCGCGGGGCGCCACCGTCCTGGGCCGGATCCTGGGGTACGGCACCACCTCCGACGCCCACCATCCGCTGGCTCCCGACGCGAGCGGTGCGGGCGGCGCCCAGGCGATCGAGTCGGCCCTCCTCGACGCGAAACTGAACCCCGCCGCGATCGGGCACATCAACGGACACGGCACGGGCACCCGGGCCGGCGACGCCGCGGAGGCCCGCTCCTACCGCACGGTCTTCGGCGACGCCTGCCCGCCGGTCACCACCTGCAAGGGGGTTACCGGGCATCTCTTCGGCGCGGCCGGGGCGATGGAGGCGATCGTCGCTCTCGAGTGTGCCCGGCTGGGCACGGTCTTTCCGGTGGGCAACCTGCGACAGCCCGATGTCGACATCGACGTCGTCGCCGGATCGACCCGCCGGATCGACCCGATGCCGGTGCTCAGCCACTCCTACGGCTTCGGCGGGCACAACAGCTCCCTCGTCCTCTCCCCCGAGCGATAGGAACATCGATGCGCATCCTGGTGACGGGAGCGGCGGGCATCGTCGGCAGTGAGACGGCCCGGTTACTTGCCCGGGACCCGCGGTTCGACGTGGTGCGCACGGTGCGCCGCCGCCCCGAGCCCGACGGCGGACCGCCGACCGTCGGCTGGGTGATGGGTACGGAGGACCCGCCCGCGCTACTGCGCGGCCCGTGGGACGTCATCGTGCACACCGCGGCGTCCACCCGCTGGACCATGGACCGCGCCGAGGCCACCCGCGCGAACATCGACACCCTGCGCGCGGCCCTGGCCCTGGCTACCGGCCGGACCCGGTTCGTGCACGTGTCGACCGCCTACGCCGACGGACCCGGCCCCACCGACGCGCCGGGGCGACCCGAGTACGACGGCTTCCGCAACGGCTACGAGTGGTCCAAGGCCGCCGGTGAACGGATCGTCACCGACTCGGCTGTCGGAGACTGCGTGATCGTCCGGCCACCGCTGATCCTGGGTGGACGGTCCACCGGGATGATCGCGGCGTTCACCGGCCCGTACACGCTCTTCCAGGCCCTCGTGTCGGGCCTGGCCCCGGCCGTCGTCGGCGCCCGCGACGGATATGTCGAGGTGGCCCCGGTCGACGAGGTGGCCGCGGCGCTGGAGACGTGCTGCCTCCGGCCCGGCGGCGGGCGGACCGAGGTGATCGCCGCCGGGACGGGCTGCCTGACCATGGACGCGTTCCTGTCGGCCTTTCTCGACGAGATCAACGAGTGGCGGCGCCAGCGCGGACGCGACCCGGTGCCGTTCCCCCCGATCGTCGCGCCGGACCGCTGGAAGCGACTGCATCTCCCGCTGGTACGCGAGCACCTCTCCCCCATGCAGATGCGCGCCACCGACCTGCTCGAACAGTTCGAGGCATACACCGCGATGCGCCAACCGTTCGAGCCCACCTTCCCGGTGGCGGATCCCGCCCAGGTGGTGCGCGCGTCCACCCGTTGGTGGGCGGACCAGGTGCCCCGCCGCGCCGGCCACCCCACCGAGGGCTGGCTCATGGCCCCGTGACCTCCCGGCCGCAGCGGAACCGAGCCTGCGGCGGGCGGGCCGGGAAAATCCCATCGCTGGCTCAGCATGTCTACGACACCGCGGCGCGCGGCTGCGCCACCGGCGACGTCGTCCTCGTCGACGACGCGAGGCGCTTCCCTCGGACTCGACCGCCGCAATACACGAAGCAGATTACTTGCTTTTCATTTCGCGTATACGTTATCGTAAGTATTCCACCTGGCACCGCCGAACCTGCGGGTCACCACGTCGTCATCCCCGCGGCACAAGCCAAAGAAGATCAACGACCTCGACCATCCGCAGACCCTCCCCGAGAGGATCCGACCAGAGGACGACCGAATGGCGAAGCGGATACTGCACAAACTCATCGACGACCTGACCGGTGACGACGCTGACGAGACCCTGCGTTTCGCCCTGGACGACACCAGGTACGAGATCGACCTCTCCGCGGACAACGCCCGGAAGTTCCGCGAAACCCTGGCACCGTACGTCGCACGCGGCAGGAGGACCGGCCGGAACACCCGGACGGCTCGGCGCGCCGGCGGAGGTCGTCGATGAGCCTGCGCCCGGACGCCGGCGCGAAGCGATCATCTACGCCGTCGGGGGCGCGTCAGGACGCCGGCGGCAGTGCGGAGATCCGGGCGAGGTTGGTCCGGGTCCCGCCGCAACCAGCCGGGCGCAGCGGCGCCCAGGGTCACCGCGTGGAACCAGAGCATCGACGAATCGGGTACCCAGGGGGACGGCCGGATTCTTACGGACTGGATCGCATCGCCGCGTGGGCGAGGCGGGTGAGGCCAGCTCGTATCCGCTGTTCGCCGAGTTCCGGCAGGAGCGCGGCCACGTGTTCGGCGGCCAGGGCGGCGAGCAGGGCGTGGGCGGCGTGTTCGGGGTCGGGTGTGGGGCCGAGCAAGATTGACATGTGGCGGTGCCAGAACCGGTAGGCGCCGATCCGGTACCGGGCACCGGGTGTCGAGGTCTCTGACATTCGGATCAGGGCCAGGTGTTCCAGCAGGTAATCGAGGTAGGCCCCGATGAAGGCGGTCAGGCGTTCCTCGGCCGGTGCGCCGGGGCCGAGGGGCGGCGGCCCGTGCAGGATCGCCTCCTGCAGCACGGACTCCCGGGCGTCCAGCAGCGCCGCGGCCAGCCCGGACTTGTCGCCGAAGCGGCGGAACAAGGTGCCCTTGCCGACACCGGCGGCTGCCGCCACCTGGTCCATGGATACCGCTTCGACGCCGTGTTGGGCGAACAACCTGCCCGCGGCCTCCAGCACGGCGGCGCGGTTACGTGCCGCGTCCGCGCGCTCCTTGGCTGGTGGGGTGCGCAGGAGCTCCAGGGGCGTTGCTGAAACGGACCGTGGTCCGCTATCGTGGTGAGGCACAACCGGACTATAGTCCATATCTCTCGGAAGGTAGCGACATGACCGCACTCATCACCCGCGACGAACTGACGGCGGCGATCGACGCCGGCTCCGTGACTGTGCTGGACACGCTGGGCGGCGAGTACTACGCCAAGCAGCACCTGCCCGGCGCCATCGAACTGGTCCTGGCCGACGTGGAAGCCGAGGCGTCCACCCTGCTTCCCGACCGCGGCGCGGCGGTCGTCACCTACTGCTCCAACCCGGCCTGCCCCAACAGCGGACAGGTCGCCGACCGCCTGACCGCTCTCGGTTACACCAACGTGCGGAAGTACCGCGAGGGCATCCAGGATTGGGTGGCGGCCGGGCTCCCCACCGAGTCCGCCTGAGCTCTGCCGAGGGAGGAGCAAGGTCGAGCGCCTGCCCCTCCCTCGGCAGTCACGCACACGTGCATCCGTCGCCGACAGGCGCGCACCCCGCCGCCGGGCGCACACCGGCAACCCGCTCCCGTGCGGCAGCCGCCCAGGTGCGGTCCTCGATCAACTCCTGGTGTTGCTCGTGGTCTGGAAACTACGGACGGGCCAGATCGGCTGGGCAGGGCTCAGCGTCGGCCGTCGGATCGGTGCACGGTGAGCTCGCCGTACGCCCTGAGTCGCGCGGCGAGGTCGCCCGGCGCGTTGCGCAGCGTGGCGTCCAGGAAGGCGACCGTGGTGGCGATGGTCATGCGCAGCGCGCCGGCGCGGCTCCGGGTGCCCACGAGCGAGGGGACCGGCGGCAGGAAGAGTGGCGCGTCGGTGAACGTCAAGTGCGCCGATCCGGGAACGACGAGCAGGTAGCCGGTCGAGGTGCCGAGGTTCAGCACGTGTGTCAACTGGGGAAGGTAGGTGGGGTTCACCGCCGGGTCGACCGGGTGGGCGAGCGCCAGTACGGGCTGGTGGAACGGCTGCGGGTGGGGATCGTGGGGGGCGCCGTCGATGTCGATGACGACTGCGAACCGGGCATCCTGCCGGGCGGCCAGCAGGGCGGCGGCTCCGCCGGCGGAGTGGCCGGTCACCGCGGCCCGGTCGGTGTCGAGGCGGTCGGTGAACGGCCCCCGGATCTCGCCGCGGTCGAGGCGGCCCAGTTGGGTCAGCACGAAGCGCAGGTCGGCGGCGCGGATTGCCGTCCAATCGTCCACGCTCCGCCGGTCCACGGCGTCGTCGCCGGTGGCACCGACCCGGGTACGGACGGTCGTGCCGTCGGCGAGGACGACAGCGGCGGAGTCGTACGGATGGTCGACGCCCACGACGACATAGCCCCGGCTGGCCAGTTCCTCGGCCCACGCGGTGTTCTGGGTGCGCACACCGCCGAGCCCTGGCGAGAACAGCACGATGGGGAACCGCCCGCCGGTGTCGGCCACGGCCGCTTCGGGCACCGACCAGGTCCGGGCGTCCGCGGCACCGTCGAGCAGGAAGCCGGGCGCGCCGAGATAGTGCGCCAGGGCACCGAACACGACGTGCGCCTCGTGCGCGGTGCGACCGCCGTACCGGGCCCGCTCATCGCCCACGGCGCTCGGGCGCGCCGGATACCACAGCTGCACCACGACGGTGCGGCGGTCGTCTGGCGCGGGTGTGGCGGTCTCCGGGCGGTCCGGGTCGGTCCACTGCAGCACCGTGGTGCCGACCCCGAGCTGCCCCGACGGTCGCGGAAAAACCGGCACGGGCAGCGCCCACGCCGCGGCGGGCCCGGTGGCGATGAGCCCCAGACACACCACCGTTCCCGGTAGCGCCAGCCACCAGCGGGCCCGCCACGCCGGCCGCCCGTCACGCCCTCGCACCAGCGCGGGCACGGCGAGCGACAGCATCACGGCCGCACACCCGAGAACCGGCACCAGTTGCCACCGCACCCCGACCACGACGAGCACCACGGTGGACGCCGCCACCACCGCCGCGGCACCGATCGTGGTCGGGCGGCGGCCAGCGGGCGGCAGCCAGCGGGCAAGCACCAGCCCGACAGCACCGAGCACCGCGAGGATTTCCGGCAGCGACATTCCGAGGCCCTGGATCGATTCGGTCACCCGGCAACCTTCGGCCCAACGGCCCGGCGGCCACATCCGTCTCAGGTCACCGCTCCGCGTACGACTCAGGTCGCACCCCGACCGGGGACCGTCGTTCAGGGGTCGCACCCGAGCCCGGCTGCGTGAGCGGCACAGGTCGACGAGACCTGGAAACCGAAACGCCACGCCGGCTCGCCTCCCTCACGACGCGGCAGCGTGCGGCCTGGTCAGGCGTCCCTCCCCGGTGCTGCCGGTTGGACGAGACGGTCGACCGGAACATCACGGAACGCCGTACCGGCAGTTCAGCCGCCCGCTATCAGACTCGGGAGTGACCGTGTCCACCCAACCTCCAGTGACGACCTCGCGTTTGAGCGCGCTCGCGTTGCCGTTGATCTGCCTGGCGCAACTCATGGCGACGCTTGACGTCACGATCGTCAACCTGGCCCTGCCGGCCGTGCAGACCGAATTCGCCCTGTCCAACGCGTCGCTCGCCTGGGTCATCGACGCCTACACGCTCACCTACGGCGGGCTGCTGCTGCTCGGTGGCCGCGCCGGTGACCTCTTCGGGCACCGGCGGACTCTGGTCGTCGGGGTGCTCCTGTTCACCGCGTCGTCTCTGCTCGGCGGCCTGGCGCGGGACGAGTCGGTGCTGCTGACGGCGCGAGCGATCCAGGGCCTCGGGGCCGCCCTCGCGACGCCGACGACGCTGTCGTTGATAACCACGCTCCATCCGCCCGGGCCGCGTCGGAACAAGGCGATGATCGCGTACGGTGCGATGGCGGGACTCGGCATCACGCTCGGGCTCGTCCTTGGCGGCATCCTCACCGAGGCGGCGTCGTGGCGTTGGGTGTTCCTGGTCAACGTGCCGATCGGCCTGCTTCTCGCCGTGGCCGCACCGAAGGTGCTGCCCGACACCGCGGGACGCCGGCGGCGGCTCGACCTCCTCGGCGCTCTGTCGGGCACCGCCGCCTTGACCGCGCTGGTGTACGGAGTGATCCGGGCCGGTGGCGAAGGCTGGGACGACCGCGCGGCGCACGCCGCGCTCGTGCTGTCAGTCCTGCTGGTCGGCGTGTTCGTGAAGGTCGAGCGAGCAGTCGCCGAGCCGATGCTCCCGCTGAGCCTGCTACGACACCGCACACGCCTCGGCGCCTACCTGATCGCCATGCTGCTCTTCGCCTGCCTCTACCCTTCCTTCTTCTTCCTCACCCGCGCGTTGCAGGACGTCTTCGCGCGACGGCCCATGGAAACCGGACTCCAATTCCTCCCCATTGGGGTGGGCGTGCTCATCTTCGCCGTGGCCACTCGCCGTTTCGTGCCGGTCTACGGCGCGCGCCGGATGGTCGTCGGCGGTACGGCAGCCGCCATGCTCGCCGCGCTGTGGCTCGCCCAACTGGATGCGGGCGACGCCTACGTGACCATGCTGCTGCCCTGTCTCGTCGGGCTGGGCGCCGGGGTGGGCACGACCTTCGTGGCCAACGCCGCTGCCGCGATGACCGACGTGCCCGAACACGAGACGGGCATCGCCTCAGGGCTGCTCAGCACGTTCCAGGCGGTCGGCGGCACGGTCGGAGTCGCGGTGCTGGCGTCCGTGGCGGCCAGGGTCACCGAGGACCAGGTCGCTGATGCCGCAGCCCTGGGCCTTCCCTCTACGGCAGTCGTCCAGGATGCGGTGATGTCGGGCTTCGCCCGTGGGTTCGTACTGGCAGCCGTGCTCGCCGGGCTCGCCTGCGCCGTCGCGATCTCCACCTCTCCCGGACGCGCGACAGGTCTCCGCGGTCCGGCACCTCGGCGACAGCCCGTCGCGGTGCTCGACGACGACCGAGGTTAGGTCAACGCCCCCGGTAGGACGAGGAGGGCGAACCGGATCACTCGCCCGGCCAGGCATGCGGCGGCGAACTCGCGGTGTCGGAGGCCCGCGGTGCCGGCGGCGAGGCTGACCACGGCCAGCGGTGGGACCCCGACCGTGGCGGAGGCGAGCACCGTCGGCAGGGCGGTGCGTCGGCGGGAGAGCCAGCGCTGCATCCGCCCGGCCCAACGGGCGCTCCCGGCCGCCGCGCGACCTGATCGGCTCCGACGTGCGAATTTCCGGGCGAGCCGTCCCGTTCCGCGACGCGCGGCTTCGAACAGGAGTAGCTTGCCGGCGGTCTGCCCGAGCGCCAGGGCGAGAACGGCGACCAGGGCGTGGCTGCCACGGTGTCCGGCGACGACGGCGTAGACCTCGGCGTTGACGACCGGGACGAGGGCCGACGCGAGACCGTACCCGAGCGCCAGCACCGCCTCGACGAGGACGCTCATGACCGGCCGTCCCGGTCGAGCAGCCGGACCATCGCCGCGGCCGACCACAGCTTGACCGCGACGACGGCGACGGCGACCGCCAGCGCGAGTCCGTACTGCCCGAACGCGACGGCGCCGATGACCCCGGCGGTGTTGGCGGCCTTCGCCACGGGCGACCAGTTCACCGCCCACACCCGTCGGTCGATCAGGTGGAAGTAGTTGGGGCTGAGCACGGGCCAACACAGAAACGCCAGCGACAGCATGGTGTCCAGCACCAGGAACGAGAGCAGAAAGACCACTGCCACGACCGCGACGTCGGGCACGAGTGAGACCAGCCCCGCGCCGAGCACGGCGGCGCAGGCGCGGTCGCTCACGATGTCCAGGACCGCCCCCGCCCGGGTCTCCTGCCCGAGTCTGCGTGCGGCCCAACCGTCGAGCACGTCGCCGAACCAGTAGATGCCGTACGCCACCGACAGCAGAACGGCGGAGCCGGCGACGACGGCGGCGACACCGACGGCGACGGAGACGACCGTGCGGATGGCCGTGATGTAGTTGGGAACCGTACGGAGCGGGCCGACGGTGACAGCGGTGCGGGGCTCGACAAGCGTCACCTCCGCAGCCTCGTACGGTGAGCGTTCCGGGCGGAACGTGCCGCGGTGCCGATCCGGTCGCGGGAGCGGCACCGGGGTACCGGCCGGTCTGGTACCGGGGTACCTGGTCGGTTTCGGGCCGGATCGTCGAAACTATGCAGGTGAGGACCAGGATTCGGGAAGGGTTGCGCGACCCCGGGCGAGTACGCCGGCTCGCGTACGGCGCGGCGGGCTTGATCATCGCCGTCGTGGTCACCACCGTCGAGGGGGGCCTGGCCGTGCCGGCGGGGTGGGCGCGGCTGGTGCTGCCCGTCGGCCTTGTGGCCGTGGCGCTGCGGCCCCGGTACCGGGCCCTGGTGTTCGCGGTCTGCGCCGCGTTCGTGGCGGTGGTGAGCACCGGGGAGTCGGTGCAGTTGGGCCTCGCGTCCGCCGGCCTCGTGTTCGTCTCGACCTGTGAGGACCCGGCCCGGCGTCCGTGGCTGGGGTGGGCGGGGGGCCTGGCCGGCGCCTTCGGCGCCCTCGCTGTCGCGCTGCTTGACCAGCGTGGGCTGTACGAGCAGCCGATCGGCTTCGTGACGGCCGGATACCTCCTGGCGATTCTGTTCCGGTCGTGGTCGCGCGGCTACGCCCTGACCCGGGAGGCGGGCGAGCTGCGCGACCAGGCAGCCTGGCTCGAGCAGCGGACGAACCTGGCCCGCGAGTTGCACGACGTGGTCGGCCATCACGTCACCGCGATGGTGGTGCAAGCCGAGGCGGGCCAGTTCGGTGCCGACCCGGCGGCGGCGCTGCGGGCGATCGCGGAGAGCGGCCGTACCGCACTGAGCGAGCTCGACACGCTCGTCGTGCACCTGCGCGATCCGGACGCGGCGATCGCGGTGAGTGCGCCGCCACGCCTGTCCGACATCGACGAGCTGCTCGCGCAGCCGCTGCGTCAGCAGGGCGTGACGGTACGGGTACGTCTGGATCCCGAGCCAGGACTGGACGAGCTCGGCGTGCTGACCATCTACCGCATCGCCCAGGAGGCCCTCACCAATATCGTCCGGCACGCGAAGGCCACGACCGCCTGCGTCGAGCTGGTCCGCGTCGGCGACCGCGCCCGCCTGCGGGTCAGCGACGACGGCATCGGGCCGCCCCCTGCGCCCACGCGCGGCTCGGGCCTACTCGGCATCGAGGAGCGCGTGCGAGCCCGCGGTGGGAGCTGGGAGCTGGGCCGACGACCGGGCGGCGGCACCATCGTGGAGGCCACCCTGCCGGTGGCGAAACCGTGATCCGGGTGGCGATCGCCGACGACCAGCAGCTGATCCGCGACGGCTTCAGCCTGATCCTGCGTTCCCAACCCGACATCCAGGTGGCCGCCGAGGCCGCCGACGGCCGGCAGTTCCTCGACGCCGTCCGCCGCGACTCCCGCATCGACGTCGCCCTGGTCGACATCCGCATGCCCGTGCTCGACGGTCTGCAAGCCACCCGCGAGCTGGCCACGATCCCGCACGCCCCGGCCGTGATCGTCGTCACCACCTTCGACGACGACGCCTATGTCCTGGACGCCATCGCCGCCGGCGCGCGGGGGTTCCTGCTCAAGCGGGGCAGCGCCCGCGACCTCATCGCCGCGGTGCGCACCGTCGCGGGCGGGGAGGCGATCCTCTCCGCCGAGGTCACCGGCGCGGTCCTCGACCGGGTACGCACGACCGGGCCGGCCACCCGCGTGGAACTGGCGGCCTACCACCTGACCGCCCGGGAGACCGACGTGCTCGCCCTGATCGGCGCCGGACTCAACAACACCGAGATCGCCGAACGCCTCCACCTCTCCATGAGCACCGTCAAGACCCACGTCACCAACGTGCTGGCCAAAACCGGCAGCCGCGACCGCGTACGAGCCGCCATCCTGGCGATCCAGGCCGGCCTCTTGCCCTGAGAAGACGAGTCTCAAGCCGGGTCACCGAGACTCAGGACTCAAGGTGGGCGCGGCTGGGACGGCGTGATCTGCCAGCGTGACGAACCCACAGGTGTTGGCCCGCCTCATCCGCCGCCTTCCCTGACACAGGTTCAGGGCTAGTTTTGGCTTTGGCCTCCAGACCATCGGAGGTTGGGAGACCATCGACCGGGGAGGCGTCACCTACACCCGGGCGTGCGCTGACGGGGCCGGCGACACCAGCCCGTCGGGCAGGCATCAAGGAGTAGCGGACAAGACGATGGCCTTCGAGGATGAGGAATCCAACAAAGTCGCTGAGTTCTTCAAGGAGCTGAGCGAGCAGCCGCGGATGCTGTCACCGGCCGTCGAAACGACACTGAGGTTCGACCTCGAAGTCGATCACGAGGTCGAGAACTGGCATCTGCGGATCAGCCGGGGGACGGTGCGCGTCCGGCGCGAGCCCCTGCCGGCGGATTGCGTTGTCAGGACGAGCAAGGCCACCTTCGTCGAGCTGGTCACCGGCCGCGCGAACCTCGTCACTCTCACCTCCCGCAACCAACTCGCCGGGACCGGCGACCTGGAAGTCCTCGCCACCTTCAGAAAATTCCTCCCCGGCCCCGCCGAAGCCCGCGATCCTCGGTACACGCACCCGAGGTTGTCATTGGGAGGTCGGTGATGAAGCTGGTCAGCATCCTCGACGGAAACACGTTCCTGGTAAGCGACGAGATCGGCGACATCGATTTTTCGGAAAAATATCCGATGGGGCTCTTCTCCTACGACACCCGATTCTTGTCACGCTGGGTACTGACCATCAACGGAAGCCGTCTGCAGTCTCTTTCGGTGGATGAGACACAGTACTTCGAATCGCGCTTCTTCCTCGTGCCGGAGGGCCTGACACACTACGTCGACTCGAAGATGTCCGTGATCCGCGAGCGGCGTATCGGAGGCTCGTTCGAAGAGGATCTGAGCATTCTCAACCACAGCAAGGGCCCCCTCGTCCTGGACGTCCGCATCAACATCGGCAGTGACTTCGCCGACATTTTCGAGGTGAAGAACCTCAGGCCGAAAGTCGGCCGGGTGACCACCGAGACACACGACGACCGTCTCGTTCTCACCTACGAGAGAGGCAGCTTCCGGCGGTCGACGACCATCCACTCCAGCGTTCCGGGCACCTTTGACCGGACCGGGATCTCGTTTCACCTCCACGTCCTGCCCCATGAACGGTGGAGCACCCGCCTCACCGTCATAAGCACCTTACGTGAAGCGCCCGGACGACGCGGAGCGAGCTTGCAGGAGCATGTGCAGAAGACCGGTGTGCACATGCGGGAGAACCTCGCCGCATGGATGGATTCGGCTCCTACGCTTGCCAGCGCCTACGAGCCGGTCGTGGAGGCCTATCGCCGTAGCCTCGTCGACCTCGCTGCCCTGCGCTACACGCCGCTCGGTCGCACGGATCAGATTCCCGCGGCCGGACTGCCGTGGTTCATGGCGCTGTTCGGACGCGACACGATGTTCACCTGCCTGCAGGCCATGCCGTTCAAGCCCGAACTCACCCCGCCGACGTTGGCGATGATGGTGCGCGGACAGGGCAGCCATCTGGACGACTTCCGGGACGAGGAGCCGGGCAAGATCCTGCACGAAGGCCGGTGGGGCGAGTCCGCGACGTTCGAGGAGCAGCCTCATTCCCCGTACTTCGGCGCAGCCGACTCGACGCCCCTGTTCGTGATACTGCTTGACGAGTACGAACGGTGGAGCGGCGACAAGGAGACCGCCAACAGGTTGGAGTACGAGGCGCGCGCCGCCCTGACCTGGATAGATACCTACGCAGATCTCCTCGGCACCGGTTACATCTGGTACGAGCGGCGAAACACCACCACCGGCCTGGAGAACCAGTGCTGGAAAGACTCTTGGGATTCGGTGGCATTCGCGGACGGCACTCTGCCCGACTTCCCACGGGCGACCTGCGAACTACAGGGCTACGCGTACGACGCGAAACGACGAGGCGCCCGACTCGCCCGCGAGGTTTGGAACGATCCGGAGTACGCCCTCCGTCTGGAACGTGAGGCGGAGGAGCTCAAGCGCCGGTTCAACCGTGACTTCTGGATCGAGGACGGGCAGTACTACGCCCTTGCTCTGGATCCCCACGGCAGGCAGGTGGACGCACTTTCGTCCAACATCGGGCACCTCCTCTGGAGCGGGATCGTCGACGAAGATCGCGCCCCCTCTGTCGCACGACACCTCATGGGTACCCGACTCTTCTCTGGATGGGGTGTTCGCACACTCGCGACCGGGCATCAGTCCTACAACCCGATCGGATACCACGTCGGCACGGTCTGGCCGTTCGACAACTCCATCATCGCGTGGGGGCTCAGACGATACGGGTTCAAGCGTGAGGCGGCGGCGATCGCGAAGGCAATAATTGATGCGGCTCCCTTCTTCAGAGGGCGGCTTCCTGAAGCGTTCGCCGGTTACGAACGTAGCCTCACCACCTATCCCGTCGAGTACCCGACGGCATGCAGCCCCCAGGCATGGTCAGCAGGAGCCCCGCTGCTCCTGATCCGCGCGATTCTCGGCATGGAACCGGATGGTGAGGTCCTGACGGTCGATCCTCTGCTGCCACCGGGCTTCGGCAGCCTGGAACTGCGTGGAGTCCCGGGCAGATGGGGCCGAGTTGACGTCCGGGCGTGATGCAGTCCGCGCCGCTTTGCTGTTGACGCCGGTTTCCTCCCGCGACACGTGGTCGTCTCGGTACGGGCGACAGGCGCCGCGGCACCCGACACGTCGTCAGGTACCGCGGCGCCCGGCAGAGGTGAGCCTCAGCCTCCGATGATCTGGTGGCCTACGGGACCGCTGGTGTTGCCGAGCACGTACCTCAGGTCCAGTGCCGAGCACGAGGAGTTGCCGTCGGGAATGTCCAGGCAGCCGGCGGCCTCGATCGTCACCGCCTTGACGTCGTAGTAGTGGTTGGTCTCCATGGTGAACGTGTAGGGCGTGCCCGTGTAGCCGTTCGGTCCGCACGTCCCGCCGGAGGTCCACTGCGGGTCGAGGCTCGTCTTTCTCTGCCACGCGCCACCCGTCGTCAGGTCGCGGGTCCAGATGCTGACGGTCCACTCCGACGGCGTGCAGTTGTAGAGCACCACCGACTTGTAGCCCGCGCCGGGTGTCGGGGTCGGGGTCGGCGTCGGGTTCGGGTTCGGCGTCGGCGTGGGCTCACCGGTGCTCGGGAAGCCGGAGCAGCTCAGGTTGTCGCAGTGGGCGAGCTTCGGGTGATCGGTGTCGCCGTCCTGGTAACTGATGATCGGCAGTCCGTCCGCCCCGATGAGGATCGAGTTGAGGTTGCCCTGGTCTCCGCCGTTCTCCACCGGGTAGGTGTTGGCCGAGGTGCATCCCTGGTCGGCGCACTTGACGACCTTCAGGTCGTTCCCGGGACCCTTGAACGAGGCGATGACCGTCCGGTCGTCGCCGAACGCAAGGCCGATTCCCCCGGTGACCTCGCCGCTGGGCACGAGCACCTTGCGGTCACCGCTGACGCAGAATCGGAAGTTGCAGCGGCGGATGACGAGTTCCGACAAGCCACCGGCGCCGCGCTGCGTCCACGCGACATAGCCGAGGTCACTCGCGTTGTCCCGGGCAATGGCGACATTGTCCACACCACCGGTCGGGCCCGCTTCCGCCTGGATGTTCTCGAAGGTGTTGCACGCGACAGTCCTGCATCGCGCGAGAATGAGGTTGAACTTGCCCTTGAAGAAGAAGTTCGGGAGCCCGTCGACACCGTTCTCGACCTTCAGCGCCGGAATGTAACCGCTGGCGAGCCCGGTGTTGGTGACCGTCGCGCCGGCGCAGGAGGCGTTGTTGCACCGCGCGACCTTGAGGAGCTTGTCACCGCTGCCGGGGGCGTTGGTGTACACCACGACCGGCAAGCCGTCGCCGCTGATGGTGAGGCCGATCTCCTCCGCCAACGGTTCGCTGTCGTCGATCACCGAGATCGTGCTGGCGGTGCAGGCAACGTTGTGGCACTTGGCGACCTTGAGCACCACCGGCTGCGTGCTGCTGAGGTACTGCGTGAAGGCGATGACGGGCAGCCCGTCCCAGCCGGTCCTCACCGCCACCCGCCGCAGGCCGGTCACACCCCCGACAGCGGTGCTGGTGCTCGTGGTGCAGGCGGCATCGTTGCAATGCGTGACACGGAGGGCGTTACTGGCATTCTGCACGGTCAGTGGCAGGCCGTCGAAACCGATGGTGCTGGCGACCCTCGACACGGTCTGCGACGAGTCGACGGTGCGGACGCTGCCCCCGGCGCGGAAGGGCGGGGTCACGCCTGCCGGCATCTGGGTCCACGTCGACCATCCCCCACCGGTCAACTGCTGCCGGTAGAACGCGTCGCCGTTCGTGCTCACGCCGACGACCATCACCCGACCGTCGATGCTGGCGTCCGCGGCGACGGATCGCAACCGGGTGGAGTGACTGATGTTGGCCCAGCGTGACCAGCCGCCGTCAATCTGGTAGCGGTGGAAGACGTCGCCCTGCACCGAGGTCGCGAACAGCTCCAGCCGTCCCGCGCCGTTGCGGGCCACGGCGACGGAACTCATGTTCCCGTCGAACAACGCCCAGCCCGACCACCTGCCGTCGGTCTGCTTCCACTGGTGGTAAACCATGCCCTGCTTGTTGACGCCGAACACCTCGAGGCGTCCGTCGGCGTTGGTCTCGGCGGCGACCGAGACGAGTTGGCCGTCGAACGTCTGCCACGGGGCCCACTCGTTCGCGTTCAGCCTCTCCTGCGAGCGGTGGAACACGGTGCCTGACGCGTTGGTGCCGAACACCTCGAGCAGCCCGTTGCCGGCGCGCGCGACCGCGATCGAGTTCAGGTTGCCATCCAGCTGGGCCCAGCTGGTCCACCCGCCGTCCCGCTGCCACCGGTGCCAGATGTCACCGTTCTCGTTCAGGCCGAACAGTTCCAGCGCCTTGTCCTGGCGGGCCTCCACCGCCAGGGATCGAACCTGCCCGTTGAAGGCGTTCCAGCCGGTCCACTGGCTACTGCCCGGGGTGGACTGCCAACGGTTCAACGCGGTGTCGTAGGCGTCGGTGAGGAAGAACTCCATCCGGCTGTCGGAGTTGGCCGCCAGGGCGGGTGTCCTCGACGCAAAGCTGGTCGACAGGTCACCGCTCACCGCGCCGGCCTGCGACGGCGGGAGCAGCGACAGTGCCGGAACCGCCGCCAGAATGCCGACGGCGGCGGCGACGGCGCTGCGCCACTTGGGCATTCGCCAGCGGTCCCCGCTGACGTTTCCTCTTTTCATGCTTTCCCAATCTCTCAGGGTCTGTCATGCGGTCTCGCGTTCCGCCTGGTTCCGGTGCAGTTCCACTACCACGCGGTGTGGGACCGCCCGGTCCGCCGGTGAGACGCCGCAGCCGGGCCCGCCCGCCGGGAGGTGGTGGAGAAAGCACGAGGCAGGCGCGGGTCGCGTCGGAGGTTTCGGCGCGTGTGCGCGCTCGCACCGCTCACCCGGGAGCCACTTCACATCGCGCAAACCGCTCTCAGGGACGCTCTTGCGTCAGCACCCTTGCCAGCTCGGTCCGCGTGGTGACGCCCAGCTTGCGAAAGGCAGAAGTGAGGTGAAGTTCGACCGTCCGGGTCGTGAGGTACAGCTTCTGCGCGATCTCCTTGTCGGTGAGACCGCGCACCGCCAGGTCGGCCACTCTCGCCTCGCTCGGAGTGAGACCGCGTCTGCCCGTCACGTCGCCCGTGCGGGGGCGGACGCCCACCTCGTGCAACCGTTCCGCAAGTGCGTCACGCAGTGGGATCGCCCCGCATCCGGCAGCGAGCCGGTGACCCTGCTGAAGTCGTTCGCGGGCGTCATCCGTGTACCCCAGATGCAACAGCGCGTTGCCGAGTGCGGACAACGTCTGAGCGCGGTCGAGGCGGGCTTCCGTCCGGCCGAGCAGCTCCGCTGCTTCCGACAGGAGTTCTGGTCGCTTCCGGAGGGGTGCCACGGTGGCGCTCAGACGCAGGCTGCGTGCGACGGCCCGGGGCGTGTCCCACGCCCGCGCCACGTCGATGAACTGCGCGCAGACATCCTCCGCCGCACGCCGCCTGCCGAGGGCACCCAGGGTGATGATCATTGGTGAGCGCCAGTCGGCAAGGATCGGGTTCTCGATTGCGAGGTTGTCGCACTCGTCCCGCAGGGCGCCGGCGAGGCGGTACGCCTCGGGGATGTCGTCCTCGGCCAGCGCCAGGGCGATCAGTGCCTCGCCGAACAGCCGGGTGCTGATGTCCGCGGGGCAGCCGTTCTGGACCTCGGCGAGGACCACCCGCGCGCCGGTGACGTCGCCGCTGTGCAGCAGGGCAAGGGCGAGATAGTTCCCGATGTAGGGAAGACCGACATGAATCGACGAGGTGGTCACGGCTTCCCAACCGGCCCGGCCATCGGAGACGGCCTCGGCGAGGTGGCCTCGGCTGAGCATCAGGGCCGAGCGGAAGCACATGGCCGGTGCGAGGGCGCGCAGTGAACCGGAGCGCCGGGCGTGCGCGATGGCGGCATCCACGCTGGGCAGCGCCTGCGGTGCGTCACACACGTCCAGCACCTGCCACGCGCAGGCCAGGGTGCTCTCCGCCAGCGGGTGGCGGATGAGCACATCGCCGGCGACGGCGCGCTCGGCGCGTTGCTGAGCCGACCGACGGTCGTTGCGGCAGGCATCCCAGACCGACAGTGCGGCGTCGCGCATCAGCCCGCCGTCGCTGTCGTCACCGGACAGGTGACGTTGCGCCTCGATCATCTGCGCCAGGCCGAGAGCATCGCGGGCCGGGTAGGCGGCATCGATCATGCAGGATTCCAGCCCCAGCCGCGCGGACGTGGAGATGCTGCCGTCTGCCAGCGCCTCCCGGCAGACGGTGACCGCCTGCGCCGCGTGGCCCGCGAAGAACTGGGCTCCGGCCAATGCCAGGGCGGTTCGCGCTCGTGTCTCGGGATCGGTCTCCAACGCCAACCCGGCAGCCAAGTGCCCCACCGCCGCACCCGTATCCACCAGAAACTCCGCCATCCCCAACCGCGTCAACACACCACCCCGACCCTCACCCAGATCCTCCTCCAACAACCGCCGCAAAAACGCCACCGCAGAATCCACCGCACCCCGCACCAAACACACCCGCGCCGCCTCACCCAGCACCCCCACCACATCCACCTCACCCCCCCACCCCGCCGGCACCCGCAACAACTGCGAACCCGCACCCACCACATCCCCCACCCGCAACGCCACCCCCGCCGCCCGCACATGCAACCCCGCCCGCACCCCCGACCCCACCCCCTCATACACCGCCTCACAAATCAACGGGTGAGCGAACCCGAAGCCGCCTGCCGTCTCGGTGACGTAGGCGCTGTCGCGAAGGATGCTCAGCCCCTCCACGACCTCCTGCGGCCGGGCCTGCGCGACCTGGGCCAGGGCGTCGACCGAAGCGCCGTCGCCCACCACCGACAGGGCCTGGGCCGCCACCGCGGCAGCGGGCGGGAAGTAGTCCAACTGGGTCCTGACCAGCATCGAGATGACCGGCAAGCCGGCCTCCAGGGCCGACGCCGGGTCCTGTCCGCTGGCCGCGGCGCCGTTGACGCGTTTGGCGAGCTGCCGCAGCAACAGCGGGTTTCCGCTGCTGAGCCGACGGCATTGGGCTGTCACGGGATCGTCGGGAGGCATGCCCGTCAGCGCGTTCAGAAGGCGCGCCGAGCCGGCGGCGGTCAGCGGCGCGAGGATGTGGGTGACCGAGGTGAAGGCCGACAGCAGAGGCTGAACCCGATGGTCGTCGCCCTTGCGGAGGCCCATGACCAAGAGGATCGGTAGCGCTTCCAACCGGGCGCTCAGATAGGCCAGGAAACGCACCGACGGCACATCCAGCCATTGGAGATCATCCACGACGAGCGCGACCGGAGCGTGTTCTGCCACGTCGGCGACCAGCCAGTAGAGCGAGTCGAGCAGGGCGTACTCGCCGACGGCGCGCTCTCCACGTGCCTGGTCCCAGCCCAGCAGCGCCTCGCGCGCCAGCGCGCTGCCGGCCGATGCGGAACGACCAGACTCGCGAGAGGCACGCGTCTCGCCGTGGAGTAGGTGCCGGACCCCGGCCCAGGCGGCGTCGCTCTCCCCCGGCCATCCACCGACACTCATGACGGTGAAGCCGCGCTGCCGGGCCTGCCCTTCGGCGTACTCCAGCAGCGAGGTCTTCCCCATTCCCGGGGGCCCCTCGAAGAGCAGAACGGTGCCGGCAGAGGCAGCCGCGGCCCGCATCGCCTCATCGATCAGACCGGTCTCATGATCACGGTCGACGAGTTCGTCCCGGCCCTCCCCGCCTGCGTCCGGTGCGGCTGCCAGCTTCCCGCTGAGGGAGGCTGTGGTGCCCGCGGCGGTGAGGTCGAGTTCGGGTGCGTGCCGGAGTATCGCCGTGTACAGCTCGTTCGTCGCCACCTGCGGCCCGGTGTCCAGGTCCGCCGCGAGAGTTCGTTTGAGGCGCTGGTAGACCGACAACGCGTCGCTCTGCCGTCCGCTGCGGTAGAGGGCGGTCATGAACTGCCGGTGCAGTTCCTCGTCGAGCGGCTGCTGCTCGATCGCGTGTGCCAGCTCGGCCACGAGTTGATGGTGCTCGCCGAGTGCGAGCCGGGCCTCGACGAGAGCGTTGGTGGCGGCCCGGCGGATGCCGTCGAGGCGTACGGCCTGGTCGTTGAACCAGGTGAGGTCCCGCAGATCGCTGAGGGAGGGGCCGCGCCAGGCGGCGAGCGCGTCCCGCAGTTCGCCGACGACCTTCGCGGGATCGTCGGCGAGCATCGCGTCGTGGATCCGCCGCTCGGCGAGTTGCAGGTCGGTGAACTCATCGGCGAGTTCGAGTACGTATCCGGAGTCTCTCGCGAGGATCAGACCGCGTAGCGCGTACTCCCGGCGCAGATGCGTCAGGTGGCTCTGCAGCGTGTTCACCCTGGTCGCGGTGGTCCGACCCGGCCAGGCGATTTCCAACAGCCGCCGTGAGCTGACGACGTCACCGGGTTGCAGGGCGAGCGCCGCCAGCAGGGCGCGTCGCCGCAGGCCACCGACGGGACGAGGCGTGCCGTCGACGACTACCTCCAGGGTGCCGAGAAGTCTGAGTCGACTTACCGGTGGTTTGAGCACCTCCACCACCTCACAGCTGTCGCGGCGTCGGGAATGACGGCTCGCCTCGGCGTCGGTGACATGCGGGTCCGCATCAGGCCTACCGGTATCGCCTGTCGTCGACTCCGGCAGGAGCCGAGGTTTCCGAGTCCGACGCGAGTGATGCCTGGGCCAGTTGCCCACGGCCGGAGACGCCGAGCTTCCGGTATGCACTCGTGAGGTGGGTCTCGACCGTCTTCAGCCTGATGAACAGGCTGTGGGCGATCTCGCGGTTGCTGTGGCCCTCCCTCGCCAGTTCGACGACACGCCTTTCGGCCGGGGTCAGGCGCTCCGAGCCGCCTCCCTGCCCGTTACGAACGCGGGTGCCCAGCAGGCGCAGACTGCCCGCGGCATCGCGGGCCAACGCTTCGGCGCCGCACGCGGCGGCGATCTCGTGTGCTCGACGCAGGTGCTCACGCGCCTCCGTCGGCGACCCCGCCTGGCGCATCGACTCACCCAGCCGGTGGAGGGACTCAGCCAGTTCCCATCGGGCGTCGGCAGCCTCGAAGTGCTTCGCCGCCTCGTGCAAAAGTTCCGTACGCCGCCGCGCGTGCGCCACGTCAGCCATGGCCGCCAAGGACCGCCCGATGGCCCGGGCGGTGCCCCAGGTGGTAGCCGAACCGACGAACTCCTGGGCCGTCTCCAACGCCTCGTCTCCCCGGCCGAGATCGGTGAGGCAGCGGATCATCAGGGTCCGCCAGTCCGGATCCACCGCGTTGGTGATGCCGCTGACGCGGCACTGGTCCCGCAGGGCGATGGCCCTGGCCAGGGCGAGGGTCGTCCTGCCCTGCGCAAGCAGCAGGCTTGCCTCCGCGTACGTCCTCAGTCCGTTCGTGACATCAAGCGCCGGGCCATCCGCCAGCTGGGATCGGATGGTGTCGGCGGCGTCCACATCACCTCGCCGCAGGAGGGCGATCATCAGGTGGCTGCCGGAGAGGATCTTGCCGAGTCGCAACTCGTGCCGTACTGCCTGTGCCCAACTGAGGCGCAGGTCGTCGACAGCCTCGCGTACGTCGCCGTGGGCCAGCAGGACGGCGCCCCGATGGCACCTGGCCAGCGTCTGCCCCCACCGGGAGCCGGTCGCCTCGACGTGGGTGAGGAACGTGTCGATGGCGGGTAGGGCCTCCGGGGCGTCGCACATCGTGAGTACCTGCCAGGCTCGCGCGGCGGCGTGCACGGCGAAGGGCTGTCGGCCCAGGTCGGCTGCCGTCGCCACCGCGCTCGCCCGCCTCAGGGCCGAGACGCGGTCGTTCCGAAGGGCAGCGTGGATAGCCAGCGCGGCCTGCACCATCAGGTCGCCGGCCGTCGAGCCCGGCGGACGGTCCCGCCACTCCTGCACAAGCGGCTGGATGTGCGGAAGGTGACGAGCGGCGATGGCGGTGTCGACGACCATGGCCTGTAGTGCGCGGTGTGTGCTGCTGAGCGGGTCAGGGCTGTGGTGCAGGGCGTCCTGCGCCACGTGCATCGCCTCGGCGGGCTGACCGTCGGCGTGCAGCGCCGCAGCCAGTGTCAGGGCGGTTCGCGCTCGTGTCTCGGGATCGGTCTCCAACGCCAACCCGGCAGCCAAGTGCCCCACCGCCGCACCCGTATCCACCAGAAACTCCGCCATCCCCAACCGCGTCAACACACCACCCCGACCCTCACCCAGATCCTCCTCCAACAACCGCCGCAAAAACGCCACCGCAGAATCCACCGCACCCCGCACCAAACACACCCGCGCCGCCTCACCCAGCACCCCCACCACATCCACCTCACCCCCCCACCCCGCCGGCACCCGCAACAACTGCGAACCCGCACCCACCACATCCCCCACCCGCAACGCCACCCCCGCCGCCCGCACATGCAACCCCGCCCGCACCCCCGACCCCACCCCCTCATACACCGCCTCACAAATCAACGGACGCGCCAGCGCGAACCGCCGACCATCGTCGCTGGCAGTCACCAGTTGATTCGCTCGCAGCGCAGCCAGGTGGTGCATCGCCTCCGCGACATCGATCCGAGCCGTCGCCGCCACCGCCTCGGCCCCGGTCGGGCCCCGCCACACCGCCAGCGCCTGCGCCACACCGGCTGCTCCCGGCGGTAACTGGCGCACCTGCGCCTGAACCAGGCGTCGTACGCTCGCTGCGCCCCGTTCCACCCCACGTTCGTCACCGAGGTGACGGCCGAACTCCCGGACCAGAAGCGGGCTGCCGTCTGTCAACTCATGACACTGCTGCGCCAACTCCTCACCTCCATGGCCCAGCACAGCAGCACAACCATTCACCGACAGGGGTGCCAGGACCCGCGTGAACCGGGCAAGCCCGGTCAGGACCTGATCGATCTCTGCCACGCCCGGCCGCGATGTCCCCAACAAGACCATCGGCAGGCCGCAGGCCCGTGCGGCGAGGTAGGCCATCAACCGCACCGAAGGAAGATCGCACCACTGCAGGTCGTCAAGGGTCACCAACAACGGCCCCCGCTCACACGACCTGACCATCAGCCGATAGAGCGCATGGATTTCCGAGCGTTCCAGGTCCGACTCGGGCTGACGTCCCGGCGGTGTCGGCAGCTCGCCGTGCGCATCGGAAGCAGGTGTTTCCGCGGAGAAGCTGAGGGGGCCGGACTGCGAGCCGTCGAACAGTTGACGCGCGCATCCCCAGTCATAGGTTGTCTCCAACTGCCGACCGACGGCGGCGGCGAGGTGGAACCCCAGCTCTCGGGCCCGAGCCCGGGCGTGTGCCAGCAGCGCCGACTTGCCGATACCGGCTGGACCCTCGAACAACACGACCGAACCGGTTCCCGCGCGGGCCTTTGCGAGCGCCTGTTCCAGCAGGCTCATCTCCGCCGCGCGCTCCACCAAGGTCCCTTCCCGCGCCGCGGGTCGCGCCACCATGCGCCCCGCACCGCCCGGCTCGGTCGTCGTCCCTGGGAGCGTCAGCGCCTCGTCATGACGAAGGATCGACGACTGCAGCCCACGTAGCACCGGCCCGGGATCCACTCCCAACTCGTCGGCCAACCGACGTCGCAGCCTGCCGAACACGGTGAGCGCGTCACTGGGCCGACCGCACCGGTACAACGCCACCATCAGCTGTCGATGCAGCTCCTCGTCGAAGGGGTAGCGTTCCGCGAGGTGCTCCAGTTCTCCCACCAGGGCACCGTGCTCGCCCAGCACCAGACGCGCCTCCGTCAACGACGACAGAGCCCCCCGCCTCATCCCGTCCAGCCGCGCCGCGTGATCCGCGAACCAGGTCAGATCCGCCAGCCCGGCCAGGGCGGGACCACGCCACCAGCCCAGTGCCGACCGCAGCAACCCGGCCCGGCGCGCCGGGTCCGCCTCCTGCGCGGCGCGTCGAAGCAGCTCTTCCGTCACCTCCACGTCCGTACATCCGGCGCCCAGGTCGAGCAGGTAACCCGGAGCACGGGCCAGGATCGCCTCCCGTAGACCCGGCTCGCGACGCAACGACGAGACGTGACTCTGCAGTGCGTTCAGGGCGGTGACGGGACCGTCGCCGTTCCAGACGACATCGATGAGGTCGTCCGCGGAGACGACCTGCCGGACCTGCAGCGCCAACGCCGCCAAGACCGCACGTTTACGTAGTCCGGCGACAGGCCGGTGCAGCCCGGCCGCAACCACCTCGATCGGGCCCAACAGCCGGACCCGGACGTCAGCGCGCATGTCCGTCCTCGGCTTCGGCCGCCAACCGCGGCCACGGCCACGCGGTCGGTTCGCGCCTCGTATCCATACAGTCAAACCGCCGAACCCGCTTGCGCCTGGAGGAGATCAATACCACTTGGCCCCCGCCGTCCCGGCGTTGACGCCGTGGAAATTCTACGCCGATCCGCGTCTGCCCGACCGACGCAGACCATCCTGGATACCATTCAAAGGGTCGAACATGCATCAAAAGCCCATCGACTACCGGCCGGTCACGAAAGGCCCGTCAGGTGCTGCCGTCAGCCAACGACCGCATACCTGCCGGCGTCGGCCAACTGTTCGGCCGACAGCACGTCACCCCTGCCATCCCTCAGCACGACCATGTTCATCAGATGGGCCAGTGCCCTGCCCCGCCGCGCCGCACCCGCCTCGGCGGAGGCCGCCGACGGCGCCTGCGGACCGGACTCCGCAGACTCGCCGAACGGTCCGTCGAAGCCCTGTTCTGCGGCGATGACATCGAGCAGCATCTCGGCCTCCGTTCGCCTGGCGATCGCCGCCCGCAGCACCGCATCGACGTCGTCCTCCGCCATGTCCTCGGCTGCCAGGTAGTCCTCGAGAGCCACCCCGAGGGCACCCAGCGAGTGCGAGATGTGCCGCTTCTGTTCGTCCAGCAGCCGCTGCACGAGGTCGTCCGGGGCCGTGATGCCGGCCCTCGCGGCCGCCAACGCCACCGCCTTGTCGTAGGTTGCCGCCCGGTGCCGGGCGGCGGCCCGCGCCGCCAGCCGCCGTGCCAGCGCCGAGCGCAGCTCGTCGAGGGTCTGAAAGTCACCCATCACGCCGGCGAAGGCGTCGTTCAGCTCCGGCAGGCTTCGGCTGGACACCTGCGTGACCGTGACGGCCAGCTCGGCCGCCTGCCCGCGGTGCCGGCCACCGACAAGCGTCGTCGTGAAGGTGGTGGCCTCACCGGCACCCATGCCGAGCAGCGTGTCGTCCAGCCCTTCGAGCGCATGCCCCGCACCGACCTCGTGCACCACACCACGCCACTCGCCCCGCTCGATGTCGCGCCCACCCACGGTGGCGCGGAGGTCGACGGTCACGAAGTCGCCACTGCGGGCCGCTCGGTCCAGCGGTGTCAGGATCGCCGCGTGCTCGCGAAGATGGGCCAGATACCCCTCGACGGTCCTGTCGTCGGGTATCGCGTCGACGGTGACCTCGAGCCCGGCCAGTTCGGGCAGCGGGACAGCCATCCGAACCTCGGCCGTCACGCTGCCCTGCCCGGCCCCGTCCACGTGGATGTCGGGCGGACGGCACAGCGTCAGTCGCCGATCGGCGAGCAGGTCGCTCAGGTGAGCGCGGATCGCTTCGGGCTCGGTGTAGGGCACCATGACCCGGATCGCCCTCGCGGAGAGCCATTCGACGGTGCTCATGGCAGACACGTCCTCTCGTGAGATCTCTGACGCTGTGCCATTCGCACGTCGCCTTACTGGACGCGTTCCCTCGCGTTCCAGCGCGGCGGCACGACCCTTGGCGCTGTCACCCGGCTTGGATCCCGTAGCGGAGTACGAGGAGGATGAGGACCGCGGTGACAACGCCGGTGGCGATGAGGTCCGTCAGCGCGATCCGCTGGGCGACGGACCTGAGCACCGTCCTCCTCCGACGGCGCGGGACCGGGCGGACCGGCACCGTCGGTCGAGACGGGGCCGCCGAGGGCCGGGCGGCCGGGCGACCGCGCGCCTCGGGTGCCATCACCGCCACGCGAGCCCGCCCGGCGTTCTGCGGGACAACGATTTCCTGCCGATAGGGGCCGGAACTGCGGTATCCAGGAGCGGCGTTGTCACGCTGGGCCGCCGCCGCAGGGGGACGGTTCCCTGCATGCGGGGGTGTCCGCACCGCTCGGCCGACAAACCCCGCGGCCGCGGTCAGGTCGGCCTCCCACGTGCGAGCAATGCGCTCAGCGGCGAGCGTGCGTAGGCCGGCGTGGATACCCTCAGCCCCGGCCGCCGACTCGGCGGCGGTCGCCGAGGCGCGCAGCGACGCCGCCGCATGCCGGTCCGGGCACAGTGCGCTGATCTCGCGCAGCAGGCGGGCCCAACCTCGCGCGTCTTCGTCGGCGCGAAGCGCGGTGCCGGCGAAAGCGCGGGCGAGACCGACCTCTAGCAGCATCACCTCACCCGAGGGAGCGATGCTGACCGAATCGAGGTGCAGACCCCCGTGCGACAGGCCGTCGGCGTGCAACGCACCGAGCGTACGGCCCGAGGCGGCGGCGACGGCGATCGCAGCCGGTCCCGGGATTCCACCGGCCGCCGTCGCCAACCGCGCGAGGGTCGGGTGGGGTGGCGTGTCCGTGATCAGCCACATCTGCTGCTCGTCGTACAGGCAGTCAACAACCTTGACCAGTCCCGGGACGCGAGCGGCCACGATCTGACGGACCTGCGCGGTCACGCGGAGGGCGAAGGCCGGATCGGCCGGCGGCACCTCTCTCACCAGCAGACCCTCGTGCAGCGAGCCGGAGGTGCTGGCGAGCGGATACCACGACCCGAGGCGGCTCTCGCGCGGCGGTCCCACGAGCGAATACCGCTGCTCGGTGATCCAGTTCAGTCGAACTGTCGGTGGTTCATGCGTCTGCATCGGTTCTCCTCACAGGAAAGTCTCCGAGGTGTGCGGCGCTCTTGCGCGCGCACGGGTCGTCGTAGGGGTGTGTGGGGCCTCAGTGACCCGTCAGCTGAACTTCAGCGGGCTCTGGGACCGTTCTCGCAACCCGTAAGAAGGCGGCGTGGCGATCGATGACAGCTGAGCGACGGCGTCTCTGCCGGGGACATGCCGAACGGCGAGCAACCTCCCCCCGTTCTCGCCGTTCCCGCCAGGAGCGTGAGACACCGAACTACGGCATATTCGGTCCTCACGCTCCTGGCGAACTGTCACCTCGGCATGTAGCAGCAGCGCATGCCGGTCCGCACATAGGAACGAAGATGGTCACCGATCACCGGATCCACGGCGGTTGCCTGCATGACCGCACGCCTGATCGCCTTGCCGACCGAGATGCGCGCGCGTTCGGCGGCGTCGGCGAAGCTACGGGTACGCCCGCCCAACCCGGTCACCGCCGCCAGCTCCTCGATGAGCCAGCCGCGCTCCGCCCTGGCCCGCTCGGCCCGGACGAGGTCGTTGTGCGCCTCATACTCCGCGATGGCGTCGTCGAGTTGGGACAATCTGGCCTTGTACGCGCGCTTCGCGGCCTCGTCGAGGACAGGTTGCGAAGAGCCGGTCGTCAGGCTGCCGTTGAGCGAATCCGCCGCGGTGCCCGGACCGGCGGCCAGTTCCACCGCGGATATCTCGAACCCGGGGTTGGCGATCAGACTGGCGAGATAGGTCATGCCCTTGCTGGCGTCCAGCACGGCCGCCCGGTCGCCGAGGTGCAGATGCCAGCGCAGCCCGCGGCGCTCACAGCTGAGCACCGGCGCAGCCGCCCTGCCGGCGTCCGCCGCGGGTCGCCGGGAGATGTGCTCGGTCGACCGAGGCAGCGGCATGGCCAGCTGCTCCGCTTCCTCACGAGCCTGGTTGAGCAGTTCGTGAGCCCGGGAGTGCTCGCCCTGTCGCCACAGCGCCTCGGCCAGCCGGGCGCGCGACAGCAGCGCCGCCGGCCAGTGCTGAAGCGCGTGGTTGGCGTGCACGGCCGCCTCGAGGTGAGCGACCGCCTGGTCGCCGTGTCCCATCGTCAGTGACGCGACGCCGAGCGCGTGTTCCGCCGATCCGAAGCACGCGATCCCCATGCTCGCCATGATCGGGAGATGGCCGAACGGCCGTAGCTGGTCGTAGGCGGCGGCTGCCGTCTTCGTGTCGCCGAGCAGATTCGCCGCCTCGATGACGCCGTACATGGTGGCGAGCCAACTGCTGGTCATCGGGAGCTGGCTCCATGAGGCGCCCGCGAGCCGGGCCAGCGAGCCACGGGCGAGCCGCTCGTCGCCGGCGCTGGCAGTCGCGACGGCGAGCGCCGCCAGGTGTGAATTGTCGACGGTGCTCAGCAGCGGCGAGTTGACCAGTTCGCGCAGCGTGGGGATCAGCTCCGCCAGGTTGCCCCGGTACCAGTTGACCGCGATCATGTGGGCTCCGAACCAGCCGATCGAGTCGATGTCGCCCACCGCCTGCCCGGCTTTCGCGCAGGCGTTGGCGCGTTCCTCCGCGGCCGCGAGGTCGCCGGAGCGAATCGTTCGCATCACCTCCATGGCCTGCACGATGAACCCGACCGCCGCATGTGGCCGCTCCTGCAGCATGCCCTGTAGCTCCCGCAGCGACCGTTCGGCGTGACTGTCGGCAGCGAGCAGCAGGTTCGACGTACGCCACAGCAAGCCGATCAGCAGGTCGCCGCGCCGCCCGGTGCGCAGGCTCGTCTCGATCAGTTCCTCGACGAGCCGCGTGCGAAGGTGGGCCTCATGGGGACCCATCACGCAGTGGTGAGCAAGGCTCAGCGCCTCCGCCAGCGCCACCGGATCCTGCAACCGTCGCGCATGCTCCACCGCAGCGAACACCCGCTCGTGCGTTCCTTCGCGGTAGTCGGCTTCGGCGGCCAGCCGGGCGCGCAGCCGAACCGCGAGCGGTGAGTCGTCGTCCACCAGATTCAGTGCGCGGCGCAGGCGCAGCTCGGTCAGCGCCGCCGTGGCCGCGCCGCGGTGCTCGTGCACCCAGAGGCCCCCGTAACCCACGGCGGCCAGCGCCTGACTCGGACCGTCCTGCTCGCGTTCGGCCGCGGTGAACGCCCGGTCGAACCATTCCCGGCTGGCCTGGAGGTTGCCGTCGTGGTACAGGGCACGCGTCCCGTTGACGAGCGTCGCGTGCAGCTCGTCAGCGACGGGACGGGGTTGTGTCGGGAGATGGCCGGGCGCCGCGGCGAGGGCCAGACGGCTGCGGTCGGCCAGCCGGGACGACGGCAGACGGGCGATCACCGGAGGTCCTCCTGCAAGTGAGGGTGATACATCAACAGTCCGTTCGGATGGTGCGGGCGATCGGTAGACGCGGAGCGGAAGCCCAACCCGGGGGGCAATGAGGAGGCTGCGGACAACCGCTTCAGGGCGCAGCCGCGGGGACCCGGCCCGCGCGGGTCCCCGGGCCGGCGACCCGGCGACCGTCACGCCGGGCAGATCGACGTCAAACAGCTCTTGCGCTCACGGTTGTTGGCCGCTGGCAGTCATGACGTGTGCGCGCGCCGGGCTGAGGCCGAGGTGATGGTACGTCTGCGGTGGTGCCATGAGGATCTTCTCCAGCGGTGGAGTCGCGGCCGCCCTCACGAAATCCCCGAGGAAGGGATCTTCCCGGGCCGGCCCACGATCATTATTTCCATGCACCCTTGCTCAGCACGCTGAAGTCGCGCTGACGTACCGCTGAGGGGAATTCGACCCTGATGGGCGCTTCATGTCCGGCTGTCCCGAAGTCGGGGCAGCGCGCCATGCCGCTCCGCCCGGGACAGGCGACCTGGAACCGATGAGCTCTGGGCGTTCCGACTCGTTCCGGCCGCAACCTCGCACGCCCCAGCCGCCACCGCCCTACAATCCCGGCAGTTGCCCGTCAGCCGGAGGATCGACATGACTCCCCACGTATCGCCGCAGCCCGATCCGTCCGGTCCGACCGACCTCGACCTCGTACGTCGGATCTACGCCATGCTCGGCTCGGCGGGGGCCGCGGCCGCCGGCGCGACGACCGCCCACCCGGACATCAGCGTGTACCAGTCTGAGCAGTTGCCGTGGGGCGGCCGCTACACCGGCCGCGAGGGCTTCCAGCGCTTCGCGCAGGCTCTGGGCAGCGCGCTCGACAGCCGCGTGGAGATCGAGGAGCTCTACCAGGCGGGCGACCGCGTCGTGCAGAGCGGTCGGGCTCGCGGTGTGGTGCGAGCGACCGGCAAGCCGTTCGAGGCACGTGAGGTGCACGTCTGGCGGATCCGCGACGGCCTCGTGATCAGCCTGGACATGTACGTCGAAACCGAGCCGATTCTCGAAGCGCTGCGCACCGACTGATCACCCACCGCCCCGCTCAGCGGAACAGGTTGGAACGCACTCCGAGCCGACGCATCGGCAACACTCGGAGGAAAACGTGCCCCTGTCCCGTCGGAATCTGCTCGCCGTTGGCGGCCTGGGGGTGATCGCGGCCGCGCTGGACCCCCTGGGAATCCTGCGCCACAATGGCGCCCCGGCTACCGCCGCGAGCACCCACGAGGTCGTCACGACTCTCACCCGGACCGTCTCATACCTCGTCACCGAGGATTACCACCCTGTCGCCGAAGGTCCCGGGGAACCTCACGTCGTCCGCGACGATCTCGCCCTCTACCCGCAGCCCGGCTACAAGCGACCACTCATCGCGTTCGCGCAGGTGAGCGACATGCACATCATCGACGACAAGTCGCCGGTGCGGGTCGAGTTCCTGGACGCCCCCGACGACGGTCACCAGTGGGGCACCGCCGGCGCGTACCGGCCGCAGGAGATGCTCTCGGCACACATGAGCGACGCCGCGATCCGTGCGGTGCAGAAGTTCGGCAAGGGTCCGGTCACGGACCTGCCGTTGGCGTTCACGGTCGTCACGGGCGACTCGATCGACAACTCCCAGTACAACGAGCTCCGCTGGTACATCGACCTGATGGACGGCAACCCCGTCCGTGCGAACTCGGGCTCCCCCACCAAGGAGGAGGGCGTCTCCGGCGACCAGTGGCCGCCGCTGCTCGACTACTGGCACCCCACCATGCGCGCGTACGAGGAGGCCCACGGCACGCTCGACCGCTACTATGTGGGTCACGCTCCCGGCTACACGCGCGTTTTTCCCAGCCTGCCCAGCCTCTTCACCAACGCGCGTCGGGAGTTCCAGGCGCACGGCATTCGCATGCCGTGGTACGCCGCCTACGGCAACCACGACGCCCTGGTCCAGGGCAACGCGCCGAAGGACACCCCGGGCCTCGGCTTCCTGAGCGCCATGGCGGTCGGTGACCGGAAGCCGACCAAGCCCCGTGCACCGCTGCCGAGCGAACCCAGTATCGGGTTCGGCGTCCAGCTCCTGTGGGACGGCCTCGAGAGCGAGGGGGTGACGCCGGATCCCGACCGGCGTCTCCTGGAGCGGGCACAGTTCGTGCAGGAGCACTTCCACACCACCGGCCTACCGGTCGGACACGGCTTCACGCAGGGCAGCGACCTGACGTACTACGAGATTCCAGCCCTCGCCGACGACCGACTGCGGTTCCTGTGCCTGGACACCAGCCGGACGCAGTGGCCCGGCCCGGACGGCGCCATCGACGGCGACCAGTGGCAGTGGCTCGTCTCGAAGCTGGAGTCCTACAGCTCGCGCAATCTGAAGTTGTGGCTCCCCTTCCAGCCCATCGACGGTCCCGGGCAGCGGATCACGGTGCAGACGCGCCCGAACGTGGACGACAAGCTGATCGTCGTCTACTGCCACCACACGCTGGACACCATCTCCAACGACTTCGACTATCCGACCGGCACGCCGTTCATGAACGGCGACCAGCTGCGAAGTCTGCTCCTGTGTTACCCGAACGTCATCCTGATGGTGGACGGGCACACGCACACGAACCGCATCCTCGCCCACCCCCGGCCGCCGGCGGCTCGCCCGGACAGCAGTTGGCGAGGTGGCTTCTGGGAGGTGACCACCGCCTCCCACATCGACTGGCCCATCCAGAGCCGCCTCATCGAGGTCGCCGAACAGGCCGACACCATCTCGATCTTCACCACGATGATCGACATCGACGCGCCGCTGCAGAACGGTGGCGATCTCAGCAGCCCGGCCGGTCTGGCCTCGCTGGGCCGGGAGCTGGCCGCCAACGACCCGCAGGCCAAGCTGGAAGACGGCAAGCTCGCCCGGGAGGGCACGCCCGCGGACCGCAACGCCGAGCTGCTGGTGAAGGCACCGTTCCCGATGACTCCCGCCTACGGATCCCCACTGGCGGCCGCGCCCAACACCTCCGGCGTGCTGGAACTGGTCGCGGTCAACCGGCGGGACGAGGTCGTGCGCGCCACCCAGACCCCCGGCGGGTGGTCCCCGTGGGCTCAGTTCGACGGGGCGCTCCGCTCGGTCACCGCCGTGCAGACAGCCGCGCTCACCACCCAGATCTTCGGCATCAACCGAGGCGGGGAGCTGTTCAGCCGCGCCCAGCGCACGACCGGCGGCTGGAACGGCTGGGTGAAGATCGACAGCGTGCCGCTGACCTCGGTCGCCGCAGGCTGCAACGGCGACGGTCGACTCGAACTGATCGCCACCGACGCCGACGGCCAGATCTGGCAGACCACCCACACGAGTCCCACCGACACCACCTGGAGGCCGTGGGCCCGGTTCGACGGCGAACTGCGTCAGGTCACCATGACCCGGCTCAAGGACAAGCGGCTGGCACTGTTCGGCGTCAACGCGGCGGGCAAGGTGTGGCACCGCTGGCAGCAGCCGACCGGCGGGTGGTCGAGCTGGATGGATCTGAGTCTGGGCACCCCGGTGGCCTCGGTCGCCGCCGCCGCCAACGGCGACGGACGTCTCGAACTGTTCGGCGTCGACCGGACGGGCGCCATCCTCCACCGCTACCACACCAGCGCCACCAACCCCACCTGGACGAGCTGGGAGCCCTTCGGCGGGGTGATCGGCACCATGAGTCACCTGGCCGCGACGACCACGACGGCCGGAACGATGGAGGTGTACGCGACGGAACGCACCCGGGCGGAGGGCACCGGCCAACTCGGGACGCTGTGGCGGCGCTACCAGACAAGCTCGGGGTGGTCCGCCTGGACCCGGATGGCTGAGCCGGTGGGGCAGTCGGTCACGGTGCCGAACATCGTCGGGAAGATGCTCATCGACGGGAAGAACGCCCTGCTGAGCGTGGGCCTGCTGTTGGGCGCGCAGGCGCCGTCGTCGGTGCCGGACCGGTACGACAGCGGTCGGGTGCTGTCCCAGAACCCGAGGGCCGGCGAGCAGGTCCTGGGCGGCACGGCGGTGAGCGTCGTCTACGGCGAGTACGCGGGCGGAAGCCGCTAGACCTCACGCACGTCCTGCCGCGGGCCGCTCCCCCTTCGGGGAAGCGGCCCGCGGTGCGTGGAACCGAGATGAGGGCGGTGGGGTCCTCCCGGCCCCACCGCCCTCGGATCCTCAGCTGCTACAGGCCGCTGCCGGAGTTGTAGAACCTCACCTCGACGTCGTCCTCACTCACGAGGTCGTTGTCGAGCACCAGCACGGCGACGTCCGATTCGGCTCCGCTGTCCCACTCGTAGCGGCCCAGCGTCAGACCTTCGATCTCGTCGTCGTCGGACGGGTCGAAGTCGACCACGCGACGTCCGCCGTACGCGCCGTTGGCCAGGTCGTAGGCGCTGATGTCGAAGGTCGCGTTCGACGTCAGGTACAGGTGGCCGCCGGCGGAGATGTGGCCGCCCTGCACCTCCTTGATCTCCCGAGACAGCGGGATCGACCGCAGCCAGCGGTATCCGTGGGCCGGGTCGTACACGTTGACCCGGTCGACGACCTTGATGGGCTGGTCGCTGCGCCCGAACGCCGAGCTGTAGAGCAGACCGTCCCGTGGATTGATCGCGACCCAGGGAATCGAGGTGCCCTGCGGCCGGTAGCCGTCCGCGCCGAGCGGGCCGATGAAGTCCGTACGCATCGTCTCCGGATCGACCACCCACACGTTCGCCGGTTCCACGGCCACCACGATCCGACGTCGCACCGGATCCCAGACCGGCGGACCCAGGTGGTTACCGCCGTTGGCGGGCAGCGCCAGGTAGCCGACGACCCGATCGTCACCCTGCGGGAAACCCGGCCCGAACTTGTAGAGCCGACGGTGATCGGAGTCGTTGCTGCCGACGTACCAGTTCACACCGTCCGTGGTCAGGCCCTGCGCCTCCTCGGTCCAGTCCTCGTTGCTGAAGTCCACCGTGGTCGTCGCGCGCCAGTTCGACGGGTTCGACATCGGCGGCACCGGCGGCGCCGGCGGCAGGTCGCCCTCCAGGGCAGCCCACGCCGACCAACCGCCGGCATCGCTCTGCCATCGGTGCCAGACGTCGCCCTGGGCATTGACCCCGATCAGCTCGATGCGACCGTCGTCGCGGCGATCGGCGGCCACCGACTGCAGGCTCCCGTCGAGCGTCGCCCACGCCGACCAGTTGTTCGCCCCGGCGGTCGTCTGCCTGCGCTGCCACAACTCGTCGCGGCTGTTGGTGCCGACCAGCACCAGCGAGCCGGCGCGGTCGCGCGCGACCGCCAGCGACGCCAGCGTGCCGTCGAGTGAGGCCCAGGCCGACCAGCCGGCGGCCTGCTGCCAGCGGTGCCAGATCTGGCCCTCGGCGTTCAGCCCGAACAGCTCCAGGCGGCCGTCCGCGTTGGCCTCCACCGCCACGGACCGCAGCCCACCGTCCAACCGGGCCCAGGGCGACCACGTCGTCGACCCGGCCGCGGTCTGCCACCGGTGCCACACCTGGTCGTTGGTGTCGGTGCCGAACAACTCCAGGCGGCCGTCGGCGTTGCGACCCAGGGCCAGCGAGCGGTACGTGCCGTCGAGCCCGGACCACCCCGACCAGCCGTTGCCCGCCTGCCGCCGGTGCCAGACCCGGCCCTCGGCGTTGACACCGAACAGCTCGACGCTGCCGTCCTGGTTCGCCTCCGCCGCCATCGAACGCAGCGTGCCGTCCAGCGACGACCACGCGGTCCACGCCTGCGCGTCCGAGGCGGACTGCGTGCGCACGCTGAGGCGGTCGGTGCCGTCCCTCCCGAACAACGTCAGCCGGCCGCTCGCGTCCCGGGCCACGGCCAGCGTGCCGTGCCCGAGAACCCGGTCGGTAGCGGCGTGCGTGGCAGCCGGCACCATGGTCACCGCAGCGGCCAGGACGGTTACCGCGCCCAGGACCAGCGACCCGAGGCGACACGACTCTCGGATGGACTTCCTCACCCTGTCTCCCTTTCTAGAAACGCATGGAGAGCTGACCCGGAGCCACCCCGGCGGTCCCGGCGCGACTCCGGGCCAGCCCGGAACGTGGTCAGCCCACGGTGGGGTGCACGGTTCCGTTCGCCGTCACGTCGCAACGGCCGTCACCGTTGCGGTCACCGAATGCCGTCACCCTGTCGGCCGTGATGGTGGACTGGCGCAGGTGGTGCCAGCCGAGGGTCGCGGACTGGTACCACCAGTTCGCGCCGGACGCCAGGAAGGTGTCGTTGGTGCCGTCGCCGTCGAAGTCGCAGACATTGGACCTGGTGCCGGTCGTCGCGCTGAACCCGAAGGTGTTGGCCGAAGCGTGCAGTCCGGTTTCGTTCTGCACCATCGCCGCGTCGTCGAGCGCGTTGCCGAACTCCTGCCGGTGCGTGAAGACGTTGTTCGACACGTACATGCCGATGCTCGGCGTACCGCGCAGCTTGATGCCGGTGCCCGCGCTGTAGAGGATCGTGTTGTACCTGATGTCCATGAACTCACCGGCGAGTCCGCAGTTGAAGCTACTCAGGCCGCACGAGTCCCGGGCGTGCATGTCGATCATGTGGGTGTGGTAGACGTCGGTGTTCCAGCCGCCGTTGGGCAGGACCAGGTTGTTGTACATGCGGTAGCCGCTGCCCTCGCGGCCGTCGCCGGCCACCGCGTGCCGGTTCCAGTCGAACACGTTGCGTTCGATGAGGGCGAAGCCGCCGTTGCGCACCGCGACGCCGTACCCGCCCCCGTGACCGCCACCGAAAATGTCGCCGGTCTGGTGCTGGTTGTGGTGCATGTAGTTGTCCACCACACGGACCATGCTGACGGGGTCGTCGTCCTTGCCGAGCCGCCCCTGGCCGTCGTCGACCAGGACGGTCGAGCCGCGCCAGCCGTACAACTCGCTGTGGTCGATCTGCACGTTGCGGCTGGAGAAGATCCGAATGGCGTCGCTGTCCTCCTCCTCGGTCTCCGCGGGCTCCTCACCCTGCCCGCCGTCGAGGCGGATGCCGCTGATGCGGACGTTGTCGGAGGTCACCTGGGCCGGGTCGTGCCCCAGTTGGAACAGCACCCGGGGGAAGGACGTGGTGAACAGGCGGGGACCGCGCGGGTGCACCGAGGTGTCGCCGAGGATCTGCACGCCGGCCGCGATACGGATGAACTCGCGGCCGCTGAGGTCCAGGTTCACGTCGCCGACGATCTTGATGATCGCGTGGGGAACGGTCACCGCGTTCGCGAACAGCTCGGCCTGGGTGTCGTGGGTGATCCAGTACAGCGGGGCGAGGTCACCCGCGAGCGTGGTGAAGTCCGACCAACCGTCCTGCTGCTGCACGCGCACGAGGCTCTCGCCCGCGCCGTTCATGACGACGTGCGCGATCCGCCCGTTCGCGTCCGCCTCCGCCGCCATGGCGCGCGCCTGGCCGGGCACCGAATCCCAGCCCGTCCATCCGGCGCCGCCCCTGTCGATCTGCCGGCGGTGCCACATCTGCTCGGCCGCGTTGGCCCCGAACAGCTCCAGGCGGCCGTCCGCCGCCTTCGCCACGGCCAGCGACGTCAGCGTGCCGTCGAGCTTGGCCCACGCCGACCAACCGGCGGGGCGGGTCTGCGCGCGGTGGAAGATCTCCCCCGCGTCGTTCAGGGCGAACAGCTCGACCCGGCCGTCCTCGTTGGTCTCCGCTGCGACGGTCCGCATCAGGCCGTCGTTGAACAGCGCCCACGGTCCGAACGTGTGCGACCCGGCGGTCGTCTCGGCCCGATGCCAGACCTGGCCCAGGTTGTTGGTGCCGAAGAGTTCCATCCGGTTGTCCTGGTTGCGGGCCACGGCCAGGGACGTCAGCTCGCCCTCGATCGAGGTCCAGGGCGACCAGCCGCCCGCGGGAAGCTGCCATCGGTGCCAGATCAGGCCCTGGTCGTTGATGCCGAACAACTCGACGTGGTTGGCACCGTTGCTCTGGGCAGCGACCGAGCGCAGTGACCCGTCGAGTTGGCTCCAGCCGCTCCAGGCCGAATTGGGCCCGGACTGCCAGCGGTGCCACACCCGGTCGGCGCCGTCCGTGGCGAACAACTCCATGGCGCCCAACGCGTTCCTGGTCAGCGCCGGCGTACCGAGGTCGAAGCTGATCGGCTCGGCGAGGGCCGGCGGGGCGGGCGCGGCGACCACCGACACGGCGGTCGCCACCACCATCACCGCAGCCGCGGCCCAGCCCGTACACCGTCTTGCCGACCGTGCCGAGCCACGGACCCTTGCCCGCAGACTTGTCATCGTTGCCTCCTTGAGCCCGGCGGGCGTCCACGCGCCGCCGGCTGTTGTGCCTGTCTCAGGGACGGCGTGACGAGGCCCTCGGAACACTGTTCCGAGGGCCTCGTCACGGTTGTCCTCGCTCACCCACCCGACGTTCCATCGCGTTCCTTGGCGGCGGGTGCCCAGACGGGCGTCGGGCGTCGCCCGCCGAGGAAGGTCAGGCGGTCGGGCCCGACCTAGGGTCTGATCTTGAGACCGTTGTCCAGCGCGGCCCAGCCACTCCAACCGGAGGCGGTCTGGTGGTTACTGGACACCTTGCCCGCGGCGTCCACCGCGAACAGCTCCACCCGGCCGTCGGCGTTGGACCCGGCCGCGACGCCGTAGTAGGTCCCGTTCAGCTGGCTCCAGGACGACCAGCCGTTGCCATCGGCGCGCTGCGCCCTGGTCCACAGCATCCCCTGCGCATTGGTGCCGAAGATCTCCAACCGCTGCTGCGCGTTGCGAGCCACCGCGACGGTCTTCAGTGTGCCGTCGAGCCGGTCCCAGTTCGACCAGCCGCTGGGAAGCATCTGCCAGCGGTGCCAGACTTCGCCCGCCGCGTTGAGCGCGAAGACCTCCACGCGGCCGTCGCCGTTCGCCTCGGCGGCCACGAAGCGAGCGGTCATCCCCAGGGTCGACCAGTTGGACCAGTCGCTGGTCGTGTTCCTGGTGTTCTGCCAGCGGTGGCTGACCTGGCTGTCCTGGTTCGTCGCGAACAGCTCGAGGCGACCCGCGCCGTTGCGCGCCACGGCGACGGACGTGAACGGACCACCCAGCGACGCCCAGGCCGACCATCCGCTCGTGGTCTGCCAGCGGTGCCAGAGGGTGCCCTCCTTGTTCACGCCGAACAGTTCGAGCCGCCCGTCGTCGTTCTTCTCCACGGCCATGGACCTGAGCTGCCCGTCGAGCTGGGACCAGGCGTTCCAGGTCGCCGATCCGGGCTGCTGCTGCGCGCGGCAGTGCACCGAGTCGTGGATCGAGGCGCCGCACAGCCGGACGAGGCCGTCGCCGCCGGCCGCCGCCGCGATCGAGGATCCGTTGGCCGGGCCGGGGCCCCGCAGCGAGGCCAACACCGCACGCGAGGTCGGGTAGCTGCTCACCTCGACGGCGCGGTCCCGTGCCTTGCTGTAGTCGAACGCCGGAAGCGGATCGCCGCGTCGCAACTGCGTGGTGACGACGTCGTAGCCGTCGTGGTTGAAGGCGGTGCAGCGCAGTTGCACCTCCACCGGCTGCGGATTCGGGTCGACGGGCCGGTCGCCCCACAGCGGCGTCGCCCCGCACGTCGGTTCCAGCCGCTCCATGTTGCGCTGGTTCGCCGCGACGAGTTCGTCCTTGAGCAGGTTGGTGCTGAAGCCGGCGTTCGCCCGGGCGAACAGGGCGATCGGTCCGACCGTGTTCACCGCGAATCCCATGACATCGACAGCGGCCCGGTTGTCCACCACGTTGATGTACGCCCTGGCCTTGGCCACACAGTCGGTCGCCTGGACAGCGAACGCCTGGGCGTTGTCGGGGCTGAGCGCCTCGAGGTCGGCGAACGTGATCACCGCGTTGCGGGTGCAGGTCTCCACGTCGGCCGCCGCGATCTCACCGATCTCGTCGAGCACCTCGGCCACCTGCTCGCCGACCTGGGCGATCGATGCCTGCAGCTCGTTGACCGCCTGTTCGAGCGTCATCTCGTTGCCCAGCAGGGTCTTGTAGACGTCGTACGCGGTCTTCGCGTAGCCGGCGTACTTGCCGTACTCCTCAAGCTTGTCCAGGGTGTCCGCCCGGGCGGGCTGAGCCACCGTGAGCGCCACCATCGTGGCGACCACCGCCGTGGTGACGCGACGTGCGCCTCTTCGCACTTCCGACGATTTCACGTGTACCTTTCCGAGGTTTCTGCATGGGTGATGCCGGTGACGGACGTCCGTCACGCGGTGTTCGGTCGTGGACGACGCGTTCCACGGCGTTCCTCTGCTGCCGGGACCTCGGCTGGCAGCCGGGCCAGTTTCCGCACGCATGCGACGTAGGTCGCCTGCGACGACTGCACCTGGGGTCGCAGGATCGACACGGCCCAGGTGAGCAGGGGACGCACGCCGTCGAGGTCGCCCACCGCCTCACGACAGAGGGCAAGGTTGTAGAGGGTGGGAGCGAGGTCAGGATGGTCTTCACCCAGGCAGGTCACCTTGATGCTCAGCGACTCCTGCAGAGTGTTGCTCGCCGCTGCGGCGTCGCCCTCGCGGAACATCAGGGACCCCAGGTTGTGCAGCGTGACGGCAACCTCGTGATGCGCGGGACCGTACTCGCGGCGGTGGTGTTCGAGGCAGCTTTCGAGCAGCCGTCTCGCCTCGTTCCACGAGCCGCGATCGATGAGGATCGCCGCCAGTGCCGCGTCGTCCGCGGCCAACGCCCGCCTGTCGACCTGCGTCTGGCCGGTCCGGACGGCGATGCCCAGCCGCGCCAGCCGCTCGGCGCGTCCCAGGTCCCCTCTGGCGTACGCCACTCCGGCCTGATTGTGCAGCACCGCGGCGAGGTCACCCGTCCTCGTCGGCGGCCTGGACAGGAGTGCGAGCGACCGGTCGTAGAGGTGCTCCGCCTCGTCCAGACGACCGAGATACTTGAAGAGCATGCCCAGCTCGTTGAGCAGCACCACAAGCAGGTCGCGGTCACCGGAGCCGGCCTCGAGCGCCTCGATCGCGGCGGACGCCGTCGAGGCCGCCGAGGCGTAGTCGCCCTCGGCCGCCTGGCGACGCACGGCGCGCAGCGCGTTGTCTGCCTTCTGATCCACGGCTGTTTCCTCGGCAGGCCGCGTATGACGACGTGCCGGCGGACCAGGTCCACCGGCACGTCGACGTGCACGGCGCTTGGGCCGCTAGGCCTGTCCGGGTGGCCCGGCCGGGTGCGGGCCGACGTAAAGCCCACCGGCGGCGGTCGGCGCGGCTTCGGTGGTGTCGCCGGCCGATACGGCCACCGCGCCGATCGCCAGGGCCAGGGCGGCGACGCCGGTCAGCACCGCCAGGTACATCCTCGTCATGACTTCATCTCTCCTCTGCTGTCGAAATCGGTTACAGCAGGACCTGGTTGTGGTTCTGACCGCAGGCCCAATCCGGGCACGAGTCTCGGAGGGCCTGCGTCCCCGCCTCGACGGGAGAGGTGTCACCCACATAGGCCGCGACTGCGCTCGCTCCGAGCAGCGCCGCGAGAATCAGGAGGCGGGGGAACCGCCTCACCCTGTCTTCGGCGGAGTGCGGTGGCGTCTTCACTAACGGCTCCTTCCAGGCACGTTGCGTCTCGCGGGTATGCCGTGCCGGTCCGTTCCAGCTGGTTCCCCACCGGCGTCCGGTCCGTCGGTGCGCGGATGCGCGACTGCGCTACGGCCTGGTCCCGGTCATCCCGGGCGGCGATCGCCGAGCTGCGTCACAGCAGCGCGCAGCGGAGCGGACGCCCCGTGGGTCAGCGGCTCCCCGTGCCCGAAGCAGGCGATCTCGACATCCAGGTCGGCCTGCCGCCTCATGGACTCGGCCGCCTGCTCCGGATCGACGTTGAACACCCCGAGGATCACCGTCCCGTCGGGTAGTCGCGCGATCGTGTCGCCGGTGAACAGGACCCTTGACCGGGGCAGATGGAAGGAGACGCTGCCCGCGGTGTGTCCGGGCACCGCCACCGCGACAGCCGGCTCACCACCGAGATCGATGACGTCACCGTCGTGCAGCCGGTGGTCAACCACCACCGGGGCGGCGGGTTGCGGGGGCTTCCCGCCGTGGACCTCGTCCCAGAGGCGCTGTTCCCAGTCGGTCAGCAGCGGCGGCCGGACCTGCTCATGACCCTCGAGCACCGGGGTGTCCGCCTGGTGGGCGTAGACCGTCACGTCGGTCCACGTCGTGATCTCCGCCGCCGAGCCGGCGTGGTCGACGTGATGATGCGTCAGGAGCAGGCGCCGCACGTCGGCCGGTCGGTGACCGAGGCTCTCGATCCCCGCCGCGATGGCGGGTGCCGACCCCGGAACCCCGGAGTCGATCAGTGTCAGCCCGTCCGCACCACGCCACAGGTACGCGTGACCCACGGGAAAGCGGAACATGTAGAGATTCGGAAGCAGTTGCATGACGTCCACAACCGGCGACGATATCTGTACGGACCTTTACCGACAAATGCGAGTATCCCTTCTCGGATTACCGCGAACGAAAGCATCGATCGGCGAGAGCCGAACCCGTCGGACGGAACGGCGTGGAACAGGATGGAACGCGGCAAGGACAGGGTTCGTGTCGATCATTGCGATCGGGATGATGCGTCGGCCCCCGTTGTGGGCGGGTGCCCGACGACAATCCGTGGACTGCGGCCGTCCCCGCGATACGCGAAATTGCCCAGCTCCCCGTCTTGCCATTAGCGAAAGCGCATGTACCATCTGGTACATGAATTATGGAGAAACGATCATCACCACGGCGAAGACCGCAGCCGCCTGGGCGGCGGTGGCGGACGTGACGGGCTGGCCCGAATGGACGGCCTCCATGACGGAGGTGGTGCCGCTCGACCGGCCGACACTGGGCCTGGGCAGCCGGTTCCGCATCCGCCAACCCGGCTTCCCCACGACCGTGTGGCGGGTCCACGACCTGCAACCGGGTGTGTCGTTCGCCTGGGAGACGCACGCGCCAGGGGTGCACACCTTCGCCTATCACCGGGTGGAGGCCCAGCCCGACGGAACGACCCGGATCAGCATCGGCATCGAGCAGAGCGGGGCCCTCGCCTGGCTGGTCGGCGTGCTGACCGCGTCGCGGACGCGACGGTACCTGCGGATGGAGGCGGCCGCGCTGAAGGCGGCTGCGGAGTCAGGGACCATCCCGTCGCCCGCCCCGACCGACGAGGCCGCCGGGGACACCATGACCGAAGGGGCACGCCGCACCGGTGGCCGGTGATGCCCGGGAGTCGCTGCTCGACCGCTGCGTCAATCTTCTGAAAAAGGGCGGGTTCAGCCAGCTCAGCCTCCGCGAGATCGCTTCCGGCGCGGGCACGAGCCATCGCATGCTGCTCTATCACTTCGGCAGCCGGGAGGGCCTGCTCACCGAAGTCGTCCGACGCGTCGAAGCGGAGCAGCGCGCCGCGCTGGCGGCCCTCGCCGCGGAGCTTGACGACCCGGTCGAGGTGAGCCGCCGCTTTTGGCGGCGCCTGGCCGACCCGGCCCTGGCGCCGGCGGAGCGGCTGTTCTTCGAGATCTATGCGCACGCCCTGTTCGAGAAATCCTGGACCGACCCATTCCGCGCCTCGGTCATCGCCGCCTGGGCGGGCCCCGTCGAGGAGTTGTTCACCCACTTCGGCTGGGCCGGCCCGGAGGCCAGGCGGCGGGCCCGGTTGAGTCTCGCCGCGACACGTGGCCTGTTGTTGGATCTGCTGATCACCGGCGACCGGGACGTCCTGGACGCCGCCGCCGAACTGTTCGCCGAGCTCATCACGGCACGGCCGCCGAACGGGGCGTGAGCCCGCAGGTTCCGGTGAGCGTCCGCTCACGCCCGAGCCGGTTACGGCGCCCCGAGCCGCGGCACTCCGACCGGTGCTTCCTCCCCATCTCGTTGCCGATGGATGACCCGCCGAATCGTGCCCTCAGCGGCTGCCCGCGTACAGGTCCTGCCATCGCCACAGCCTGACCCGCGAGATGGGCATCCGCCGGGGCGGACGCCCATCCACCGCAGTTGCCTGACCATCCTGGCGATCCGGGGCAGCCAGAGCCCTAGCCGAACGACGATGCGGCCAGGCCGTACACAGGAAGCCGCATGGCACGGACGGCCGTGGTCAGCCCTCCCACTCCTCGAATTGTCCCCAGCCCCAGTCGACGCCGTACTGCATCTGACCGACCAGGTAGGCACCCCTCGTCAGGTTGAGGATCCGCTGACCACACTCGTGCGGCACGATCCGCCACTCATACACAGGCGTGGCCGACCACACCAGATTGATGCCCCACTCGCGCACGCCGTACTTCAGGTAACCTCCCCCCGGCATGTAGATCGCAGCATTCGTCTCCGGGGTGACCCAGCCGTCACCAGGCAGGCCCTGGCCGAGCACGGTTACCCGCGACTGCGGCCACTCGGTCGAGATGATGTTGATTCCCTTGGGCTGGCTGCCGTACTTGTAGGCGTTGTCGCCGGGCCCCTCGCTTATTCTCATGGGCCCGTAGCCCCCACTCCAGGTGGGAAGGCCGTGCCAGTACTTGCCATCTGCCGCTTCGCAATAACCGGGGCCGTAGCTGCCGGCCGCCCTCGCAGGCACGGCGGGCAGTGCGGCGGCCACGGCAACCACCGCCACGGCCCCCCACCGCTTCAGCGCCATCATCACGCTTCTACTCCTATAGTTCCGTCACCATCCGACGATCTGCCGGTGAACAAACACACCACTCCTAGTACCGGACGGGCCCGGGACCCCACCGCAGCATCGGCCCCTCGCCGGTGTCCGGGCCCATCGCCAGGTACGCATCAATGGACGCATCAGGCGTGCCGATGTTGTGAACCAGTTGATCGCCGGACGATCCGGCCGGCTCGATCAGCCACTCGTACACGGGGGTGCTGGACCAGACCAGCCCGATGCCCCACTCCCGGGCGCCGTGCTTCAGATATCCGCCGCCGGGAAAGTACAGGGCGACCCTGGTCGTCGGCGTGATCGGCGCATCACGGGGAAGCCCCTCGCCGTACACATAGATCTGCGACCTCGGCCAGTCGGTCCACCCGATGTTGATCCCATATCTACGGGTCTCATAGTGCAGCGAGTCGTCGTTCTTGTATGCCTGTCGGGCAAGGTTTCTCATCGGCCCGTAGCCCTGGCTCCAGGTGGGAAGGCCGCGCCAGTGGTAGTCCAGGTCCGAGGCCGTCCAGGCCGGCCCGACCACTGGCGCTTCGGCTGCCGTGGCTGCCGGCTGCGTCACCGCGAGCAGGGCCACTGCAACGGCCGCGGCCAAGCCCAGTCGCATTCTTCTCATAAGATCCTTCCAAGGTTTCGTCACCCTGCTCCGAGGACGTTCCAGGCCGTTCCGTGACGCGCCCGGTGGTCCTCATCGACACCGCTGTGCCGGCTCGAGAATCGGCCGCCGTCGACCCCCCACTCGATGTCGTCCTGCCGATCAGACGGACACCCGGCCGGAGGTTTCCTCACCCGCTGCCGAGTGCCTCGGTGGGAGGCATGCGGGCTGCCCGAACCGCTGGGTAGATGCCGGCGACCGCACCGATGGTGATCGTCGAGCCGATGCCCGCGACGATCGCCCACCCGGGTGTGACGGGAGGCCACTGCTGGAGGGAGGCGTAGGTGGTGGTTCGGGTCCCGGCTCCAAGTTGGCCGACGTCTCCTGGCACACCTGACCACCACCCCCGACCCCTTCGACCACATCCATCGCTAGTCACGGTGGCGACGCCGACACCAGTACCCCGCACCAGAACAGAGCCCTGCCAGCGAAGACTTCAACTTCACGGGGTGCGGTTGGAGTACCAGCACGTGATCTGGTCGCGTCCAGCCAGGGCGGGTGGCCCTGATGGTCGCTCGGTGCTCCGGCGGCGCGTCCGTCGGGCTCACGGGCGGCGGTGTTTTAGCCACCGCAGAAGTTCATTGAGGGGCGGTGGTGACGCGAAGAGGCTGGTGACACACGGTCGATGGCCTCGGGGCGGCGGGTGGTCCGGCTCTCCGGCACCAGGCGTCCGGCCCTCGGCAAGGCGTGTTTCCGAAGTCGGTACTGCGAAGGGAACGAGGGAGCGTCGATGGTTCACAGATGTGTGGCAGGTATCCAACGGTGGCGGAGGACCGGTGCCGTCGGGTTGGTGGCGGTTGTGCTGAGCATGACGATGGTCAACGGGACTGCGCAGGCGGCGTCGACCGCGCCGGCCGGGGACTTGAGGCAACGCGCAGCGGCGGTGCTGTCGGGTGGTGACCCGACAGTTGCGAAGACCCTCGAAAGCACCATGGACTGCTGGGTGGACGTGACGATCCGATCCTCGGGCAACGGTCGGTACGTCAAGGCGGATTTCGGCGTGGTGGGTGCCAAGGGTCTGCTGCGAGCGGCCACCGCGCAGTCCGCGATCGGCGAGTGGGAGAAGTTCGGCGTCTGCCGCGACGGGTCCGACTGGCGGACGGTCATGTTCTCCCAGTACGACGGCTTGCCCTATGTCAGCACGGAACTCGGCGGGGACTACACGGGCGTCCGTCGCGGCCTGCTGCGGGCCCGGAACTACAACTACTCCCCCGGGCCGTGGGAGAACTTCTCGACCATCGCACCGCCCGCCAACAATGGTCCGCTGGGAGCGGGGAACTCGACCTGGTTCTACTCCTGGGCGGCCGGACTGTACGTCTCGGCGCAACTGGACTACCCGGACTGGTCGCTGCGCGCACGTCTCGGCTCGGTCGGGCCGTGGGAGTCGTTCACCTGGTCCGGGACCCCGATCTGACGCGCTCGCACTGAAGCCCTCGACGCAGGTCGGGGGCCTCAGCTGCGCGCATCCCCACCACAGCGCGCCGCCACGTTCGGTCAGGTCGCGTTGAGCAGTTCGACCCCGAGGCTGGTGAGAGCGTGCCGGACGGTGTTGCGATGGCGGTGGCTAACCACCAGTCCCGCCTCACGCAGGACTGTCGCGTGCTGACTGGCCCCGCCGGGCGTGATGCCGAGTCGTCGGGCGAGGCCCGTGGTCGTACAGCCGTCGGCGATCACGCGTAGTGCGGCGGCTCGCGTCGTGCCGAGCAGTCGGGCGAGGGCGACGTCACCGGCCTGTTCGGCAGGCTGCCATAGCCGCATGCTGGTGGATGCGTCGAGATCGACCGGGTAGATCAGCAGAGCGGGGTCGTCGTTCCACGGCGTGTAGAGGCCGAGATCGTCCGCGTCGGTGAACAGCGACGGGGCCAGCAGCACACCGCGGCCTCGCAGGTGAATCTCGGTGATAGCGGAAGTGCGGTCGCCAGGCGTCCACGTCCGAGGGGAAGTGGAAACTTCAAGGACCGGCGGGCTCCAGCGCAGAGTCGGGGCCAGACCGGCCAGCATCGCGTCCAGCCCTTGGGCGACCATGACCGCGGTCCGCGCCGCGCGTTCGTTGTCGAGCAACCTGCGGATTCTCGACCAGTACGGTGCGATGGCCAGCGCGTGGTAGTCGGCCAGAGCGCCTGTCAGTCGGGGGCGGGCTGTGCGGTCGCCGTGCGCGAAGCCAGTAATCCAGGGCGAACGGGCCGAGGCGGCAGTAGGTGCGAGGGCGAACTCGCGATCCAACGGTCCGGCCGGAGCTTGGCAGAGCCGATCAATCCCTTCGGCGTAGCTGTCAGCCGCGCCTACGAGGGTGAACAAGTCGACCAGTGGGGCCGAAGGCGGGGCGAGGAAGCGGGCGGCGTCCCGGAGATCAGGCGGCAGTAGCCGAGCGCCCGAGGCCGCCCGGGTACGCCAAGGCATGAACAGAATCTCGCTTCCCGGCTGCTGCAGCTTCCGAAGGCTGAGCTGCAGCTCGGCCAATGGACCGAGAGTGACCATCCGCACCCTCGCGACATCGGCGACTGTGAAATGGATACGCATCACCCCCTCATTTGTACAGGGCCGAGCGAAGTCCGTCGGGCCAGCCGAGGACGGAAGCGCACCGACTCGGTGTTGAGGTCAATCTCGGCACGAGGAGGTTGCCGACCTCGGACAGGCGGGCGCCGGTGTTGCAGTACAACCGGATCAGCGTCTCGTCGCGGAGGTTGGCGAAGCTCTTGCCCTTACACGCATCGAGAAGTCTGCCGGTGTCCTCGTCACGCACCACCGGGATCAGTTTCCGGGGCGTCTTCGGCTGCCGCACCCGCTCCATCGGCGAGCGGTCGATGGCCTGTTCGTCGACCAACAGCCACTTGAAGAACTGCTGCAGTCCCTTGTGCTTGTTCAACGCAGTTGACGCAGACCGGGTCTCGGTCATCCACGCCTGGAACGCCTCCACGTGCGCCCGCGACACCGCGCACAGATCCTCGGCCGCATCCCTCGGCATCCGGGTCCGGCGAGTGCTCCCCCAGGTAGCGGCCGAATTGGGCGGCAGCGAGCACAGCTCTTGAAGATCCAGTAGCGGCATGACAACCTGCCCGAGTCAAGGAGTCCGACAGCGGCGTGCTAGACCAGGCATTCATGCCGAGCAATAAAAGAGGGCTCCCGCAGGTCGCTGACCTGTGGAAACCCTCTCGCTGTCGGGACGGCCGGATTCGAACCGACGACCCCTTGACCCCCAGTAGTCCGGTGGCCCAGCGGCATGCTCACGCACGTTTGTCCAGGTCGCTGAAAGCATAAACCAGCCGAGTAAAGGAGTCGCCGCGCCAGCGGCGCCCCCCGCTGCCGTGTCGACCGCAGCGCCCCCAGCCCCAGCACTACGAACAGGACGAACTCGCCGACGAAGACTCCAGCGGCCAGCCCTTCAGGTTAGGCAGGAGCGTCTCGGCCTGCGTGAGATCAGCACGTCCGCAGCAGCCCAGGTGGGCGACAGGGCCGGGAGCTCGCGAACGAACCGGCCACGGCCGCGAGCAGGGACGCGGACGTGGTGCTGGAACTGCCCTACAGCCGATCGCCTGACTGGAGGCCGCCGCCGGCCGGCTGGAGACCGCGAACCGCGGGTATGCCGACGCGGTGGAGGCCCGCAACCGCGCCGCCGCGGCGTTGACGAAGCACGCCGGCTGGTCGAACCGGCAGGCGGCGCAGCTGGCCAGCTGGGCAGTGCGGGACATCTACCCGCACCAGGCGTCGGCACGCCGGGCGGAAGCCGATCCGGAGCTGGCGAGGTGCGGCGCCCAGCGGCGCTGTGCGCGACGCTGCCTCGGGCGCGGGACGCGACGATCCGGGAGCTGTCGGCCGGGATGGGGCCGCGTGTCGGTTGATCGACACGAACCGATGCTCACCTCGGGTTGCGTGTTGTTGGTGCCATTCCGATCGGTTGACGGTCACCCTACCCCGACTGTAGGGGTTCCTGGACCCCTCGAGCCGCCATTGGGAACCCGCCTGGTACACCGTCGAGGGCTGACCCGAGGCTTGGGTCAGCCCTCGGCCCCGGAACGGCGTGTGGATTCGACTCGGTACAGCAACGGCAGCCGCCGACAATCACGCGGCCGGCACCACTGCCTTCGCCCACGTCAACAGATCTCATAGGACGACGTCATCGACGCGATGGTCGTCAACTACTGCGGGATACCTGACCTCATGGTGAGCCCGGCGGCAGTCTTGCTGCCGGGCTCACCATTCTGCCGATCTAATCGGTCACTGTCCTCGGACGGTCTTCCACGCAGCTGCGAATACCGGTTCGAGCTCCAACTTTCCGTCGCTAGACCGTTCTTCGACGACGTCGAGGAATCGCAACATGGCCACCGACCGGGCACCTCCGCAGTGGGTCACCTCGAACAGCGCGGCCAAATCCTCGTGTGTCATCGGTTCGTTGAACCCGAGCATCTCGTTGAACGCGGTGACCAGGGTCGCGTTATCGGCGATGCCGACCTCCTCGATGAGCTTCACCGCGAGCTCACCACTGGCCAGTTTCGCGCTGATGGTCTCACATACCCGACGTGCGCTGCGACCGGACGCGGGGTGTTGGACGGCCTCGTCGAGCAGGATCCTCCAGCCTCCGGTCGCCTCCATCAGCATCCTCTGGCTGGCGTCGTCGCTGAAGGAGGCGACCTTGTCGGTTTCGGACGCCACCCAAGAACGAAGACCGGCCGGCGACAGGCGACGCATCACGATGATCTGGTCGGTGAACTCGCTGAGGTCTGGCGCGCCCGGCTGGGCGAACAGGTCGCTGGTACTCGCATCGACTACGGCAACCACGGACCGGGTGACGCCGGCGTTCGGCAACATCTCCTGTCCGTTCACCAGCGACCCGACCGCATTTTCCAGCCGGGTACCGGACAGTTTCGACAACACCACCCGGTGCTTGTCTCCGGCCGTGCCGCCGACCAGTTCCTTCCTGTACGACGACGGACCTGACGCGACGTGAAGGGTGAAGCGGGCCCCGGTCCGGGACGCCTCCTCCTTCAGCAGTGTCTCCACTCGGTCGATGCCGGTAGCCGGGGTGCCCACGACGACCAGCAGCCGGTTGCCCCGTTCGATCAGTGTGGCGAGCTGTCTCTCCGTCAGCGGTGAGATCGACCCATCTTTGAGAGTGCGGCGTGCCTGCTCGGCCGACAGGTGGGTGACCGACTCGCTCCAGTCCTGCTCGCACAGTTCGTCTTCGATTGTCTCCTTGGTTCCCAAGAGCCGCAGCACGTTGCTCGACCGCAGCCGCCACTGTCCACCCTTCTCCGCAAGAACGCCCAGCCCACTCATCTCCGACAGCAGCGAGCGGAACTCATCCGGGCGTAGCCGCGAGAAGCCTTGCGGCCACCAGTCCTGGCATTCGTCGCGCAGAATGTTCGTGTCGATCGCGTGGTCGGCGCCGTTGGCGAGCGCGTCGAGCGCGACGACAAGGGCGATCAACTTGTACCGCGAGTCGAGGTTGAGGGTGAGCTGAACCGTCTCGCGGACCTTCTGCTTCACCGCGTCGGAGCCGAAGACCCGCTCAAGGTCCTCGTCCCGGATCAGGTAGTTCGGGCCCTCAGCACCACGGCGGCTCAGGGACTCGCGCACCAGGGCCTCACCGACGAGTTGCAGCAGCTTTGGCTGGTAGTTGCAGTAGGCCAGCACCCGGTGCACGAGTTCGTCGGACTCGAACGTAATCCCGAGGGTCTCCATCGGGGTGAACATCAGCCGGTACGCCGGGTCCGGCGCCAAAGGCCCGATCGCGATCGGGTCACCGAAGTGCGCGCCAGCAAGAGGCTGGTTGGGCAGATGCGCGAACCGTTGCACCTGATGCAGACCGGCGAACACTGGCTTGAACCGCCGGTTGGTCGTGTTCATCAGGTCCCGCAGCCGGGTCGTGTGCCGAAACCCTGCCTTGGCGTCGGCGTCGAAGAACCCGTCGCACTCGTCGAGCAGTAATAGCAGCCGACGGTTCGGGTTTGCGTCTAACCACGTGTTCACGGCGGTCTCGACGAACTGGGCGCTGTCGCGGGGTCGACGTCGCGGCGGAACGATGTCGCGCTGGTTGAGCTTGTCGGCAAGCATGCTCCACAGGTCGTCGACCTGGTCGGTTGAGCCGAACCCTCCCGGTAGCGACAGGTACACCGCGACCCGTTCGGGCACGAGTTCGAACTGTCGTGCAGCGGCCAGCAACAGCGCGGACTTACCCAGCTGCCGTCCGCCGTAGATGAGGCTGGAGCCGAACGGTTCGATCACCCGCTGCAGTTCGTTGGTCCGGCCGAAGAACATCTCCTGAGGAACGTTGCCGATCGCGTGCGGGTGGTACGGGTTCGTCGCCGCGAACGGCAGCAGGATCCGTTCTGTAGTCGGGAACTGGCCGCCGCCGGTCGTCGCCAGGTAGGCGATCGCCGCGTCGTCGAGGACCACGACAGGCCGATCGGCTCGCTCGGCGCACGCCTTCGCCAGCATGTTTCGCTGGTCGAGCGTCATCGTGCCGAACAAAGCGACCAGGATCGGGTCCGTGCTCGGGTCCTGCGCAATCCAGGTCAGCAGCGTCTGGGCGTCCTGGACACCCCAGCACATCATCATCTTCAACCGGTCATCGGTTAGCGTGCCGAACGCGGGCACCACAGCCCGCGGCATCCGTTTGAACCCGGTCAGCTCAATCCACTTGCGGTTCGGCGCGATCGTCAGCTTGTACGGCTGACGCTCGCCGGTGAACTCTATGCCGGCCAGCCGCAGCGCCGACGCGAACACCGACTTCATCCGCATGGTCCGCTGGTGGCGGTTCGTCTTCATCTCCAGCCAGTGCTTCAGTCCGTCGTGAGCGGCGGTGCGAGCAGCGTCGGACAGGCGGCTGAAGTCGAGACCGCTGGCGGTGGTGCCGTCCTGCGCGGCCCGGACGAGTTCCGCGTCAACGCCACCGCGGAACGTTTCCGCGACGGTCATGAACGCCGCTAGGTGCCCGGACGCCGCTGCAGTCGGGGGCGCCTCACCGGTGAGGGCGCTGAGGAGGTACTCCTCGGCGGTGGCAAGGTCGCCGGTGTCTATGCAGGCAGTGATCGTCTCCGCCGCGGTGTCGGCTACCCGGCCGGCTGCCGCATTCAGTTCCTGCTGGGCACGCGTCCTCAGCGCCTGCTTCGCCCGTTCGGCGTAGGTGGGCAGGTCGTCGGCGATCCCGTCGAGTTGACGGCGGACGGCACCGAGGTCCCGCCGGTCGACCCGTGCGGCCTCCAGTTGCGCGATCACCTGTGCATACTCGGTGGAGCCGAGCTGGCCCAGCCGTGCAGCCTTGTCCACGCGTGCCGACACCACCGCCCGCCATGTCTTTAGCTCTGTGCGGGACCGGGTGATGCTCTGCTCGAGCCGAGCGGACATCGCCTCGGCCTGCCCCTCGTCGGTGTCGGGGACTGCGTCGACGATGGTCCGCGCGGCGACATAATCCTCGTTGGCGAGGCGACCGTCGAAAGCCACAGTCCAACTGGTAGTGGCGGCGGTCGCGATGTGCTCGATGGTGATCTGGTCGAGAGGGTGGAGCTTGTCATCCATCCGCAACGAAGGGCTGCGCAGCAATTCCCGGTTGAGGACCGTGGCCGGGTCAGGTTCGGTGCCGGTGAGACTGCTGCCGTCGAGCAGCTGGACGCTTCGGGTGAGGCTTGCCAGGCAGGCGTCCGCGGCGGCGGCCAGCACCACGTTCGCGTTGGTGTTCGCCAGAATCTGTAGCTCTTCGTGCGCGGCGGCGAACTCGCGGTGGGCCGCCGCGCGCAGCTCGGCCAGCACGGTCGGTACCGGTGTGTTGGACTGGTCCGGGTCCGGGTCCGCCCGGACGGCGTCGACCCAGTTGCCGACCGCATCAAGGGACTCCATCGCGTGGTCGAGCAGCCGGCGCCGGGCAGGGCCTTCCAGTGGCCGTCCACTAGTGCCGCGCAACTTGGCGTCTTCTCGTCCGAGTTCCTGTGCAAGCTGGTCTCGTTTGAGGAGCTTGCGTAGGGTTTCGGCGACGGCATCAACCTCGGGTCGGCGATCGTTAGCGGCGATGTCGAGCAGCGATCCGATCAGGCCGAACGACGACCACCAGCTTTCGACGACCTGGTTGGCTCGGGCGAACCGGATCGTGCGTGGCTTGGCCCGTTCCCGGGCGGCCTGCGCGGCGGCGGTCGCGATGTCGTTGTCAGCACCCGCGATCGGGGCGAGCGCCTTCAGTAGGGCGCTGTTGGACAGCAGTCCTTGTGCGGATGCGACGCCGATCGCGCTGGCGAGCTTGCTAGTAGCGGGCAGCTCGTGCAGGTTCGCGACCACGTCTTTGACGATTTCGCCGGCGGACGGGTCGGCGATGACCAGCGCGGCACGGACCGCCCCGGCCAGTAGTGCCAGTTGCGCCGGACGGTTGCCGTCGAGGTGGTGCACGCGCAGGTCTCCGATGGCAGTGCGCAGCGCCACCGCCGTCGGGCCGGTCTCGCTGCGGACCGCCTCGGCGAAAGTGAGGACTCGCAGCGCCTGCGCGTGGGAGCCCAGTCCGGCTGCGGACGCCGCGTGGTAGGCCAGGCAGTACTGGCGATGGCGCAGCAGCGACGCGATCAGCTCGCCGGCGGCCCGATCCTGCCCCCCGGTGACCTGCTGAGTGGGGTGACCGTCGGCGACGTCCGTGTGGGCGACAGCGCCAGCTCTGGATCCGTCATCGGCGGTATCGAGGTCGTCAACGTAGTCGACGAGGTCATCGGATTCCGGCGAGGCGTTGGTGCTGCCGCTGACGACTCCCCGCACGCACGTACTGGCCGGGTCAGCGGTGGTGTGCGGGCCGGCGGTTTCGACTCCGTCGGCGTCACGCGGGTCCGACTGGCCGGTCTCAGACGTGTGGTCGCCGGCCGTCTGCTGGTCGTCCCCCACGCGCGGCGCCGCGTCCTGGGCGGCGGACGCCACGGTCGCCTGAGCCAGCGCGGTTCCGTCGTGTCCCGCAGTTGGTGTGGGCCCGTCGTCGGGTGCGTAGTCCGGTGCGGGTTCGGCCGTGCCAGAACCGCGGGCGTCGGGAGCCTCTCGGGCGTCGAGCGAAAAGGGTTCCGGATCGGCGTCGCTGGCTTCGACGAGTTCAGGAGCGTCGGCCACCACAGTGAGTTGCTGCATGAGGGCGATCGCCACGACCGGCGTCAGCGCTGACGGGAGATGTTGGTGGGCGATCGTGTAGTACTGCATCGCTGCGGTGGAGTCGCCGTCAGCGGCCGCGTCGATGAGCCGCAGCAGGGCCGTCAGTGCAGTCACATGATTGCGGCTGATGTCATCCCGCCAGGTCGTCTGTGTCAGATCACGCGCCAACTCGCGGACCTCTGCGATGACAACGCGGGACGTCTCGGGTCCCTTGAGCGTCGCCAGACGTCGCAGCTGGTCACGTGTCTCTTGATCTTCCTGTGCCGCCTCGGCCGCTGCCTTCAAAGTCCGGATGAGCGCCCCGCAGTCCGCCGCCATGGTCGGATCGGCGCTGACGTCGAACAGCACACCCTCGGCGGAAACGGGATACGGTGCGTATTCGGTGTCCGCCCGTTCGATGAGCTGCTGCGCGCGTTCGACGGCGCGGTACAACGCGGGGATGGGTTCAATGATGCTGGCGTTCGGTAGCCAGCCGGCGGCTATGCAGTGGTTGAGCTGGTGCACAGCTCCGCGGGTTATATCCAACGCCAGCGCGAGTTCGTCGGCGGCCGTGATGAGTGTTTCCGCGTCCGGCGGCCCGTCGTGGGAGGATTGATCCGCAGTTGCCTCGCCCGCCGCCGCGGGTACCGGGTCCGCTCCCGTTCGAGTACCCGCAGAGTCATCATCCTGGCGCATTTGCGGGATGACGGGGTGTTCTACGCCGTTGGTCGTGGTCGCGTCCACCCCCGGTGTTGCCCAGTCTGGATCCTGGTCGTCGTCCTGGTCGAGCCACATCGCCTCCAATCGCGCACAGGCGTCCACAACGCCGTCAACCACATCGGTCGGCCAGCTCGGCAGCGCCAACCCACCAGTGAGAGCGCATCGGAGGGCAGCGACCGCTTCCGGCGCGTCGTACCAGTGTGTGACAACCATCAGTCGGACAGCGTTTGTCTGTGCGGGGTCTTCCGTCAAAGCCCTTCGCAGGGCCTCGTTGTCGAGGTTGTCCAACCAACGCATCAGGTGGGCCCACAGTCCCCGCACCACGGAGGTGGTGATGTAGCGGGCGTCGCGCAGCCGTTGATCAGTTGGGCAACTACGCAGACGCGACAACCCCATCGCTGCCGCGGCTGGCGCAAGACGCCGCGCCGATGGAACCCGGTGTCTGCGCAGAAAGTTCGTACGACCGGGGTTGGGTTGACGCCACACCACGTCGGTGAACTCTTCCGGGGTGAGAACCTCGAGCGCGTTGTCAACAGGGTCGCCGAGGCGCTCCAGCTGTCCGGCCAGGTCAGCCTTCGCGGCGTGCAGCTCTCGCGCCAGCGGATCAGTCTCGCTGGCTGCCCGCCTCCTGAACTCCTCTGCGTCGCCGACAAGTGGCTGATGATGAGGGTGGTGGTGCCGCGGGCGTCTAAGACGGCTGGTCATCTGGGGGTGGATCTCCTATTCGACAGTCGACGTAGGGAACGGACGGGGCCGGGTCGACCGGTAGCTACGGATTTCGGACGAGCAGACTGGCAAGGACGAGGGTGATGCATGCCCATGTCGTGTCATATCAGACTTAACCAGGATGACCCGGGTTCACTCCCTCGGGTGTGGCCTCGGACGAACGTGTAGCCGTTTGGAAGTCGGGTGTCGGCTTTCGGGCCTCGCACCTTTCTAACGAACTCGGCGTACGCGGATCGTGCTTCGTCGCTGGCCTGGTATCCGCCGGGCAGAGCGCGTGTGCCTGGCGGAACCCAGTGCTCGTGAACCTTGCCCCGCAAAGCCATGCGGCGCTGCTGATCACGGTACGACTGTGCCTGCCGGCGGGCCGCGTCGTTGGGCCACCATACGAACGTATCCGGGCCGCCGCTGCCTGGCTTGTCGGGACGTCCCTGGTTTGGTTCGCAGGTGAGCTTGCCCGCATCCACCAGTCGATCGCAGGTGTAGATCACCTGCCACATCAGGGCCGGATTGGACAAGTCCGGACCGAACAAGGCGGTAAAGAGTTGCGGGCCGGTCAGGCGACGCGCGCCGAACGATCCGGCGGCACCATGTCGGCGCAGCGTGGTGACGATGAGTGTTCGTAGTGGATCGATGCCCTGGTGGCGGGCCGGCACATTGGGGTTCGCCGCCCTAGGGACTGTTTGCTCCGGTGTCTGCGGACCATCATCTGGGAGGTCGATGCCGAGTGCGGCAACGAGGATCTTGACGTCAGCCGCCCACCGGAAGGCCGCACCGTGGAGCAGCGGCTTGGTGAGCAGTGTCGTGGCCGCTGACAGCCTTCGGGCGCCGCGGGCGACCGCGACGGTGACCTTGATCCCGGGGTAGAACGACAGCGGCCAGGCAAACCCCGACAGCTCGCCGTCTGACCGCTCGACCTGCTGGATTCGCTCATCGTCGTCGAGGTTGTCGCTGTCGTGGTGCAGTTCGATGACGAGGGTACCGTCGGCGAGCAGGTCGTCGACGTGGTCCGGTAGCGGCAGCGTGTCACCGTCAAGGTGGGCCGGTCGTAACGCAACGGTGTAGACGATGAGGCTGTCGTGGAGGTGTTCAACGACAATCGCGTCCTCGACGGCATCGTCGGCCGATCCGTCGGGCAGGTCGATATCGGCAGCGTCCGGGTCCGCGTCGTCCGGTCCGCTTTCCTTCCGTACCTGGTCTCCGCCGGTCGGGGTGTCCTCACCTGTGTCGCGACCCTTACCATCTGCGGCGGTGTCCGTGTCGGCCCCGTCCGGCTGATCGGCTGTCCCGTCGTCCAGCTGCCGGTCAGAGAGGTCCCGATCCGGTGGGGTGTCGCTGGCGAAGCTGCTGCTGGGTAGCGACTCGTGGTAGCCGAGCGCGAGAGGTCGCAGCGGGTCGACGCCACGCACGTCGATCTGGACCGGTTCCGGCTGGGCGAGCCAGACCCCTGCGGCTTGCCACTGGTCGTCGATACGTAAATGAACGCCGTTGACGAGCAAACCGTCGATGGCGGAGGTAGCGACGTCGGCTATGGCGAGATTGACGTGCGCAACCGCCTCGCCAGCGGCAGTGAGTTCGAGCGGGTCAACGTCGACCTGCTCAGGGTCTGTCACCTTTGCCGAGTCGACCCAGCCGGCCAGCAACGGCCACACTCCGGTGAATCGGGGCTCAAGCGTGGCCCGGGTAGCGACGTGAGCGACGTCGTCAAGGTCTGCTCCACCAAGTAGGCCCGGATGGTCACGGCGGCGCTCGTACCGTTCGGCGGGGGTGGCGTACGCGCCCCAGCGACGCAGGTGCGGTGTTTGGTCCAGAAGTTTGTCGATGGTGTCTAGCGCGGTCTGCAGCGCCATTGCGAGAGTGTCGTCGTCGTGTGGGTCGATCAGTAGCCCGCCGAGCGGTCCACCGACCAACAGCGGTTTGCCTGCGGTAAGTAAATGGTGGGCGTACAGGGTGGTGTCATCCAGGTCGGCCACCTGCGGGTTGGGGTAGCAGACCTTCCCCGTCAGGTGGCCGCGGTCGTCGAGGAGCACGCCGCGTTGGCGCAGTCGGCGCAGTTCGATGCGTTCCCGTGGTGTCAGTGGCGCACCGAATGCCTCCGGGTCGAGGATCACGCGTTCCGGCCGGCTGCCCATGGCGTCGAGGGTGGCCGGTGCCCCTGACAGGTGCGCGGGAACCCACCCGTCGGAATGGGTCTCGTCGTGGGCGCCGAACCGGGCGACGACTTCGGCCCACAGCGACTGCTGGCCCCGTTCGATACGTACGAAGGTGCCGACGGGCAGCACGGGCAGGGGCGCGGTGCCGGTGTCCAGCCGGACGAACAGCTCAGGGTCGAGCACCGCGGCCTGGTAGCCCCGGGTCTGCGGGTCAAAACCGAAGTGCAGCGCGTTGAACGCCGTGGCAGTGTGCAGCGGCGCCCGGCGTGCGTATGCCACCTGCTCGAGATAGGTGATGACGGCTGCCCGCACGGCTTCGGGTATGTCGTCGATGCCGTGCAGCAGGTCGTCGGTGAACAAAGGCTCGTCGTGAAACGGCCGCCATGTGGGTGTTGCGGTCACCATCATCGGCGTGCTCCTGCTCCTGCCTACCGGGCCGATACCACGGCGCGGGCGTTGTCATGGTCAACGTGCCGGCGAAGCCGCCACACCCGGCCGAGGTCGGTCAGCACCGCCTCGCCGGCGTTGTCTAGCCGGATGAGCGCGTCGTTGACGTGGGTGAGCTTTATACCGGGATCGACACCGCGCAGCCGGTGATAGAGCAGCTGCGGCCACAGCGGTCGCAGGCGCCCGGACCGGCTGGACAGGTAAGAGTCGTCGCCGCGGAGGACTCTGTGCAGCATTCCGGCGGTCAGCCCTCGGTAGTTGTCCCAGAGCAACGCCCGCACGTACCGGTCAACCGCCGCCTGGTACGGGGCACCGTCGCGGTCGGCGGACGGCCGCGGCCGCGGTGTGTTCAACGCGTTCAGCAGCGCGGGTGTCGAGGTGGTATCGCTGCTGTTCGACCAGCAAGTGGAACAGCGACAGGCTGCGGTGCTGCAGGTACCGTCAGGCACCGGCTGTCCGGCCTGCCCGAAGTACTCGGTGAAGCCGACGTTGGCGCACCGGGTGGGCTCCGCGTACCAGTCCCGCAACGCGGTCAGTTCGGTAGTGAGCCGGGCCCGGTGGGCATTCATCCGGGCGCCGAAGTCCGCTGGCAGTTTGCCTGCTCGGCCGAGCATTCCCACCGAAACCAGTGTCTGATTGTTGCCGGCCTGGGAGACGTCGACGACGCCAAGGTCATGCAGCATAGCCAGCAACGCCCAGGTGCCGGCAGCATCGGTGGCAAGGTTGTCGTATCCGTCCACTGCGCCGGTGAGCTGCTGGTGCAGCTCGGTCAGGCGGTGACGGCCCGGACGGGTGATAGTGAGCTGCTGGATGACAGTCGCGGCGGCCGCAAGACTGTCTGGGCATGAGACCGCGTCGTCGAGCGGGGTCAGCACGACGGTCGCGGGGAAGTCTCCGCCGTCGTCGATCGTTCCGGCGGCGGCGAGCGCGGCGAGCGCCCGGATGACCGCGGTCCTGTACATCGCCGCCGTCGCCGGCTTGCGGGCGTCGTCGAGTGACATCCACCCAGCGGTGACCTCCTCGCCGATGACAGTGTCAGCGACCAAGTCCGGGTCGAGCACTCCCCTACCCCGGGCCGCAGATAGGACGGCGCTGCCGATACGTCGCATCGTCGGATCCGGCAGGCCTTGGGCGATCATCCATGCAACGGTCCGGAAGCCCCGTCCCGTGCCGAGGGCGAGCCCGTACGACGGTGCGCTGATCTCGGCCGGGTCCCGTCCGGCCTGGTCGCGGCCGGCGCGGCCAAGCTGCTGATACAGCCCGGCGAGGTCGGTGGGTGGGGAGACAACGAAAACGCAGCGGATGTCGCCACGGTTGACGCCGAGCCCAAATGCGCTGGTCGCCACGATCACCAGCGGGACGAACCCTTCCTCGCCCTTTTTCGGCGCGTCGCGGAACTCGGTGAGGACTGCGGCTTTCTCTGCCTCCGACAACCGGCCGTGGAACCGGCGCACCCGCCGGGTTTCTCCATCGCCGACGAACTCGCGCACATGCGCATAGAGCGCGTCGACTTCCCGGACGGTGAGGCAGTAGAAAATCGCGTGGTCGTCGCAGGCGGACGTGACCGCCTCGGCCAGACCGGCGACGGTGTTCGGGCCGGCGGCCCGGAACGTCCGCCGGTAGATCGCAAGCTCCGGGCGCAGCGGGTCTGCGGTGACAGTGGCCAGCGGCTCACCGACGCTCGGCTCGTCGGGCAGGCCGAACAGTCCGCTGCGCAGCCCGGCCCGTACCCCCCGGTTGGCGGTAGCGGTGACCGCAGTGATCCGTACCCCGTGCTGTTGCCGGAGTTGGGTGAGCAGACCGGCGGCGCGGCGAAAGCTGGGGCGGAAGTCGTCGCCCCACTGCACGAACGTATGTGCTTCGTCGACGGCGATCCGGCGCAGTTGGCCGTTCGCCGCACCGATTCGCAACAGCTGCTGGAACCGCCGATTGCCCAGACGTTCGGGGGAGATGTAGATGAGCTTAATGCCGTGGTCGTGGGTGCCGGTGAGCTGCTCGGCGACCTCGGTCTTGCCGCGGCGACTGTTGGACTCCGCCATCGGCCCGACGAGTGCCCGGACCGCGCCGCCGACGCTCGCATTCAGCTCGAGGGCCTGGTCGGCCATCAGCGCGACCAACGGCGACACGACGACGGTGACGCCGGCCAGCGCGAGCGCGGGGAGCTGGAATGTGTAGGACTTGCCGAACCCGGTCGGTAGGAGCGCGAGCACGTCGGCGTTGTCGGCGACGGCGCGGATCACCTGCTCTTGTTGGGGTCGCAGCTGCAGCGGAGCGTCGGAGAACCGCAGGTAGCCGGCGATCTGGGCGCACCGCTCGACCAACAGGTCGCCTAGCTTGCCGTTGGCGCGGGCTACCGCCTCGGTGTCGTCGTCGATGCGGGCGGCGAGGATCTTGCGGGTGGCGGGAAGCAGGGTGTGTTCGGCAAGCGCGTCCGGGGTACACAACTCGTCGGCGCGTTCAGGTGTGATTCGACCGGAGTCGGCGAGGAACCGCCAGACGCGTTCCCAGCCCTCGGCCATGCTCATCAGGTTCCCGCCGGCCTTCTCGCCGGTGTCGGGGTCGGCCATCAGCAGGCCGGGGTCGAGAGACTCCAGGAATACTCGACGGTAGCTTCGCCGCAGCGCGGTCTGCCCTGCGAGTTTGCGGTCGCTGATGATGATGACACCGCGGTGGTGGGCCGACCGGATCAGCCGGCCGACCGCCTGCCGCAGGTCCATCGCTGCTAGGGGCAGGTAGTACGACTCAGTCGCGACCCGGTCCGGGTCCGGATGGCCGGCGTCCGTGGCACGGCGGGCGACGGCGGCACGGCGGGCGGCGACGATCGGGTCGGCAAACGGCGCGAACGGCAGCTTGTTGATCCACACCAGCGATAGCCGGTCGGCGGGGAAGTCGACGCCCTGCCACATACCGCGGGTCGCCACACAGAACCCGCCGGTCTCGGTGAACGCCCGCGCCGCCCGGGCGTTACCGAGCAGCGGGGCGACCGTGACCGGAACGCCCGGCGCGCCTGCCGGCAGTTCGGCCAGCAACCTCTCCGCTATCGCGGACGCCGCTCGGGTCGACGTGGTCAGCACCAGCCCACCGCCGGTGAACCCGTCGGCCGCCGGCGCGTCGTCTCTGGTGGCGGCCACCGGGCGGATGGCCTCGCGGGCGTAGCCAGTGAGCTGATGGGCGACGGTGCGGACGGCGCCGTCGGTCTGTTCGGCCCAGCTGGGGAAGTCCGTCAGGCACACCAGCCGGGCCTGGGCGGCGAGGTCGAACGGGCCGGACAGGTAATGGGCGTCCACGTCGAAGCCGAGCCCGAGCCGGCTACGGATGTAGTCCCACCTGCCGGACACTTGCAGCGTCGCCGAGACGAAGAAGATTCGGGCGAACCGGGACCGGGCCAGCGCCCACTGCTGGTCGCGGGCCAGTTCGATCGGCGCGGACGTCGTCGAGAACGCGTACCGGCGGGCGGAGACGCTGAGGCCGTCGATCTCCAGTTCGGTGGCGAACACGACGCGGTTCGACCCTACCGGCGCCGCGGCCGGCCCGCTGTTGTCCGGTCCGAGGTCCGGCCGGGTGATGGCGCTGCCGTCCTCCCCGAGCTGCTCTTCGAGCGGGTCGGCCGGGGCCACCGTCTCCCCCGCATCGGCGTCACCTGTGGTGTCTTCGGCGCTGGCCGGATCCCCGGCAGCTCTGTCGGGTCGGGGCGGGTCGAGGATGTCACGGGCGTCGGCGACGATCCGGTCGGCGGCCTCGCCCACGGTTCCCACCCGGGCGGCCAGCGATGCGGCCCGTTCCCGTTCCCACCACGACGCAGCCTGCATCTGAGCCGATCCGAGGTGGCCAGACATCTGCCGATAGACGATACCGGCGACGACGGCGAGGCTTTCGAGCCTGGCAAGCAGCTGTCGGGCCGGCGCGCTACCACCGAGCCCACCGAAAGGGCTGGCCACGGTCGCCGCCCGGGTACCCGGTTCGCCGCCGGCGGCGTCGAACACCGCCTGCGCGGCCCGCGGCATCGCCTCCGTGTCGAGCATCCGTTCCAGTTCGGTGATCTGCTTGCCGAGCACCTGCGGCGCGCCGCGCTGCGTGGTGTACCAATGGCGCAGTTCGGCGACGAGGTTCTCCACCGCCCGATAGTCGACCTCGGCGCTCGCCGCTCCGGTCGCAGCGTTTTCGAGTGAATGTGCCTCGTCGACGACGAGAAGAGTGTCATCGACGAACGCGTCCGGGTTGCTCAGCAGCAGCGCGTGATTGGCGATCACCAACCGGTGCCCCGCGAGTGCCTCGACGACGGTGTCGGTCATGCGCGCGAGCGGAGATCCGGAGCCGGCGCCGTAGTCGTCGGATTCCTGGCTGACGCTTGCCAGCCACAATCCCACCAACGGCCCGGTCGTCGCATCGAAGTATTCGGCGAGGAAGACCGGGACGTCGGCAGTGTCGACGCTTCGCGCGACCCACGCCTGCTGCGCCGACGTGGCTGTGGTGAGCCGTCGGACCAGGTACACCAGCAACTCGCGATAGCCGGGATGGGCCGCAAACCGGCTTCGACCACCCGTGCGGTCGGCTTCTGCCGCAGCCGTCACCGCGTCGGCCAGCGCGGCGACGAGGGCCCGCAGCGACAGCCGGTTACGTTTTCCTTTCACCAGGTCAGCGATGTCATCGAGTCCAGGTACGGCCGACGCGAGCCGGGTGATGTCGGCGGCGAGCTGGGTCTGCAGCTGCTTGGTGAAGGTTGCCAGGACCACCTGTCGCCGCGGGTCGCTGGCCAGCCATTCGAGGGCTGTGGCGAGAATGGCGTAGCTCTTGCCGGTGCCGGTCGGCGCCTCACACAACGCGTCCCGGCCGGCTGCGACCTGACAGGCCAGCAGCTGGGCCATCTGCTGCTGCGCCGGTCGGCGCTCGACAGCGCCAGACGCGGCGACTTGAGCGAGTGCGTGCGGGTCCACGTGCGCTGTTTGGTCGAACAGGTGCGCCGGTATCGACAGGTTCGGTGGCATGGTACGGCCACGCCGGACTGGTTCGCGCAGGTCCCCACTGCCGAGCACGTCCGCGAGAACCTTGGCGACCGCTCCGTCATCAGCGGCCGGCCGTCCGGTTGGTGCGGCCAGTAGCGACGTGAGCAGGTCCCAGCCGGGCGACCCTGCGCTGACGGCAAGCAGCAGATCCCGCAGCGGGGCATCCCAGCTGTCGACGACGGCCGCGGCGCGATGAAGTAGCCGGGCGGTCAGGTCCGCGTCGTCTGCGGCGTCGTGCCAGTTCAGCCCAGACCGGTCGACGCTGACGTCGTCGGCGAGCTCCGCAAGACGGTACGACCGAGCGGTCGGCCAGACGGCGTGGGCAAGGTACAGCGCATCGACGCGGCGCAGCCCGCCGATCGGTGGTTGCTGGGCAGCCGTGGCCACTTCGTCGAGCATCGGAAAGTCGGCGCCAGTGCCGCTGTAAGCCACAATGATGTCCGCCTCCGCCAGGTAGTTCCGCAGGTCGTGCAGCGCCTGCTCGACAGGTACCGCGCGGGTGGCGTATTGGCCCCGCACGGAAGCCGACCGCAGCTGCTCTTCCCAGTCGGCGTCCGGCAATTTGACCCACGCTGTGAGCCGTGGTCCCGCCTCGACCCATGTGGCGTCAGACGACAGCCGGACCGCGCCGATCTGGTAGATACGCCGGTCACCGGCGGGACGTTCGGCGGTGGGGCGTACCACCGCCTCGACGTCGACTACTACGGCGCGAGGAACCTTCGTCGGCGCCGTCGATTGGGGGTGCCCAGAGCTTGGCGAGGCTGCCGCTTCTGCGTTCTGGAGGCTCCCAAACTCGTCGCGGATGAGTCCGGCGCTGATCGCAGCAACGAGGATTCTCTGCAGCCGTCCCCGGGTCAAGCCTGGCCAGCGCCGCTGCGCGGCAGCCAGCACTTCATCTCCGCCGCAGGGCCCAATGTCCGAGATAAGCCTGGCGAGCTGCTGCTCGCGGCTACCTGCTCCGTCCGTTGTGCTGTCCTTCCCGCGTGTACGCCCCTGCTGAGCGCGAAGGGCCGAACCGTGATCTGGCTACCGTTGACGACGGCCTATCCTTGAGCCCGTGTGACTGCAAATGGGGTCGACCGGCTCCGGGGTGGCCTAGCTAGCCGCCGGTGAACGCGAACCAGTCGATCGACGCGGATACCCCTTTCGGCAGCGCACTGACCATCAGAGGTCAGCCGACAGGTACATGGCCCTCAAGTCAGGGCGACGCACGCAGCCCGCAGGCGGCGCCGGCCAGTTCGGCGGAGCATTGAAACAGTACTTCACTGCTCATTCCCCATGCGTCACCATGAACCGCCGACGATAGCCGCGCAACCACATCTCGACATCGATCATTCGGGCAGCAAAATCCCGCCGACAGGACCCGCCGAGATGCCCATCCGCTCGGCGAAGTCGAAGCCTGGCGGAGTCGGGGTCTGCTGCACCGATAGGTGACAGTTTCAGTCACGCGGGCCTGACTGGCCGGTGGGGTCATGGTGGTCTCGTACTCGATGGGGGTCAACCGGAACAGGGATCATTGGCGTCGGCGGCGGTGGTAGGTCCGTTCGACCCAGGTCACGATCGCGGTCCTGAGCTGTTGGCGGGTGGTCCAGGTTCGGCGGTCGAGGACGTTGTTCTGCAGCAGGCCAAAGAAGGATTCCATCGCGGCGTTGTCGCCGGCGGCGCCGACTCTGCCCATCGATCCGGTCAGGTGATGGTGGTACAGGGCGTGGACGAATTTTCGGCTGCGGAATTGGGATCCGCAGCCGGTGTGCAACACGCAGCCGACCACCCGGCCGCGTCGGGCTACGGCGTCGTGCAACGCGTTGACGGCAAGGCGGGACTTCATCCGTGAGTCGATGGAGTAGCCGACGATCCGGTTCGACCACACGTCCTTGATCGCGCACAGGTAGAGCTTGCCCTCGCCGGTGCGGTGTTCGGCGATGTCGGCCAGCCACAGGCGGTTCGGACCGTCGGCGGTGAAATCCTGCTATACGAGATCGTCGTGAACCGATGGACCGGCCTTGCCACCCTTGCCGCGCTTCTTGCGCTTGCTGAAGGCGCTCCACCAGCCGTTGTCCGAGCAAATCCTCCACCCGGTGCGCTCCGCCATCGGCTCTCCGGCGGCGCGGGCCTCATCGATCAGGAACCGGTACCCGAACTCCGGGTCATCGCGGTGGGCGTCGGCCAGGGCGTTTGGGCGGTAAGCGCGACGAGTTCGGCGTCGCGGACGGGCCGGGCGAGCCACCGGTAGTAGGGCTGACGAGCGATGTTCAGTACCCGGCAGTCACCGCGACGGGGATCCCGTCGTCGGCCAGCTCGCTCACGAGCGCGTAGAGCCTTTTCCCGGCAGATGGGCCTGCGACAAAGTACGCTGCGGCCCGGCGCAGGACCTCGTTCTCCTGCTCCAACGACCGGATCCTTGCGGGCCTCGCGCAGTTCGGCTGACTCGCCGCTGGTCGTGCCGGGCTTCGCGCCGCTTTCGATGTCGGCCTGGCGCAGCCACTTGAACAACGTCATCGGGTGGACCCCGAAGTCCTTCGCGATCTGCTCGACCGTCACGCTCGGGTCACGGTCACGAGCGACACGCACGACGTCATCACGGAACTCTCGGGGGGTAGGGCTTGGGCACAGCAACATCCTTCCAGCTCGCCGTCAGGGCAAGCCATCTCAGATGTCACCTATCGGTGCAGCAGAGACCCGACGGCACCTGACCCAAGCTATCGTGACGCTGCGCGGCGCGCGGTCCGCGGCATGAGAGCGAGTCGTTCAGGGCTCACCGCTCTGTCGCAAACCTGATGAGTGCAAAGTAAGAAAATTGCTTGTCGCTCTCCCGGGAGACGTAGTAGATCTTGTTCCGGTAGTCCCCTTCTTGGAGGTGTCGTGTCGGGATCCGCAGCGCGTCTGCCCCAGATGGCCGTCTACTATCCGTACATTCACTTCCGCGACATCCGGTGGTTAAAGGTGGCGGCGTTGTACTGGCCGCGTATGGTGCGGGTCGTCCATCCGGATTACCCGACCCGTAACTCCGCCCTGGTCCAAGCGCTGCAGGATGAACTTGGGTTTGTAGTCGATCACTCGCCGACTCCGGCGGCGCAGGCGGTGGTCGGACCGTTCTCCCAGTTCGTCGACACCCTTCCCGCCAAGCGACATGAGGCCTGGCGGATACCCTCGCAGCTTGCCACCCCGGATCCGAGCGAGTTCTCCGCGCCTCAACCGCTCCCGTTGCCCGGCACCGAGTCTGGCTGCATCCCCGAGCTGGAGCACTACGGACCGGCGCAGTGGGCGCATCCGCAACGAATTGTCGAACGGATCCAGTCTGGAGCCCTGGCCGGCGTGCACTCCAGTGAGGTGCTGCCCCACCTAGCCGAGGACCTGATACATGCGGGCCTAGCAGTACCGGCTCGCGGTGACTGGTACGCCATGCACCCGGAGCTGGCCTGGATCTACAAGTGTCGACTGATCGAGGAACTAGCCCGGCGAAACAACCTCGCCACCACCACTGACCAACTGGCCGCCCACGCCATCGTCTCCGGTCCGCTCACCTTCACACCAGCCGATGACGCCAACCCAGCGGGCACCGACCAGCCGGGCATCTCCGAGACGTTCGGCATGCTGTGCGTTACCGCAGTCACGCCGAGCGACCTCGACCACGTCCCGATAGAAAAGATCATCGAGGTTCGACGTCGCTTCGGCGGACAGTTCGATCGGTGGCGCGAATACATCGACACGGTCGGATCTGATTTGGCCGATCAATTGCGGGATGTCGAGTCGCCAACCATCCTCGCCGCGTACCTGTCCGACGCGGTGTCCCGCTACGCCAAGGCACCCGTGGACGAACTCCGCCGGGGACTCACGGACGTCGGGATCGAGACGGCCAACCTCGCGATAAACAATAAGTTCGAACTGCCCGCCGGGCTGGCGGCCACCGGCATGCTCGCCCAGCCCCAGCTAGCCCTCGCCAGCGGCGTTGCGCTCGGTGCACTAAGCCTGCGCCGGGCCACCCGAGCAAAGGCGAAGGCGGCTTGGGCCGCCCCAGCCGCCTATCTACTCAGCGTCCAGGAAACGTTAACCCCGAAAACGTGGCTGTCCAGGGTAATCACCGCAGCAAGACGAGCCGCCGGGCTATGGCATTGACCAGCGACAGACGCTGCAACCTGACCGCCGCACCGCCGGCCCGACGGACCTGCGAGTGCACCATGGGCGTATCCCATCACAGGACGAGACCGCCGACAGCTGGACGGCAGGCACGTCACCGTTGAGCAGGCCGGGCACTCGACACGCGGCGTCGTTTTCTAGTGCCGTGACCACGAACGTTCACGGTGTCGAGCCGACGGTAGCCTCGGCGCGGTGACGGAGGACGACTTCATGATCAGGCTTAGCCGGGACGAGGCGTTGGTGCTCTCAGACTGGCTTCACCGGATGATGGGCACTGCCGATTTCGACGAGTTGGTCGATCGCGATCGTGCGGTGTGGTCCCCGCTGTATCGCATCTCCGGGACGTTGGAGACCTCGCTGGCGGAGGTATTCAGGCCGGACTATCCCGTCCGATTGCAGGATGCGAGGAATCGGCTACTGGATGCGCTTGGCGAGGTGGGGCGACCAGCCGGCGAGGCCTGATGCTCGGGCAGCACGCGGTGCCGTAACCGCCAACGTTTCGCAGTGTTGGGATCAGGCTGCGCGAGTGGTGGTTGGCCCCAGCGTCGTTGTCGTTCGCTGCGGATGCGGGCGCGTTCGCGGCGTTGGACGGCCAGGATGTCGGGGTGGCGGGCGTTGGCGTTGCGCCAGCGCAGGTAGGCCTGCAGTTTCCGGGTCAACGCCGGGTGGTTGGGGTGGTCGGAGCCGGCGATGACGAAGGTGCGCAGCGGCCCGAACTGGGCCTCGATCGGGTTGGCCCAGGAGGCGTAGGTCGGGGTGAAGCACAGCTCGACCTTGTTGCGGGCCGCCCACCTGCGGATCTTGAGGCCTTTGTGCGCGGACAGGTTGTCCAGGATGACGTAGATCGGCGCCCCTTCCGGACGCGCGGCTCGGATCGACTTCAAGGCGGCGAGGGTGTTCGCGGCGCTCTTGCGGCGGCGCACGACGCCCCAGAGTTGGTCGTCGCCCACCGAGTAGCAGCCGTGGAACTGCCGGACCCCGTGCAGCTTGTGGTAGTTCGCGGGCAGCCGATGCGGATGCCCCGCCGGCGCCCACCCGGCCCCTGACTGCGGACGGATCACCAGGGGACCGAACTCGTCGAACGCGAACACCCGCTGCGGGAACTGGCTGCTCACGTACTAGATCCGGGCGATTTTGGCATCGCGCTGCGGGTCGGTGGACTCCTTCCACGTCTTGGTCCGCTGGAAGCTGATCTGGTGCCGGTGCAGGAACTGCCGCAGCCGTTCCCGCCCGATACGGATCCGGCGGGTGGCGTGAAGGCGCAGGTGGTCGGCGAGCTTGCGGATACTCCAGCGGGTGAACGGCCGCCCCAGCTTCTCGGGGCGGGTGTTGGCCGTCTCGACGATGAACTGCTCCTCGTCAGGACTGATCTGGCGGGGACGGCCACCCGCCCACTGAGGGTCCAGGCTGGCCATCCCCATCTCGTTGAACCGGCGGATGACCTGCCGGATCGTGTCCTCGTCGGCCTGAACCAGGCGGGCGATCGCCGGCACCGTGTTCCCGCCGGCCGAGGCGAGCACGACCATCGCCCGCCGTAGTCGGATCGTCGAGCCGGTTCCCCGGCGGGTGATTCTCAGCAGCTGCTGACCTTCCTGATCACTCAACCGCCGAACGCGTACAAGATCTGCCACCGCCACAGCCTGACCGGCACAACGCCGCCCGGCCGACAGGCCGCGCGGCGTGTCCACCAACACCGTAAACGTTCGTGGTCACGGCACTAGCACACCAAGCCCGCCGTGCAGCCAATGCCGTCGGCGTCGTGTAGCGCCTCCGCAACCGCCTCCAGATCGAAGTTGATCTGGAGGCGGTTGCGCAGGGACGAGCAACGCGTCATCGGTGTCCCAGCCCGCTACGCCTCGGCAAGAGGGCAGAGAACCTTATCCGCCAAGGGCGAGAGCCGCCGGAGCGACCCCACATCAGCCCATTGGTGTCTGTGTACTCCACCACGATCCGAACCGGCTCCGCTTTCTCGATCGAAGAAGCAAGAACCCATCGTCGTCGCTCTGTCTTGTCCAGGATAGCGACGCTCTGGTAGTCCAGCTCCTCGCCGTCCTCCACAACCCGCAGAACTAGGTTCCCAGCCGGGTCGATAAGCCGAATTCTCAAGTTGAAGACCGGCGCGTCGCTGTGGTTAGTAACCTCCCACTCGTAGCCCAGAATGTCCCCCACGGGGCTGCCGTAGCACTCGTACCCCGGAAGGGTCCAACCACTCGGCCCACGATTAGCCGTGCCTGGGCCGCCTCGTTGTCCTGCCGCTCCTCACGGCGTACGCGGATCTCGTGACGGAGCAGCAGACCCGTGAAGATCACAGCAATCGTGGACATCACCAGGCCGGCAAGGCTTCCCCACGCCTGCATCCAGTCGGTGATCTTCGGGTCCTCAGCAAGCACCGCGCCAGGGTAGACAACGGCGTCCAACCCCAGCCAACGTCCTCAGGTGCCAGGCATGCTCGTGATGCAGCACAGCCACTGCGGACGTGATCGGTTCCGCGTCGTGCCGGCAGCTGCGGGCCAATGGCGCCAAGATTGACTCGGTCGTTTGTGCCATCGATCGCGAGCAAGGTGGACGGGAGAATCTGGCGGTCGAAGCGCTGCGGTTACGCGCCGCCCTCACCCGCCGCGACCTCGAGTCTTCCCTGCCCGCGTGACAGCTGCAGGGCGGAACCGGCAATATCGGCGGGTGAAAACGGCACGCCGCATCATCGTCGCGCTCGACTTCGACAACGTTGACGACGCCGAGGCGATCGTCGACCGGTTGGGTAACACCGGCCAGGCATACAAGGTGGGCATGGAGTTGCTGACCGTTGCTGGCCCGACGCTGGCAAGAAGGCTGGTCGGCGAGGGCAAGGATGTTTTCCTGGATCTCAAGCTTCTCGAGATCCCGACGTCTGTTGCGGGTGCCGTCCGCGCAGCCGGCCGGCTCGGCGCCACCATGGTCACCGTGCACGCGATGGGTGGTCCCAAAATCATGGAGGCCGCAGTACACGCAGCCGCTGGCTTCCCGCAACTGCGCGTCATCGCGCTGACGGGTCGTCACTAGTCTCACCAACACCGACCTTGCCGCTATCGGGCTGAGCGCCACGATCGAGGAATAGGTCCTCCGGCTGGCCCGACTGGCCCAGCGCGCCGGTTGTCACGGAGTAGTTGCCTCGCCGCAGGACGCGGCGTTGCTGCGCGCGGAACTCGGTCCGGACATGCTGATCCTCACCCGGGGGGTGATGCTGAAGGCCGAGTCGGCCACCGGGGACCGTAACCGAGCATGCCCGACCGGCGCAACCAGCGGCCGCGATCCACGCGGGCGAAACCCACATCGTCATCGGTCGGTCCCTGACCCGGGCGCCAGCCCCGGCAGCCGTTCTCGCCCACCTCGAAGAAGAACTGGGCAAGCTCCGCGCGCACAGCTGAAAGCGGCCGAAGTCAGAAGCCGCTGCAGCTCAAGCGACAGCGATGCCGCTCATCTCGGCTACCGGATCCGGATGCCGGCGCGAACCCGCTTCGGCTACCGTCCGTGAAGCGCTCCGCCGGCGACCGGCGCGGCGAAGGAAGAACCCGCTCCGAACGCATACGCGAGTCTGCCAGTTAACCACGGCGAGCTTCGTCCGTGCTCACCTTGCTCGGCCTCCACGGCAGCAGGGCCTCCGAGCATGTGCGTCCGCCGGATGTCGAGATCCTCGAACGCGTCGGACTCGACGACCAAGCCAGCGGCTGGTGGCGCTGCGCCGCCCATGCCCGGAGAACCCGATTACGGCCGAGCCACCCGACGCACGAATGCTCGCTCCCGCTGATCTTTTCGCCTACTCCTTGTCGTCGATGAGATTGTTGAGCTTGTCGAAGACCCAGATCGCGATCACGGCGGCCGCCGCGTGACCGCCCGCGCCGGCCTCGTGGTGGAAATGTGTGGCGACCGCCTCCGCGACGCTGCCCACCGCCGAGGCGACCGAGAGCGAAGCGGTGGTGATGAACGCGAGGCGGGTGGTGACGGGTCTGCGCCGCATGGCTCCTCCTGACTATGGATGACGGCTCTCTGCCGCCCGAAGTCCACTGTCCGGCCCGTTTCCGCGCCGGGGACAGACTCCGTCGATCAAGGACTATCGAAACCGAAACAAGACATGGTTCGATGAGATTCGGTCATGGACGGACAGATACGGACGGGCGGGCTGGAGTCATGACGCTGAGGAAGCCAGATCTGCCAGCCGGGGCGCACCGCGACCTCTCGCTGGCCCTGCACGAGCTGCATCGCAAGGCCGGCTGGCCGTCCGTACGCGATCTCGAGCGAGCCATCAATGTCGACCTCGTCCGGCGCACTCGCATCTACGACGCCTTCACCTCGCCACGGCTCCCGGCATGGGGCGTGCTCAGCGTCCTGGTGCCGGAACTCGCCAGCCGGGTGCCCCGGATGGACGCCGACGAGCAGGTCAATCGCTTCCATCGGTTATGGGACACCGCTGCGCAGGCCGAGGACGCCGGCACGCGGACCTGGTCGGTCGTGCTCACCGACGCCGGCAGCCGGAGGATCCCGCTGGTCGATCTGATTCGCTCGGTCACCGGCGCCGGCCTGGCCGAGGTGACCGAGATGCTCGCCCACTGCCCCGCGACGCTGGCCGCCGGCCTCACCCAGGTGGGCGCCGAGCGCCTCGTCTCCCGTATCGAGGCGCTTGGCGCTCTCGCCGAGCTCAAGGAAGGCGAGCGGTGACCGACTTCGACAAGCAGGTGAGCCAGGCGTTGCGGGCGAGCGGCTGGACCGTCGAGCACACCGGGACCGACGGCGAGATGCTGGCCACCGAACGCCGGCTCGACGACGACCGGCGGATGGTGGTCATCTGCCGTGACGACTCTGAGCCGGTGACGGCGGCCGGCCTCCGGTCGAGGCTGGCGACCCCGCTCGACCTGCTTGAACGCCGCGAGATCGACTCGGTATACGTGATCACGGCGGTAGACGCAGCCGACGACCTCAAGGAGTATGCGACTGGCATCCGTCACCTCAAGGTGCTTCGGCTCGACGAACTGCTCGCCGCCGCCCTCGACTTCGGCGAATACCTCCAAGACCTGCTCGACACGTTCGCCACCTCGCCGGACGGACTGCCGGACTATTACGTCCCGCCGCGCACCCGACTCGATGAGGACCTCGAGACAGTAGTGCGGCGGTGGATCCGCGGAACACGGGAGCCGAACGAGCCGGTCGGGCCAGAACCGGATCAGCCCATCGCGGTGCTCGGCGCATACGGGATGGGCAAGAGCTCTTTCTCCAGTCACCTCGCGGCCGTTCTCGCACAGGCCGCCAAGGACGATCCGCACGCCCGCATCCCCATCCTGATCCGCCTCGGCGACCTGGCCGGAGAGCAGACCCTAGAAGGCCTGCTGGGCAAGCAGTTCACTGCCAACTACCAGGTACCGGGCTACTCGTTCGCGGCCTTCCAGAGGCTCAACCAGGCTGGGCGCTTCGTCATCATCCTCGACGGCTTCGACGAGATGAAGCAGCTTCTGTCATGGAACGACTTCGAGTACAACCTGGGTCAGCTCTACCGGCTGCACGACGGGGACTCACGGCTGATCGTGCTCGGCCGGCCCACCGCGTTCGAGACCGACGAGGAACAGGAGATGGCGTTGCACTCCGGCGGCGGGCGCGCCGACGCCGGCTGGCCCAACTGCTTCGAGGTCGAGCTCTCGCCGTTCAACAACGACGAGATCCGCGCGTTCCTCGGCCGCTATGTACGGTACCGCCGCCCGGACCTAGCCGACCCTGACGCCGAGGTGGCGGCACTGTGGGAGAAGGTTGGCTCGCGGCACCTGCGGGACTTGGCCCGGCGCCCGGTCCAGCTGCGGATGCTGGCCGAGATCCTTCCCGAGTACGCCGGCGAGATCAGCGAGCTCGACCTAGCCCGCATCTACGACATCTTCATCGGGCACCTCATCGACACCGTAATCCAGCGCGAGGACGACAAGAACACCCGAGCCGCGTTCGACTCGACCGAACGGCGCGCCTTCCTCACCGCGCTCGCGTTCTGGCTGTGGAAGGAGCAGAAGGCCACCTTCGTCGCGAGCGAGACCGTCCCGCTGGAACTGGTCGAGCCATACGCGAAGGGTCGTGATTTGCTCGCAGTCCGCCGGGACCTGTTCGCTGGGTCACCGCTCGATCGCCGCATCGGTGAGCGATTCGGGTTCCCGCACCGGTCTTTCCAGGAGTTCCTGGTGGCCGAGACGATCTGGAGCCGGCTGCGTACTGGCACCCTGACCCTAGTCGAAGCCGACCCGCTGGTCAGCCAGGAGGTTTCGTCCTTCATGAGGTTGCAGCGGGGGCGGCAGGAGACGGCAGCGGCCGCCCGGCTGGTCAAGGCGCTGAAACCGGGCATGACGCTCTGCTGGCGCCTGGTGACTGCGGTGTTCATGTCCGAGGAGGTCATGCTCACCATCCGGGAGCGGTTGGACGCGCGCCTGTCCGTCCGCACCGGCCGGGCCAATCGCCGCAACCAGGCAACGATCACCTCGTGGGAACTGCTCCTGCTTACCACCTGGACGAGGAAGCATCCGCAGAGCGACGCTGGCGTCACCATCCAGGAGGTCCTAAAGCTGGCCCAGGCCGAGGGCTTCACACTCACGGCCCTCTTCTGCGTCCTGCGGCTGGGCGGCACCCCGCGACGGGTCGAGGAGGCGTTCCAGAAGCTGGTGGCGATGCTGGTCGGCGGGGACACTCCGGAGGCGTTGAGGTGGGCGCTCGTCACCGGCGGGCAGGCCCGACCCAGCGGCGACTACATATACCTCAGCCGGTTGAACGGTTCCTGGAGCTTCGGCCGCCGCACCGGTGAGGCCCGCGTGGAAACCGGGCGAAACGGCCAGCCGATCCTGGTTGGCGGCAACGAGCTGCGGGTCCGCTGGCTGGCGGTAGCCGGCATCCATCTCGCGCTGCGACTCGACATCGGCCGCGGCCGGACGGCGAACGCCCGGGCCATACTGCGCTCGCTCCGGCCGGTGTTCGGCATGTGGCTCCCGACTGCTGGGTTCATCTCCGACTGGCTGGCACCCAACGGTGACCTCGCCGCTGACGTGCAGTTGAACGAGGACTTCGAGATAACTTCGGCGGTCCGCGACCAGATCCTGGACGTTCTCGAGCCGGTCAGGACGGCGTGCGCGGCGCTCGGTCTCGACGTCGCGTTGATGGAACGCGGTACGGATTCACCCGAGCTGCTGGATTGAATCGGGCTGGCCGAGCCGGGCTGGCTGTTTCAGGCGGTGCAGCGGGGCAGGCTGGCCAAATAGGCAGCCCGCCCCCCCTGCCCAACGAGGGGATCGAGAGCGACCAGGCCGATCGCCCTGGTCGTGATCTCGGTGCCCTGGGCGATGACCACGACGTTCAGCGAGTCGCAGATGGCCAGGATCGAGCGGCAGAGCGTGGCGGCCCGATTGGTTGACGCGTGTCCACACCGATCGCGGTGTTGCGAGACATCCTCAACCGCCGTGCGATGGCCTGAATCGCCACCCCCTCCGGCCGAAGCAGCCGCCGGGATCTCCGCCCAGCCCTCCAGGCTGATCACTCCTCGATGCTTCAGGAGGAGGTGGTCTCAATCAGCCGGGGCGGATCCACGTGGTCAGTTTCAGGCGGAGCCGACACAAGCACGGGGGACAGGTTAATTTCATTTGAGCGGTTGCCGAGAGTAGGTGACATGAAGTCGCAACGTGTGAACCTCACATCCGGCGGGTTGACCTCCGACCTGCGCCCACTACGTAATCCCCTGGGCAATCCGTCCTCCCGCCGGCCCCTGCCAACCAAGGAGAAGGCAGCTCGAAACCGCTTGCACGCAGACCTGACGAACCTCATCGCAGCGATGGGCGCCGGTAGAGAGTCGACGGCGTGGGAGCTGTTGCGCGAAGCCCGCGCTCTGGTTGCCAGACTCCCACGAGACTCGTGTGAGGTGGAGCGCCGCAAGATCAAGGCAGCGATCCTCGTCCTCCGCTCCCCCGTATGGCGCAAGAAGGCTGCTGCCATACGGCACGGCAAGAGGTGACAGAGCTACATGGCCGTGCGTCATCCCTGACATCTACGGCGCTCTCAGAGGCCCCACCGCTCCTTCAGCTTGACGCGCGCCCGTAGCAGTCCGTCCACACCAGCAGCGACCGCTAACCACTGCGCCACCGAACGCACGCGGCGGCCGACGCGCTGCTCAGCCCTTGACCCCGACAAGGTCGTTGCCTCTACCTGCGCACGCCTCAGGCAGCCAATCTGTGAGCGGGAAGCTCGCATCCCGTTTGGCCGAAAATCGTCCACCGTTAAGAGGTCCAGCGACGGCCATAACGAGGCCAGTGCAGTACGCCTGCCAGGCAATTCACAGCGGAGGCAACCAAGACCGGCTCGCTAAACCACCCGAGTTAAGGGTTCCAGCAGCGCCTGACGCGCCGCCGCATCGAGCCAAAACAATAAGCTGAGGGCTTCCGCAAGTCGTTGACCTGCGGAAACCCTCTCGCTGTCGGGACGGCCGGATTCGAACCGACGACCCCTTGACCCCCAGTCAAGTGCGCTACCAAGCTGCGCCACGTCCCGATGCCCCCACGCGTCGTTCCCCGCGGCAGCCGGTACAGCTTAGCGCAAGATCTTCGCACCGTACGCACAGGCCCCTCCGCGACGCACGCGGCCGGCGCCACTCCCCCTAAAGCATCCTAGGAAAGAAGCCGCCGGGGCGGGCCCCGGCGGCTTCTTCAGGAAACCGCTCAGCCGTGCGCCTTGCCGCGACCGCCCGGGCCCAGCTTCTTGCGCGGGCGCACCGAGATGTCGATCGGGCTGCCCTCGAAGCCGAACTCCTCACGCAGCTTGCGCTCCACGAACCGCTGGTAGCCGGCGTCCAGCGGGCCGGTGGTGAACAGCACGAACCGCGGCGGCGCCACCCCGGCCTGGGTGGCGAACAGGATGCGCGGGGCGCGCCCGCCGCGTACCGGGTGCGGGGTGGCCTGCACCAGCGCGGTGAGCCACTGGTTGAGCTGCGCGGTGGGGATCCGCGTCTCCCAGCTCGCGAGCGCCTTACGCAACGCCGGAGCGAGCTTGTCCACCGCCCGGCCGGTCTGCGCGGACAGGTTCAGCCGGATCGCCCACGGGATCCGTCGCAGCTCCCGGTCGATCTCCTTGTCCAGGTAGTAGCGGCGGTCCGCGTCGACCAGGTCCCACTTGTTGAACGCGATGACCAGGGCCCGGCCGGCCTCCACCACCATGGTGAGGATCCGCTGGTCCTGCTCGCTGATCACCTCGCTGGAGTCCAGCAGCACCACCGCCACCTCGGCCGCCTCGATCGCCGAGGCGGTACGCAGGCTGGCGTAGTATTCCGTGCCGCTGGCCTTGCCGACCCGCTTGCGCAGGCCGGCGGTGTCCACCAGCTGCCAGGTCTCGCCGCCGATCTCGACCAGGCTGTCCACCGGGTCGACGGTGGTGCCGGCGACCGAGTCGACCACCGCCCGCTCCTCGCCGGAGAACCGGTTGAGCAGGCTGGACTTGCCGACGTTGGGTCGGCCGACCAGCGCCACCCGACGCGGCCCGCGTGGCCGGTTCTCCACGATCGGCGGCGCCTCGGGCAGCGCGGCCATGATGGCGTCGAGCAGGTCGCCGGAGCCGCGGCCGTGCAGCGCCGACACCGGGTACGGCTCACCGAGGCCGAGCGACCAGAGCGCGGTCGCCTCCATCTCGATGGTGGTGTTGTCGGCCTTGTTGCCCACCAGGATCACCGGCTTGGCGCTGCGCCGCAGCATCTTCACCGCGGCCTCGTCCACGTCGGTCGAGCCGACCATGGCGTCCACCACGAACAGCACCACGTCGGCGGTGGCCACGGCCGCCTCGGCCTGGGCGGCGATGGCGGCGGCCCGGTCCTTCGCGTCGGGCTCCCAGCCGCCGGTGTCCACCACGGTGAACGCCCGGCCGTTCCACTGCGCGTCGTAGGGCACCCGGTCCCGGGTCACGCCGGGGATGTCCTCGACGACCGCCTGGCGGCGGCCGATGATGCGGTTCACCAGCGTGGACTTGCCCACGTTGGGGCGGCCGACCACGGCCACCACGGGCTGCGGGCCGGTCGGCTCGTCGGCCTCGGCCTCCGGCTCACGCAGCTCCACCCAGCCACCGAAGTCGTCGGTCATGCCGAGCCACCCTTCGATCGCGCCAGCGACGCCCGCAGTGCCGCGCTCACGCGACACCCCGCTCGGTGAGCAGGTCACGCAGGCGGGCGACGACCTCGTCGATGCCCAGCTCGGTGGTGTCCAGCACCACGGCGTCGGGAGCCTGCTGGAGCGGGTTGACCGTGCGGGTCGAGTCGAGCCGGTCCCGGCGGGCCAGGTCGGCGGCGGTCGCCGAGACGTCGGCGGCGTCCTCGGCGCTGCGCCGCTGGGCGCGCGCCGACTCGGAGGCGGTCAGGTAGACCTTCAGGTCGGCGTCGGGCGTCACCACCGAGCCGATGTCCCGGCCCTCCACCACGATCCGACCCGCCTCGGCGACCAGCCGCCGCTGCCGGTCCACCAGCAGTTCCCGGACCGCGCCCACGGCGGCCACCGCGGAGACCGCGCCGGTCACCTCCGGGCCGCGGATGTCGGTGGACACGTCGGTGCCGTCGACGGTGACCGCGTACCCCCGGGGGTCGGTGCCGATGCGCAGGTCGGCCTCGCCGGCGACCTTGGCCACCGACTCGGTGTCGGTCAGCTCGACGCCGGAGCGCAGGACCGCCCAGGTCAGCGCCCGGTACATGGCGCCGGTGTCGAGGTAGCGGGCGCCGAGGCTCACCGCCAGTCGCCGCGACACGGTGGACTTGCCCGAACCGGACGGCCCGTCCACCGCGACCACGCAACGCCCGGCCGGTACCTTTTCCTCCACCGTTGTCCTCCTCAGCCCGTACCTCGCAGGTCGTCACGGAGCGACGCCGTTGAGCGGATGGTTTCTCGTCGTCAATCATGCCCGCGCCGCGCGGGCGACCGTCGGGGGCGCGTGCGCGCCGGCCCGCGGACCGCGTCGAAGCCTACCGGTCGCCCTACCCCGGTCGTCTCCGGTCAGTCACCCACGGCCTTGAACAGGGCGGCGACCTCCGCGTTGGTCAGCCGCCGCAGCCGCCCGGTGCGCAGGTCGCCGAGCTTGATCGGACCGATCGAGGTACGGATCAGCCGGGACACCGGATGTCCCACCTCGGCCATCAGGCGTCGGACGATGTGCTTGCGCCCCTCGTGCAGGGTCAGCTCCACCTGGGCGGTTTTGCCAAGCGTGTCGACCACCTTGAACCCGTCGACCTTCACCGGCCCGTCCTCCAGCTCGACGCCGCCGGTCAGCCGCTTGCCCAGGTTGCGCGGGATCGGCCCGGCCACCTCGGCGAGGTAGGTCTTGAGCACCTCGTACGACGGGTGCATGAGCTTGTGGGCGAGGGTGCCGTCGTTGGTGAGCAGCAGCAGGCCCTCACTGTCGGCGTCCAGTCGCCCGACGTGGTAGACCCGCTGCTCCAGCCGCGCGCCGATGAAGTCGGCGAGCTCGGTGCGGCCCTTCTCGTCAGCCATGGTGGTGACCACCCCGCGCGGCTTGTTCATCGCCACGTACACCAGGCGGACGTCGGCCTGGAGCCGCTCGCCGTCGACGTGGATCACGTCGCGTGCCGGGTCGGCCTTGTCACCGAGCTGCGCGACCCGGCCGTTCACCGTGACCCGCCGCCGGAAGATCAGGTCCTCGCAGGCCCGCCGCGAGCCCACCCCCGCGGCGGCGAGCACCTTCTGGAGGCGCTCGGCGCTCTCGTACACGGGGGCGTCGGACTTCGGGGCACGGTCATCGCGTCGCATCGGCAAGCTCTTCTACGTCGTCGGGCAGGAACGGGGCCAGGGGCGGCAGGTCGTCCACCGAGTTGAGCCCCAGCTTCTCCAGGAACATGGTGGTGGTCCGGTAGAGGAACGCACCGCTGTCCGCTTCGGTGCCGCACTCCTCGACCAGGCCGCGACCCACCAGGGTACGGAGCACCCCGTCGCAGTTGACACCCCGGATGGCCGAGATGCGCGACCGGGTCACCGGCTGGCGGTAGGCGACCACGGCGAGTGTCTCCAGCGCGGCCTGGGTCAGCCGGACCGACTGCCCGTCCAGCACGAACCGCTCGACGTAGGTGGCGTATTCCGGCCGGGTGTAGAGACGCCAACCACCCGCGGCGCGGCGCAGCTCGAACCCGTGCCCGGCCGAGGTGTAGCCGGCGGCGATCTCGTCGAGCATCGCGCCGACCCGTTCCGGGGCCTGCTCCAGCACCTCGGCCAGCACCAGCTCGCTGACCGGCTGGTCCACCACCAGCAGGATCGCCTCCAGCGCGCCGCGCAGCTCCGCGTCGTCCAGCACCGGCGCCGGTTCCGGCGCCGCCCGCCGCCGTGAACGCTTCGGAGGTACGCCGGAAGCGCCCTCGTCGTCGCCGGGCGAGGTCTCCCCCGAGATCTTGACACGGTCCCGCCCCTCCGGGGGCGCCCCGGTACCAAGATCTCGGTGCGGCTCGCCCGCGGACGAGATCGTGGAAGAACTCGGCCCCTCGGGGGGCCCGTTGCTTCCACGATCTGGGGAGGGATCGAGATCGTGGGCAGCGTCCGGTGCCCGCTCCGTGTCCACGATCTCGGGCTCGGGTCGATCGGCGCGTCCCGAGGGCTCGTCCGTGGGGTCGGGCCTGGGCGGAATGCGCTCCCACGGGGGGATCCAGGCGGCGGCCTGGTCGGCCAGGGAGTCGCCGCGCTCCTCGTCGCTCATCAGATCACTCCTGCGTCGGTGCGGTCGTGTCCGCCGCCTCGCGGCGCGAGCCGGCGTCAGCGGGGCGGACGGTGACGTCGGGGGGAGCCGCGTCAGCGAGTGCGTCGTCGGGCACGCCGGGGGCGGACGCGGCATCCGGTCCGGGGGCGGCGGCCTGGGCGGTGGGCGGCTCCGGGGTGCCGGCGTACTCGTCGACGGTCAGCTCGGCGTCGCCCTCGGCCGGGCCGGTCCAGCGGACCGTCAGCTCCTCCAGCGCCTGCTCCTGAACGAACGCGACGAGGCCCTGCCGGTACAGCTCCAGCAGCGCCAGGAACCGGGCCACCACCTCCAGCGTGATCTCGCAGTCGGCGCAGAGCTGCGAGAAGGTGGCGACACCGGCCCGGCGCAGCCGCTCGGCGATGATGCCGGCGTGCTCCCGGACGCTGACCCGGACCATGTGCACGTGCGCGATGGACACCTCGGGCACCGGCTTCGGGCTCATCGCCCTGACCGCGATCCGGAGCAGCCGCTGCGGGCCGATGCCGAGCACCAGGTCGGGCAGCGCCTCGGCGTACCGGGGTTCCAGGGTGACCGCCCGGGGGTAGCGCCGACCGCCGACCGCCTCCAACCCGGCGATGTGCGCCGCCGCCTCCTTGTACGCCTTGTACTGCAACAGTCGGGCGAAGAGCAGGTCCCGGGCCTCCAGCAGCGCCAGGTCCGCCTCGTCCTCCACCTCGGCCGAGGGCAGCAGCCGGGCCGCCTTCAAATCGAGCAGGGTGGCGGCGACCAGCAGGAACTCGCTTGTCTCGTCCAGGTCCCACCGGTCGCCCATGGCCCGCAGGTACGCGATGAACTCGTCGGTGACCTTGTGCAGCGCGACCTCGGTGACGTCCAGCTTGTGCTTGCTGATCAGCTGGAGCAGCAGGTCGAACGGGCCGGTGAAGTTGTCCAGCCGGACCGTGAAACCGCTGGTCTCGGCGGGCCCGGTGTCGACCTCGACGGGGTCGCCGGCGCCGTGCGGCGGGTCGAGGGGCGGCGCGGTCACCGGGAAACCGTAGTCGACGCGGTGGGCGGGTGGCGGGCGCCCTACCGGTCCGTCTCGGCGGCGATCACCTCTCGGGCGAGCTGCCGGTAGTTGCGCGCGCCGGAGGAGGCCGGGTCGAGCGTGGTGATCGGCGCGCCGGCCACCGTCGACTCGGGGAACTTCACCGTCTTGGTGATGACGGTCTGGTAGACCTTGTCGCCGAACGCCTCGACCACCCGTTGCAGCACCTGACGGCAGTGGGTGGTGCGGCTGTCGTACATGGTGGCGAGGATGCCTTCGAGTTCGAGGTCGAAGTTGAGCCGCTCGCGCACCTTGTCGATGGTGTCCAGCAGCAGCGCGACGCCGCGCAGGCTGAAGAACTCGCACTCCAGCGGGATGAGCACGCCGTGCGCCACGGTCAACGCGTTGATCGCCAGCAGGCCCAGCGAGGGCTGGCAGTCGATCAGGATGAAGTCGTACTCCTTGCGGATCGTGCGCAGCACCCGGGCCAGGGCCATCTCCCGGGCGACCTCGTTGACCAACTGGATCTCGGCGGCGGAGAGGTCGATGTTGGCCGGGAGCAGGTGCAGCCCGGCCACGTCGGTCTTGATCAGGACGTCCTCGGCGGTGACGTCGTCCTGCATGAGCAGGTTGTAGACCGACAGGTCGAGATTGTGCGGGTTGACGCCCAGGCCGACGGAGAGGGCGCCCTGCGGGTCGAAGTCGACGAGCAGCACCTTGCGGCCGTACTCGGCGAGCGCGGCGCCCAGGTTGATGGTGGTCGTGGTCTTGCCGACGCCACCCTTCTGGTTGGCCATCGCGATGATCCGCGCCGGGCCGTGCCGGTCGGTCGGCATCGGTTCCGGGATCGGCTTGCGCATCGTGTACGCGGCCGGGTCGGCGGGGCCGAGGTCGGCGCCGAGCGTCGCCTGCTGCTCACGGAGCTCCGACGTCCAGGTCTCGGCACGGTCACCGTTTCCTGCCATGTCCTCGTTGCCCCCTCCCGACGACCAACCCGGCGTCGGAGCCGTCCGACGTCCCTCGCGGCGCCGCTGCGCACCCCCGGTCCGTCGCACCTGGAGGCCCGCGCCGATGCCGACTGTACGCCACGGGCGAGCAGCACGTTCGGCAGCGGGTCGGCGTGTCGGCCGGCCATCAGGGGAGCGCGCGCGGATGCGCGGTGGCGTACACCTCGCGCAGTCGGTCCACGGTGACCAACGTGTACACCTGGGTGGTGGTCACCGACGCGTGGCCGAGCAGTTCCTGCACCACGCGCACGTCCGCGCCGCCGTCGAGCAGGTGGGTGGCGTACGAGTGGCGCAGCGTGTGCGGGGAGACCGCGTCCGGCCCGTCGACCGGCAGGCCGGCCCGCTCGGCGGCGGCGCGCAGCACACCCCAGGCGCCCTGCCGGGTGAGCGGCCCGCCCCGGGCGTTGACGAACAGCGCCGGGGTGCCCCGCCCGGCGGCGAGCAGCGCCGGTCGGCCCCGGGTCAGCCAGGCGCGCACCGCGTCGGCGGCGTACCCGCCGACCGGCACGAGGCGGGCCTTGCCGCCCTTGCCGCGCAGCAGCACGGCGCCGGCGGCCAGGTCGAGGTCGTCGACGACCGCGCCGACCGCCTCGGAGACGCGCGCGCCGGTGCCGTACAGGAATTCCAGCAGCGCCCGGTCGCGCAGCGCGCGGGGCGCGTCGTCGCCGGTGGCGGTCGCCGGGCCGGCCGCGTCGATCAGCCGGAGCACGGCATCGAGCGGCAGCGCCCGGGGCAGCCGGCGCGGCGGGGTGGGCGGGCGGACGTCGCGGCCGGGGTCGACGCCGGCCAGGCCCTCGCGCAGCGCGAAGCGGTGCAGGCCGCGTACCGCGCTGGCGGCGCGGGCGGTGGACGAGACGGCGAGTGGCGGGTGGTCGTCGTCGCCGGCCCGCAGCCGGGCCAGGTGGGACTCGACCTCGCCCGGGCCGGCGGCGGCCAGGTCGGTCACCCCGGCGGCGGCCAGCGTGTCGAGGTAGCGGTCCAGGTCCCGGCGGTACGAGGCGAGTGTGTTCCCGGACAGGCCGCGCTCGACGGTGAGGTGGTCCAGGTAGCTCCGGACCGCGCGGCGCAGGGCCGGCGCGGGGGTCGCGCCGGCCCGGTGCGCCTCGGGGTCGGTCAGCTCAGCACCTCGGCCAGCGGCAGCACGTCCATGCCGTGCGCCTCGGCGACCGGGCCGTAGACGACCCGGCCGTCGTGGGTGTTCAGGCCCAGCGCCAGCGCCGGGTCGCCGCGCAGCGCCGTGCGCCAGCCCTGGTTGGCCAGTTCGAGCGCGTACGGCAGGGTGACGTTGGTCAGCGCGTAGGTGCTGGTGTTCGGCACCGCGCCGGGCATGTTCGCCACGCAGTAGAAGATCGAGTCGTGCACCTTGTAGACCGGGTCGGCGTGCGTGGTGGGACGCGAGTCCTCGAAGCAGCCACCCTGGTCGATGGCGATGTCGACGAGCACGCTGCCCGGCTTCATCCGGGAGACCAGCTCGTTGGAGATCAGCTTCGGGGCCTTCGCGCCGGGCACCAGCACCGCGCCGATGACCAGGTCCGCGTCGAGCACGGCCCGCTCGATCTCGTACGCGTTGGAGGCCACGGTCTGGAGGTGACCCCGGTAGATGGCGTCGGCGGAGCGCAGCCGGGCCACGTTCTTGTCCAGCAGCAGCACCTCGGACTGGAGGCCCAGCGCGATGGCGGCGGCGTTGAGGCCGGACACGCCGGCGCCGATGACCACGGTCTTGGCCGCGTACACGCCGGAGACGCCGCCGGGCAGCACGCCCCGGCCGCCGCCGGTGCGCATCATGTAGAACGCGCCGACCTGCGGGGCGAGCCGGCCGGCCACCTCGGACATCGGGGCGAGCAGCGGCAGCGACCGGTCCGGCAGCTCGACCGTCTCGTACGCGATGCCGGTGACCCTGCGGTCGACGAGCGCGTCGGTGCACTCGCGGGAGGCGGCCAGGTGCAGGTAGGTGAAGAGCACCTGCCCCTCGCGCATGCGGGGGTACTCCTCGGCGATCGGCTCCTTGACCTTGAGCACCAGCTCGGCGGTGTCCCAGACCTCGTCGGCGGTGGCCAGGATCTTCGCGCCGGCGGCGGCGAACTCCTCGTCGGTGATGCTGGAGCCGACCCCGGCGCCCGCCTCGACGAAGACCTCGTGACCGTGGCGGGTGAACTCGTTGACGCCCGCCGGCGTGATCGCCACCCGGTACTCGTGGTTCTTGACCTCGCGGGGGATTCCGACCTTCACGATGCAGACACCTTCCTCCGGGGCGCGGCTCACCCCCGACAGCGCGGCGCCGCGACGGCTCCGTTGCCGACGCGGTCAGGTCCCGCCGGCGGCAGTCTAGGCGCGCGGACGGCGCGGGAACGCCGACACTGTGACATCCGGTGCCCGGTGGTGCTGACGGAGTGTCAGGCATGGACCGGGCTGGCCGGTGGAGACGCCATCAGCCGACAGGACAGACTTCGGTAAATATCTTCCCACCGGTGGGGTGCCGGCGCGCGCGGAACGCGAGTGGATCACTATGGTGTCCGCTCATGACCACTCCTTACCAGCAGCACCCGTACGGCGTCTCGGACAAGAGCAAGGTCGTCGCGGGCATCCTCCAGATCCTCCTCGGCGGCTTCGGCATCGGCCGGTTCTACATGGGCGACACCAAGACCGGCGTCATCCAGCTCGTGGTCACACTCGTGACCTGTGGCTTCGGCGCGATCTGGGGCCTCGTCGACGGCATCCTGATCCTGGTCAACGGCGGCGTCGACGGCCAGGGCCGCCCGCTGCGCGACTGAGCGCGGACACACGGAAGGGGCCGCGCGGCAGACGCCGCGCGGCCCCTTCGTCGTCGGTCCCGATCAGCGTGGCAGCGGCGCCTCCGGGCGACGCAGCTCGGTGAAGCCGGTCTCCCGGGCCCGGGCGGCGGCGAGCAGCCCGGCCACGCAGGCCGCGTTGGTGATCTCCCCGGCCAGCACCATCCGGACCGCCTCGTCGAGGTCGACCCGGACGACCTGGAGGTCGGCCTCCTCCTCGCGGCGGTCGTGCCGCTGGGCCGCCGGCACGTCGGCGAGGTCGCGGGCCAGGAAGACGCGCACCACCTCGTCCGAGAAACCGGGCGAGCTGTGCAGGTCGACGAGCACGTCGACGCGCCCCGCGGTCAGGTCGGCCTCCTCGGCCAGTTCCCGCGCCGCCGCGGCGGCCAGGTCCTCCCCGCTGACGTCCATCAGCCCGGCGGGCAGCTCCCACAGGTGCCGGCCGACCGGGTGCCGGTACTGGCGGATCAGCACCACCTGACCGGCGTCGTCGAGCGCCACCACCGCCACCGCGCCCACGTGCCGGACGTAGTCGCGGGCCGCGGTGCCGCCGCCGGGCATGGTCACGTCATCGCTGACCACCGAGAAGATCCGGCCGGACCAGACGTCCCGGCGCGCGGTCACCTCGTACCGGTGCTCGACGCCGCTCACTTCGCCGCCGCCTTCGTGCCGCCGTTGCGGCCGGCCTTCTTCGCCGCGGCGGCGTCCGCCGGCCCGTCCAGGTCGACCGGAAGCTGGTCGGACTCGGAGTACGCGACCGCGGCGTCCACGAACGCCGCGAACAGCGGGTGCGGTCGGGTCGGGCGGCTCTTCAGCTCCGGGTGCGCCTGGGTGGCCACGAAGAACGGGTGCAGGTTCCGGTCCAGCTCGACGAACTCGACCAGCCGGCCGTCCGGCGAGGTGCCGGAGATGGTCAGGCCGGCCTTGGTGAGCTGGTCGCGGTAGGCGTTGTTCACCTCGTACCGGTGCCGGTGCCGCTCACTGACCTCGGTGCTGCCGTACGCCTCCGCCACGATCGACCCCTCGGCCAGCGTCGCCGGGTACGCCCCGAGCCGCATGGTGCCGCCCAGGTCGCCGCGGCCGGCCACGATGTCCTCCTGGTCGGCCATGGTGGCGATGACCGGGTGCACCGCCTCCTCGTCGAACTCCAGAGAGTTCGCCCCGTCCAGACCGGCCAGGTGACGGGCCACCTCGATGGTCATGCACTGGAGGCCGAGGCAGAGGCCGAGCAGCGGGACGCCGTTCTCCCGGGCGTACCGGGCGGTGCCCACCTTGCCCTCGATGCCGCGCACCCCGAACCCGCCGGGGATCACGATGCCGTCCACGCCGGCCAGCGCGGCGGCGGCGCCGGCCGGGGTGACACACTCGTCGCTCGGCACCCACTTGAGCTGCACCCGGGCGCGGTGGCCGAACCCGGCCGCCCGGATCGCCTCGCTGACCGACAGGTACGCGTCGGGCAGGTCGACGTACTTGCCGACCAGCGCCACGGTGATCGTGTGGCGCGGCTGGTGCACCCGCTCCAGCAGGTCGTCCCAGCGGGTCCAGTCGACGTCGCGGAACGACAGGCCGAGCCGGCGCACCACGTACGCGTCCAGGCCCTCGCGGTGCAGCACCTTCGGGATGTCGTAGATGCTCGGCGCGTCCGGGGCGGCGGTGACCGCCTCCCGGTCCACGTCGCAGTAGAGCGAGAGCTTCTCCTTGACCTTGTCCGGGATCTCCCGGTCGCAGCGCAGCACCAGCGCGTCGGGCTGGATGCCGATGCTGCGCAGCTGCGCCACCGAGTGCTGGGTCGGTTTGGTCTTCAGCTCGCCCGACGGCGCCAGGTAGGGCACCAGCGACACGTGCAGGTAGAAGCAGTTGTCCCGGCCCAGGTCGTGCCGGATCTGGCGGATCGACTCCAGGAACGGCAGCGACTCGATGTCGCCGACCGTGCCGCCGACCTCGGTGATCACCACGTCCGGCACCTGGCCGTCGGCGTCCGGGTCGGCCATGCCGAGGATCCGGGCCTTGATCTCGTTGGTGATGTGCGGGATGACCTGGACCGTGTCGCCCAGGTATTCGCCGCGCCGTTCCTTGGCGATCACCGCCGAGTAGATCTGCCCGGTGGTGACGTTCGCCTTGCCGGAGAGGTCACGGTCGAGGAACCGCTCGTAGTGGCCGACGTCGAGGTCGGTCTCCGCCCCGTCCTCGGTGATGAACACCTCGCCGTGCTGGAACGGGTTCATCGTGCCGGGATCGACGTTCAGGTACGGGTCGAGCTTCTGCATCACCACGCGCAGCCCGCGCGCGGTCAGCAGGTTGCCGAGGCTGGAGGCGGTGAGGCCCTTGCCCAGCGAGGAGGCGACTCCCCCGGTGACGAAAATGTGCCTGGTCGTCCGTGCTGAAGGGGCCAAGGCCTGCTCCCGTGTCGTCCGTAGCGGTCGTGCGAACCGCCGTGCCGATCAGACAAGTGATCACGCGATCCACGGGATTCCACGGTAACACCATCCGGACCGTGAGCCGGCGTCGCACCCGCTGTCGGCGCACGTGGGGCCCCGTCGCCCATGATCAACTCCGGTGCGCGGGGGTGGCTGCGCCCGGCGCCGTGGCCGCCGCGGTCGCCCCCGGACCCGCCGGGCCCGCGCCACCGGGACCGGACCCGTCCGACGACGCCCCGCCGCCCTCTCCCCCGGGCCGGCCGCTGTCCGGCAGTGTGCGGTCGGTGGAGTGGTCGAGCACCCGCAGCGCGGCCAACGCCGCCATCGGCACCACCAGCGCGCCGGCCGCGCCGGCCACGTCCAGCGCGGAGCCGCCCAGCACGCCGCCCAGCCCGGCGGCCACGCCGGTGCCGGCCATCGCCGCCCGGATCGCCGGGTAGATGCCGAACAGCCGCATCAGCCCGCCCCACGGCTGGAGCAGCGCCAGCCAGACCAGCGCGGCCCCGGCCAGGGCGAGCACGGTCAGCGGGCTGTTCACCAACGTCTGGAAGTTCGAGGTGCTGGACCGATGCACGGTCAGGCCGCCGGTGCCGTCCCCGAGCGCCGCCAGGAAACGACCCAGGCTGCCCCGCTCGGCCGCCGGCCGGCCCAGGTCGACCAGCGCGAAGCCGATGGTGACGGCCAGCCCGGCCATGGTGGCCCAGGCGAGGCGGCTGACGGTCAGCCAGCCCCCGCCGCAGATCGCCGCGGCCACGCTCACTCCGGCGGTGAGCGCGATCGCGCCGATCGAGTCCGCGCCCAGATACGGGCTGCCCACGATCACCACCGCGGTGCCGGCCACGGCCACCATCACGGTCGGCCGCCAGGTGCGGCGGACCCGCTGGGCCAGCCAGCCCCCGCAGAGCAGCGACCCGGCGATGAACACGCCCAGGCCGACCGTGCCCAGGCCGGCGTACCGGCCGCCCTCCAGCGCGGAGTACCCCACCACGCCGTTGAGTTGCAGCCGGGACCCGGTCAGCACGTCCACGCCGACCACCAGCGTGGCCAGCCCGGCGACCGCGCCGAGCGGCCCGAGCGTGCGGTCGTGCCCGGGCGCGAACCGGACCAACGCCGTGCCGCCGACGATGAGCAGGGCGGTCACCGAGGCGAACCACCAGCCCGCGTGCGTCCCGCGCCACCAGGGCACCGCGTCGGCCAGCAGCGCCGCCGGCACCGCCAACGCGGCGGCGACCAGCAGCAGCTCCACCACCGCGACCACCCGCCGGGACACCGGCTCCGGCCCGTGCGGCCCGGCAAGCCGGCGGGCCCGCCGCAGCAGCGGCAGCACCGCCACCGCGAGAGCCATCTGGGCGGCGGCGAGCAGCGTGAAGAACCAGCCGGCGACCCGGCGTTGGGCCGCCGCCTCCCGGTCGGCGTCGGCCGGTGCCGTGATCGCCTCCGGCAGGTCGTCCGGCCGGTCGTCGACGGTCACCGCGGGCCGGCCGAGGAACAGCCGCTCCGGCATCGGCCGGCCCAGCGCGGCGAGCGCGGTCGGGGCCAGGTCGACCAGTTGCAGGTAGCCGGCCCGGGCGGTGCTCGGCGACGTCAGCCAGCCGCCGTCCCAGCCGGGACCGTCCGCGACGGCGACGTGCAGCCGCGCCGGCGAGTCGGTGTCGGAGACGCCGGCCACCAGCACCAGCGAGCGCGGCGGCCGGGCGGCGAGCACCCGGGCGAGCCGGGCGTCGGCCTGGCGCGCCTGGGCGGCCCGGACGGCCGGGTCGTCGTCGTCGACAGTGCCCACGTCGACGATGCTCAGCACGCAGGAGCCGAGCAGCTCCGCCGGGTCGTCGGGCAGCGCCGGCTCGTACCTGTCGACCCGGCCGAACGGGCGGGCGGCGGCCACCGCCGCACCCGGCCCGACCGCCACCGAACAGCGCACCGACTCGGCCAGCGCGCCCGGCACCGCGCCCCAGGCGAGCTTCTCCTGGTTGTGGGCGACGACGCCCGGCTGGTCGGGCAGGTTCGCACCGATCCCGTCGGGCTGCTCGACGGTCACCCCGGTGGCCGGGCAGCCGCCGCCGGGACGGCTGCCGTTCCAGGCCGCGAAGTTGCCCGCGCCGAGCGTCAACCAGCCGTCCACCGGGCAGGTGGGGCGGTGCGCGGAACGCACCGAGAGGGAACCGATCGCGCCCTGCTCGGCCATCCGCCACAGCGTCGGCGTGTTCCGCGGATCCACGTCGTCCCAGCGCAGGCCCGCCGCGCCGACCAGCACCACGAAGTCGGCGCTGCGCCGGGGCCCGCCGTCGTCCGGGCGGGCGGCCAGCGCGGTGATGCCCAGGGCCACCACCACCAGGGTCAGCAGCACCGGGGTCAGTCGGCGCAGCATCAGCGGTTCCCCGGCGAATGCTGCGGCGTCAACTCGGCGTACAGGTCGGCGAGCGAGGCCACGGTGTCCGCCTCGGTGGGCCAGGTCGCGGCGCGGGCCGCGCCCCGGCGGCCCAGCTCGGCGCGGCGGGCCGCGTCGTCGAGCAGCTCCCGCACCGCCGCGTCGACCGCGTCCACGTCGCCGGCCGGGACCAGCACCGCGGCGTCGCCGACCAGCTCCGGCAGGCCGCCGACCGCGGTCGCCACCAGCGGCACACCGGCGCGCAGCGCCTCCTGGGCGAACAGTTGGCGGGCCTCCCAGTCGCTGGTGACCACCGCCAGGTCGGCGCCGGCCAGCAGGTCGGCCACGTCGGTGCGGTGCCCCAGCAGGGTCACCGGCGCCCGGGCGGCCGAGATCCGCGCCGCCAGCGGCAGGTAGGCGGGTCCACTGCCGGCGATCACCACAACCGGGGCGGGGACCCGGGTCCGCCAGCGGGCGGCGGCGTCGATCAGCACGTCGTACCGCTTCTGCGGGTGCAGCCGGCCCACCGACAGGATCAGCGGGCGGTCGGCGGTGACGCCGAACTCGGCCCGTACCGCGGCGCGACGGCGCCCCGGCGGGGGCAGCGTCGGCGCGGCGACCGGCGCCAGCCGGGCGTCGGCGGCGCCCAACGCGGCGGCCCGCTCGACCAGGTCGGCGGAGGCGCCCAGCGCGACCCGTACGGAACGGGCGACGACGCGCTCCACCAGCCGGGACGCCGCGCCGCGCAACCCGCCGGCGAGCACCGCGTTGTGCCAGGTGACCACCAGTGGGGCGGTGGGCCGGGCGAGCGCGGCCACCAGGCCGGCGCGCAGGCCGTGCGCGTGCACCACGTCGACAGGCGTCTCCGCCAGCGCCCGGCGCAGCGCGCCGACCGCGCGCGCGTCCCCGGGGGTGGGGCTGGCCGGGATCTCCACCGGCGTGAACCGGGCGCCCGTCTGCGTGAAGTCGAACTGCTCCTGGGTGGCGGCCGGTCCGCAGACCAGCACCGACGCGCCGGCCTCGGTCAGTCCGCGGGCGACCGAGCGGACGTGCTGCCCCACCCCGCCGGTGCTGGAGGCGAGCACCAGCGCGACCGACCCGGGCCAGCGCGGTGCCGGCGAGGCGTCCGTCATGAGGAAACGATCTCCTTTCCGTCGCCCCGCTCGCCGGGGTGCTGCTCCGCCGGCGGGTCGTCGGCCGGTCGCCGGCGACGCAGCCGGCGGGTCACGGCCGCGAGCAGCGGCCGTAGGTCGCGGGCGTCGGTCAGCCAGGCGACGGCGAGGAACAGGACGCCCACCACGACCCCGGACAGCATGCCCTGCGCGAGGGCCGCGAGCGTCGTCGGGGTCCCGTCCCCCAGCCGCTCCAGCCAGCGGGCGGTGGCCACCCCACCCGCGGCGGCGACCGCGGCGGCCAGCAGCCCGGCCGCGCCGGCCCGGCCGATGCCGGCCAGCGCCTCCGGGCCGGCGGCGCGCCGCACGGCGGCGACCAGCAGCGCGCCGAGCAGCAGCATGCCGGCGGACGTGGCAAGCGTCACCGCCGGCACCCGGTCGGCCAGCGGCAACGCCTGGCCGGCCAGGACCGCCAGCGCGGGCACGCTCAGCCAGCCGAGCGCGGTGGCGACCGTGGCCGAGCGGGTCTCGTCGCGTGCGTAGAGCGCCCGGGTGAGCACCGCGAACAGTCCGTAGCCGAGCAGGCCGGGGGCGAAGCCGGCGATGCCGGCCGCGGCGGTCCGCGCGTCCACCGGGTCGGCGAAGAAGAAGTGCCCGACCGGGATCGCGGTGCCGGCCAGCGCGGCGGCGCCGAGCAGGCTGAACAGCACCACCCCGCGCGCGGCCGGGGCGAGGGTGTCCCGGTAGGCGCGTTCGTCGCCGCGGGCCCGGGCCGCCACCAACGTCGGGTACGCGGCCACCGCGAGCGGCACCGCCAGCACCGACCAGGGCAGGAAGTAGACGGTCTGGGCCAGGTTGTAGACCCCGACGTCGGCGACCCGGCCGTAGGTGACCTGGTTGAGCGTGACGACCAGGGCGACCTGCTGGGCGGTCACGGTGACCACCCCGGCGGCCACCAGGCCGCCGACCCGGGCCCGGGCGTCCACCGGGAAGCGGTAGCCCCAGCGGGGTCGCAGCCGCAGCCGGCGCAGCGGGATCAGCAGGGACAGCGAGAGCACCACCACGCCGAGCGTGGTGCCGACGGAGAGCAGCAGTTCCCCGCCGCGGCCCACCTCGCCGATGCCGGCCCGCCGCCCCTCGGCGGCGGTGAAGGTGAGGTAGACCGCGATGACGGTGACGCTGGACAGTAGCGGCGCGAGCACCGGCCAGGCGAACCGGCGGTGCGCCTGGAGCACCCCGGTGAGCACGATGCCCACGCCGTAGAGCGGCAACTGGGGCGCGAAGACCCGCAGCATCCGCGCGCCGGCCGCCTGCTGGACCGGGTCCAGGCCGTGCCCGAGCAGGCCGGTCAGCGGCTCGGCGAGCAGCGCCACCAGCACCGCCAGCGGGACCAGCAGGCTCAGCGTCCAGGTCAGCAGCGCCCCGGTGGTGGCGGCCACCGCCCGCCGGTCGCCCGCGGCGACGGCGCCGGCCAGCAGCGGTACGACCAGACTGGCCAGCGCCCCACCGGCGACGATCTCGAAGATGACGTTCGGGACGTAGTTCGCCACCAGGTAGGCGCCACCGAGGTCGGTGGGGGCGAGCGTCCAGGTGAACACCGCGGTGCGACCGAAGCCGGCGAGCCGACTGACGACGGTGAGCACGGCGATGAGGGCAGCCGCCCCGGCGACACGGCCGACGGCGGCGAGGGGTGCCGGTTTCGTCACGTCAGTCGGCGAGCCGGCCCAGCTCGTCGAGGTGCCGCAACCCCGGGGTCCGGTGGATGACCTGGGTGAAGCTGACCTTCTCGCTGGCGGCGGTGAGCGCGGCGAGCACGGCCAGCACCCCGGCCCGCCCGAGCGGCCCGGTACGCGCGGCGAGGCTCACGCCGAGCAGCGCGCCGAGCGCGTTGGCGCCGCTGTCGCCGACCATCACCCGCTCGCCCAGGTCCTCGCGCAGCAGGCCGGCGGCGGCGCCGACCGCGCCGGCCGCGATGCCGCCGTGCGGGCCGGTGGACAGCGGCGCGCCGAGCAGCAGGCCGGACTTCAGCGCCCGGCCGGGGCGCAGGTCGAGCAGGTTGACCAGGTTGGCGGTGCCGGCCACCACGCCGGCGCCGAGCAGCACGTCGACCCCGCGGCCGAACGCGCCGGCCCGTTGGCGGCGCGGATGGGCGGCGACCCGCCGGTCGGCGGCGAGCAGCGCCGCGGCGCCGAGCCCGGCGGCGCCCACCCCGGCGACCTTGACCAGCCCGGCGGTGACCCGCCCCTCGCGCAGCGCGGCGAGGTGACCGGCGAAGCCCTTCGTGGCCTTCTGCTCCGGGCGCGCGCCGACCACGTCGTCGTAGAGCCCGACCGCGCCCGCGCCGACGCCGGCCAGCAGCGCGGCGGCGCCGGCCGGGGCGCTGCCGGCGCCGAGCGCGCCCGCGGTGGCGGCGCCCACGGCCAGGGCCGGGCCGGCGGCCAGGGTCACCGTGCGACCCCGGAAGTTGGTGCGCTCCAGCGCCGGCGCGCTCGGTGACGTGCGCACCTCCCGAAGCGCGTAGCGGGCGGCCAGCACCCCCGCGCCCACGGTCAGCAGCCGACCCAGTCTCACGCGACCCCTCCGATCCGGATCTCCCACGCGGCGCGGCACGGACCGGACGGCCCGGGCGCGATCACTCGGGCAGTTTAGGCAGCCGGGAGGCGGCGTTGTCGCCCACGCCGTACTGGCCGGCCTTCTTCCCGGTGAGCTGCTCGGCCAGGGCGAGGCTGGTGACCAGCTGTCCCTGCACGGTGTTGGCGTTGTCGACGGTGGAGATGGTCTGCGACAGCACCGGGTCGCCACGGACCACGGCCACCAGGTTGCCGCCGGTCGAGCCCATGCCCGCGACCACGACCGCCCCGGCGCGGTCGAACTGCTCGGCGACCTTCACCACCGACTCGTCCTTCTTGGCCGAGTCCTTGTCCACGTACGGTTGGCCGGTGACCAGCACCACCGCCTCGGCGGCGCCGGTGATCCGGTCCTCCGGGGTGAGGTAGCCGGCCTCCGCGTACTTCTGGAGCACGCTGCGCCGGTCCGCCTCGCTGACCGTCGGGCTGCCCGCCGGGCGTTCCAGCAGGACGTTGGCCAGCAACGCGCTGGAGGTCTCCACGCCGTGCCCGTTGCCGGGCAGGTTGGCTGTGGGGGCGCTGTTCGGACGGGCGGCGGTGACGGCCAGCTCCAGCAGGTTGTTGTTGCTGTCCGGGTTGACGAACTTGTCCTGCACGGTGACCCGGCCGGTGACGTCCGCGCCGGCGGTACGGAGCATCTTCACCACGCCCTCGGTCTGGTCCCGGCCGCTGGGCAGCGTGAGCACCACCACCCGCCGGCCGGTCAGCTTGCCGGTCAGGACGAGCGGCGCCATCTCGCCGACGAAGTCCTCCTCGGTCTCCAGCTGCTTCTGCATGTCGTTGACCGACTGGCGCATCAGCGAGTTGTCCTTGCGCAGGCCGTTGACGTTCTCCCGGAGCGAGTCGGCCACCGGGCCGTTGAGGGCGGCTGTGCCGACCACCAGGCCGATCGCCAGCGCAAGGAAGACCGCGGTCAGGGACACCACGTGGTAGCGGAAGTTGATCACGCTTGCAGCCTCTTGATCGTCGGGGGAGCTAGAAGAGCTGGCCGAGCTGGAACACGAAATTGTCCCACCATTCGGAGACCACGCCCAAATACGCCTTCCCGACGGTGGAGACGGCCACCGCGGAGGCCATCGCGGCGACCGCCGAGAGGACCAGCAGCAGCAGCGAGGACCCGGAGATGCTCTGTCGGTAGAGCCGGCTGACGCCCTTGGCGTCGACCAGTTTGCCGCCCACCTTCAGCCGGGTGAGGAACGTCGACGCCATGCCGCCCCGGCCCTTGTCGAGGAACTCCACCAGGGTCGCGTGGGTGCCGACGGCCACCAGCAGCGAGGCGCCCTTCTCGTCGGCCAGCAGCATGGCCAGGTCCTCGCTGGTGGCCGCCGCCGGGAACGTGATCGCGGGCACGCCCAGGCCGTTGACCCGGGCCAGCCCGGGGGCCCGCCCGTCCGGGTAGGCGTGCACGATCACCTCGGCGCCGCAGCGCAGCACGTCGTCGGTGACCGAGTCCATGTCGCCGATGATCATGTCGGGGGTGTAGCCGGCCTCGACCAGCGCGTCGGCCCCGCCGTCCACGCCGATCAGCACCGGCTTGAACTCGCGGATGTAGGGCCGCAGCACGTCCAGGTCGGCCTTGTAGTCGTAGCCCCGGACCACGATCAGGCAGTGCCGGCCCTGCATCTGGGTCTGGATCTCCGGCACGCCGACGCCGTCGAGCAGCAGGTCGCGTTCCTGCCGGAGGTAGTCCATCGTGTTGGCGGCGAACGCCTCCAACTGCACCGACAGGCCCTCGCGGGCGTCGGCCATCGACTTGCCGACCGTCTCCGCGTCCTGGAGCGCGCCGTGCGCGACCGGCTCCGTGCCCACGAAGACGGTGTTGCCCTCGATGCGCACCAGATCGCCCTCGCGGACCTGCTCGAAGACGCCCTCGCCGAGGTCGTCCAGGAGCGGGATGCCGGCCGAGACCAGCACCTCGGGGCCGAGGTTGGGATAGCGCCCGGACACCGACGGCTTGGCGTTCAGCACCGCGGCCACGCCGACCGCGACGAGCGAGTCGGCCGCCACCCGGTCCAGGTCGACGTGGTCGATGACCGCGATGTCACCCGGACGCAGGCGGCCGACCAGCCGTTTCGTCCGGCGGTCGAGGCGCGCGGTGCCGAGGATCGAGCCCGGTTCCGCGTTCCGGGTCCGGCGCAGTGTGGGTAGACGCATCGTGACCATCCTGGCATGTGGGGCAGGTTCTGCTGTCGCGACATGCCTGAGCAGGGCCGCCTACCCAGGGAAGCACACCGGGACGCGCCCCGGTGTGCTTGCGCTCACAATCGGGGTATCACGGACGCCGTTCCTTGGCCGCCACGGCCAGGAGTTCCTCGGCGTGGGCGATACCCAGATCGGAGTCCGGCAAACCGGCGAGCATCCGGGCCAGCTCCCGGGCCCGCTCGGTGTCCTCCACCACGCGGACGCCGCTGGTGGTCACCGCGCCCCCGGTGTCCTTCGCCACCACGAGGTGCCGGTCCGCGAACGCGGCCACCTGCGGCAGGTGGGTCACCACGAGCACCTGGTGGCTGCGCGCCAGCCGGGCCAGCCGCCGGCCGATCTCCACCGCCGCCTGCCCGCCGACACCGGCGTCCACCTCGTCGAAGACAAGCGTGGGCGGACCGCCGGAACCGGCGAAGACCACCTCGATGGCGAGCATCACCCGGGACAGCTCACCACCGGAGGCGCCCCGCTGCAACGGCAACGACGGCGCGCCGGGATGGGCCAACAGCCGCAGCTCGACCTCGTCGGCGCCGTCCGCGCCGACGCCCGCCTCGACGCCGTTGACCGACAGGCTCGGCTCGGACCGACCGGTCGCCCGCGGCAGCACCGCCACCTCGATCCGGGCGTGCGGCATGGCCAGCCCGGCCAACTCGACGGTGACCTGCTCGGCGAAGCGACCGGCGGCCTCCTGCCGGGAGGCGGAGACCCGACCGGCGAGGTCGGCCACCTCACCGGCGAGGCGGGCCGCCTCCCGGTCCAGCTCGTCCAGCAACTCGTCGGAGGTGTCCAGTTCGGACAGCCGGACGCGGGCCCGCTCGGCCCAGGCCACCACACCGTCCACGTCGTCGGCGTACTTGCGGGTGAGCCCGCGCAGCGCGGCCCGTCGCTCGTAGATCGTCTCCAGCCGGGCCGGATCGGCGTCCAGCGCGGTCAGGTAGGTGGACAGCTCGGCGGCCACGTCGGTGACCAGCGTGGCGACCTCCTCCAGCCGGGCCGCCAGCTCACCGAGCGCCGGGTCGGTGCCGGCCTGCGCCTCCAGCGTGCGGCGGGCGGTGCCGAGCAGCACGGCCACGTCGGGCGTGTCGTCGGCCGCCTCCACACCGCCGGCCACGCACTGCTGGGCCACCTGCGCCGCGGTGCGCAGCCCCTCGGCGTGCTCCAGCCGCTGCGCCTCCGCCTTCAGCTCGTCGTCCTCCCCCGGCTGCGGATCGACCCGGGTGATCTCGTCGAGACCGAGCCGGAGCAGGTCGGCCTCCTGGTTGCGCTCACGGGCGTTGCGCCGCCGGTCGGCCAGGTCGTCGACCACCGCCCGCCACCGCGCGTACGTCTCGCGCAGCGCGTCCAGCAGCTTCTCGTGCTCGGCGCCGGCGAACCGGTCGAGCGCGGCCCGCTGCTCGGCCGGACGCAGCAGGCGCAGTTGGTCGGACTGGCCGTGCACCGCCAGCGCCTGCTCGCCGACCTCGCCGAGCGTCGCCACCGGCATGCTGCGCCCGCCCAGGTGGGCCCGCGAGCGCCCCTCGATCGTGACGGTGCGGCTGAGCAGCAGTGAGCCGTCCTCGTCGGGCTCGCCGCCGGCGTCGATGATGCGGGCGTGCACCGCCTCGGCCACCCGGCCGCGCAGCCGCAGCCGCCCCTCCACCACCGCGCGGCCCGGCTGGGCCCGCACCCGACCCGCGTCGGCCCGGCCGCCGAAGAGCAGGCCGAGGCCGGTCACCACCATGGTCTTGCCGGCGCCGGTCTCGCCGGTGATGACGTTCATCCCCCCGGCCAACGGCAGCGTGGTGTCCTCGATGACGCCCAGTCCGGTGATGCGCAGCTCTTCCAGCACAGCACCCGACAGTAGCCCCGCCGGGTGACAGTTGACCAGCCGGCACGGTGACCGGCGTCGGTCGCTCTGCGCTTTCCCGGAAAGAGTGGCTATCCGGCGCCGGATAGCCACTCTTTCCGGGAAACAGCGCGCTCGGCAATGGGGGTGGGTGTGGAGAGTCGGGGCGCCGGGCGTCGGCCAGCTCGTGCGCCGCCGCTTCCTCCGGCGGCGGCTCAACGACCTGTCGGCCCGACCGGGGTCGACACCCGACCGGGCCGGACGTGCCGGTCCGCCCGCCGCGGCCGGCCACGGCGCTCCGGCACCCCGACCGTCGCGGCTCCGACCACCCCTGGCCGAACCCGCGACCGCCGGGCCACGCCACCTCCGAGTCGGCGGGCCTCACCGCCGCGCCCGGACTCACCTCGACGCGGCCCGTCCCTTCCACCGTAACGCGCCGCGGCGTACCGGGCACCGAAGCTGAGCCGTCGATCAGCGGCGGTTGCCGCGCCAGCCCTGCACGGGCAGGTCGAACTTGGCCACCAGCCGATCGGTGAACGGGCGGTCCCGCAGCCGCACGATGCGCACCGGCAACGCGCCCCGACGCACCGTGACCCGGGCGCCGGGTGGCAGGTCGTAGACCCGCCGGCCGTCGCAGCAGAGCACCGCGAGCGTGGTGAACGGATCGACGGTGATGACGAACGTGGAGGTCGGCGCCGTGACCAGTGGACGGCTGAACAACGCGTGCGCGCTGATCGGCACCAGCAGCAGCGCCTCCACCTCGGGCCAGACCACCGGCCCGCCGCCGGAGAACGCGTACGCGGTGGAGCCGGTCGGGGTCGCGCAGACCACGCCGTCGCACCCGTACCGGGACAGCGGCCGACCGTCGACGTCGACGAGCAGCTCCAGCATCTGGGCCCGCTCGCCCTTCTCCACACTGATCTCGTTGAGCGCCCACGACTCGATGGTCGGCCCGTCGTCGAACTCGGCGGTCACGTCGAGGGTCAACCGCTCGTCCACCGTGTAGTTACGTGCCACCACGTCCCGCACCGCGGCGTCCAGGTCGTTCATCTCCGCCTCGGCCAGGAAGCCGACCTTGCCGAGGTTGATGCCGAGCAGCGGCGCCTTGGTCGGACGGGCCAACTCGGCGGCGCGCAGGAACGTGCCGTCCCCGCCCAGCGCGAACACGATCTCCGCGCCCTCGGCCGCCTCCGGACCGGTCACCGGCACCACGCCCGGCAGGTCGAGGTCGTCGGCCTCCTCGGCCACCACCCGGACCTCGAACCCGTTCGCGATCAGGTCGGCGGCGACCGCCCGGGCGTGCTCGGTGCTGCGTCGACGGCCGGTGTGCGTCACCAGCAGCGCGGTGCGACTCACCCGGACACCTCCTCGCTCGTGGCCGCCGTCGCGGCGGCTCCCTGCGGACCCGCGGCCACCACCGTGCGTACCCGGTCGGAATCGGCGGCGGGCGCGTCCCGGCGCAACCATACGAAGAACTCGACGTTGCCGCTCGGCCCGGGCAGCGGGCTGGCCGCCACGTCGGCCAGGCCGAGACCGAGCCGCGCGGCGGCGGCGGCCACGTCGAGCACCGCCTCGGCGCGCAGCGCCGGGTCCCGCACCACCCCGCCGGCGCCGACCCGCTCCTTGCCCACCTCGAACTGCGGCTTGACCATCAGCGCCAGGTCGCCGTCGGGCCCGGTGCAGCCGGCCAGCGCGGGCAGCACCAGACGCAGCGAGATGAACGACAGGTCGGCCACCGTCAGGTCGACCGGACCGCCGATCGTCTCCGGCGTGAGGGTACGCACGTTGGTGCGCTCGAGGACGCGGACGCGCTCGTCGGTGCGCAGCGGCCAGGCGAGCTGCCCGTAGCCGACGTCCACGGCCACCACCTCGGCCGCGCCGGCGCGCAGCAGCACGTCGGTGAAGCCGCCGGTGGAGGCGCCCGCGTCCAGGCAGCGCCGGCCGGTCACCACCAGCCCGCCCGGCCCGAACGCGGCCAGCGCGCCGGCCAGCTTGTGGCCGCCCCGGGAGACGTACTCCTCGGTCGGGTCCTCGCCGGTGACCAGCAGCGGGTCGGCCGGGTCGACCATGGCGGCGGGCTTGCGGGCCGGCACCCCGCGCAACTGGACGCGACCGGCCTCCACCAGCGCGGCGGCCTGCTCACGGGAGCGGGCCAGACCGCGGCGGACGAGTTCGGCGTCCAGTCGGGTACGACGAGCCATCGGTGTCCGTTCTCCGCCTCTGCTCAGGCCTGGTCGATGCCGGCCAGGGTCTCGCGCAGCGTCTCGTACGCCGCCTCGTACTGGGCGATCTGGTCCGCCGGGGCGAGCGCCTCCGCGTTCGCCATGCCCCGCACCGCGGCGTCCACCGCCGGGTGCCGCGCCTCGCCGACCTCCTCGACCGGCGCGGAGCGTACCCCCGGGGGCGGACCGGGCCGTGGATTCGGCGGCGGACCGGGCCGGTAGGGCGCGCTCACGAGCCGTCCGCCCGGCGGCCGGTGGCCTTCCGCGCCGGCCGGGCGGACGCGGCCGGCGACTCGTCGGCCGGCGACTCGTTCGCCGACGGCTCGTTTGCCGACGGCTCATTTGCCGGTGTGCGCGCCACCGTGGCCGCGGGCTTGCGCGCCACCGCCTTCCTGGCCACCGCCTTCTTTGCGACCGCCTTGGTCGCCGGGGGGCCGCCCGGCGTGGCCGCGGCCGGCTCGGTCCCGCTCGACGCCGGCGCGGTCGGCTCCGATGCGGTCGAGCCTGAGGCGGTCGAGCCTGAGGCGGTCGAGCCTGAGGCGGTCGAGCCTGAGGCGGTCGAGCCTGAGGCGGTCGAGCCTGAGGCGGTCGACGCCGGTGCGGACGTGGTCGTCGGCTCGACGGGCGTGCGCGCCTCGCGCAACTGCCGTTCCAGGTCGTGCACGCGCCGGGTCAGCTCGGCGACCTCGTCGGCGGTGGCCAGCCCGACCGCGCCCAGCGCCCGGTCGACCTCGAAGCGGACCAGTTTGGTCAGCGCCTCCCGGTTCGCCAGGCCGGTGGCGACCAACTCCTCGGCGAGCGACTGGAGCTGACCGGCCGTCGCGCCGCCCTGACCGACGACGCGCATCACCGCGTCCTGCGCCTTCTTCCGGGGCGCCTCCGTCAGGCCCATGGCCAGCGAGAGGTAGGCGCGCCACGCGTCCTGCATGCCTGAGTCCTTCCACGGGGCGAGGTGTGCAGGTGCCACGCTACCGGGCACCGGGGACGAACCATTGCGGTACGGTGCCGGGGAAACGGCATGGCTCACGGTGAGGAGACGATGTGGCCAGCGTGGACGAATGCCGCCAGGCGTTGCAGGACCTGGCCGACCGGCTGGACCGGCACGCCGAGGCGCAGGGCAAGATCGATCTCGACCGCAGCCTGGCCTGCCGGATCACCGACCTCGGCACCGCGTTCCACGGTCGGCTGGAAGGCGGCCGGCTGGTCGGGCTGACCGACGGCGACGACCCGAAGGCCAAGATCGCGCTGAGCATCGCCAGCGACGACCTGATCGCCCTGGTGCACGGCAAGCTCGACATCATGTCGGCGGTGGCGTCCCGCCGGGTATCCGTCAAGGCGAACCCGTTCGACCTGATGAAACTCCGCAAACTGCTCTGACCGACGCCGTCGCCGGGGCGCTCGCCCCCGACGGGGCCCCGGCCGCCCGGCTCAGCCGTCGACGCGGTCGAGCCCGAACGCGGCGAGCGCCTCCGCCGCCGCCGGGGACGCGGCCCGCACCCGCGGGTCGGCCGCCGTCGACCAGGCCACCGCGCAGAGCGCCGCAAGCGCGTCCAACGGCCGTCCCGCCCCGTCGAGAACCAGCTCCCCGTCGGTCGCCGTCACCGACCAGCCGCCGGCCTCGGGCCGGCCGGGCACCGCCACCACGGCCGCCGCGTCGAAGAGCCCCGCCAGGTCGAAGGAGACGTACGCCGGCCGGCGCGACTCGGGCGCCGCCAGCAACTCGGCCGCGTCGCTCACCCCGGTCAGCACCAGCAGGCTGTCCAGCCCGGCCCGGCGGGCCCCCTCGATGTCGGTGTCCAGCCGGTCGCCCACCACGAGCGTGCGCCCGGTTCCGGCGCGGCGCGCGGCGGTGGCGAACAGCGCCGGTTCCGGCTTGCCCACCACCACGTCGGGATCCCGGCCCAGCGCGGTACGCAGCACCGCCACCAGGGAGCCGTTCCCGGGCAACGGTCCCCGCGGGCTGGGCAGCGTACGGTCGGTGTTCGTGGCGTACCAGGGCGCGCCCGCCCGCACCGCCAGGGACGCCTCGGCCAGCTCGGCCCAGCCGACCTCCGGACCGTAGCCCTGGGCCACGGCGGCCGGCTCCTCGTCGACCGTCGACACCGGCCGCAGGCCCACCGCACGCAGTTCCGCCCGCAGCGCCTCCGCGCCGACCACCAGCACCGGCGCCCCGGCCGGCAACCGGTCCCGGAGCAGCTCGGCGGTGGCGGCCGCGGAGGTCAGCACCTCCACCGGCTCGGCCGGCACACCCATGCCGGTGAGCAGGTCGGCCACCTCGCTGGACCGGCGCGAGGCGTTGTTCGTCGCGTACGCGACCGCCCGCCCCTCGGCCCGCAGCCGCCCGACCGCCTCGACCGCGCCGGGGATGGGCCGGTCGATCAGGTAGATGACCCCGTCCAGGTCGAAGACCACCAGGGCGTACCCGTCGACCAGCCGCCCGTCCGCTCCGGCGCGGTCGGCACCGGCCCGCTCCACCCCGGAACCGGTGTCGGTGTCCCCGGCGTGCCCGCTCACCGGCGCTCCGCCGCCTCGTCCCCGCCCGGCGCGTGCCCGCCGGCCGTCGGCGGCCGGTTCTCCGCCTGGTCGGCGGGGGCGTCGCCGGTGGCGGCGAGCGAGTCGGCCTCGTCGTCGGTCAGCTCGTCGTCGGTCAGGTCGGCGGCGTCGCGGTCCCGGTACCCGGCCCGAGCCGCGTCGCCGGCACCGGACGCGTCGGCGCGGTCGCCGTCCGGGGTGTCGTCCTCGTCGAGGTCGTCGTCCTCGTCCTCGTCCCGGTCGAGGTCGTCGTCCTCGTCGTCGTCGAGGTCGTCGTCGTCGTCCTCGTCGAGGTCGTCCTCGTCGTCGGAGTCACCGTGCGTGGCCGAGGAGTCGGTGCCGGTCGGACCGTCGTCCGACTCGTCGTCCTCGTCGTCGCCCTCGATGACCACGCCGTCGAGCTCCAGCAGCCGCTCGGCGGCATCGGTCTCACCGTCGGAGTCGATGTCAGAGGCGCGGGAGAACCACTCGCGCGCCTCTTCGCGCCGACCCACCGCGAGCAGCGCGTCCGCGTACGCGTAGCGCAGCCGGGCCGCCCACGGCTCGGCCGACTCGGCGGTCAGCTCGCGAACCTGGAGCATCGCCACGGCCGCGTCCTTCTGGCCCAGGTCGCCACGCGCGCCGGCGGCCACGATCAGCAGCTCGATGGCGACGGCCTGGTCGAGCTTGGCCTGATCCGCCCCACGGAACAGGTCGATCGCCCGCTCCGGCCGGCCCAGCGCCCGCTCACAGTCGGCCAGCACCGCGAGGTGGCTCTGCAGGCCGGTCATCCGGTGGTACGTCCGCAGCTCGGCGATGGCCGTCTGCCACTCCCCCGAGTGGTACGCGGCCAGCCCGACCGCCTCCCGCACCGCGGCGATCCGCGAGGCCAGCCGCCGGGCCGCCATCGCGTGCGCCAACGCCAGCGTCGGGTCCTCGTCGATCAGCAGGCCGGTCGCGACCAGGTGCCGGGCGACGGTCTCCGCCACCGGCTTGGCGAGCGAAAGAAGCTCCGCCCGCACGGTCGAGTCGAGGTCGCTCGCGACCACGTCGTCCGGCAGCTCCGGCGCCTCTCCGGTACGTCCCTCGCCCCGCTCGTCCTGACGCTCGCGCTGCGGGCCGAAGCTGCCCGGCCGACGGTCGTCCCGGTCCGGCCGGTCGCCGTAGCCACGGCGCTCCCCGTCCCGCTCGGTACGCCCACCGCGGTAACCGCCCTCCCGGCGGTCACCTCCACGGTCGTCACGACGGAAGCCAGCTTCACGGCGGTCGCCACCGCCGAAGCCGCCCTCGCGGCGGTCACCACCCCGGAAACCACCCTCACGGTCACCACCCCGGAAGCCGCCGTCACGGTCACCGCCCCGGAAACCACCCGAGCGCTCGCCGCCACGGAAGCCGCCTTCGCGGCGGTCGCCACCGGAGGTCCCGCCGGCACGATCGTCACGGCGGAAGCCGCCCTCACGACGGTCACCACCACGGAAACCACCCTCGCGACGCTCGCCACCGCCGAAGCCGCCCTCGCGGCGGTCACCACCACGGAAGCCACCCTCGCGGCGGTCGCCACCGGAGGTCCCGCCGGCACGATCGTCACGGCGGAAGCCACCCTCACGACGGTCACCGCCCCGGAAACCACCCTCACGGTCACCACCACGGAAACCGCCCTCGCGGTCACCACCACGGAAGCCACCCTCGCGACGCTCGCCGCCTCGGAAGCCGCTCTCACGACGGTCGCCACCGGAAGCGCCACCGGCACGATCGTCACGGCGGAAGCCACCCTCACGACGGTCACCGCCCCGGAAACCACCCTCACGGTCACCACCACGGAAACCGCCCTCGCGGTC